>NZ_JAKJSX010000009.1:0-275957 GCF_050337435.1 Vibrio satsumensis | reverse complement strand
CCATCGACAGTATCAAAAAAAGGTAGCGGAGAGTGGGTTAACACAAAGCATGTCGAGAAAAGGTAACTGCTTGGATAATGCGGTTGCTGAAAACTTTTTTGCTTTACTCAAAACAGAGATGTATCACAACCAAAGCTTTGAAGATGCAGATGCTCTGATAGAGCAAATTAAAGAATACATCGAGTACTACAATACCAAACGTATAAAAGTGAAACTAAAAGGCCTGACTCCGATAGAATATCGAACTCAGGCCTTGAAAGCCGCTTAACAGAAATGTCCAACTTTACGGGGTCACTTCAATTCAAGTGCGGGCTTTTTTCTATCCATTCAATACTTAAACTGACTAAATTATTACTACCGTATACCCACAAATAAAATAAGATTTTAATTAGAGCACTGTTCTAATTAAATTAGAGACAAAGATTAAGCCAATACTCTCTAATTAAAAGTTCCCTAATAAAATCAAAACTTAATTAGATATTACTTATATTTAACAGATTGTGACTAGATAGCAGAGTTTCTTTCATAAAAAATGAAAAATGCTTTTGTTTGAACCACGCAAAAACACACCAGAATAAAACATGTGACTTTAATTCATATAATAGTCAGTTTATAGTCATCTAAATTGTTGAGAGAATTATAATAAAAATAAAACGTTGGCTATATGATCAGATTTGACCCGATTAAAAACCGTATTTATAACGACGAACGTTCTATTAAAATAGGATATCGTGAAACTCGCGTTTTAGAGTTATTACTTAAAAACTCACCCGAGATTGTGAACAAACAAGATATTATTAGTTTCGCATGGGGAAGCGAGTTCATTGGGGATACGTCACTTGCGAAATGTATCAGTTTGCTTCGCCAAGGATTTGTTAAACTTGGCATCAGAGAAACACCCATCGTCACAGTGCCAAAGGTCGGTTACCGACTTATTGATGAATGCGTCTTTATTGACTCGCAACCACAAAGCGAAGTGACGACTCCCCTCACGCCTGTCAGCGAGCAAGTCCCGCTCGGTCAAAGTAATATTGCGGCCTCTATTGCGAGCAACGATACACCTGAATCCAAATCGACTTCACTTACTTACTCTCAGGTCAGCTTATACAAAAACAGGCTGTGTTATTTCATAACGGGTTGTTTATTGTTGTCCTCGGCATTATTGGCTTTTGCTAAGGTTCACGATAAAAGCCTTGGGGATATCACGCCCTTTAACCGGCTTAATGAACAATGGGTTGGGCAGGTCCAAGTTTTTCAGGAAACGGAGATGTCTTTGCGCCCTGAACTCGAGGCTATTCTCTACAAATACCAATGTGATTGCGTGGCATACATCAGCGATGAGCCCGGCTATTCAGAACTCTCCATACTCAACAAGACGACACGTCAGTCCATCAATATCTTTTACACGGCCACGCAATTAGACCGAGCGAGTGAAGAGATAGAATTATTCCTAAAGAGAGGCCAATTATGATGCCATTTGTAGCTCTGTTTTCCTCGTTAGCGTTATTGATTGGTATATGGAGTATTCCTTCTTCTCCACCCCAAGAAGAGCACCGTTATCAACATAGCGTGGTAGATCTTGTGTTAGATGGAAATGTATTACGAACCGATGGACTCACCAAAATAAGCGATAACGAGGTTCTACACCTAATGTCCGTCCAAGATGACAGCATGCCCGACCCGATTGTTCTACGGTTTAGAGGTGAGGCTGGCCCTTCTCAATCCCTATTCTTTTCAATAGCTGGCACTATCGACTTACTCTCCGTGCAAAAAATAAATAAAGCGATGAATGACAGCTTGTTGTCGCCCTACCTGCTTATCAACAATGACCCTTTAACACTTAAGGTTGATATATTAAGTTCAAATGATCTGTTTGCCATCATTCGGACATGTAATAATGGAAGAACACAACTGTTGGCTAAACGATAATTTGTCGCCGTTTGGCCACCAGTTAAATTCACTTTGTTTTAATTAACATCGTTCTGAATATTACACATAAAAAATGGATGGTTAAATTTATTACTGCATCAATAAACATCTCTTGTATTTTGAGCATTCAATTAATCGAGTGTTTAAAACACTGGATTAAATTTAAACATCCAAATCTGATTTATCGCTTTCCTGTTGATATTTACATCAAATAAAAACGATGTGAATAATATGTCTCCTCTCGTACTTAACCATTCATTTCACTCGCGATAGACCACGTCAAAAACTATTTGACGTTAATGTATCAATCATAACTTCTCATTTTTCTAAAAACGGTTTGAGCCTCATCAAACATTTTCTTTTTAGTTACACTCTCTTTCACCAAAAAACAAATCAAACAATACAAACCGTTGAATTTAAAAGGTAAATTAATTCAACCCTTTTCAGTATCTATCTATTTATCAACATGAAAAAGTGAACTTGTCTTGTTAACTGCATGGCACAAAAAACATTATCAAAATAGAAAAATTACAAATGAGGGAATTGTTAATGATCCGAATAAACAGAAGTCTCTTAGCAACCGCAGTGTTGTCTGTTCTATCTACTGGCGTAAACGCAAAAATTTACCCAGACCAAATAGTCCATGACCAACTTGGTGACGATGTATGTCGCTCTGGCTATCGCCCGTTAGACCGCTTTGAAGCCGAAGAGCAAAAGAGTGCTTTGCTGGCTAGAATGGGCACTTGGCAGATCACAGGCTTAAAAGGAAACTGGGTGATCATGGGCCCGGGATATAATGGCCTTATTAAACAAGATACAACCAACGGCAAAACGTTCTGTTATCCGAACAATGACCAGTCTGAGATTCCAAACTACTCTGCTAAATCAGTTCCAGAAGGTAGCGAGTTAGATGTTCAATATGAGTTGGTCAATAACCGTAACGATTTTGTTCGCCCACTAAGCTATCTAGCTCACAACCTTGGATACGCGTGGGTTGGCGGTAATAACAGTCAGTACGTTGGCGAAGACATGACAATAAAGCGCTCTGGCGACAGTTGGGTGATACAAGGAAACAATGGTGGTTCTTGTAGCGGTTATCGCTGTGGTGAAAAAACTAAAATCACCGTCGACAACTTTGCCTACACCGTTAACGACGATAACTTTTGGCATGGTGATGTTGTTGAATCAGATCGTGAACTGGTTAAGACCGTTTACGCAACAGCAAGAAACAACAGTAATATCGCGCAACAAGTGGTTGTCGACCTTAAAGTAGATGAGTCAACAAACTGGTCAAAAACGAACAGCTACGGGTTCTCACAAAGTGTTCAAACAGAGAATACGTTTAAGTGGCCTCTTGTTGGCGAAACTAAACTAACCGTTAAGTTCGAAGCCAACCAAAGCTTCTCTAAATCCAATGGGGGCTCCACTAGCGAGCAAGTAACACTTCAAGCGCGCCCAATGGTTCCAGCAAACTCAGAGCTTCCGATTCGAGTCGAGCTGTATCGTTCAAGCATCTCCTACCCGTATCGATTCAACGCCGACATTAGCTACGATGTTGAGTTTAACGGCTTCCTACGTTGGGGTGGCAACGCATGGCATACGCATCCAGACAATCGCCCTTACCGAGCTCACACCTTCACTATGGGTCGCGGCAGTGATAAATCTGCAGACATTCGCTACCAATGGGATCACCGATACATTCCAGGTGAAACAAAATGGTGGGATTGGGGCTGGGCTATTAAAGAAGCTGGCTTATCAAGCATGCAATACGCGACTGGCGGAAGCTTACGTCCATTCCACTCTTATGTATCGGGTGACTTCTACGCAGACTCTCAATTTGCAGGTACTATTGAGATTGGCCAAGCGACACCGATTACCAACAATCTACGTAGCAAAAGAAGTACAGATTCCGTTAACGAAACTACCGAACGTATTGGCGATATTGAAGTCACCACCAACTTCAATGCTGATGAGTTGAGTGACTTAGGTTTCGAAGGTGCTGAGATGAACATCAGCGTTATTGAATAACACAATGACTCACCTTTAACACTTAATTTGCCAAAACACTCGGTTCACCCTAAAGACAAAAGCCCACGACACGTCGTGGGCTTTCATATATTCATGTTCAGTAAAAAACAGTGAACTACACAGGCTCTTCCATTAGAAGCTTAACGCCTAGCCCCACTAGTACCATGCCAGTCACGCCTTCCATCCACTTCATAAAACTCGCATTCTTGAGCAAGTTTTTAGCCGAGTTCAATGCACCAGCTAAACCACATTGCCACACCATCGCAATCATAAAGTGGACTGAAGCCATCAACATAGATTGCAATAAAGGCGAGCCTTCAGGGTTTACAAATTGAGGCAGAAAAGCCAAATAGAAAACCGCCGTTTTTGGGTTAAGCACATTAGATAAGAAACCTTCACGCAAAGAACGTTTTGCACTGTAAGCTTGATGAGCTTGCTCGCCAACCTTCAACCCGCCACCATTTTTCATCAAAGCGCGTAAACTGCTTAAACCAAGCCAAATTAGGTAAACCGCACCCACCATTTTTACGGCTTGAAAGAGTTCAGCTGATTGAGCAAGAATCGCAGAGATACCCACCGCAGAGAAAAAAGCGTGCACATAAAGACCGCTACAGATACCAAAGCTGGTCATTACACCGTCAGATAAGCCAGATCGACTGGTATTACGAATTACCAATGCCGTATCTAAACCCGGCGTTAGCGTTAAAATAGTGATGGCAATTAGAAATGCCTCAAAGTTCAAAATATCCATATCATTGTCATTCTTGTTCAGCGATCTATCATCAATACCGTGTATCTGAACAATTCGCAAGCAACAATTGCCATCAGCTATACAACTCACTGATTTTGTGCACAATGGTACAGTTTAATTTGTTAACAAATAGTAAATTACTGGCATATCACTGCCCTACGTTGTTTAGGCTATATCTTCTACTGAGAAGAACAGCCTCAGAAACAAAGTGAAGTGACCAACTTCAAAGTACTTAACATCGAGATGCCCCTTAAACTGATGCAGCCTTATGGGTCATTTAAAGAAACCAAATTAAGAGTAGTCAAATGAGCGCATTCAAAAAACTAGTCGAACACTCTCAAAAATGTTCACGCTTTCAGCACCTAGCCTCTATTTGTGGTTGGGACCAAGCTTCCATGATGCCGGCTGGTGGCAATCAAGCACGTAGTGAAGCGATGGCCGAGCTTTCTGTTCATATTCACGGTCTAATGACTCAGCCACAACTCGGCGATTGGATTGCAGACGCTGAAAACGAAGCATTAAACAACGAGCAACAATCGTCCCTACGTGAAATCAAACGCCAATGGCAACAAGCTAACCTACTTCCAGAAAAACTGGTTGAAGCGAAATCTCTAGCGGGTTCAAAATGTGAACATGCGTGGCGTAGCCAACGTGGAGAAAACGACTGGGTTGGTTTTGAAAAGAACTGGCGTGAAGTGGTTGAGCTATCGCGCGAAGAAGCACAAATCCGCGCAGACGCCGCTAACTTAACCCCTTATGATGCGATGCTGGATATCTACGAACCGGGCACCAGCTCAGCTTCGCTTGATATCTTGTTTGCAGACGTTAAAACCTGGCTACCAAACCTGATTGACGAAGTCATCGAAAAACAGTCGAGCGAGCAATTTAACGCGCCATCTGGTATCTACTCGACAGAGAAACAAAAAGCACTTGGTCTAGAAGTGATGAAGCTTCTACAATTCGATTTTGAACACGGCCGACTAGATGAAAGTGTTCACCCGTTCTGTGGCGGCGTGCCTTCAGACGTGCGTATCACAACTCGCTACGATGAAGCTGAATTCGTTCAAAGCTTAATGGGCATCGTCCATGAAACGGGCCATGCACGTTACGAACAAGGTTTACCTAAACACCTAGCGGGCCAACCAGCAGGTGAGGCTCGCTCTATGGGTATCCATGAATCTCAGTCTCTGTTCTTCGAAATGCAAGTTGGTCGCAGCGATCCATTCATCGGACACTTAGCCAACCTAGCAGGACAACAGTTCTCAGGCTCAGAATTTGAGAAAGATAACTTCCAGAAGATCTACACTCGCGTGAAGAAAGACTTCATCCGTGTTGATGCCGATGAGCTGACCTACCCAGCGCACGTTATCTTACGTTACGAAATTGAACGTGACTTGATCAACGGCAAAATCAAACACACTGATGTCCCAGAACTTTGGAACACTAAGATGCAGTCTTACCTTGGTTTAAGCACTCAAGGCAACTTCACAAATGGCTGTATGCAAGATATCCACTGGACAGACGGCGCATTCGGTTACTTCCCATCTTACACACTAGGTGCGATGTACGCGGCTCAGTTCATGGCTTCAATGAAGAAAACGGTCGATGTGAACGCTGTGATTGAAAGTGGTGACCTATCGCCTATCTTCACTTGGTTAGAGTCGAACATTTGGAGTAAAGGTAGCCTGCTTAACACCGATGATTTGGTGAAAGGAGCAACGGGTGAAACACTCAATGCTGAGCACTTTAAACAGCATTTGATGAACCGTTATTTGAAAGGTTAAGCATAGCGGCCAGTAGACGTTAGAACGATGATCTACTGGCTCGTTTCTGGACAAACCTTTGGGGATTATGAAAGCTTGTCTATATATCCCTCGATATCAACATCATCAATTAGCCCGTCTGGTAAGTAGCGCTTAGCATAACTTAGGTAAGTTCCGCTAGTGAGCAATAATTTAAACACGTCTTTATCAATGTGCCCGCCTAATGCCATTTTAGACATGATGTGGATAGCCTCACTTAGCGATTTGGCTTTCTTATAAGGTCGGTCGGCAGCGGTTAGCGCCTCAAAAATATCGGCTACTGCAAGAATACGCTCAGGAATCGACAACTCTTTCCCAGTCAAGCCTCTCGGATAACCAAAGCCTTCCATCGCCTCATGGTGAGTCGTCGCATAGCGAGGAACGCGCTCAAGCTCGGGCGGGAATGGGATGCTCTCCAACATTTTGATTCCACTTATCATGTGTTCATTAATCTTAAAGCGCTCTTCTGCCGATAATGTGCCACGCTGTACAGCTAAGTTATATAACTCACCATGGTTATAGAGAATATCGGGCACCTTCATATTGATACCAAACTCAGGGTCGATATAAAACGGCTGTTCACGTTCAATCACATGTTCAGGGCGATCGGTCAGTAATTTCTCTACTGCTGGTGTCGCTTTAAACTGATAACGCGCTTCCTCTAATGGAGATAAACCCAATCCACGATCGAAGTATCGCACCCACTCTTTTTCAGCCAGTTCATGCAGACGTGCAATATCTTGATCAGACATGAATTCTGCCCCTACGTTAGCGTTGGCAATAAAATTAAACTCTTCGGTAAGTACTGCAAATTCTTGTTGTAATGCTTGTTCTGGCTGTCCATCAACGCCCAGTTCTTGCAATTTTTTGAGTAAGTATTGGATTTGTATATCTCGCCACAGCACCTCAAAGCGCATACGAACTTCGTGGATTCGGTTATAGTTGGTTTCTAATTTACTGCCTTTATCGACCACAAACTCTGGCGTCGCAATTTTGCCACAATCATGTAGCCAAGCGGCGATACGAAACTCACGTCGTTCTTCATCATTTTCAAAAGCAAACCCTTTAAACAAAGCTTGCTCGGATTTCTCGGCGGCTTCCGACAACATCAGAGCAATCTCTGGTACACGGTTACAATGGCCCGCTGTATAGTGAGATTTTTCATCGATCGCGCGCGCGATAAGTTGAATCACAGACTCAAAAAACTCATTTTGACGCTGCTCAAATTGCTGTAGCGAATGACTACCTCTCATCAGAGATAAACCAAGCTGATGAATTTCTTCAATACGGGAATGAACACGCTGCACTTTTTCGTACTCACGATCTTTAACGAACCTGACCTGTTTTCTTAATGCATTAATTGGCTCCGAAATAGGTTTTGCCATTGCCCACGCAATTGGGATTAAGAGAGTAAGCACAAGGAATGACGCACCAACTGCGTAAACTACCGTTTCATTTACGCCTGCCATTAAGTGGGCTTTAGGAATCACAACAGCAAAATAACGCCCCTCTTTATGTGTCAACTTAGCAACATAGACATATTTCTCGACACCATGGACTGATACCAAGCGCACTGAATTAACAAATGTTGGATCTTTTGCGAATTCAAGAAGTTCCTCGTATGGCACAAAAGTATAAGTTGACTGGGCTGTCCTACCCTTAAACCATTTTTCACGCAGCTCAGTTCTCTGCTCTGGCGTAATAGCGCTGACCGCAAGATTAATTATCTCAACTAAAGCTCTTTGATCTTCATTTATTAAGTAATAAAAGGCGTTCGGAATATTGGGCCCTTTAAGCAAATTAATTACCAAATTTTGGCGGAACGTTTCGCGTATCTTGTTTGTCAAAATTTTTTGAATATCAAGCACAGCAACAATATCGCCATTCAATACACCATCAATCGCGTCGTGCAATGAAGCGTAACTAATGATGGTCATTTGGGGATAAGCTTCTTCCAAATCATCTTGAATGCTCCACCCTTTCAGCAAACCAATCCGAGTTTGCTTTACTTGCTCTAGGGTATTGATGTGTTGGTTTTCCTTCTTCGTCAGAAAAGCAAACTTAGCGTGATATAAAGGTTTACCAACCACACCAATACTAGAAAGATCGTCTTGATCGGCAACAGAGTGAAGAATGTCAATATTTCCGCTATCAAAGTCTTTCACAAGCTCATTCCAGCTACGGCCGTTCACAAACCTAAATTTTAAGCCTGTCATTTCCGATATCATTTTGAATAAGTCTATTGCGAATCCATTCGGACGCCCACCCACGGCAAAGTCGACCGGGCCCCAGTTGTTTTGGTTTGACACTGTTAGTTCCGGAGCTTGATCGACTAACATTCGCTGCTCATCGGTCAAATCCACTGGAGAGACTGATGGTAACCGCCCTTCAACATCCACCACCTTATTCGTTGCAATCAACTGCCCATTTTCTTGATAGATAAAGGCTTCAGCCTCTGGGGCCTTCTTGTTTTTAACAAATCGATTAGTCAATTGCGCTTCTAAAGAGGAAAGGAGGATATCTACACCCACCACAGTTTTTGAACCCGGTACTTTGATTGAAAAAGTTTCACCTGAGACTTTTAGCGTATTAAACAAGTAAGGCGATGTGTTATAAGTTTCATCATATTCAGCATTTTCAAACCAACTACGCTGAGTGGGGATAAAATTACTCGACTCATTCGAGGTATGTCGTGAATTAAAATTCTCATCGTAATAGATACTCACCTTACTACGTTCTCGATTCACTCCGCGGTGAACTATAAGCAACCACTTATCACCGGGTTTCGCCTTCACACGCGAACGAACCTCCTTAGAAGAAAGATTAATCAGCTGGAAGAAATCGTTATTTTCTTTAGCCACAAAAATACTATGGATACTAGACTCTCTCACTAACAATTGAGACAAAGGGACAATGATACTCTCTTCCGGTGTATCCACGCCGATCAGAGATACTAGTTGAGCGCCCCTCCGCGTTATGTTGTCAGCTAAATTTTGAAGACTAGACAAATGGCTCGATACACCAGTTGCAATGGTTTGATATTGAGTAAGGGTGTGTTGCAGCTCTGTTTTTTTCGCAAAATGGTATTGCAAGAGAATAGCAACACTGGCCGTCACGAGAGTGCAAAAGACAAACATCCCCCCTAACACTGTCCTTAACGATATGCGTGTGTATTTTTTCTTCATTTTTATTGGCTCAGCTCAGTGCCTTAATATTTCAACTGACTACAGTATCGTTCAAGAACAACTTTGACGCCAATGATGAGTATTCCCATGCATCAACGAAAATTCGTTCGTAATGAGGCACCTATATCCTGACAACCAAGCAAAATTGCCAACAATGGAATCAAGTCTTTCTGCTTCTATTAATTTGAGTATCGTGAATATTGATATTCAAGAACTAATTTTAGGTCGTATTAAGTCTTAAACGCTCGGTAGCTTAGGAATAAACGAATAATAAAGGCTGAGAAGATTATCTGACTCAGCCTTTTTACTTTTTAGACCTAGATCATTTATCGCCAGTAAGCATATCTAAGAAGATCTGTCTCGACTCAGGTGTGTTGTCTCTATGAGTTTCGTATCTTACATGCGTGTTTGCATCAACTGCTTTTGATAGTTTGATGCTCCAAAGCGCTTTCATTTGGTTAGGTACAATTGAATATCGGACATCGATAATACGTAGATCGTCTGTTGGATCCTGAGTAATATAACCATTCGAGAACCAGCGGAAACGTTCAATGTCTTTGGCTTGTTGAGAGTCAGGGTCAAGCCAAGGCAAATCCCTGCCAACGTTCAGCTTAACGATCGACTCTCCGGGATACGTGCTTACCGATGTACCAACCCGCACTGCGTCTACATGATAATGAGCCTCTGTTTCGTACACTACTTTCCAAACCAAGATATTCGCAAAGCTCGGCTTAGCCTCTAAGCGAATAGGCGTATGTTGGCGTTCTTGTGCTAATTGCCATCCTACCGCTTCTGCTCTATCCCTTTGTATCATCCCCAATGTTGGATAAATCAGTGCCCAAGCAAATGCAGCGCGTGCTAGCCATGGAGTTCGCTTCCATGTCGCCAACACCAACAATATTAAGATAGGAATGGTATAGACAGGGTCGATAATCGAAATGGTATTCCAAGCATAACGTTCATTGGTGAGCGGCCAGAACAGTTGAGTGCCATACGTAGTACAAGAATCGAGTAAAGCATGTGTGCCATAACCTAACGCGCAATAGAGCCAACTCTGTTTAAACGAGAGTCCCCGCCTTTTCGCAATCAAAGGATACAAAACCAGAGCGCAAATCAAGCTGCCAATAGGAATAAACAAAAGTGAGTGGGTAAACTGTCGATGGAACTCCAATGCGAGTAAAGGATCACTCTCCGATCGAATAAATGCATCTAAATCTGGCGCCATTCCAGAGAGCAAACCTAGAACCCCAGCGACCACCAAATATTGTTTTTTACTCGCCGATTGTGACAAAGAAGCGCCTAGCACGCCCTGTGTTAACGGATCCATAAATCACCCACTTTTAGCATTCCCTTGAACTGAACAAGTACATTTAGCTATAGCAGTGAATCCGGTTAAACAACAAGATTTTGTCAACATACTCATAGACATAATCGTATAAATGTAGACAGGCAAACAAAAAAGAGCAGCCTGATGACTGCTCTTTATTCGGACCTCATTGACCCGTATCTAATCAGTGTGATTGTGTCGCCTTACTCAACAACAGATCCCAATCAGATAGCTCAACCTGCCCTTTGCGTATATTCACCTTGTGGTAACCTTTTTCGGTTAAGGATTTCACTTCAATAAAAGAATGACCAAACAAAGACTTTTTAACCACTAGATTCGCCTTAATACCATGCAAATACACGTTTCCATCGTCTAAAGACAAATGGCTTTTCGTGAGCCTTGAGGCAAACATGTAAACCAAAGTCATGAGGGTAATTGAGGTGATGAAAGGAAAAAGCTGCAATTCAGTTTGATAAAAGAAACTGATCATCAGAGATACGATCGTGTAGGTTATCGTCATTGATAGAACAACACTCCATTGTGGCCCATTACTTTTAAATGAGATTTCCCGTGCCATCATAAATTCCTTTGCGTAATTGTTTGACCACATTTGAAATATTTATAAAACGGAATAATTTTATTATGAATGGTGATACATCTTAAGGAGTAAATCACGCTATTGAATGACACAGATCGCAATTAGACATTTACGTGCTGTTTCACACCTAAATGTCTAATTAATCATCCGAATAGATCACGATCCGTCTGAAATTAACGAGCCACCATGCTTGCCGCGATAACAACCAACAGCACTGAGAATATCTTCTTGATGGTTGGAACGGGTAAATGGTTTGTCGCTTTGGCGCCTAACGGGGCCGTAAACCAAGACGTGCACACGATACCCAGAAGTGCTGGTAAATAAACAAAACCCGCAAAGCCATCAGTTAGAGCAAAGTGGCTACTACCCGAACTGATGTAACCAATCGAGCCAAATAGCGCGATAACAATGCCACAAGCCGACGCACATCCGATCGCCTTTTTCATATCGACAGAAAAGAACGTGAGCAATGGAACGAGCAATGCACCGCCACCAATCCCTATCATGGCAGACAAACCACCCGTAATGGTTGTCAGAACAGTTAGCACACCTTTGTTTGGCAGCTTTCGTTCTTTAGGCGCTTCGCTTTTGCTGCTTAAGAACATCTTAATCGCGATAAGAACCACACTCACAGCAAACACAATACGAACGACTTTTTCTGGCAACAGAGCCGCCATAAAGCCGCTAATCAGTGCACCCAGAGCAACACCCAGCATGATCCAAGGCGCAATGTTCCAAGGCACGTTTCCATTCTTGTGGTGAGCAAGTGCAGAAGACGTTGAGGTGAACAGTATCGATGCCAGTGAGGTCGCGATCGCAGCGACAACCACTTGATCAGACGGTAGAACGTCTAAATAAAGTAAAATGCTGCTTAGGACGGGAACAATGATCAGCCCTCCGCCAATACCTAACAAACCGGCGAGAAACCCAACACCACTGCCTAGTAAAGCACAGTAGAAAATCAACAACAGCAATTCACTCATTTCATCCATCTCTTATTCAATTAATTATCTTAAATAACACAGTATTAATGTGGTTATATTTCCATTAAGCTAATTAATATAACTGACACCGACTTGAATATTCAAACATATAGATCATGAAGATTCTTCATGATGAATGTGAAGTAATACCATTATTAATCCCACTCCCATCCACGTATAAAAACTTTAAGCAAATAAATTTATACGACACTTTTAGTGAAGACAGCCTCGATTCTTAATCCGGTCACACGCAAACATAAAGCATTTAAATATTAAAGACCGAGAGAATCAGACAACAAATTGGGATACTAGATCAACATGAATAATGAATTTAACTTTACGATTAAGAGCATTAGCCTCGACGAAAACTACCAGCCTGCAGACAGCACGCGTATCACAACTAACTTTGCTAACTTGGCTCGCGGCGACAGCCGTCAAGCGAACTTACGTAACGCACTACAGATGATAGACAACAGTTTCAATGCCTTAGCACACTGGGACAACCCAAAAGGCGACCGCTACTCTGTAGAGCTTGAAATCATTTCTGTTGATATGGACATTGAAAGCAACGGCGAAGCCTTCCCTTCAATTGAAGTGCTGAAAACAAACATTCTAGACCGTAAAACCAACGAGCGTATTGAAGGCATTATCGGAAATAACTTCTCTTCTTATGTTCGAGATTATGACTTTAGCGTACTTCTGTTGGATCATAATAAAGGCCAAGATAAATTCACTATTCCAGAAGGTTTTGGTGATTTACACGGCAAGTTGTTTAAATATTTCGTTAACTCTCAAGCGTACAAAGAAAACTTTAAGAAACCACCTGTTATTTGCTTGAGTGTTTCAGATAATAAAACCTATTACCGTACTGAAAACCAACACCCAGTATTAGGTTTTGAATACCAACCGAATGAGTCTTCTTTAACTGAGCAATATTTTAAGAAGATGGGCTTACAGGTTCGTTATTTCATGCCGCCAAACAGTGTTGCACCTTTGGCCTTTTATTTCTTTGGTGATCTGCTGAACGATTACTCTAACCTAGAGCTTATCAGCACCATCAGCACCATGGGTACGTTCCAGAAGATCTACCGCCCTGAAATCTACAACGCGAATGCTGTTGCAGGTAACTGCTACCAACCAAACTTGAAAAACTTGGATCACTCACTGACTCAAATCGTTTATGACCGAGAAGAGCGAAGCAAACTAGCTGTTGAACAAGGTAAGTTTGCAGAAGAAAACTTCATTAAGCCATACCAGTCGGTACTAGAAAACTGGTCTGCCAACTACGCGCTGTAATCGCTCTACTTTACGCGCATTAGGAAACGTACGATCCACTTTAGGAATCTAAGGACAGGCAGAATTATTATGAAAACACTATTACCGACTTCAACAGCAGGCAGCTTGCCGAAACCGTCTTGGCTAGCACAACCAGAAACACTTTGGTCTCCATGGAAACTGCAAGGCGCTGAACTCACAGACGGCAAACAAGATGCGCTGCGTGTCTCTCTGCACGAGCAACAGCAAGCAGGCATTGATATTGTAAGTGACGGCGAACAAACACGTCAGCACTTTGTAACGACTTTCATTGAACATCTGAATGGCGTTGATTTTGAAAAGCGTGAAACCGTTAAAATCCGCGACCGTTACGATGCAAGTGTACCTACAGTGGTTGGCCCAGTTTCTCGCCAGAAATCCGTTTTTGTCGAAGATGCTAAGTTCTTACGTCAGCAAACCGACCAACCTATCAAATGGGCTCTACCGGGGCCTATGACCATGATAGATACGCTTTACGATGCGCACTACCAAAGCCGTGAAAAACTGGCGTGGGAATTTGCAAAGATCCTCAACGAAGAAGCGAAAGAACTTGAAGCTGCAGGCGTTGATATCATTCAGTTCGATGAACCTGCATTTAACGTGTTCTTTGATGAAGTGAACGATTGGGGTATCGCTTGTTTGGAAAGAGCCATTGAAGGGCTTAAGTGTGAAACTGCAGTTCATATTTGTTATGGCTATGGCATCAAAGCAAATACGGATTGGAAAAAGACACTAGGTACCGAATGGCGCCAATACGAAGAGGTATTTCCTAAGCTCCAGCAATCCAATATCGACATCATCTCATTAGAGTGTCACAACTCTCATGTACCTCTTGAACTACTTGAACTGGTGCGAGGCAAGAAAGTAATGGTCGGTGCTATTGATGTTGCAACCAATGCAATTGAAACACCGGAAGAAGTGGCCAGCACTCTTAGAGAAACACTTAAGTACGTTGATGCAGACAAGCTCTACCCTTGCACTAACTGCGGCATGGCTCCCCTGCCTCGCGAGATCGCCTCAGCTAAGTTGAATGCACTCAGCGCTGGCGCAGAGATCGTTCGTAAAGAGCTTTCAGCGTAACGCTTCACGAGCGACACAAATATACCTGGAGCCTAAGTATCACATTGATGCTTAGGCTTCTGTATTCTTCTCAACTGCCACTCTCTATTTATCTAATCTCTTATCTATCTCACCTCTTATCGATCTAACCTCTTATCTATCTAAGAAGGTAGCCATCTTCTTCAGAGTAATTAGTGCCTTATCCAGCTCGTCTCTTTCAATGCCTTCAGCGCCACTTTCTGCCCATAATTCCTGTTTTTTATCTAATAGCGAATACGCTTCCTTGCCCTTTTCAGTCATGTTAACCAACTTTGCTTTTTTGTGATTCGGGTTATCAAGCCAAGTTAGCAGGCCATCTTTCACCATGATGTCGGTAACACGCTGTGTCGCTTGTCTGCTTTGCCCCATAATACGAGCAATTTGAGAAACGGTGACCAGATCATCAGACTTTTCGATCGCCCCCATCACCTTCCATCTGGCACTGCTTAGCCCTAACTCTTCAGTTAATTTGTCACCCTCAGCATTCAATAAACCACTGACCTTAAAGATCTCTAGTGCGATCTTTGTGAAAACTTCTCCATTCGTATCCATAACACCCACTTTGACAACATGCTGTCATTAAATTAGACTTAAACCAAATTGACAACATGTTACCAAATTAATGGAGAGAATGATATGAAACCAATAATCCACAGAACAGCGGCATTAACAGCAACACTGTGTGTCGCTACATTTTTTACTAGCACATTGCTTGTGGAGCTGTTTGGCACTTTGGAATCAGTGAAGCTAGTTAAGTCGATGATCGTTTTTCCAGGCTTGTTTATTCTTGTCCCAGCCATTGCTATTACTGGTGCGACCGGTGCAGCTATGGCAAAACAACGTAAAGGGAAAATAGTTGAGCGTAAAAGTAAACGCATGCCAATTATCGCGTTCAACGGGATCGTTATTTTGATTCCAGCCGCGTACTTTTTGAATCGGTGGGCAAGTTTAGGAGAGTTCGACTCTGTGTTTTATGGCGTTCAGATTTTAGAACTGATAGCAGGCGCAACCAACCTAACACTGATGTCTTTGAATATTATGGACGGCAGAAAGTTTCGTCCTA
Organism: Vibrio satsumensis; assembly: GCF_050337435.1. NCBI lineage: Bacteria > Pseudomonadati > Pseudomonadota > Gammaproteobacteria > Vibrionales > Vibrionaceae > Vibrio > Vibrio satsumensis. The sequence continues at coordinate 259,879 of NZ_JAKJSX010000009.1, read as the reverse complement.
AGAAAGTAAAGCTAAGCTAAGCTCATCGTTTTTAAGCAAGCAGATGAGCTTTATAGTTGGCAGCTTACCAAGTTTTATCTAAATCTTGAGCGTATAAGGAGATCGCTCTTTGGTACTCTTTGATCGCTTCGCTATTAGTCGTAGAAACCAACAACTCAAGCAGCAGAGACGTTGCCTCTTTATGGCGACCCAAATTATACAAGCACATAGCGTAGAAAGGCTGAACTTCAAGGGAATCAGGATACTCAGCCATAGTCTGTTCGAAATAGCTTAAAGCCTCTGCATAAAGGCCTAGGCTTCGATAAGTGCTCGCCAAGCCGAAAAGCACATCAAAGCGTTCTGTAGAAGTAAGTTCGCCCAAAAGAGACAGCAAATAATGCTCGATAGCCTGCTGTTCTTTACCTTGGTTGTCGTAAGACCAAGCTATCTGCAAGTGCGCTTTCGCAGCATACTTTTCATCATCGAGCAGTGTCGCCAACAAATCTCGTGACTCTTGATACTTGGCTTCTTTTCGCAACTCGATGGCTTGTTTGATAATGGTGTCCATAACTCTCCCTGACGCTTAAGCGCTGTGCTATGCGTTCATTTCCTCAAACATCTGTTTATAAGATTGAGTTTGTAGTGCTGATTGAGTCAGCCCAAACCGACTGGCTAATAACTCCAATTCATCTTTATAAACCGATAACTTAGACTCATCATCCGTCATGATAGCGAACTCTGCAAAATCACCGATACCCGTTAGTGAGTCGACAGTAATATGAAATTCGCCCACAAAGTAAATACTGCGAGTTTTTTGCGCTTTAAGAATCACGTCATATCCCAAGTTCTCTAGCATGCTCTTGGCATTCGCCGCATCGGTGATATTTGTCGCTTCGCATCGATCAGGCTCAGGGCCTTTTACAATCCATAACTTGATACCCGACGGCTCCATAGTGCGAATACACAAGCTTTTGTTCTGAGCTTGTAAGCTTCTATCAGGGCTATCGAAATACCAATCACGTTCCTGATTGTCTTGCAGCATCACTTCATGGGGAATTAGGTTCAAAGTTTTTAAGAACTCAGACTTAGAGCTAAGTCGATACTTCAGCTCAACCTCATATTTACCTTTGAAATGATCGTTAGTCATAGATTAGCTCGATGCAAAAAAGGCGATACTAGCACACGAACCGCATCCGAAATACAAACTGGCGCACAACACAAACTAAAGCCGTGGAACTATATTCGACACGCTAACACACGCTTTCATTCTTCTTGGCTCATTGCACCTTTCGTGTATGAAAGTTTGATGAATGAGCCAATTTCAAACGGAAGCAAGCTGCGCTGTAAAGTCACATCACAAGCAACTCCATTTAAACGTACGTGACTGTTCGTGATTTCAAATGAGCTATCGCGAAGCTTCCACCACAACATTAGAATTTTTATTAGTGGAGGAACACAAATTATCAGCCCTATGGTTAGTAGCGATGAACGATCACCGTCTGATATCCAATAGACAAGACCTAGTGCAATAATAAACAGTAACTCTAAAAATAAGTATTTAATAAAATTTAATTAGATACGACTGTCCATGATTTCTCTCGGTAATACAGCATGATGAAGATGTGAACACCTTAGTTGTTCAACGAAAACTAACGTGATAGTAGATCACCAGTTACTTAGCACTATGCTCCTTTATGAAAGGAGTGATTCTTTCAAGTAATTGTTGTTGCTTATCTTGAGCTTCTGTCATGCCAATTTGCGCTCCAAGCTTTGCTAACTCTGGCGATTTTTGTATCAGCTTTTTCCCAATTGGCGTGTCGTAAAACTCTATTATTTGGTTCATTTCCGTAACGGTAAATTGATTAGAATAGAGCTTTGCAATTTCGACACGCATTTTTACTCTATCAATATCATTTTCAAACCAATCTTTATAAAGATCTTTTAGTTGGTCAGTTTCTTGAGAATTAAGCTCAAGCTTACCCGCTATCTGATTAACGATTGGCAACATTGCGTCGAAACCACCTAACATTTGTTTATCAACGTCCATCGCCGTCAACAATTTTTGTGCAGTTTCAAACTCAACGGAAGTATTAGCTTGTGCAAATGTACAAATGAAAACTGACAGGACTAGACTAAACCCTTTAAACATGCTGATTCCTTTTATTTGATAGAATGCTATGGCGTATAACGGTTATTAAGCAGACGGCGTCTGATTTCTCACCCTAAGCTTTCTGCTCCGCTCTTAAGTGACTAATCTTACCTGACTTACTTTATAAATAACAAGAGGTTATATAACTTTCACCTTAATTCACTGGAGGTATACAACATTACGCAAACTTTCGCAGGTTTATTAACAAACAACTCAGTTTCGTTTTGATTGATACATGCTAAAAATCCTGAAAACTGATAGAAATAACAATATTAAAAATCCAAAAATATCATTACTGATATATTTTTAATTAAATAAAATCAGTACATAAAATTCAAACAGCAATGAATTTAATAACGAATATACTCTCATGCGTTTACGATAAACAATAATATTTAATCTCTCAAAAACTTGTCATAACACATGATATTAGAGTGCTGCATATGTATCTTGTTCGGCTAACCCATCAACGTAGACCAACTTTAATTGAGAACGGTAAAAGGCAGAGTTCCCTAACGTAATAACCTTCTGCAAATGCGTATCGAAAGTGCCAAATGTTGGATGTCATGAAAATTGTCCTTTATTCGTCAACGCCAAGATTGTCACCCAGCTTTTCTATAAACCAAGTTCCTTTACACGGGCCATTGGTTAAGTGCCAACGACCATCAAATCGCTTGCCGCTACCAGTTGCTGAAAAGCGATAGTCCCACTGGCGATGTTTCGCATACAAACGTAAGCCGCCGCTTTCTGTCACCCAACCTTCTAATGGTGTTCCGTTGTAGGTAAGCCTTAGCGTGGCTTTACCCTTTCGAATGATTCCGGTGATGGTTGTCCGTTCACACATATTATTGCCAGTGGTGTTAATACGACGACCTAGCCACTCACCGTCAAAATCAGTAGATGGCACAAATTGGGGACTATTAGGAAGTTTAGGGTACGACTCGGAATTACTGGACCCGAACCATTGAAGTTCACGTCCAACGAGGAAGAACACAACAAAGCCGATTGATATCGCTATCACAAATCCCTTTTTCATGAGCCTCTTCCCTAATCAGCTGGCCTTAAGGAAAGAACCGTAACATAATGAAAAGTAATAACTTACTATCAATTAAATTAATTTTGATATATTCCACAAATTGCATTCAAATGTTGAATATAGAGAAAGCGGCATCGTACGAAGTTCTGCTGCATGTTCAGGGAATCGTTCGTGAAGAAAACACAAGGCATCCGCTGGCGTTACCTGGAGGCAGGCTCGGCACTAGTGGGATGTATAAAGATATGCATTAACTTAGTTCTCGTTGGCGTTGGCGTATGAGTTTTAGACTAAAACCAACAACCAGTGAGTTAATAACTGAGTACTAAAACCTGAACGACTAAAAGAGATAGGTAATATATGCACCGAAAGGTTACATCTTTCAAAGACAATATCCTTCAGAAAGCGTCCTTCGGTGCATACAATTTCAAGCGACTTACATTAGTGACTAATGTAACGCTAACATAAGAGACTAGCGTAAGCGTCTCAACACAACCTGCTGGTCGAGCTCATTCTGATAGTCCGTGTAATCAAGCCCTTGATCAAATATGTACTCAGTGACAAGAGTACGAATGCACTCAACTAATGTGCTTGCTTGCCAAGGCTTTTCAAAGTAACGGTCGATGCCTGCTGCATTAATCGCATTGATGGTATCGGTATGAGTGGCCTGCCCCGTAAGAAGAATTTTCTTTGTATTCGGAAAGCGGCTGTCATGGAACACGTCAGTGAGTAACTCCACACCCGTTTTCCCTGGCATCACATGATCAGACACGATGACGGTAATGTGTTCGCCTTCTGCGTCAAGTTCATCAATGAGATCAAGCACTTCTTGCGCTGATTCACAATCTTCAATATTCAGCCAACTCGCCAGCGGCTCTAAATCTTGTACCACTGCGCTCAGTACTTCTCTCTGGTCATCGACACAGATTAAATTAAGCTTCTCCATGTTCACCCTCTACTGGTAACTTGATTCTAAATACAGTTTTAGAAGCATCACTTTTCACAATGATACTTCCGCCATAACCCGCCACAATCCGCTTAACTATTGATAAACCCAAGCCCAATCCAAACGATAAACCACCTTTTTTAGTGGTGAAGTTGGGCTGAAATACCTTTCTACGAGTCGCCTCGTCTATCTCAGGGCCGTTATTCGCGATCGTAACTAATATTCTTTTCTTACTTAATCTGGTTTGAATCTCTATTGCAGCATCGTCTGAATTCGACATTGCATCACAAGCATTCTTTACAATGTTGACCCAAATCTGAACGAGCTCTGTTTTCGAGCCTTTAAAAGGCGGCAAATCTGCGGGGCTCAATCGCACAGATACTCTACGTAACTCACTTTGTAACAACGATAAGGCATGGTTAATGGAGTCGTTAATATCCACCGCTTCTTCGGTGTCAATATCAACTCTGCCAAGTTGTTTAACCGATTTTACGATGCCAACGGTGTGTCTAGATGCCAAACGTAAATCATGTAAATCACAACCCATCTGCCAAAAGCGAATCGCTTCTTCTGGGTTTTTCAGCCAATGTTTTGAAATAACGTCTGTTGCAGATAAAGCGTCAATTGGAATCGCCTTCGCAAGAGAGCGAGCAATGTTTTTGTCTAAACCATATTTTCTTTCAAATTGTCGCCCACGTGTTCGTGCTTCTGACGACGACGTTTTCTGACCATGCATTAACCCAAAATCGAAAAATTGACTGGCTTCTGGATGCACTTCTTCAAGCAGATCCATGATGACCGTTTCAAGTCGGCCAGATTTACTATTTACTACACCAATAGCGTTGTTAAGTTCATGAGCAATCCCTGCAGCTAATTGACCCAAGGTCGTCATTTGCTCAGCAGTATGTAACTTCTCTAGCGCTTTTTGTTTCGCTATAGCTTCTTGTGTTGCACGGCGTTGACGACGCGACAACTCATTGACAATCACAGGTGTAAACTGTGCGGTAAGAGGACCAAATTTACGTTCATCTTCTGCAGGCGTGTCTTTATCGATCCACGCTAACTCAACATCGGTTTTTGCAACAACCGTTGAAGATGCAGTCCAATTACCGGAAAAGAAGCTATGAACGCCTATAAAAGCCCCACTCCCCGCGCTAAATACTCGCACTTGCGGTGTATTCGCATCGGTATAAAAGCCTTCCAGTTCTCCACTAAACACATAATACAAACGAGTATTTAACGCTGATTGTTCAATAATGGTGTTACCGGCACGGCACGTCACCCGACGTTCTGTGTGGTTAAAATAGCGATCGATTAGTGCTTCTAACTTTTGTTGATACACGTATCGCTACCCTATGTGACCAATTGAATGTAGCAGCCACACCATAACAAAGCTCAACAGCACACCAACCACACCCAAAATAATACCGATTCTGGCCATTTGATTACTTTGCACATGACCAGTGGCATGAGCCAACGCATTCGGTGGCGTACTGATTGGCAGCGACATACCCAATGAAGCGGCAAAAGTCACAACCAGAATTAACGTTAACTCACCGCCGAGTGGCGTGAGTGAAGCCATAGACGAACCTAATGCAGCCATAATTGGCATTAACAAGTTAGCCGTTGCGGTATGAGACATAAAGTTTGCCATTACCAAACACAAGAACGCCGCTCCGAACAACACCACATAGGGTGAGTAAGTATCAAACGGAATACTGTGTACCACCAGCCTTGCTAAGCCAGTTTTATCGAGAGCTAAACCAAGCGCAATACCACCTGATACAAGCCACAATACGTCCCAAGAAATTTTCTTCAGGTCTTCTTTATTGATGATCCCGGACAGAGAGAACACAGCAACAGGAATCAGAGCGACGGTATAAGAGTTCATGCCATGGCTTGAGCCCATTAACCAAAGAATGATGGTGAGCGCAAAAGTGACGTACACCGCAATGGCTTTTGGTGTTTTAAGGAATTTACCTTTGATGCTTAGCTCGATTTTCTTTTGGTCAGCTTTGTACATAAAGCCTATTAAAAACCACGCTAACGCCATCATAATAACGACAAACGGCACACCAAATGCCATCCATTCACCGAACGTAATGAGGTTATCGCCAACTAAATATTTAAGTGCGATAGCGTTCGGCGGGGTACCGATTGGGGTACCAATGCCACCGATGTTAGCGGCAACAGGGATACAAAGCGCAAACGCTACACGACCGGGGTCTTTCGGGCCAAACACAGCCAGTACCGGCGTTAAAATAGAGAGCATCATTGCCGTTGTTGCTGTGTTAGACATAAACATCGAAAAGATACCAGTGATCAGCATTAAGCCGAGCATCACAAACTTTGGGTCTTGACCAAATGGCTTCAACAACACGCGAGCTAAGTTTACGTCTAATCGATATTTAGTGGCAGCCATCGCTAAGAAGAAACCACCTAAAAACAGCATGATGATTGGGCTAGCGAATGTCGCCATGATATCGCTGTATTTTAACAGCTCACCAAAATGTTCTTCCCCATGATCAAACCTTAAAAAGATCAGCCCTTTATCCGACAACATCAACAATTGCAGAACGATAATAACAACAGACGTCGCGTAGATCGGGATGGGCTCGAACACCCAGCACAATGCCGCTAATAAAAAGATCGCGATAACGCGTTGTTGAATAATCGTGAGGCCTTCAAATGGAAACGCTGATAGCGGCATTACGAGGATAATGAAAGGAATTAAAATAGGGATAATGTATTTAATATAGGGGCGCATAGCACAAAAACTCTTCCTGAGATAACAACTACTTAGAAATTAGATTTAAAGCTCTAATTTAGATCCGACAACGAATTATCGACCTCTTATCACTATCTCACTATCGGCTAGATCAATGATTACGTAATCGCGATATCCCCTTTTTCGTTTCTGTGCGCTACCTCTACGTTTGTATGTTATTTATTGTTGCAACTAAATTCCGAGAAACAAAAGGCAAACGTTCGCCTTTGCGTGGGAGATCCGTAAACTTCGGCGCTTGCACCGTTGCAGAGTACTCGCCTAAAACTTCAATCTCAGTTTGGTCTATCAGCTCACTCGTTTTAAGCCACACATTGTCGGTTGTTCTGAAATAGTTATTAAGGTGATTCGTTGCTAAGTAGGCTTTAAGCGAGCGAGGTTGTGGAAAAGGCGCTGCTATAAAGTGCCTTTTCCAATAGTTGGTCGCTTGTCATGTTTCCTACGTGAAACGTGACCCTTAACTCTATGCTGAGAGATGGCTTAATTTGGGATGAAAATACAGCCAAAAACTAATCATTGACGCCATAGTCGTTTGTTATGTGTAATTTTTTCCCTTGAGTACCAACCTTACAAGCTCACCGATAGAAGTGATGTACAGGCTTGCACCTCCACTCGTTTCATATTTATCACAGTCATCGTAGCAATCACTATCTTTAACTACCATAGGTTCAAAATATACATCGACTAATCCAGTGTTAATAAATGTATTTTCAGAATTAAAATCAATCGATTCTGACGGCTCATTAGCAAACTCTAAAAAATCACCAATAAACATACTATCGATAATTCGACTAATTTTTAAAAATTGATTGTATGTGATTTCTCCGACAAGAAACTCAGAGAAGAATATGGCAATAATTTTACTCGTATAGTGGTCTTCTGTTTTCTCTATGATATAGATAAGCTTCTCACCAACTTTTACTTTGTAGTCATCCGAGTTGTCAATTGAATCGATCATAGTTCGGCGCTGTTCTACCGGAATATCCGACAACTCAGAAAGAAATGAAATAAGCTTTTTCGTAAACAGAGCATCACGCACGCTACCAATCGCATTGATACCACCTACAATACTAGATAGCACTGGGATGTCTCTTAATACACCATTATCTAAAATTGCATCTATACCAACTTCGCCAAGATTTACCGCTAAATTGGTCAGATCATCTTTTTTAAGAGATTCTTCTAACGACTTTGAAAGCTTCATTTTATCTGTTTCCAATGATTACACATAAACGCCCGCTTAAGCGGATAAAAATTGTTGGTTATAATGTGGAGCGCAGCGAAACCTAACCAACTGTTTTTGTCCGTTTAAAGCGCTTGTTATGAGTAAATTTCTCTTATTGCGTCAATTAACCCGTATACAATTAATGGGTTATCTACTCGTGCTTCTGGGTGGCAATATGCAATGACATACTTCTTTGGTGCTCTTTCATACCACCAAACTCCACGATTAGTCCTCTTCCATTCATATTTATTAAGCCCCGCAGTATCCTTAAATAAGTCACCTGTCCCGCCACATATGGTTATATCAGGATTATATAGAGAAAACTGTTGCTCAATAAAGTTTCGATCTTCATTAGCTACTTTATTAAGAGAAGCTTTATCTGTTGTGTGAGTACCTGGCGATTTTTTTAAGTTCATTGCGCATATTGATTTTAAAGAAGACTGTCTGTCTGCTTCATTAATCTCATCAAACTCTTGCCACGGTATATCACGATTTATATTTCTGATTCCGTTTATCCAGCGGACAACATTATTCCATGTTTGAGATCTCGCACCTTCAGCTAGAAACTCTCTTAAATCCCAACCACCTCCGTCGGAATCATTAACTTCTTTTAATACAATGCATATTTTTGTGTCGGAATTTAAGTAATCCTGTTCAGAAACTAAACCATCTGAAACAAAACCTTTTCTATTTCCTTTCCATTCATCAAAAAGGCTATTTTCTGCATTAGTTATCGACATGCTAATCCTTTACTCATAACAGCTATCAGCCAGAACAAGTCCGTATCTAAATACCAATTTTCTGGCTGGATTCTTATGTAACCTATTTTAAACGACCGACTCCCTTTATAACAATGACTTATCGCTCATGATTTGTGATTGAACAACAAAATGTAGAGTTTTTCTGTCTAACGAGATTAAGTGTTAGAAAAGTGAAAATCTGTGCTTAGTGCTATTGTTAAAACAAGTTTACTATTGACAATAAAGACAATATTCCCACTTCAAAAAACCGTTTATTTACTAATTTGTAGTTAAGGTAAAAACAGATAAATACCGAAATTAACTTCGAGAAATTCATTCTATAAATTAAAACAAAGCGGTTTTTAATAATTCCCGACCCTTCATATGTTTACGATAAATAATAAAATTAGATTTTATAAAAACAATTTGTTCAATAAGTGTTTTTGTAAACTTTGAATTACATACTCTAAAATTTAATCTCTAATAAAAACTTGTCATAAGCCGAAATGCTCTTCCAATCTTGATTCGTAACACATGGCATTAGTGTGTTGCATATAGACTTCCTATAAAGCCGTTGGGAAGAAGGAGTTTATATTAAAATCAGGAACGAAAAATGAACCAACAACGTCAACTAAGCTGGAAAATAGCAGCCATTCTAGGTACGTCTCTCGGCTTTACTGCACACGCTGCAGAAATGGTCAGAATCGATAATGATACACTGCTACAACAAAGCCTCGTCGCGCAGTCGAAGAGTGTTGCCCCACTAGAATTAGGTTTTTCTGAAGCGAAACGGGTGGTATTGCCCAATGGGAAAACGAAAGTCCGTTACCAACAAACTCACTTAGGTTTACCCGTCTTTGATACCTCCGTTGTCGCCACCCTTTCTAAGAACCAGCCCACTCAGGTATTTGGCTCAATGGCACAAGGCATCAGTGGAGACTTATCCAGCATCGCGCCAAAGCTGAATCAGGAACAAGCGATTGAAGCTGCGATATCCTCTCACCGCACGTTTACTGTCGGCAAAAAGTCGATTGAAAATAAAAACGCGAAACTGATGGTGAGATTGGATGAGAACCAAGTCGCCCAAGTGGTGTATCTGGTCGATTTCTTTATCGCATCCTCTATGCCAGAGCGCCCTTTCTACTTTATTGATGCCTCGACTGGCGATGTGCTCCAAAAATGGAATGGACTAAACCACGCTAAAGCATTAGGTACTGGCCCAGGTGGCAACCTTAAAACCACTCGATATGAATATGGCAGTGACTTCCCTAGCTTTCCCATCGACAAAATAGGCACGACGTGTAAGTTAGAAAACGATTCGGTTAAGACAGTCGATTTGAGGAACGGAACGTCTGGCAGCGCAGCCTACAGCTACAACTGTGCCGACGGAACCAACTACACCGATCATAAATACATTAACGGGGCTTACTCGCCTCTTAACGATGCTCACTACTTCGGTAATGTCGTGTTTGATATGTACAAAGAGTGGATGAACACCTCGCCGTTAACTTTCCAGCTGACGATGCGAGTTCATTACAGCACGGATTATGAAAATGCCTTCTGGAATGGTACATCCATGACTTTTGGAGATGGCAAAAATACCTTTTACCCACTGGTCGATATCAACGTGAGTGCTCACGAAGTCAGCCACGGGTTCACAGAGCAAAACTCGGGGCTTGTGTACCGAAATATGTCGGGCGGTATGAATGAAGCCTTCTCAGACATTGCGGGCGAAGCGGCTGAATATTACTTGCGTGGCAATGTAGATTGGATTGTCGGTAGCGACATATTCAAATCGGAAGGCGGTTTGCGTTACTTTGATCAACCATCAAAAGATGGCCGCTCAATTGATCATGCCTCTGAATACTACGATGGTTTGAACGTTCATTTATCTAGTGGTGTTTATAACCGCGCCTTTTACCTTTTAGCGAACAAATCGGGTTGGAATGTACGTAAGGGCTTTGAAATATTCACAGTCGCAAACCAACTGTATTGGACGGCAAACAGTACCTTTGATGCCGGTGCTTGTGGCGTAGCGAAAGCCGCAGCCGACATGGGCTATGTGGTTGCCGATGTTGAAGATGTATTTAACACCGTAGGCGTGAACGCAAGCTGTGGTGTCACACCTCCAACTGGCAATGTGCTAACGAAAGGCACACCGATTGCGAACCTAAGCGGGAATCAATCTTCGGAGAGCTTCTACACGTTCACTGTTGATTCTGCATCAAGCGTGACGGTTTCAATGTCTGGCGGTTCAGGCGATGCCGACCTTTACGTGAAATCGGACAGCAAACCAACTACATCGAGTTACGACTGTCGCCCTTATCGTGCAGGAAACAATGAGCAGTGCAGTGTGAGCGCGCAACCGGGCGTGACCTATCATGTGTTACTGCGCGGATACTCGAACTACTCTGGGCTAACATTGCGTTTAGATTGAGTTAGTACTTATCGCTGAAGGTAGCAACAAATAACAAAGCCTACTCACGTGAGTAGGCTTCATTGTTTATCAAGCGATGGATTGTTCTAGAGACTGAGGCGACCTATTAAGGCGCCAAATTGATCACGCAGACAGTTTTAAGATCTCACTGGTAAACAATTCTCTTAGCCATTGGTTTACGATGTCGTCGTTACGGTTGCTGTGCCAATACACGCTCAGTGACGGTTTGGTGTACTCGAACGGCAACTCTAACATCTTTATTTTTTCTTCATTGAAGTACGCTTTCGCCACGCTTTTGGGGAAGGTGGCGATCCAATCACTGTTGTAGATGGTTTCAGAGAAGTCAGCGATCGAATTCAGCTTTCTTGCTACTTTCCGCTCAGAAAAGATTGGGCTGTGAAACTCGGAGAGTTGGTTTACTCGGTAGTTATCATGCGTGAGCGCCACATGCTTTTCTGAAAGGTATTGCTCTAAGCTGACTCGCTCGTCGATGGTAGAGTGGTTTTGACTACACACAATACACAACTCATCGCTCCATACCTCTTGGCTTAATAAGGTTGGATGTGCGCTGGTTAAGTCGACAACAAGGTCGATCTTTTTCTCACGAATGTCGGTCGCCATGTCTTCTTTGATGTTCACGATTTCAATCACGCAGTCTGGTGCTTCTTTCTGAATCCTATCCAGAACTTGCGGCAGCGTCACACTGCTTGAAATGCTCATAGCGGCAATTCGAAACGTGTAACTGCACTCTTTGGGTTCAAAGTCGCGTGTTTCAGGCAACGAATGAGAGACAAGTTTGTGCGCTTGCTTGAAGATTGGGTACAAGTCGTTAGCAACCGGAGTCGGTTCAAGCGTGTACGATTTTCTAACGAAGAGCAGATCGCGATACTCGTCTCGAAGCTGCTTCAAGTGAGCACTGAGGCTGGGTTGTGAGATGTGGAGCCGCTCTGCTGCGTACGTTAAGTTTCCTTCTTCATATATCGCAATAAAGTAATAGATGAGGTTGAGGTTAAATCGTTTCATTCGAGCTCTTCAGGCAGTCATGTATTTAAATAAGCGATATAAATAATATCGTTTAAATGACTGTGAATTATCGCTTTCCATTCCCATATTTTAGTTATGGTTATGACAGAACATTGTTAAAACGGCAAATAAAAATTAAGCAGACTAGTACGGTAGTATTTAAGGAGCAAGAACCAAAGAATATGTAACAGATTGGTTTTTATAAAGATATAGGTTTTCCTGATATCTAGTATAGGCGTGACGTTATATTAGAAGACGCTTGAGTTTGACATAATTCCCGGTTCCTAAATATACACATGTAGAAACAGAGAATGATGAACCGATTTGCAAAACCGATAATAATCTCAATGAGCCTTGTGACCTTATTTGGTTGTGTGGGCAGCAATGCCGTAACCGGAAAACTAATGGAATTTAACGTGAAAGCCGTTGATAACCGTTACGCTCGTGGTGGCCTAAACATGTTACTTGCCCCTGCTTACGGTATTACCGTTGCCGCCGATTACATCGTATTTAACTCGCTGGAATTTTGGACGGGTAAGAACCCAATCAACAAGAAACCACACATCTTTGATAGCAAAGTTGATACCTACATTGATGTTAATGACCAATTGGATGACAGCCTAACTGAAGCGCCGATCGACCCGCTGGCAAAGCATGTGATTGACCACAGCGAAATGAAAGTACTTAACCAAGACGAAATCGCAATTGAACTAACCTACAACGACGGTACTCGCGCGACTCTAACGGGTCAACGTTTCGGCGATGAAGTCCATTACTCTATTGATAGCCAAGTGATTGCAAAAACAAGCTTGGAAGAGATGCAGATGTACGTCGCATCAGCTGAGCAGTCTTAAGCAACTAAGTAAGTAAGCAAGTAAGCAAGTAAGCAAGTAAGCAAGTAAGCAACATAGCATTAACTGATACCCCCCAATCAATTCAGTTAGTCAGTACCAATAAAAAGAGAGGTTAGCCTAGTCGCTAACCTCTCTTTTTTGTTTATAGTTTTTGCTTTATGGCTTATTGTTTATTGTTTATAGCGAATAACCGCCACTAATAAGCGAAATAAGGAGAGAAACGTTTGATGTTGAGCTGACGAGTCATGTTACTCAGTTGCTCTTCTCGGGTGTCTTGAAATTCATCCAATCTCTGGTAAATAGTGAAGTATCGATTGATGTTGGCGACGTATTTTACAGGCTCTTGGCTAATATTTTTTCTTGCGACCACTTCAACATGATTAAACCATTTATTTGGGTTGTAGCCTTGCTTGGCAGCAAGCACGCGCATTCTTCTTATCTTAGCTGGCCCGGCATTATAAGCGGCTAAGCTAAAATGAATCTTGTCGGTATCCGAGATTTCAGGCAAATCGAAATATCGGTCATAGATAAAACGCAGATACTTGCTGCCCGCATGAATATTGCTTTCTAAGTCGTACACATTATCAATATCGACATACCAATCTTTGGCGGTTTTAGGCATCACTTGCATAATACCAACCGCACCACGATGCGATATTTTTGAGTGATCCAAACCGGACTCTTGAAAAGCCATGGCTAACAAAATGAACCAATCGATCTCGAACTTTTCCCCATAAACCATGAACAGCTTTTCTAGCTTATCCCGCTCTTTGTTTTGTATCGGGTTAGAGGCTCTATTCATCCATGATGTGCTTTCGAGATAACGATTGTCGATGACATTACCCAGCAATGTACCCTGCTTTGAATCTTGCAAATATTGGTCGATTTTGGCTTTCAATTGCGGGCTATTTTTGCGAATCGCCCAAGCAATATCAGCATTGTGTCTAAAGGCAAGATTACGATGGATTCTGATGTCTTGCTCTAAGTTTCCCCATAGTTCAAGCTTGTGGCTATCCACAATGGTTGCGGTAATTTGTCCACGTTTAATCAAATCTAGCAATTCGAGATCTTGGAGGTTGTCACTTAACAAATGGATATAGATGGGTGCTAAACCTTTCTTCTTTAACTGTTTATTCACGGCATGAACACTGCTGACGTAACTGGAATTCTGCTTTAACCAGACCTCTTTACCCTGTAACTGGGTGATGTCATTAATCAAAGGGGTAGAACGGCTTGTCACTAACAATTCATCAATGTCGCTACGAATGGGAATGCTGAAATCGACTAAGTGCTCACGCTGTTTGGTCACTGTTAAATTTGCGACTGCAATATCACCTTTCCCCTGATTCAAAGCATTGAGTAACTCGCTCCGCTCAACCGGAATCACCTTAACGCGCAGTAAAGGGTCACGCAGCTTTAGCTCTTGATCAAAGTAATAAATCTGCTCAGCAAGAATCCCTTTCGGCTTACCATTTTCAATATGATAGAACCCCATATCACCAGAAACTAAAACACGCACAACGCCTTTTTCACGCAACGCAGAGAAATCACCCACATAGGATTCGAGTGCGTTGTCGGGTATTTCAAAACCAAGAGTTGATTTGGAAATAAGAGAAAGAAAAACCAACATCTTCGATAAACGTGAAGCGCGCTTAAAATTCGTCATATTCAGTATTCCTAATGCGTTTAAGCCAAAACCCTCAATAGTTCTAGGTATTGCGTGGGAGCTATCGGGCTAGAAGCGATTCAACGTAAAGGAACATTTCTTAACGTTGTACGATTGCAATGTACGTTGATGCGAAAAGTGTGTTTGATGTCCAGAGCAATTTGGTGAGCGTTATGGATCGTTTAGGCGTTGCTTTGATTCGTTACTTTTTATCAAGGGAGGCGAATTATACCGAAAACCATCAAGTTCGAAATAACGCAGTGGCTATAGTAGATATAGGGTGTTCCTATAGATCTCATTCCCCTCTAAAAGCTCCATCAGAAGTCACTCTTCACGATCCCGAATCCCCCCCTAAATAGGCCATACACCACTAGGCTAGTTAATGATTTAATCAGTAAGCTATTGATTGGTTTATAAATTCGCATATATCAAGCCAACATCAGCTTGATATTTTATAAATTATTTAAATTGAGATCCTGTGCTGCACAACGAAATAAAAATAAGCTGTCTAACTTTTAAACACATTCACCTTACTGATAGGTTAATCCTTATAGGGCAAATGCTCTATTAATGATAAAAATTAAAATAAGGATTATTTATGAGACCATCTTTCTCTATCAGTATGGTGCTTGCAACAACAGTGGTTGGCTTCCAGTCCTATGCAAACAATATCGACACAACAAGCTCACTCTCTCTTTCGGAGAACGCCTCAGCACAAAAGCAGTCTTTGGCGTTGCAAATCAGTGCCCGCTACTCCGATCTTGAGCTTTCTTTAAAAGACCAAATAACAGAAAAGCAACTGTATACACCGATAGACAAGCTTAACTCAGCTAAGCCCTACTCCGCATTTTCAAGCAAGATGCAAAAAGCCGATCTTAGCTACCGCAAGATGAAAGGGGTCAACGACTTCAGTGACTCTTTGCTAGAGATTCGCATGGCTGATGAAGCGATGATTGAAGCTTGGAAGAATGGTGAAAGCCCGCTGTTTGCCTTCGAACCCTCTGGTGACGATTCAAATTGGCAATACATCGAAGCGTACGATGTGTATGGACAAGTTCATGAATTAGACGTGTACCAAATGCCCGACGTTCCTGTGTTTGTTATTGATAGTAACGGCGCAGAAGAACTCAAAGCAGGCCTAATGGCGATGCAGACCGAGATGAACAAGCTGGGTACTGCAACTCAAATCAATGCCAACAGTGATAAAAGCAACGTCCACAAGTCTCAAAAACAGCCTTTAATGAACAAAGTTCGTCGCTCTATTTCAGAATCTGAACCTGAAGAACTGAACACCACCCAATTATCGAAGATTCGTTTGGCCATTGATAGAGAACCGTGGATCTCTGGCAAAGCTGAAATCTACGCTATTGTCACTGGAGTTAATGCAACCCGTATAGAACCACAGATCGACTTGGTTGAGATGCCTTATCTGGACTACGACAAACAGACATACTACCCAAATCAAACGGTAATCTTCTGGCCTCGCTACCGTTGGGGCGCAGCAGATATGATTTTGATGGAGCACGATGACGGCACCGATTATAAAGCGTTAGCCAAACTGCTCGTTGAAGCCGCAGAAGAGATATTGAAGATGATTCCAGATCCTGAAGTTCAGGGTTATGCGATCATTCCTCAAATCACAAGTAAGATCATTGATGTGATTCCTGAAGGCGTATTAGTGAATGATGATGACTTCGTGGACGTGTATTACACCTTAATGCAAAACACGCCTTATGTTGATCGCCCGGGTGCTGGCGGTAATGCGGTTGCTTCGTTTACCCCTGTTACGATTTCACCGACAGAGTAAATCGTTCTTTATTGGTTAGGGCTTAGTCACACAAGCCCTAACTCTTCATTATCAAAGGTGACTCAAGATAGATAGCGACGTACTGAGAACCTGATTACAGGGAGTAATCAAACACGATAATGTTATCTAACAAAGGACGAAACATATCTTTCAGCGCATCATGCTCTGGGTGTGGAAGGTAGTTCTGACGGCCGTCTTCGTCAGCGAACGTCATTAGCACCGAATGGGTATAACCTTGGTTCTTGTTTTCAGGGCTGTCATTTCGCCCCCACTCGACTGAAGTCACGCCTTCAACCTTACTTGGCATCGCTTCAAACAGTCCTTTCAGCTTCTCAATTTCAGAAGCATCTGCATCTTCTTTAAACTTAATCAGTAAAATATGACGAATCATTCCCGTTTCTTTTCGATTCATTCCTAGTCCTTTTCGAGTCTTCGTTTGCTTGTGTGTCATTCTGAGCACACACCTAGCCATTAATAGAAAGACAAAATGCCACACGTTACACACCCTGCCAAGGCTAGATGACTGAATTTTATAAAAGATCCTCAAACCCAAAACGAAAAACGCTGCACCCGAGGGCACAGCATTTTTCATGACAATGGTAAGCACTGATTAAACGTTAGTCACGACGACCTGTTAACTGAATAGCTTGCTCTTGTGGCGTATTCGTTTCGAATTTCAAACCGCCAGTCGACGCTTCGTTTCTTCCTTCAAGAGTAAGATCAGACTCAACACGCTCTACGTTTACCTGATTGCCTTGGCTCATTGTCATATCGATAGTTCCTGTATAGGTTCCATCAGCAGCAAAAGCAGTATTCATTGAAATAGCCATTAAGCCTAGTGCGATTAGTTTTTTCATACATCACCTCTTATCATTTTAATACTTTGAGTACTGAGGAATTGCTTCAGTACTGTTATTCGTTCATTGCGTTTCGCTTTGTTGAGGTAACTTTAACAACCGAACACAAGGCATTCGAGGAAAAGCAAGATTTACAAAATGGAAAATCAAGGGATTAGCGAATTTCTGACGCGGTGCTGTCTTATAAGGTTTTCATTGGCACTATGATATTAGAGTCACATAATTTCTGTGCGCCTGCAGCACAGAGATTACTGCCCATAAAAGGATTCATTTGGAGAACCTGTGGACATCAATCTAGACATTCAAAATATCCTCGTCATCAAACGTATGTATGAACTTCGCAATGTTGGATTGGTTGCGGAGTCGCTCGGGAAGACATCAGGGGCGATCAGTAAGAACCTGTCGAAGTTAAAGTTACAACTCGACGACCCACTGTTCATTCAAACCAAACACGGCTTTGAGCCAACGACTTTTGTTGAAAACAATATCGACAATTTTGAACAGATACTGAGCAGTGTCGAAGCCATCAAACACCAAGTTTTCTTACCTGAATCTTATCAGGGCGATATCAAGATTTACGCCAATACCCTGTTTTGGGAACGCTACGGATCTAAGCTCTACCTTGCTCTCAGTAAAGAAGCGCCACATGCCCATTTCTCGTTAGTGAGATGGGGTACCAATGTTAAAAACAGAATCATCGATGGTGAAGAAGCGATAGCCGTTCACTATTTTGACGAAAGCCTGCCACAATCCATCTCACAGAAAGAACTTGGCAAAGGAAAAGTCGTGTTCTTCGTTCGAGAAGAGCATGAAGCGCAAACCTTTGAGTCTTTGGTCAACTATCCCATCATTCTTTTTAAAACCCCTGGGTGGAATGACAATAGATACCCAATTATCGATCGCCTCAAAAACGTCGGTTTCGATGTTACTCCGAAAGTCGAAGTCGACCACCCTGCAATGATCCACGATATTGTGTTGAAGTCAGACTATTTTGGTATCACCTTAGATGGCAGTGTGCCTGAAGGCTGTCGCAGTATTGATTTACCAGAAAAACTCATCATCGATGTTCGCTATGTAATGAGTTGTCGCCGTTCGCAAAAAGACGCACCGCTAAATCAATGGCTTTTCACTATTTTAAAGTCTGTTCTAAGTAGTAAGTAAACGTAGCTTCTTTCCAATACGTTTCTAATGCGTTTAATGAAAAAAAAGGCTCCAACAGGAGCCTTTGCGATTGTGACTATTCGCTTATGTTTTTATTTTAAAATGCTTCTTCGAGCGTTTGTTCATTCTTTTTTCCTGCTTGTTTCTCGCTTATTTCTACCTCTTTCAAGCGCGCCGTAAAGTGTCTTAACACTGGCGGTTCATAGGTAAAGTCGAGCCCTTTCACTTTGCTTGCGTTCTCTTTCACTTTCTCAAACGCTTCAATAATAAAATCCATGTGTGTTTGTGTGTAAGTCGCGCGTGGAATAGTTAAGCGTAATAACTCAGCAGGACATGGATGCTGCTCGCCCGTTGCTGGGTCGCGACCTTGCAGTAAGGACCCGATTTCAACCGCTCTGATACCTGCCACTTTATACAATTCACACGCCAAAGCATGTGCTGGGAACTGACCTGCTGGAATATGAGGAAGCAATTTACCCGCATCGACAAACGCAGCATGACCGCCCGCTTGCTGACACACGATACCCATCGCTTCTAAGCCATCAACAAGGTATTGAACCTGACCAATGCGATACTCCAACCAATCTTGACGCATGCCGTCATAAAGACCAACCGCAAGGCGCTCCATCGCACCACCCTCTAAGCCACCATAGGTTGGGAAACCTTCCTGCACGACACACAAGGTTCGACACTCTGTATACACATCCATGAAAGAGTCGTCTTTAAAGCATAACAAGCCGCCCATTTGTACCATCGCATCTTTCTTGGCAGACATGGCTAAACCATCCGCGTATTTGTATGACTCACGCGTGATTTGTTCGATAGTCCAATCTTGATAACCGGCTTCACGCTGCTGGATGAAGTAGGCATTTTCAGCGTAGCGAGCAGAGTCCATGATCACTGGAATATCGTACTTCTGAGCGATTTCGTATACGGCTTTGAGGTTAGCGATCGAAACAGGTTGTCCACCAGCCGAGTTACAAGTAATAGTGCTCACGATGTAAGGAACGTTGGCCGCGCCCGCTTCTAAGATAGCTTCTTCCAATTTGACGATATCGAAGTTGCCTTTGAAGTCGGCATTCACTGAGGTGTCGAACGCTTCTTTGGTATAAACGTTCTTCGCCACGCAGCAATTTACTTGAGTGTGGCCTTGCGTGGTATCAAAGAAGTAGTTCGACAAGGCGACCATTTTACTACGATCCAACCCCTTCTCCATTTCACGCTTCTTGATCAGAACCGGAATGTAAATCTGCTCTGCGCCACGCCCTTGGTGAGTAGGAATAGTCAGCTCATAGCCGAAGATATCTTTCACCGCATTCGACAGTGCATAGTAACTGCGACTGCCGCTGTAGGCTTCATCACCCATCAACATCGCTGCTTGCATACGTTGTGTGATTGAACCCGTACCGCTGTCGGTCAGCAAATCGATGAACACATCATCACTGTCGAGTAGAAACGGGTTCATGCCCGCTTCGACAATGGCTTGTTCACGATAGGCGCGAGTTGTTCTTTTTACTGGCTCTACGACGCGAATACGAAACGGTTCTGGTAGATGTTTGAAATTTTCCATAATAGTACCTTTCAAAAATTCAGCCTAAGGCGAAAAAGCCAAATTCATTATTTTTAGATGTCACGAGTCATCACCATTAATTTCATTTCACGCACGATCACACTCGTGATAATTACGATAAAAATTAATAGTTAGAAATAAATTATTTAATCAATGACGTATTGATTAGACTCCAATTAATAATATCTAAGAGACAAGATATCCATGCATAATAACAAATACTAAACGCATGAGTTACGAGATGTCTTAAAGACGAAATTAATAGGATTGGGCAAAGCTCATGGGCTCTGCTGGCGCGTGACGCCTAGAGGGTACTACTCTGAAGAAAGGTGGAACGAGAGCTGATGATCTAAAGTATACCAAGCTAACAAGGTTAGCCATGTTGTTGATTGCCATTTCAGATACATGTTCACAATATATCCCTACGTTGAAATCAAGGTGATCCGAAATTTAAATATAGTGCAATTGTTTTATAAATACAGCGAAAGGAAGTATAAATGTGATCAATATTTAGAATGAAAATTAAATACGATAGCGTGTTATATAAACTGTGAATATCGTCAGTTTATATACTATTAAACTAGTTCACGGAATTAACTAGTGCCGACAAATAACTGTAGTGATACGGAGTTGCGGTAATAGAGGATTAATTATAACTAATGGTAAATAAAACAAGCTCTGATAATCACTGAGTTTCGTTAACTTCTTCTTCAGCTTCATCAGAGCTTGGTTACCAGTTCTGTTAGATCGGGTTACTTCTTCTTAACCACTTGTTTAATCGCCATTTCAGCTAACTTCGGTGTTGCGGCTTTCAATGCACTTGGTGCCACCTTCTTACCGGCTTTTACCGCCTTGTTCAGCTGTCCTTTAACCGACGTCCCTCTTTTCATTGCTTCAAAACGTTGGCGATTTCTCTGCACGTTATTTGCGTCTGCGATGTGTTCTATCAGCATCTGTTTCAAAGAATCTAAACCAAACTGCGCCTTTTCAGGAGCAATCGCCAATGGTAATGCAATATCGGTTTGCAGCAGTGTTTGATTGTATTCGAGCGCTTGAGCAATGATCTTCGCTTTGGCCGATGTTGGGCTCTCTAAGTCATACGGCGGTTGCCAATCGTCTACAGGCTTTAATCGGTCTACCTGATTAACAACCGAGACAACTATCGGCTTCTTACGTGAGATGTTCTTAGAATCGTCATAGAAAGCATCAAACTTATCTTTCAACTGCTTATCTAAATCACGTGCAGATTGATTAGCTTTAAGTACCCATAACACCACATCGGCTTGAGTCATTTCTTTAAGCATCAAGGCTTCGGTTTTGGCGTTGCCATCAAGCCCTTGAAGATCAACCACCCGAACGTCATTGTCATCGACAAACGCGTTGTAAACGGTTGAAGTATCGGTTGATGGCAGAACATCGACCTCGGCAACCAACTCTTGCTTAAGGGCGTTAATCAGTGAGGATTTGCCCGAACTTGTTTGCCCCACCAACACAATTCGTACAGGCTCTAATTCAGGAGCAAAACGCTTTTCGTCGGCTTCTGACACATCAGACGCTCGCAGAGATTCATCTTCAATGCTGAATCGCCCGCTATAGAGATCAATTGCTACAGCGGCTACTTCATCGAGTAAGGCTTGTTTGGCAGCGTATTGCATGTCATCTACCACACCTTTGGTCATGGTAGATGTCGCTTGCTCTCGACCTAAATCAGAAATCACCTTAAGTGGATTCAAATATAGGTTTTTAAGGTGGTTACCCCAGATAGCCGCTTTGAAGATCTTCTGCCCTAGCTCACCGTATTTGTCGTAGGCTTCGTAGCCCGCTTTGATGTAAGAAACCTTGAGATACTCAATGCCCGGAATGTGTTCTTTCACCACTAATTTGTAACGGCGGCTGACCTCTTCGAAGAGTTTTAGGCCTTCAGGAATCGAAAAATCGAGTGATTTTTTATCAAACTTTTTGGCGACAAACTCAAGCACCTCTAAACCGGTTTGGTCGAGGTTCCCCCACTCTATCTCGCCACTTAATTGCTGACGCACGTAGTGTTTCGAGTCGTTCCAAATCAACAACTCAGCTTGGGACCATTCATCGGATGCTTTGACCATCGCATCATTGACTGACGCATCATTGATGTCAGCACTCTTAGGCGATGATTCAGTATCACTATCGCTTGCTGAGTTAGCAGACGCATTGCTATAAGTTGGTTGGCGAGAAGAACGACTAGAAATGTATAAAGGAATGGTGAACACCAAGGTACTTACCGCTATAGCAATCGACATTTCCAACAAATAACCGTATTTGACCGCCAAAAACAGACCAAAGCCCATCATAATGAGGCTTGGGAAGATCGCCGAAATCAGCGCAATGCCCCAACGCCCGCTCGATAAAACGGCCAGTAATCGAAATAGGTTTCTAATTTTCTTCATAGCCCGACGCCGCCTTACCTTTTTTCAGGGATTCTTTGTAGATCTTTTGCATCTCTTGTTCAGACACTTCTTCGCCTTTGTTCTTATGATAGAAGTAAAAACAAGCCGCTCGACCTAAACCATAGCTGGTGCCGAAACTCATGGCCGCAGCTGCAACCGCGCCGACCGTTTGACCATAAACCGGAATCAACTTTATCAGCTGTCGAGTTCCGAGCTTCATGCCATATTGCACTGCAAAGCTGCTTCCCAAAGTGCCTATTAGCTCACTGAAGACTCTCTTGTTCCACTCAACCCCATATTGATTGGCTAAGCTATGAAGCATTTTCGCTTGAATCGCAGGCACCGACACCAAGCCAACACCCGGAATCAGGTCACTCGCCGCGGCACTTCCTGCATACCAAAGCACTTCGTTTTCTACTTGGTCAAAGTTGGCCTCTTCTTGAGTAGAATGTTCTTTGTCGACCACCATCATGCCAATAACAGGAAGCATATTAGTCAGCTGTTCAATCAAGGCTTCATAATTGTAGATTGAGCCTCCATTGTTGCTCACGTCATCCGTTTCGAAATCCACCGCGACGGATTCAAAGCTCTTACCCCAAATTTTTTCTACTTGGTTGATGTTGAACTGAATCTGCCTCGCACGGTCTGTTTCATTGGAAGACAGCACCGCAGTATGAACAAGCAACAAGTGTTTGATCTTCTTCCGTTTCTTAATCTGTTTTAGAGCCGCAAGCACAGCGGATTGTTCAGGTTCGTCGGCTTTCATCACAACGACTAACGCATTACCTGCCTGACCAATCTCTTCCAGATCTTCTTTCGCATCGTAATTCGCTTCACTTAGGCCTCTGGTATCGAGAAAGCGCATCACCGGTTTGTCTTGTGGGAATTCATAAGACATTGCCGTCATGGTGCACGGAGCAAAACCATTTCCAACTTCAACCGAAGAGTCACCCGTGACCGCCTGAATAAACGATGACTTACCCGCCCCCGTCTTGCCTAACAGCCACAATGTAGGAAGATGCTTGCGCTGATATTCATGGGCCTGAGTAAGGTCTGGGTTCTTACTCGGATTGATGAAGTCTTTTATTTGATCAAACATGTTTAGAGTAACGCTCACTTGATGTTGAGATTCGGGTTGATGACAAAGCAATACTGACTTATATAATCACAAATCATATTAAACTTATGTTTGTTCAGTCGCACAGGTTTACAATGCCTAAACACTTGTTTTATTTACGCGCTCCTTTTTTATAGACGATTTTTTATACGTGCGGGTATCATCGTATTGATTCATGTACCTAACGAACATCAACAAACACAGAGAGCTCAAAGAGAAGTATGGAACAAATTTATTTAGCTGGTGGCTGCTTGTGGGGCGTACAAGAATTTATTAAGTACGTTCCTGGCGTTATCAGCACAGAAGCAGGCCGTGCTAATGGAAACGCCCAGTTAGCAGAAAACTGGACGGTACAAAGCGATTACGATGGCTACGCAGAGTGCGTACAAATTGAATTTGATCCAAGCATCGCGTCAGTAACGATTCTGATAGAACACTTGTTTGAGATTATTGACCCTTACAGCGTCAATAAACAAGGTGTCGATGTGGGAGAGAAATACCGCACAGGCGTATACAGCACTGATGCGAAACACTTAACAGAAGCTAAACACTATATTGCTTCAAGAGATGACGCCGACTGTATCGCTGTTGAGGTGTTGCCATTGACCAACTATGTTGCCAGCGACGACATCCACCAGCATCACCTAAGCCACTTCCCTGAAGATCACCACTTATGCCATATCCCTTGGGATCTGCTGCATAAGTACAAACCTTAGGTTCAAGTACTTATCGATGGCTCGATTTCACCATTAAATCAAAAATCAAATAAAGTTCCCCAATACGACACACCAATAATGAAAACTTGAAAACCAGTAATAAGTACTGACAGCCGTTCGGGAAAATGGAATGCTTTTAACACACCGATTACATTTTCCCCGTCCATTAAAAAGGTGTCATTATGAAGAAATACGTTCCAATCTTAATTGCTCTTAGTACGGTATCTTCTATGAGCTATGCGGCCACCAGCGAAGATGCTGTTGACTACTTACAGATGCGCAAAGGCGTGGCTTACCAAGTAAACCACTCAAAACCCTTTACCGGTCAATTTGAAGAGAAGTTCGATAATGGCCAAATCGCGACCCAGGCTCAGTTTGCCGATGGCCTAGAACTTGGCTTAGAAACCAACTGGTATCCAAATGGTCAAGTCGCTTCTAAAGTGAACTACGTCAAAGGTGAACTGCAAGGTAAAGCCGAAACCTGGTACCCCAATGGGCAGAAAAAAGCAGAGCTCAATTATAAAGACAATGAACTGTCGGGTGTTGCTTCTCGATGGTATCCAAATGGCGAACAAAGCCTAACGGCAGAATACAGTGACGGACAAAAAGATGGGCTGGTAACGGATTACTATCCAAATGGCAACAAAGCTAGCCAAGCGAAATTTGACGAAGGCGAAGTGGCAAACGGGAAACTCACTCGCTGGAATACTAACGGTGACAAGGTTGAAGAACTGACCTTCAAAGACCACAAAGTCATATCTAAACAAGTGTGGATGCCTACCCAAAGCTAGTTCTGTACATGCTAACTTTATATAACCAACCCTATATTAAATAGTTCATAGAGCTCATCTATATAGGGTTAATCATTATCAAAACGAGCATTCATGTAACTGTGCATGAATAGGTGTTGAAGAAGAGTTTCTGATCCACAACTCTTTGAAATAAATTGTTTTCGATTTATACCGTAACAAAAAATAGGCCAGCATTGCTGGCCTATTTCGTTTGGTTTTATGGTTCGCCTTTAGTTTAATCGTTAGATTCTAATACCTAGGGCGCGTTAACCGTGAGTGATGACATTCTGTTGCACTAACGCATCCAAAATATCTGACGGCATGGTGCCACTTAGCGTTAACTGAGGAGCAAGGTCTTCAACCACGATCACTTGCTCTGTGGTACCCAAACCATCAGGGTTGATGGTTAGCTCTACATCATTTCCATCCACTTTTGCATCGATATGTTGTAACAGCGTCGTCATGTTTACAGTGGCATCTTTCAGTTCCGGCAACACCTCTCGTAGGTCAATCTGATCGCCTTCAGATAGATTGAAATCGGTAATGGTGTCTTCAACGCCATCTTCAATATTGAGCCATACAAACGAATCCATACCATTGCCACCGGTTAGAATATCGGAACCGCCGCCACCAATGAGTGTGTCGTTACCATCACCGCCAACCAGCGTATCGTCACCCGCTCCACCTACAAGTCGGTCATTTCCAGTACCGCCAGTGAGGTTGGTATCAAAGTTACTCGCTAAAAGTTGCACATCGTCTGTTTCAGAAGACAGATCGAGATCTATTGGATTGGCAACAATATTGAGATTCAGATCGATGTTTTGAGATATCGCAATATCGTTGTTGTCCGCCTCTTCAGATACCGCCTCAACTTTCAAGGTGTAATTACCCGGGGTTAACGGTTTACCTAATGATGACTGCTCGACGAGTCTTAGACTATCAATCGCATCAGCGGTCGCTATCCAAGTATCACCCACCAGCGAAACCGTACCCACATCACTGGTTACATCAACACCATCCGGAACATCACTGATCTTCAGCGTTAACTCTTCAGTAATGTCCGTCAATGCAGCGACAATTCCAACTAAAGCGACTCCACTATTAGCGACCACAGATGAGCTGGTCGTAATATTTCTCACATAGTTGAATGCCGGATCAATAGACAAGGTTGGCGCATTCGCCACTGGTGTCACCGCGATGTTATAAACCACTGGCGCAGTTTCAATCGCGATACCAGAAGGGTTACCGCTGTCTTTGGCGATGACTTCCAATCCAATGCTATTGGTTGGAGACAAGCTCGCATCGAGGTAAACACCACTTGGACTGGTTGGCGTATCAATCAGAGCATTCAAATCGTTAAGAGTACCGACTAAGATGATCGAACCGGTGTTGTTGCCGTTAACCATCACAGTCGTCCCTGCTGGGAGTACTACATTCAATGTGCCGTAATCCACTGTCAGCGTGACTGTCATTAAGTCATTAGCATAGGAATCAACATAATCGGGGTCAGTGACATTAATGCCACTCAACAACTGACCGGCGTCTTCGTCAATTAAATTGGTGACGTTGTCACCATTAACAATAGGCGTATCGTTAACGCCTTGCACCACAACACTGATTTCTGCTGTATCCGTTAGGAAGTCATCAGCCCCGTTGGTTGTGCCATTGTCTTCCACGGTGTAAATGAATTTAACGTCGCCATTGTAATCATCGGCCGCTGTGAATACCCAATATGGGCCGTTGATCGAGTTGTCATCCACACCACCGACATTTTCGAACTTCTGAATCTGTCCCTGACCTTGGTCGATAACGACTCCAGTCACGGTAATGGCATCGCCCTCAGGATCAGTCGTCGCTGCAATCAGGTCTTCAGCTTTGATGATCAATTGGCCTTCTTCAAGCATGGTACCCAAGTCAACATTGGTTGCCACTGGCTGATCATTCACTTCTGTCACCACAACGCTGATTTCTGCAGTATCCGTTAAGAAGTCATCAGCACCGTTAGTCGTGCCATTGTCTTCTACGGTATAAGTGAACTTAACGTCCCCGTTATAATCATCTGCAGCCGTAAATACCCAGTATGGGCCATTAATCGAGTTGTCGTCCGCACCACCGATATTTTCGAACTTCTGAAGCTGCCCCTGACCTTGGTCGATAACGACTCCAGTCACGGTGATGGCATCGCCCTCAGGATCGGTCGTCGCTGCAATCAGGTCTTCAGCTTTGATGATCAACTGACCTTCTTCAAACATGGTACCCAAGTCAACATTGGTTGCTACCGGTTGGTCATTGACTTCTGTTACTACAAGGCTGATTTCCGCATTGTCTGTTCGGAAGTCATCCACACCGTTGGTGGTACCATCATCGATGATGCTGTAATCGAATTTAACGTCACCGTTGAAATCATCAGCAGCCGTAAATATCCAAAATGGGCCCGTAATCGCAGCGTTATCAGCACCACCAGCGTTTTCAAAGCGCTGTAATTGACCTTGGCCTTGAGTAAGGGTCACACCCGTTACGGTGAGGTTATGATTTTCAAGGTCAGAGCTTGCTGTAATTAAATCACCTTCAACGATAACAAGCTGGCCTTCCTCGGCAATCGAGCCCAGATCAACGTTGTTTGCCACCGGAGCATCATTCACTTCCGTCACCTTAATGGTGAAGGTAGTTTGATTGGTTTGAGCGGTATTCGGATCACCCGCGTCAATCAGACCGTTATTACCACCGTCATCGAGCGTTGCATTGATCGTCACTAACCCACCCTGACTAAGGTAATTCTGGTCTGGGTCTGGTTTGAAGGTCACCGCTCCATTGGTCAATGCCGTATTGATGTCGGCCTCTTTACCCGTAATCACCAGCGAGCCATCAGATTGCAATACAAACGTCACATCTGGAGAGCTTGTAAACTCAAATACGCCCTGTGCTCCCGGCAATGTTTGGTCAATTTC
Organism: Vibrio satsumensis; assembly: GCF_050337435.1. Lineage (NCBI taxonomy): Bacteria > Pseudomonadati > Pseudomonadota > Gammaproteobacteria > Vibrionales > Vibrionaceae > Vibrio > Vibrio satsumensis. The sequence continues at coordinate 231,649 of NZ_JAKJSX010000009.1, read as the reverse complement.
CAACGTCAGTACATACGGTGCATCCGGGTTATCAAAATTAGCGTCTACGTCGTAGATGCTAAAGTTGTCAATCGCCACACCACTTGAGTCTTCTTGCGTTTCAATGTTGGTGACATTCACAAACGTTGGTTGATCGTTAATAGGATCAATCACTAAATCAACATCGAAGCTCGTTGGAGTACCTAAGTATTCCGTGTTGTCAGCGTCTGTATCCACAGAGCGAACCGTAATTTGCAATGGCCCATTGATACCAAGCGCATTGCCTGTATCACTATTATGTTCCCCAGAATTGAATACGATCTTATCGAGTGACTGAGCAGGAACATCAAGTGTCCAAAGCTGCGTCGCCGGATCGTAGCTAGCCAATGTCGTGCCATCTGGATAGAAAATAGAAGCATCTTGAGGCACACCCGCCACTTCAACTCGAAGTGTTTCAGGAGCATTTTCAGTAAACGTCCCACTTCCTGTTGCAGACAGTTCTTTGTCCAAAATAGTCGCATTGATTTCGATATCAATGTTTTGACCTTCATTGCCTGTCACAGAATCGGTTGGGTTGGTATCTACATCATCGCCCACAGGTACCACATGCAGTTTGAAGCTTGGTAGATTTGCCGCCGCAGTAGGCACACCCAACAAAGATTCTTGAGTGAAGACCTCAACGCCAAACTCAGCGGTACCACTGAAATTTTTAGGAGGTAAAATCGACAACTCACTCAAGTCAAATGACAGCCCTGAGGCTTGCGGTAGTTGAACACTCCATTCACCTCCACCGTTGTTCTTTATCGTGTAAGCTGAACCCGAGTCTGCACTCATCAAGAAGCCGTCTGGCACACCTGTAAACTTAACCGAAACAAACTGCTCAGAGCCATCGAGGTCAGTCAATGCAATAGATACTGGCCCTGTTCCAGACAGTGAAATAGGCTGATCTTCATTACCCGTAATCTCAATCACATCAGGGTCACTGCCCGGCCCTGTGACAAGTACATCATCGACAACCGGAACAACATCAAAACTAACACTCGTATTGAAAGTGTCGGAGTCTGCTGCAGTGCCTACAGGAGAAGCAGGATCATTATAGGATGCTGTATCTGTCACTGTGCCGCTGACATTAATCTGCACTTGGTTAATATCATTTCCAGTTGGATAATTCGCTATTGCCCTAAAGAGCACGTTATCGAGTGCACCAGCCGCGATTTCAGCTTGATTAAACGTCACAGTTGTTCCTAATGACGCGCCCGTATCGTCATAGAATGCCCCTACCGAAGGATCATCCAAGGTCAAGGTAATGGACGTAAACTCTTCTTGACCACCTTCTAAACCTGAAACTTGATCCGAAATGGTCGAGTTGAAGTCGAGCTGAATATAGGTGTCTTCGTAACCTACTGGATCTTGTCCAGCCTGGCCGTCGTTATCAACAGGATTGAAGAGATCATCAAGAGAGCCTACAACATTAACTTCAATTGTTGGGTCCGTTTCTGCATCTGGTGCTACCTTAATAACCACCTCTGTGTCTAACGTCTTCTCATCACCCGATAGAAGGTCTTTAGTCACGATCGAGATTGGCAACCTAAAGTCACCAGAATAGTCTGCAGGTAAATTGAGCAGCAACCCAGCAAAGTCTGTTGAAACACCCTGTTCTACGGTTGTCTCAAATACATATTTTCCGTTAACGAAATCGATATCACTATTGCCAGATACGCTGATTGGGAATGTAACTTCATTTGGCGTTCCTGGATTTATAGTGATGCTGTCGTCGATAACAATCGTTACTTGGTCAGTCGAGTCGTCTTCACCCGAGAAGGTAATCAAGCTATTTAATGCTATACCAAGATCGAGTTGTGTATCTTCAATGGCATCAATAACACTGTCTGGCACTAGAGCAATGTCAGCAGCAACTTTATCTGGGGCTGTCAGCACTTCAGGATAAGAAAGAGTGACCTCTCCCGTACGTTGCACTTGAGCAGACGTCTCATTGTTAGCATCACCAGGATCTGATACCAAGGTGAAAATTGTCATCTTGATATCATTGAAATCAGTAACGACATCATCTGCATCATTGGCAGGGGTGAAATCTAGCCCACGAGGAGCACTGACGCTGAAGGCATCTTCATTGGTTACAACCCAACGGCCACCACCTTCGTATGCAGCCCCGTTAACGACGAGTTGTCCCAACACTTCATCAGACAGCGCACTTCCGTCGGTATTAGTTAACTGGACTATCACTTCATCGACTTGTTCTTCTACTGTGCTTAAATCTGTTTCTTGGTATCGGACAACGTATTCATCCGAAATTGATGTGTTATCACTGTTCGTTGTAAATTTAATTACGCCATTAGCATCAGCCGTAATCGTAGTGAGATCTCCAGTGCCATTTTCGTTTGAAACAACAATCTTGTTGTCGGCATCTCCAGGTTCAACAACCGGTCTTACACGCACATCAATCGAGCCCGTAATTGTCGCTGTTGCAATCCCCTGACCAGGATCAGTTGCATCAACATACTCATGATCTCTTTCTTCAATCATGACAACCGTATTAAGCGTAAAGTCGGTGCTCGAATCTTGAGCTGGCGTTATCTGGATAAAGTTATTGTTCAGCGCGATCTGAGTAAAGTCTTCTGCCGTCTGACCACTCTTCGGAGTGATGGTTAAAGTACCTGCAGCGGCATCGTAAGCCCATGTAACATCGCCATTAACCACAACACTTTCAACATCATTCGGAATGTCACTGATGACTATCGAGGTGAAATGTTCATCATCATCAATATAATCAGTGCCCTCTGGATGCCAATCAATGTTGATCGCGGTATCTTCATCACCATTAGTAACCGTGTTGTACGTCGTAGAAGTATCGATTTTAGGTTCGACTAGCACTCGAATTTCTTGATCGAACGTAAGCGTGTGACCATCGTTCTCAGTCACAATCACTTTACCTTGAATATGAATATTCTCAGTTGAAGAGTCCACAGGTCTGATACGGATCCCTGACGTTTTACCCGCCTCAGTAATATTAGCTTCATAGATAGGTTTAGATAAGTCAGGGCTACCACCCGGCCCGGTTTCGTAACCGACAAAGTTAAGGTCAATAACCGTACCGTCCCCATCCTCCAGAATTACGCCATCAGGAATACCCGAAAGGATAACGGTTATGGATTCTGAACCATCGTCCGGTAATGGTGTGGTGCCAGTCTCCGGTTTTCTCTCACCCGACAATACGGTGAAATCAAGCTCGGCATAGCTATCGCCATTTTGGCTCTCTTGAATCGTCGTTTGCACACCATTTACAGAGCCGTCTGTAATAGCACTCCAAGCCGTGCCATTCGTTCCGCCATAAGGAGTATCAGCAACACCTTTCACCTCAACATTAACCGTTTTAGTCCCCAGGATTTCTTCATCGACTTGAGCACCCGTTGATAGGTTTGCAGTGTCTTTGACTACGCCCGTTACATCGAAGGTGAAATCTACATTGCTGTGTTTGGTTGGAACAACCTCAACGTTTGCTAAATCGGAATACGCTATTTCTTGGTAATCGATACCATTAATAGTGACCGTTGGAACGACATTCGTGGTCCCTAGGAAATAGAGCACCGCACCTTCAGTAATATTGCTGATACGAACAAACAACTCTTCAGAGCCGTCAGCGTCCACCGAGCCGTTCATGGTGATCACTTCGTCCAGCGTGAAGGCATCTTTGTTAGCCAGAGGACCGATATAATCTGGATCATCAATGTTGTCTTCGTTAATACGAATCCTGTTAACACTGAAGGTTCCCGGATCGGCATCGGCAGTCACATCAATGATAATATTCTGTTCGACAGAGCGAGCAGTTGTCTTATCGTTTGCTCCACCATTCGCCGAGTCATCGTATGGGTTGAGTGCCTCTTCTGTAATGGCTGTCGCTTTGAATTCAATTTGCCCAGAGAAGTTATCGATTGGGTTAACCACAGTGCTATTAATATCTGCAGCAGCGATAACGTAAACACCATTAACTGGTGTTAAAACATTGCCGCTTTGATCAAGTAATTCAAACTTGCCGTCGCCTTGAACAGCTTCAAGCTCATAAGTGATGGTTTCCGTTTGGCTATTGTCTTGTGACTCTGCATTCAACTGCAGCGTGACATTGTCTTCATCTTCATTCACTTGATATTGATACGTGCTATTGGCGTCATCCCAAGTCGCGATGTCCGCCACCGCTTCAATTTCGATTCTGAAGTTTGAATTGATAGTGTGATCCAGTGAACCATTGTTATCAATTTCGAGTTCATAGCGAACTCGGCCACCAGTTTCATCTGAACTAGCGTGTTGATCAGGGACGAAAAATAGGTTTTCTATCGTCGCGATAGTTTGTCTTGGTTCATTCGGATTTGGAGCAAAGCTTTGTTCGAGTTGAGGAGGACCAAATATAATGCTCCCATTTGGCTGAGGCACTAATTCAATGTACTTAGAGCTAACACTATCAAAGTAATAAAAAGTACCTTGGTGACTGTCACCTCCATTCGGGCTTTTAATCGTCAACTGCCCAATAGATTCATTGTTATCTTGGTCGTATAAGTTAACTTGCAGAGCAACTTGCGCTGGCGCATTAGGCAGACCACTTTGGTTATCTTGATCATTCTCAAAAGCGGGTTCATCACCCGATGCGTAAGGTATCGTGAAATCTCTACCCGCATCCTCAAACGTAGTCACTTTCAGCGAGATAGCTGACGAATTTCGATCTGTAATAGTGATATCTAATGGTGTTTCTGATGTATCTAAATCCCCATCTGTTGCAATCACATTAATAGAGAAATCTATTGTCTCACCGTTATGCTCTAGATAACTGTTAGCTCTAAACTCAACCTCACCATTTGAGTTAATACGCAATCGACCAAGTTCACGGGTATCAACACCTCCATTGGTCTGCTCGTATACTCGAACCTCTTGACTACCATTGTTTAAATCGAAACCATCACTGTAAGGCCCACTATTTCCTGTACGGAAAACGATATCAGCGCCATTGCTAGTAATACCTTCAATTCGACTCAGAACAGCACCATCAGCACCCACATCCGTCGCATTGGCAAACATGTCGACTTTGGAGTTACCATAGCCCTGACCTTCAAGACGAGTAATCGACTGGGTTGTCACCAGTGGAACATCATCAGTCACGGTAATTTTCAAATCGATAGCATTCGACTGGTCTTGGTCGAAATCTTTGGCCACGACAGAGAAATCAAGCTCTATGGTGTTTTCATCCGTGCCATCAGGGTGTTTAAGTGGTTTGAACAACTCAAATTGATAACTGTTATTTGAGGTATCAAAAATGATTTCAAACACAGGCTGATTGCTGGTTACCGTCTGAGCAACATAAGTGAAGGTTGTGCCGCTTTGTGAAACAGGCAGCCACTCTAAGCTTTCTCCATCAGAGGTTAAGCCCGCGATAACTAAGTCTTCATCGATCAGTTCATACTTAACAACGCCATCGGCACCTTCATCAACCGTGAATAGTCCGTTAATAAAGGTATCTTCGGATTGATCCGAACCAATCCCAGCAAGATCATCTTCATCAACAACCGTTTCACCTGTTGGCGCACTCATTACTGGCACATCATCGAGCACTTCGATTGGCAATACATATTGATTAGAGTCATCACCGTCACCATCAACCGCAACGACATCGAATGGAATCGTTAAGGTATTGGAATTCGGGCTTGTTGGATGATTTAGAGGACCTAACAACGTAAACGTATAAGAGCCGTCATTCGCTAACGCGAGCGTGAAGATAGGAGTACCGCTTGTCGTCGTACCTTGATAGGTGGTTGTGTTCGCGGCTCCTGTGACTTCTGTAATAGAAATCGCTTCAGTTCCAGAGGTCAATGTCGCTTCAAGCGCAGAGATATTGCGCAGTTCGTAAACCTCTACTTGGTCAGCACCTTCTGTGGTAACAAATGCACCTGTCGCTTGTGAAACCACAGAGCCCAAGTCATCTTCATCAACCACAAACGTACTCGCAACCGTCGTATCAGTTATGACTGGCACGTCATCAGTAATAGTAACCGTAAGAGGTTTCATCACAGAATCGGTATTGTCTTGGTCGACTGCGATCACTGGTAAAGTGAAGATTTGATCGTTGTTGCCTTGCACAGGCAGATGATCGAGCTCTTCCAATAAAGTGAACGTGTATTCGCCTAGCACCACACTACTAAAAGTGATAGTGAAAATATCGGTTTGGACACCACCACTTTCAACGTAACCAATATAATGATCGCTATTTAGAGGATCTTCTTTTAACTGAACCACCAAACCATCCGCTTTCAAATCGCCCGACGTGTTGAACTGGGTGGTATCAATACGGAAATGACTCACATCATCACTTCCCGCTGTGAAAGTAATCGTTTCAGTTTGGCTCACAGGTAAGCTCGGAGATGAGCCATCCACAAGATTCGCTTCTTCCAATGCAACCGTTGGTACCGTATCAATTACCGGTGGAGCACCATCTGAAATCGTCAGTGTCACAGTCGAAGTGACAATATCGCCGTCTTTATCTTCTGATGTCACGGTAATGGTCTTAACGATGTCACCACCGGAATGATCCAGATTTCGATTCGGCTCAAAGCGCATATCACCTTCAAGCGTGATAAACAGCGAACCTTCCGTAAATACGAACTCTTGCTCACCAGTATTGCTTTGCACCAGAGATTCTTCAGGCTGACTACCATAAGTAAATTTGGTTATGGTGGCGCCATCAGCACTTTGTGCAGGCATCACATCAAATGTCGTTGTGGTAGGCGTGCCCGTACTTGGCTCTGTGATGCTAAGAGCACCAGATTGCATCAATTGAACGTCATCACTGATGGTCACAGAAAGCGGTTTAGACGGTGAAATATCGCCATCGGTATCTTGCGCATATACCGACAAGTCAAAGCTGAGGTCGTTGTTTCCTAATCCGTCGACATGGTCCAAACGCTCTAACAAAGTAAACGTGTATTCACTCGGGTTAGTGTTATCAAATTCTAGGGTGAAGATAACTTTCTCAACACCGGATCCATCCGTTGTGAATGCTATGTAGTCACCTGAACCAGCAGGCTCTTCACGCAAGCTCAACTCAAGGCCATCAGACTTCAATACACCGCTGTTATTAAACAACCCTACTTCGACGACAATTTTCTCGATGTCATCACTGCTTGCAAGTGAAGTAATGGTTTGGGTCACGCTGACTGGGCTGCCACTCGGCGTTGAACCATCAGCCAGTAAGCTTTCAGACAAGCTAACACTCGGCACTACATTCAACGTTGGTCCATCACCATCAACGATAGTGAGTGTGACCGTTGAAGAGGAAATATCCTTATCAAAATCAGATGAAGTAAATTCAATCAGCTTAACAATGTCGCCTGCAGAGTGGTCAAGATTACGATTTGGTTCAAACCTCACATCGCCATCCAAAGTGACAAACAGCGAGCCTTCAGTGAAAACAAATTCCTGCTCACCGCTGATGTTTTGATTCAAAGTAATCGCAGCTCCACCGTCATAGGTGAACTGTGTAATGGTTGCCCCATCAGCACTTGGCGTAGGCAAGACATCAACGGTCGAGGTAGTTGGTGTGCCAGTATTTGGCTCTGTGATGGTTAACGTGCCATCTTGCATTTGTTGGAGGTCATCTTGAATGATGACAACAACATCACGCTTAACTGAGTCATCACCATCAGTATCAACTGCATAAACAGGCAAGTTGAAGTTAAGGTCGTTATTGAGAGCGCCATCAACGTGATCGAGTGCCTCAATCAGCGTGAAGGTGAACTGACCTTTATTGACACTATCAAAATCAATGGTGAATACATTGGTTACGTTACCCGCCCCATCATCAGTAAATCCGATGTAATCGCCAGGTGAAGCAGGATCTTCTTTTAGCTGAACAACAAGACCATTTGATTTCAGTACATCACCAGGGTTGAATTCATTGGTCGCAATTCTAAAGTGGCTTAAGTCATCACTACCCACGGTGTAGGTAATGGTTTGTGTTGAACTCACCGCAGAACCACTCGGCGTTGAGCCATCTGCTAGGTTCACTTCCGATAAGTTCACGCTAGGAACAACATCGATTACCGGATCAATACCATCTTGGATCGTTAATGTGACATCCGCGGTATCAGTATCGTTGTCAAAGTCGCTGGTCGTTACAACAATCGTTCTAACAATATCACCCGCTGAATGATCCAGATTTCGATTTGGCTCAAAACGAACTTCGCCTTCAATCGTGATGTACAGTAAACCATCGGTTACGGTAAACACCTGCTCTGTCGATACATTCGGATCTAACGTGACAGCTGTACCACCATCGTAAATAAATTGGGTGACCTTTGCGCCATCAGCACTTTGAGTCGGCATAACATCGATGATTGACGTAGTTGGTGTGCCCGCCACGAGATCAGCCAGTGAAGGCTCAACAATATTCAATGACCCGTCTTGTACACCTTGTACATCATCAGTAATGGTCACTGTCATTGGTGACATTGCAGACTCATCACCATCGGTATCCACTGCTAAAACAGGTACATCGAAGTTTAAAGTGTTGTTCTGCAAGCCATCCGCATGGTCTAACGCTTCAAGCAGTGTAAACGTGTATTGACCTAAATTGGTGCTTGAGAAACTGATCGTGAAGACGTTGGTTTCTACATTAGCACCATCTTTTACAAAGCCAATGTAGTTACCAGAGTTCGCTGGCTGCTCTTTAATCTCAACCTCTAAGCCATTCGACTTCAAAGCCCCCGAAGTATTGAACTGAGCAGGGTCAATTCTGAAATGACTAACATCATCACTACCCTCGGTATAGGTAATCACTTGAGTCATCGATACTGGATTGCCCGTTGGCGCAGAGCCATCAGCCAGATCGACCTCAGAAAGACTCACACCAGGAATGACGTTGATGATTGGTAGATCGCCATCGGTAATGGTTAGCGTTACTGTCGAAGTCACCACATCACTATCAGAGTCGCTTGAACTGACGACTATCGACTTGACGATATCCCCGCCCGAGTGATTAAGGTCGCGGTTCGGTTCAAAGCGCACATCGCCTTGCAGCGTGATATAGAGCGAGCCTTCAGCAACCACAAACTTCTGCTCTCCCGTATTACTCTGGTCAAGCGTAAACACTGTGCCGTTGTCGTAATTGATTTGGGTGATGGTCGTACCGTCTGCGCCTTCTTGATCAAGAACATTCACAGTCGTGGTTGTCGGTGTGCCCGAGGCTAAATCAGCCACAGTCGGCTCTTCAATGCTGAGAGCGCCATCCACCATGACTTGAATGTCATCGGTAATCGTTACAGCCAGAGGCGACATCAGAGAGTCATCACCATCACTATCGACCGCGTACACAGGCAAGTTGAACGTTAGGTCGTTATTACCTTGAATTGGTGTGTGGTCAATCGCTTCTAAAAGAGTGAAGGTGTATTCACCTAAAGTCGTGCTGCTAAATGAAAGTGTGAAGACCGTGGTTTCTACATTTGAAATGTCCGTGGTGAAGCCAATGTAGTTACCCGAGCCCGTTGGCTCTTCTCGGATCTCAATCACTAAGCCATCAGATTTCAGAGTACCGCCAGTATTAAACTCACTCGGCTCTAAGCGGAATTTTACAACGTCATCACTTTGGTTGGTAAAAGTGATGGTTTCTGTTTGGCTAACCGCACTGCCACTTGGTGATGAGCCATCAGTCAGATCCGCTTCTTCAAGTGCCACACTCGGAACAGCATCGATAGTCGGGTTATCGCCATCGGTTATGGTCAAAGTAACGGTTGCTGTCACCGGATCGTTATCAAAGTCATTGGATGTCACGACTATCGACTTAACAATGTCTTCACTAACGGAATGGTCTAAGTTACGGTTGGGCTCAAAGCGCATCTCACCTTGAAGGGTGATGTACAACTCACCTTCTGTGAAACTGAATTGCTGTTCGCCTACGATGCTCTGATCCAACGTTTTAACGATGCCACCAAAAGAAAACTCAGTAACCGTTGCACCATCAGCACTTTGGTTTGGCATTACATCAATGGTATTGGTTGTTACCGTGCCATCAACCAGATTTGGTTCAACGATATCTAGAGTGCCATCTTGCATGATTTGAACATCATCACCGATGGTTACATTAAGTTGAGACACCAAAGAATCATCGCCATCGCTGTCTACCGCATAAACCGGAAGATCAAAGCTCAGATCATTGTTTGCTAGGCCATCCACATGGTCTAACGCTTCCAATAAAGTAAAGGTGTATTCACCAAGGTTCGTGGTCGAGAAGCTAATCGTGAACACCGGAATTTCAGCATTTGAACCATCAGTAATGAAGCCGATATAAGTGCCAGGATTAGCAGAATCTTCTTTTATCTCTACCGCAAACCCATTCGATTTGAGAGCACCGCCGGCATTGAACTCGGTTGGTTCAATGCGGAAACTGGTCACATCATCACTTTGACTAGTAAAGGTAATCGTCTCAGTTTGACTTACAGCACTACCACTTGACGCTGAGCCATCAGCAAGGTTGCTTTCAGACAGAGTAACGCTTGGCACCGTATCAATGGTCGGGATATCACCATCGGTAATCGTCAGTGTGACGGTAGAGGTCACTGTATCCTTATCGAAATCGCTTGAGGTGACCTCGATCTGTTTAACGATATCTCCACTAGTATGGTCGAGATTACGATTCGGCTCGAAGCGAACGTCACCTTGGATAGTGATATACAGTGAACCTTCAGCAACAACGAACTTCTGCTCACCAGTATTGTTCTGGTCAAGCGTTAATACAGCCCCGCCATCATAAGTGAATTGCGTGATGGTCGCACCGTCTGCCCCTTCTTCATCAAACACATTAACGGTCGTTGTTGTCGGTGTTCCCGCCGCTAAATCAGCAACCGTCGGCTCGACAATATTTAGAGCCCCATCTTGCATGATTTGAACATCATCACCGATGGTCACATTCAACTGTGACACCAATGAATCATCGCCGTCGCTGTCTACCGCATAAACAGGAAGGTCAAAGCTCAGATCGTTGTTCGCTAAACCATCCACATGGTCTAACGCTTCCAATAAAGTGAAAGTGTATTGGCCTAGGTTAGCACTAGAGAAACTGATCGTGAACACGTTGGTTTCGACGTTCGAACCATCAGTCACAAAACCGATATAGCTACCTGGTGTGCTTGGGTCTGCTTTTAGCTCAACCACCAGCCCATTTGATTTGAGCGCCCCACCAACATTGAACTCTGTCGGTTCAATACGGAAACTCGCCACATCATCACTTTGATTAGTGAAGGTAATCGTCTCTGTTTGACTTACTGCAGCACCGCTTGGCGTAGAACCATCACTCAAATTAGTTTCGGATAAAGTAACACTCGGAACATTATCAATCGTTGGGATGTCACCATCAGCAATAGTCAACGTGACCGTAGAAGTAACAACATCATTATCTGAGTCGCTTGAAGTCACAACTATCGACTTAACGATGTCTCCACTTGTATGGTCGAGATTACGGTTTGTTTCAAAGCGCACATCACCTTGCAGCGTGACATAGAGCGAACCTTCAGCAACCACAAATTTCTGCTCTCCCGTATTGCTCTGGTCAAGCGTAAACACTGTGCCGTTGTCATAATTGATTTGGGTGATGGTCGTGCCGTCAGCCCCTTCTTCATCTAGAACATTCACGGTCGTGGTTGTCGGTGTGCCCGTGGCTAAATCAGCCACAGCCGGCTCTTCAATCGTAAACGCGCTATCTACCATGACCTGGATATCATCGGTGATCGTCACTGCAAGAGGCGACATTAGAGAATCATCTCCATCGCTATCGACTGCGTACACTGGCAAGTTAAACGTTAGGTCGTTGTTACCTTGAATTGGTGTGTGGTCAATCGCTTCTATCAGCGTAAAGGTGTATTCGCCTAATGTCGTGCTACTAAATGCTAGTGTGAAAACTGTGGTCTCGATATTTGAATTGTCATTGGTGAAGCCAATGTAGTTACCCGATCCCACTGGCTCTTCTCGAATCTCAATAACTAAACCATCAGATTTTAGAGTACTGCCAGTATTAAACTCACTCGGCTCCAAGCGGAATTTTTCAACATCATCACTTTGGTTGGTAAAAGTGATGGTTTCTGTCTGGCTAACCGCACTACCATTCGGGTTCGAACCATCACTCAGATGAGTTTCAGATAAGCTAACCGTTGGAATAACATCAATGGTTGGGATATCGCCATCAGTGATGGTCAGTGTAACCGTTGAAGTAACCGAATCTTTATCGAAGTCACTTGAGGTCACCACAATCGACTTCACGATGTCTTCGCTCGTGGTATGGTCGAGATCGCGGTTTGGTTCAAATCGCACCTCACCTTGCAGCGTGATGAACAACTCGCCTTCAGTGAAACTAAACTGTTGCTCGCCAGTATCATTCTGGTCAAGCGTTCGAAGTTGACCGTCATAGGTGAACTGAGTAATCGTCGCGCCATCTGCACTTTGATCCGGCATTACATCGATAGTATTCGTTGTAACCTTACCGTCAGCCAGATTAGGCTCAACAATATCTAATGTGCCATCTTGCATGATTTGAACATCATCACCGATAGTCACATTAAGTTGCGAGACCAATGAGTCATCGCCATCGCTGTCTACCGCATAAACTGGAAGATCAAAGCTTAGATCGTTTTTATCTAGGCCATCCACATGGTCCAACGCTTCCAACAAAGTAAAGGTGTATTCACCAAGAGTGGTGGCCGAGAAGCTAATCGTAAACACTGGTATTTCAGTATTTGAACCATCGGTAATGAAGCCGATGTATGTACCCGGATTCGCTGAATCTTCTTTTATCTCTACCACAAAACCATTCGATTTGAGTGTACCACCTACATTGAACTCGGTTGGCTCAATGCGGAAATTCGCCACATCATCACTACCAGCGGTAAAGGTAATCGTATTGGTTGTGTTTACTGTGCTTCCACTTGGTGTAGAACCATCAGCTAGATTCGTTTCAGATAAAGTAACAGGCGGAATCAGATTAATCGCCGGGTTTTGACCATCGGTAATGCTTAACTCAAGCGTTGAAGTATCAGTGTCCCCATCGCCGTCTTCTGCTAAGAATGAAAACTGTTTTACTATAGTTTCACTACTTGAGTGGTCGATATCACGAGCGACTTCAAAACTGAAATCACCGTTTAATGAGATAGTGACGACACCCTCAGTAAAACTGAAAGTTTGAGTAGCATCGAGGAGCAGGCTTTGATCTAGCGAGTAATCAACACCATCATAATTAAACGATTGAATTGTAGAGCCATCTGCACCTTCAAAGTTGAATAGGTTATACGAAACCACGGTATCGCCCGCTAAAGTCGGCTCAGTGACAGATTCAACCTTATCGACTAACTCAACAACATCATCTGTGACATTAACGAGAATCTCAGCAGCTTCTGGTGTGTTCGAACCTCCAGATAGTGCAGAGCGGTCGCCATCTGCATCAACGGCATAAATTGGCAATGCAAAGGTCAACAACGCGTCTTCAGCGCCTTGGTGAGAAAGCTCTTCATACAGATTAAATTCGTAGCTGCCTAATGAAGGGCTATCGACTTTAACGTCAAAGACTGTAATTCTCGAACCATTGACCTCAACATAACCTTCGTAAGTTCTTACACCGTTGGTTTCATCAATCAACTCAAGTAGCACAGCCTCGCCATTTGAAACCAAGCTGCCACCAGTATTAAACTCTGCTGGTTCAAGTTCATAATGGTCAATGATATCACTTTCAAAAATGTCCGCGGTGATACTGCCGCTGCCTGAAACTGGCGCCGTGCCCTCTTGTGAGCCGCCAACAATGCCCGCTTCATCAACATCAATACTGTCAACATTAGTGATAACAGGGCTATCACCATCAGTGATGGCAATATTGATGGTATTGGTTACAACATCTTGGTCAAAATCGGTAACCGTGATTGGTAATGCAAACAAAAGAGTGTCGGAGCTCACTTCTTCGATTGGCTTAAACTGTTGGAAATTGTACGTGCCATCGGTATCAAGCGAGATAGTGAGAACAACCTCACCTCGGCCTTGGATGGACAGAGTAATCGTTGTTCCATCATCAGAAAGTCTGGCAAGCGTGTTTTGATTATCACTAAGCAACCCATCAAACTGGTCCAGAGCACTAGCATCAAAGACTGCCGATTGAAGATGATCACTTCCAATAATCGAAAAGGTCCCTTCGATAGCTGCACTACTAGTTTCAACGTTAGTGATAGTCACGCTTTCTGCTGACGGGTCCTCCCAGTCAAACACCGTAACTTGTGCGCTGATTGGTGCTGCTATCGGGTTTCCTGCGGAATCTTCACCTTGAACATCAAAGGCAATATTAATTTGATCGCCAGTATAAGAAACCTGGCCACCACCAATAGAAGGCACATGGTCAATAGGTTGAGAAACTGTTGTGGTCAGCGATAGTTCAATGTTATTTCCAACACTGATAGCTTCAATATCAATGCGTAGTACTTCGTCCGAACCTAGAACACCGACGATAGAATTGGTCGCCGCATCATAAGTGAACGTAACGGGCTGACCACTTGAGGTAATATCACTGTTTAGTTCATTGAGTAGTGAAGCAAGGGATAGTGCTTCTGGAGCGAAGGAATCAGGAGAGAGAGCCAAACTACCAGCAACAATCGTTTCGATAATCGTTAAGGATTGAGGATAGGTATTGCCTGATATCGAGCCTTCATGGAGCTCTTCACTAATAGATTGACCACCAGCTGAACGGGTTATCGTTCTGAACTCTTCTCTGTCTTCATCAACAGTTTGTCCTGCTAGACCAGCGGTCTCAAAGAATGTCGATGGCTGAGTTTCGGTGTAGTTATAATCAATCGTCACAAAGCCAGCATTTGCAGAACCTAATCCGCCACCAGCAGCCGTTGCCTCTAAGATTTGAGTCGGATCCGCACCACCTAAAATGGCTTCTTGAATTGCAGCAAAGTCGTCTTCGGTGAAGGTTTCTGCGTCTGTTTGCTGTAAGTCAAAATTAACCTCACCGGCGACTGGAGCGTCTACCCATGCGGCAGTCTCATCAACACAGCCAACACAATTCTCTCCAACCGGAATCGAATCATTCTGAACGCCTAATACAAGCTCTGACTTGTTGGCCGTAATCACGATCTCATTTTCACGGATGATATCGCCAACTGAAATCTTTCTTGCGCTGCCGTCAGGCTTAACTACGACGACATCTCCACTAGTTGCTTCAACTACCGCAACCTGGCGCGAAACTTCGATATCCATATATCCCCCGATGTCACAAAACACTATCTATTAGAGCTGTGAAAATTATTTGTAATGGCAATTACAGGTTTTCATTAAGCGTATACCTAACTCTTTTCATCGCTAGTCAATGGTTGTGTCTCATTGGCATAAAAAGAGAATAGTTTTCACTTGTTTTTTTATAGTTTACTTACTCTTAAGCCTAGTCTTCCCCATAAAAAATACCATGTCTGTACTAAGCAACGCTTTTTCACAAATCGCTCATTCTCTATGGATTGCTAGAAACACAAGTTAAAAGCTCGTAGGGTGTTGATTTATATGCATATAAACTCACAATGATATTACACCTCTTAATTTTATAAATATATACAGGATTAAAGTTGATAAATCATTAGAATTTATGAGCAATTAATAGAGCTAATCTATACCTAAACCCCAAAGGAGAACCAAATCCCATATTTGAGACAAGATTCAGCACAAAGCTGATGAGAAACTGTTCAAACACCGTATATGGGGTCAACTAAGAATGCAACCACTGGAATATTGAACGGGTATGCAGGAACAATCAGTAGAATTTGCCAATGGATATTTCAAGATACCAAGAACAAAAAAAGCCCACTAAGTTGAACCTTAGTGGGCTTTAAAATCAGTATGTAGCGTTACGCTGCTAACAATCAAACACTATGATTTAGCTAGGCGATTTGCAGTCCAAACGTAAAGTAGCTCGAGGGCAATCGTCGCACCAGCTAATGCCGTAATCTCACTTTGGTCGTACGCTGGAGACACTTCTACAACGTCCATACCAACCATATTGATACCCTGTAAACCGCGGATGATTTTCAGAACTTTATCTGAATTCAAACCGCCGCATACCGGTGTACCTGTACCCGGAGCAAAAGCAGGATCCAGACAATCGATATCAAACGTTAGGTAAACTGGCTTATCACCAACAATGCCTTTCACTTGAGCAATGATCTCGTCCGCGCTCATGTCGTTCGCTTGCATCGCGTTAATTACGTTAAAGCCGTGACCTTCCTGCTTGTATTCTGTACGAATACCAATTTGCACTGAATGTTCAGGCGAAATTAAACCTTCGTTTGGTGCATGATAGAACATAGTGCCGTGATCGTAACGACTGCCCTGACTGTAAGTGTCAGTGTGCGCGTCGAAGTGAATCAGAGCCATCTTACCGTACTTCTTGCCGTACGCTCTAAGCAAAGGCAGTGTAATGAAGTGATCGCCACCTAAACCTAACAAAGTTTTACCACTGTTTAGAATCGCATCAGCTGCTGCTTCCAAACGTTGAGTTAGGTCTTCTGCATCACCACAATCAAATACAAGGTCGCCAGCATCAATCACCGAGGTGTGTTCAAATACATTGAAGTCCCAAGGGAATTTTTTGCCTTCCCACGCCAAGTTAACTGACGCACGACGAATCGCATCAGGGCCCATACGAGCACCCGGTCGACCAGACGTCGCCATATCTAACGGCGCACCTAGCACAATCACATCAGCATTATTGTCGATTGGGTTCTGCACCAATGGACGGCGCATAAACGTCATCGCATTGGAATACAGCGAGTAATCTGGTTTCGTAAATAGATCGTTCATTAAAAATCCTCAAGATAGGTATAACCCATCAAGCCTTGCTCTAACTCTTCAAGTACGCTTTGCTGCTCTTGAGCTGGTACTTTAGCCGTTACCAATTCTTTGTAGTTCTGACGAATTAGGTCCATATCAATGTGAACGTAACGCATCATGTCTTCTACTGTGTCGCCTTCGTTGATGTAGTCAATGTTCGCTTCTCCGCTCTCATCAACATTCACCACAACACTGTGCGTATCACCAAATAGGTTATGCATATCGCCCAAGATCTCTTGGTACGCCCCTACTAGGAAGAAGCCCATCAGGTATGGTTCATCTGGGTTCCACGCTGGTACTGGCAAGGTTGTTTCAATGCCTTGACCATCAACATACTGGTCAATCGTACCGTCAGAGTCACAAGTGATGTCCAACACCACAGCACGACGCTCATCCGCATTGTCTAAACCGCTCAGTGGCAATACAGGGAACACCTGATCAATACCCCAAGCGTCTGGCAATGACTGGAATAGTGAGAAGTTCACGAAGAACTTGTCTGCTAAACGTTCGCTCAACTCATCCAAAATTGGACGGTGGTAACGGTTCTTTGTGCTCATACGAGTGCTTAGCTCGTAGTTGATACGCAAAGACATCTGCTCAGCCCAAGCACGGTGCTGAAGGTTCAGCATACCGGTCGCAAATTGGTTGTGTGCTTCGGCAATATCACTCTGCGTGTCGTTGTAGATCTCAATCAACGCACGGTCATCGTTACCAGCATCGAGCTCTAAGAAGTTCTTCCACATGTTGTTAAGCAACAGTGGTGCGTCTGCTTCTGGCGCTGCCATATCTTCCGGTGAGTAGCTTTCAGTACCAATCACGTTCGTGATCAACACAGCATGGTGCGCAGTCAGTGAGCGACCAGACTCAGAAATGATCACAGGTTGTGGCTGATTATAGAGCTTACAAATATCCCCGACTGTCATCACGATATTACGAGCGTACTCAAGCAAGCCGTAGTTCATTGAGTTTGAAGATTGGCTGCGCGTGCCGTCGTAATCGACCGCCAAACCACCACCAACATCTAAGAACTTCAGTTGAGCGCCAATATCACGCAGTTCACAGTAGAAACGAGCCGCTTCACTTACACCATTTCTCACATCACGAATGTTCGCCATTTGCGAACCTAGGTGGAAGTGCACGAGTTCAAGAACATCCAGCTGGTCTTCTGCTTTCAAGCGTTCGATAACGGTAAGCACTTGTGATGCAGACAAGCCAAACTTCGACTTCTCACCACCACTTGCTTGCCATTTACCCGCGCCTTGAGAAGCAAGACGGATACGTAAACCCAAACGAGGTTTCACACCAAGCGCTTTCGCTTCAGAAAGAACAAGATCAAGCTCAGACAATTTCTCTAGAACGATAAATACCTTGTGCCCTAACTTCTCGCCAATCAGCGCAAGACGGATGTATTCTCTGTCTTTGTAACCGTTACATACGATCACAGAGCTCGCTTTTTGAGCCAACGCCAATACCGCTAATAGCTCAGGCTTGCTGCCCGCCTCTAGGCCTAGCTGCTTCTGCTCTAATTGAGCTTGGCTCGCTAAGATCTCATCAACCACTTCTTTTTGCTGGTTAACTTTAATCGGATAAACAAGTAGGTAACGGTTGTCGTACTGATACTCTTCGATCGCTTGGTTAAATGCGTTACAGATATTGTGCACACGCTGATGCACGATTTGAGGAAAACGCACAAGAGCAGGCAAACCAATATTTCTTTGCTCTAACTGTTTTACGATCTTACTTAGTGGGACTTGATGATCCGTTTCGCTCGGTGATACATACACTTCACCGTTATCATCAATGCCATAAAAACCTTGGCTCCAGTGCTTTACATTATACTCAGCACGGATGCGTTCCAAATTAACCGAATTTTCCAATTCTAGAGACCTCACACTATAGGGCCATCGACAGAAGATACCTCTTTGGAATAGCGAGGTATAACCCAACAAAAAGCGTTCAAAAACGATTTGTTGGCTGCATTAACCGATATTATTAAGAGTGAGTCCAACCATTGATATTTGTGGTTACGATTACGTTTTTTTATCGACAGATCGACTTAAAGTGGCAGGTAAGGAATTACAAGGTTTTAGGGTAAAAAACAGGCTGAAGCGCATTAAATATAAAGCAATTTCTCACATAAAATTAGGGAGACAAAAAGTGCA
Source organism: Vibrio satsumensis (assembly GCF_050337435.1). Lineage (NCBI taxonomy): Bacteria > Pseudomonadati > Pseudomonadota > Gammaproteobacteria > Vibrionales > Vibrionaceae > Vibrio > Vibrio satsumensis. Next base: position 212,606 of record NZ_JAKJSX010000009.1, on the reverse strand, counting down.
GGAACCATAAGATTCTTAGTAAATTGAGTGAGGTTAAGTCAGAGTTGTGACAAATATAAGCACTTCCCAATCTGAACTTTCACTATCACCACCATAGCGGGTGTCCCCTAATTCAATGCCGATTAATACTTCCTTCTTCCAACTAAAAATCGCTCACTTCAATGTTTTAACCGCTCAATTATTGAACTTTTCTTGCGCATATCTTGTATTCGGCTAGATATTCTTGTAATTTCAACCGACCAACCAATCGGTCAGCATTCAAATTTAGGGGATACTATGAGTCATAATCTAGACCTTGAACCAAACACGTCGAACACCAACGACATGGATCAACTGTTCAACCGACAAAAAGATCACTACCGTAATAATGTAAATCCGACACTAGGACAGAGAAGAGCCGATCTCGCAACGCTCAAGTCATTACTAATGCGTTATCAAGAAAAGTTGATTGAGGCAGTATCAGAAGATTATGGCCATCGAGCAAAGCACGACAGCTTAATCGCTGACATCACCCCTTCCCTACACCAAATCAATTACAGTGATAAAAACCTTAAGAAATGGTTGAAGCCTTCACGACGTAAAGCTGGTTTGATGCTAACACCAGCTAAGATTACTGTTCATTATCAGCCTGTGGGCGTGGTCGGTATTATTGTTCCTTGGAACTTCCCGGTGATGCTCTCTTTAGGTCCTCTGATCACAGCGTTGGCGGCAGGTAACACGGCAATGCTTAAGATGTCTGAGTTCACCCCTGCAACCAACCGTGTGTTAAAAGCGATGTTGGCAGAAGGGTTCAGTGAAAATCAGGTTGCGATTATCGAAGGCGAAGCGGATGTTTCCGCAGCATTTAGCCAGCTGCCGTTCGACCATATTCTATTCACTGGGTCGACCGCTGTAGGAAAGCACGTTATGAGAGCTGCAGCCGCGAACTTAACGCCAGTGACACTTGAGCTAGGTGGAAAATCTCCAACCATCATCGCTCCTGATTTCGATGTCGCTGACGCCGTTGAACGTATCTTGTTTGCCAAGAGCTTGAACGCAGGTCAAATCTGTGTCGCACCGGATTACATCTTGCTGCCACGAGAGAAAGTCGAGGCATTTATCACCGCTTACAAGCGCTACTTCAAGAAGCTCTATAAAGCGGGAATTGAGAGCAAAGACTTAACCTCAGTGGTTAACATGCGCCAGTACAATCGATTAAAAAGTGTGGTTGACGATGCGAAGTCAAAAGGTGCTGTGATACACACCGTCACCGAGCAGGCACAAGACGACGTGAACCATAGAATGACACCGCACCTTCTCACCGAAGTGAATGATGACATGGTGGCAATGCAAGAAGAGTTGTTTGGCCCTGTGCTTCCTGTCGTGCCTTATGATTCGATTGAAGAAGCGATAAGCTACATCACCACTAGAGAACGTCCACTTGCGCTGTACCTAATGAGTCACGATAAACAGACTCAAGACCGATTCTTATCAGACACACACTCAGGCGGTGTTTGTATTAACGACTCTCTAGTACATGTAGCAGCAGAAGACGCACCGTTTGGTGGTATTGGCCCTTCAGGCATGGGACACTACCACGGCATTGAAGGCTTCAAAACGTTTAGCCATGCGAAAACCGTGTTGACTCGAGGCAAGATCAACTTCACTAAGTTGATGCACCCTCCATACAACAACCCAATCAAAAAAATGATGTTCAAAGTACTGAATCGATGATTACAAAAAGGCAAAAAATCCTAGATGCTGCGCTCCTACTCTTCTCTCAACAAGGGTTAGAGGGCACATCTACTGGGCAGATAGCGAAGACCGCAGGTGTAGCAAAAGCGACGCTATTTCATCACTTTGAAAACAAATCTCTACTGATTGATGAACTGTTTCGTGAACTGAAAGTAGAGCTATTTTCTACTCTTGACCAGCACGCAGAAGTCGCTGAACAAAACCGCTATCAAGCCTTTAAATTCATGTGGATGACAGGGATTGAGTGGGCATTAGAAAACCCAGTCGCCATGAAGTTCTTCACCAATGTTCATTTTGACCCAACGACTCAAACTCGTGAAGTCATCGTGTCGCAGATGTTCGCATCACTCGATGACATCGTACTGAAAGGACAAGAGGCTGGTGAGTTAATGGTGTTAGACATTAATCTTGTTAGACACTTCATTCACAGCCATTTTTTGATTTGTGCAAATTGGCTAATCGAACAGGATGAGTTATCGCAAGAGCAATCAGCCAAGTACATCAATGATAGCTTTGATATGTGTTGGCGAGCTGTCGGCGGACAAAACCTGTAATCTCCACACTCTTCGAAGCTATTCTTTCAAAGAACACTCTAAAGCGCCTCAGGTTATCTCATGGTTATATAGGCGCTTTAATTATTTGGATACATTTTAATCAGGCCACCATATTGACTTTAAGCACCCTCTTTCAGTAACATCCCACCATCATTTCAAAAGAGAATAACGCCATAATGAAGTACTAACATCCTGACATCCGATTTATTTTTATAAAAATCATTTGGACACTCGGGGTTAGTGGGCGTTACTTCGTCATCTATTTTCGCGACAAATCAAGTTCTTAAAGAACCGTCTTTTGACAACATGAATCTTACAGAACTGTACCTCAAAGACAGAAATCATCTCATCACAGGTTTTCTATTTTTGATTGGTCATCTACCTAAGTAACGTCTTTGGCGATCTATTGTTAGATTCCTACATTAGAGTCTAGATAGAAAAGCGCCTCACCCCTTTTACTCGTTTACACGTAAAGGGAGGTATTCTTATGCCTACTATATTAGCCAATAATCTCTCATTTCAGCTTGATACTGGTGAGTGGTTATTCAAAGACATCACCTTTAATTTGAACATGCGCCTTACAGGACTAGTTGGAAGAAATGGGGCTGGAAAGTCGCTGCTACTTTCGTTACTCACCGGGCAAAAACAACCGACATCAGGCAGTGTTTCCAGACAAGGTTCGATCGGCTTTTACTCGCAATTACCTTCAGAGCTTTTGGATAGCGCAATCAGCATTGCTGACTTCTTAGGTATCACTGAAAAGCTCAATGCCTTGCAAGCCATCGAACGAGGTAGCTGCGAACTTGAGCACTTCAATATCGTTGGTGACGATTGGGATTTACAAGGAAGCATTCAACAGCTTTTAGCTACATTGAAAATAACCAGTGAGTTAACCACACCGTGCAACACATTAAGCGGGGGCCAACTTGCCCTCTTGCAACTTCATCGCTTGTTTACATCGAATCACGACATGTTAATTCTCGATGAACCTTCTAACCATTTGGATAACGACGGACGTCATTGGTTACTAGAGCAGTGCCAGTTGTTTGAAGGCAAAATACTAATCATAAGTCACGATCGAAGCTTATTAAGACACATGGAAGGAATCTACCACCTCAACAGTTTGGGGTTACGTTTCTACAAAGGAAACTACGATGATTACTTCAAACAAATGTCGAGCCAAAGTGAAGCATTGGACAAGCAGATTGCGCATCATCAATCTGAAAAGAAACGTCTGGAGCGCCAAGCTCAGGCTAATAAGGAAAAAGCACAACAGCGAGAGGCGCAAGGAAATCGACTGCGTAAATCAGGCAGTCAGCCCAAGATCTTAATGGATGCGATGAAAGACAAAGCCGGACGAACACAAGCAGCGTCAGCTACTAGCCACAGTAACTTAAAGGAGCAAAATCAAAATAAGCTTCAATCTCTTAAAGAACAAAAAGAGCAGCTGAAACCGCAGGCCTTGTATCTACAACAGAGTAATAGCAAGAAAAAGAACGCGCTGTTAACGGTTGAAGATTGCCGACTTGAGTATGGGTCTGGTACTGCTATCCACTTTTCTCTGTCACAAGGCGAACGCTGTTATCTAAGCGGTGCAAACGGCTGTGGTAAATCGACACTGTTGAAAGCGATTCACAACGAGCACAAGAACTACACTGGCACCATCAAACGCTTAGGATCTACGGTGTACCTTGATCAACACTTTGGTTTATTGGATACCCATAACACCATGTTCGATAGCCTCATGACACATAGTGATGGGCTCACAGAGAGTGATGCTCGGACATTGTTAGCTGGCATCGGCTTTAGGCGTGATTCTGTGTACCGCAAAGTCGCTCACCTAAGTGGTGGAGAGAAAATGAAACTGGCGATGTTGATTGTCAGCCATAAGCAAGACTCTCCACTACTGCTGCTTGATGAGCCAGACAATCATTTAGATATCGACTCTAAGCAGATATTAGCGTCAGCTTTGCGTGAATACCGAGGCGCTTTTATCTTAGTCAGTCATGACGTCGATTTTGTTGAGGAGGTCGGCGTTAGCCAAAATCGTATTCAGCTTTAACCTTGATACCAACGACCACAGAGCTTAGATAGGCGGGTATTGTTGCGGATACTCGCCTTTCTCGATTGAGACAAGTAAACTACGCGCCTCGAACATCTATTCATAAGGCTAAGGTTTGCATACTCTAGAACAATTAAAATCAGGGCAACTTAAAGGTATTAAGCGCTTAAAACTATCAGAAGGTCTCACTGAGTTTCCATTAGAGATCTTGGATCTCGCCGATTCACTAGAGATTCTCGATCTTTCGGGGAATCAGCTATCAGACTTACCTGTAGAGTTATCTCAGCTTACTCACCTGCGTATTATCTTCGCGTCGAATAACCTGTTCACGCACCTTCCTGATGTTCTTGGATCGCTTCCTAAGCTTGAAATGATCGGTTTCAAGACCAACCAAATCAAAACCGTTAGCGAGCAGTCTCTGCCAACTCAACTACGTTGGTTAATCCTCACCGACAATGAGATTGAGGTTCTGCCTAACTCACTAGGTGAAAGACCACGACTGCAAAAGCTGGCACTTGCAGGCAACCAGCTTCGCGCTTTACCTGAGAGTATGGAAAACCTATCCAACCTCGAACTGGTTCGCTTATCTGCAAACCAACTGACTGAATTCCCTGAGTTCCTTATTAAACTACCAAAACTGGCTTGGTTAGCCTTTGCGGGTAATCCATTTTGCAAACACCCGAGCAGCTTAGATAGCGTGCCTGTAGTAAGCTCGCAATGCTACTCATTGAATCAAGTGCTTGGTCAAGGTGCGTCTGGCGTGATCTCTCATGCAAGTTGGCTAAATAGCGACTTTGATTTCCCACAGGAAGTGGCGGTTAAAGTATTTAAAGGCGAAGTCACCAGTGATGGCTACCCACATGATGAATTGGAAGCGTGCCTGCAAGCTGGCCACCATAACAATTTGGTAAAATCTATCGCCCAAGTAGAAGAACAAGATTACCTTGCATTGGTGATGGAGCTTATCCCAAGCAACTATTACAACCTAGGTTTGCCACCTACTCTTGAAAGCTGTACTCGTGATACGTTCAACGAAGGCTTTGAGCTTTCCGTTGCTCAGATCAATAGTATTACAGAGCAGATGATTGATGTGTTTGAACACCTTCATGCCAATAAAGTCTGTCATGGTGATCTATACGCACACAACACTTTGGTTAACGAGCAAGGTCAGATGATCTTTGGTGACTTTGGCGCTGCAACTATCTATGACTACCTAACTGAAGAACAGCAACAAGGCATTCGCCGTATCGAAGCTCGCGCATTAAAGTACTTTATTGATGACTTGCTAACGGTTTGTGCGAAACAAGATGTTGGAAGTGAACTGCACTCTCGCCTAACAAACTTTGAAGCGTAAACGCAGTAGATAAACAGAATTTAAAGAATGCTAGCGCTTAGTTAGCTTCGCCAGAAACAACAAAGCCAACATCACTGTTGGCTTTTTGCTTTTGGGAATACTGCTCACTTTAGTAAGCTCGACGAAAGGAGTTAACACTCAGCTTGCACTAGCTTCAGATATGAATGCAGATCGCCGTTCTTATATTCCACCGCTGAGTGGATATTCAGATCTGCCCTAGCAACAACCGCAAATTGATATCGGTTATCGCCCTTAGTAATCTCAACGTGCAATAAGCCGTCTTTTAACTGCCATTGCCCTACCGTTTTAAAGCGGTCAAACAAACGGTACTCCGTTAGAGTGCCATCCGCTTTAAAATGCACTTCAGTAATGTAGCCACCCGAGCAGCTTTTTACCCAAACACGGTTTTCAATATCACTGATAACAAAGTCGCGCTTGGTTGCACGCCAAACTGAAAACGCTTCGCTGTCGTAAAGACCGATGTCGAGATCGGTACGAGGAATTAACGGCTGGTCAGGTTGCTCACGACAATAAAGTTGAAGCAAGGTTTGCTGCTTAGTGTCGCTCGATAACTCAGTCATAATCCCTCCTATCTATTCCAAAAACTGCACTAAACGTGCGTTGTTAGCAATTAAACCAGCTCGTAAGAGACAACGTAAAGCTGAGAAATACCTGGGTAGATATCTTGAATCACATCTTTCAGAACTTGCAGCGTCATGTTCTCTTGTTGTGCATGGAACTCACCCAGTTCATCGAACAGGATTGGTTCTACGCTGATGATCTTAAGATTACAGAACACGCGCCCTTCTTCTAACGTTGAGACTTCAACAACGCTACCGGGTTGGTAATCGCGCTCAGATTCATCGCGAATGGTAATGGTCTTTTTGCCAGAAAGGATGTCAGCTTCAAAACGTCCAAAGAACGTCATAGTAGTTGGTGCGGTCATTTATATCGGTCGCTTAACATTTAAAGGTTAGGTAGATGTTTATATACCAGAATGCCAGATCAAGCGAATAAAAATTAGATGCGGAAGTTCATCTCGTCATTCCCAAGACTGACGGAGGAAGAAGTTGGGAATCTCTAAAAGAGACAAATTACAGGTAATAAAAAAGGAGAACCGAAGTTCTCCTTTTCTTAAACCTTTAAGCTAACTCTAAATTATAGAGATGCTTTCGCTTTTTCAACTAGAACAGCAAATGCTGCTTTGTCGAATACTGCGATGTCAGCAAGAATCTTACGGTCGATCTCGATAGATGCTTTCTTAAGGCCATTGATGAAACGGCTGTAAGATAGACCATTTTGACGAGATGCCGCGTTGATACGTGCAATCCAAAGTTGACGGAATTGACGTTTCTTGTTGCGACGGTCACGGTAAGCGTATTGACCAGCTTTGGTAACTGCTTGGAAAGCTACGCGGTAAACACGTGAACGTGCTCCGTAGTAACCTTTAGCTTGTTTTAGAACTTTCTTATGACGTGCACGAGCTTGTACACCACGTTTTACGCGAGGCATTATGCTTCTCCTAAACTAAACGAATTTATAAACTAAAAAGAATTAAGCGTATGGCATCATACGTAGAACTTGAGCAACTTCACATTTAGGAAGGATCGAGTTCGGACGTAGCTGACGCTTGTTCTTAGTAGTACGCTTAGTCAGGATGTGACGTTTACCAGCGTGCTTAAACTTAATACCACCAGCAGTTTTCTGGAAACGCTTAGCAGCACCTTTGTTGGTTTTCATCTTAGGCATGATGAATAACTCCGCATTGTTGAGTTGTTAATAACATAGTAATTAGGGCGAATAAAACCCCGCAACCTGAGGCTGCAGGGTTCAATTACTTGCAAAGCCGTTAATTACTTCTTTTTAGGGGCCAACACCATGATCATCTGGCGACCTTCAATTCTCGTTGGGAAAGATTCGACTACTGCAAATTCTTCAGTATCCGCTTTCAAACGATTAAGAACGTCAACACCGATTTCTTGGTGAGCCATTTCGCGGCCACGGAAGCGAATTGTTACCTTCACTTTGTTGCCGTCTTCTAGGAAACCAGTCAGGTTGCGTAGTTTTACCTGATAGTCTCCAATATCAGTTCCAGGTCGGAATTTAATTTCCTTGATCTGAACCTGCTTTTGCTTCTTCTTCTGCTCTTTCGCAGCTTTGCTCTTCTCGAAGAGGAACTTACCGTAGTCCATCACACGACAAACTGGCGGCTCGGCGTTAGGGCTGATCTCTACAAGATCCATACCAGCTTCATTTGCAGCTTCCATCGCTTCAGCGATTGATACTACACCAACAGCTTCGCCGTCTGCGCCAGTTAGACGCACTTCACGAACGCCACGAATGTCACCGTTTAAACGGTGCTGGTTTTGTTTGGCCGGTTGTTGGCCACGTCTTCCGCCTTTAATAGCTATTCCTCCAGATTGAGCTTACGGCTTGAAACCTCGGCTTGGATGTATGAAATAAAGTCATCCACTTTAAATTTGCCAAGGTCCTTACCTTTACGTGTACGTACTGCAATTTCGCCGGCTTCCATTTCTTGGTCACCACACACAAGCATGAACGGTACACGTTTCAAAGTATGTTCGCGGATTTTAAAGCCAATCTTCTCATTTCTCAAGTCTGCTTTGACTCTAAATCCACTTTTTTGCAGTTTTTTCGTAATTTCTTGTACATATTCAGACTGTTTGTCTGTAATGCCCATTACAACTGCTTGTTCTGGCGCCAACCACGTTGGGAAGAAGCCAGCGTATTCTTCAATAAGAATACCGATGAAGCGTTCTAGTGAACCTAAAATCGCGCGGTGGATCATAACTGGCGTGTGACGCTCGTTATCTTCACCTACGTAAGTAGCACCTAAACGTTCTGGTAATGCAAAATCGAGCTGCACTGTACCACATTGCCAAGCGCGGTCCAAACAATCATGCAAAGTAAATTCAATCTTAGGTCCGTAGAACGCACCCTCGCCTTCTTGAATCTCGTATGCAATGTCCATTGCCTCTAGCGCTTGCTTAAGGTCAGCCTCTGCACGGTCCCACATTTCGTCTGAACCTACACGCTGTTCTGGACGAGTAGATAGCTTAACAACAATGTTTTCGAAGCCGAAAGTTGTGTAAGTATCGTAAACCATTTCAATACAAGCTTTAACTTCTTGTTGAACTTGGTCTTCAGTACAGAATACGTGAGCATCATCTTGAGTGAAGCCACGAACACGCATGATACCGTGAAGTGCGCCAGACGGCTCGTTACGGTGACATGAGCCGAACTCAGCCATACGTAGCGGTAGATCACGGTAAGATTTCAAGCCTTGGTTGAAGATTTGAACGTGACCAGGACAGTTCATTGGCTTGATAGCGTATTCACGGTTCTCAGAAGAAGTTGTGAACATTGCTTCAGCGTACTTATCCCAGTGACCAGAGCGTTCCCAAAGAACACGGTCCATCATTAATGGGCCTTTAACTTCTTGGTAATCGTACTCAGTCAGCTTCTGACGAATAAATACTTCTAGCTCACGGAAGATAGTCCAACCGTTATGGTGCCAGAACACCATGCCTGGTGCTTCTTGCTGCATGTGGAATAGGTCAAGCGCTTTACCGATTTTACGGTGGTCACGTTTAGCCGCTTCTTCTAGGCGCACAAGGTGAGCTTTAAGCGCCTTCTTGTCGTGGAATGCAGTGCCGTAGATACGTTGAAGCATCTTGTTGTCACTGTTACCACGCCAGTATGCACCTGCTACGTTAAGTAGAGTGAAGTGCTGGCAGAAGCTCATGTTAGGCACGTGTGGACCACGACACATATCGATGTATTCTTCGTGATGGTACAGGCCTGGACGATCGTCTTTAGAAACGTTCTCGTCCAAGATTTCAATCTTGTAAGTCTCGCCGCGAGCTTCGAATGCGTCGCGCGCTTCCTGCCAGCTAACTTTCTTCTTAACAACCTGGTACTTGGTCTTCGCTAGCTCTTTCATACGCTTTTCAATCTTTTCTAGATCTTCTTGCGTTAGAGAGTGCTCAAGGTCGATATCGTAGTAGAAGCCGTTATCGATAGTAGGACCGATCGCCATTTTCGCTTCTGGAAAAAGCTGCTTAACCGCGTGGCCTAAAAGGTGAGCACAAGAGTGACGAACGATCTCAAGGCCATCAACTTCATCTTTAGCTGTGATGATTTCTAGGCTTGCATCGTTTTCGATAAGATCACAAGCATCAACACGCTCGCCATCTACACGACCAGCAATGGTTGCTTTCGCAAGACCAGGACCGATTGATAGGGCAACATCTAGAGTTGATACAGGGTTGTCAAATTGACGCTGACTACCGTCAGGAAGAGTAATAATTGGCATTATTTGTCCTTTACAGTGGTGTTGCACACCAAGCAACACATGAAAATGTTTAATATATGTCTTTCAATCAACTAGTACGTTGATTGGGGATATATGCATAATAAATATACCCACATAGAAGCAAATACAGATGCCACATTTGTGAGTAGCCGAACATTGTAACGAAATAATATGAAATGACAATGTTAGTCCCGTAGCACCACAAAAACTATATGACTGAAATGTCTCTTCTATATAGATCCTTCTAACGCCTTACCCATAGCTCAATCATTAATTCGTTGGCTTTATCTACAATACAAAAAAGCCGAACGTTTAAGTTCGGTTTTAGAAATCATATTGAACCTATTAATAGAAAGACACTACTAACAGAGAGGCAACTACGCACTCATGATTCTTGAAACTGCATTGCGAATATCTGAATCAGCAGCATTAGCAGGTAAGCTAAATGAAATATATTGGTCACCGCGGAAGCTCAGTGAGCGGTCAATTTCGGCTAAGCAGTGAACCATAGAACCATCTACTATGAATGACAGTTCAATCTCTTTGTTATTCATAAAGCCGCCGCTGCGAAACTCAATCTCTTGGTAACAGCCTGAGCGAGAAGCAAAGCTATTGCCTTTTAAGAAGCCCTTCTCTACGTCTGCCTTCACCATTGCCATGCCCGATGCTTCCACACCTTGGATGATTTTAGCGACTGTTGGCAGTGGGTGTACGGAGATAAAATCACGGTCTTTAGGGTCAATCGCGAAGCCAATATCTAGGTTGGTTTCTACCCAAACATGGCACTGGTTCATTTTTGCGTTCAACGCAGTCACTGGCGTTTCATCATTAAGTTTAAGACGGAATGGAACCAGTTTGGTTTCGCCCGGTTGGATCACGAAAGGCTCTACGGCTTGAATACGACCCAGTGAAAAAGTTTCGTAACTGGTGCTGTCTTCCGTTTCAACTTTCACTTCAGTGTTAAGAACCAAGTTGATCAGGTCAATTTGTTGCTCAACATCGCCACCAATGATGTGAACGTTACCAGACAACTCGCCACCTTGGAAAACGTCAATATTATCTAAGACAGTATCAACCTTTGCTGCACCAATGCCCAACGAGGCCTTCAATTTCTTAAACATATTATTTCCCTTTCTAATTATTTGATTTACGAATAGTTATTGCGTGACAATTTGCGACACTTACCTCACAGAATCAAGCAATTTGCCTCATCTATGTTGAATAAGGTCACATTGCCCGAGGAAATGTTGAAATCATGAAAAAATCCGTTACTCTATTTGTATAGTCAAATAAGGTTTCATTATGTCGAAAGCGCCGCTCTACCTTCAGATAAAACAGTTCATAGACGACAAAATCACCAATGGTCACTGGCCGGTGGGTTATCAAATCACCACCGAACTCGAACTCACAGAGCAGTTCAATGTGAGTAGAATGACGGTCAACAAAGCCATTCGAGATCTTGTGTCTGAAGGCAAGCTCATCAGGAAACCAAGACTAGGTACTTTTGTTTGTGAACCAGACGAAAAAGCGCAATCTCCACTACTTGATATCAACAACATCGCGCAAGAAATCAAAGACCGAGGCCAAACGTATACTAGCGAAGTTATCAAGCACGATAGCATCAAGGCTGATGAAAGCACGGCTACACGGTTAGGTGTGATGATTAACGCAGAAGTGTTCTATAGCGAAATCATACACTTTGCCGACAATACGCCGATACAACTGGAAGCGCGCTGGGTGAATTCTCAAGCCGCTCCAAAATACCTAGAGCAAGACTTTTCAACCTCTACACCCAACGAATACCTTTCAAAAAGCTGCCCGTTGAGTGCGATCGAACACACGGTTGAAGCTATTATTCCGGACTCTCAAATTAGAACGTCACTAAAGCTTTCTGAATCAGAGCCTTGCCTTCTTTTGAATAGAAGAACATGGAGCAAAGAACGCCTCATCAGCTTTGCATTGCTCTACCATCCTGGCTCTAAGTACAAATTAAGCTCCAAGATACTTCTAGATTAAAGAACATCATCCTGATCGCCGATCACATTTTTGCAACATCAACTTGATTCGGTTCAGCGTTTAGCCTATTTATTTGTATATACATTTAATGTTTAGCAAAGATCTAGGTGATTATGAATTTGATCCTCAAAAACGCACGAGTGGTCTCCATGAGTTCGGGAGCCGATGGTTATCAGCCCTCTTCCCCTCAAGATATCGTTATCGAAAACGGTAAGATCGTGTCCATCTCTTGTTCAAACCAGAGCGCACTTGCTTCTGAGTTAGAGCAACCGAGCATTGATGGTTCTTTGGATTACGTCACCTATGACTGCAAGAACAAGCTAGTAACACCAGGGTTAATTGATTGCCACACTCATCTCGTATTTGCAGGTAATCGCGCCAACGAATTTGAACAACGTTTGAATGGTGTGTCTTACACCGACATCGCCAAGCAAGGCGGCGGCATTCTAGCGACAGTAACCGCGACACGAGCAGCGCAAGAGGCTGATCTGGTTGAAATGGCATTACCGAGACTCGATGGCATGCTAAGAAGTGGTGTAACCAGCATCGAAATAAAATCTGGCTATGGTTTAACACTTGATGATGAGCTCAAGATGTTACGCGCTGCGAAAGCATTAGAGAATCATCGCCGAATTAAGATCACCACAACTCTCCTTGCTGCACATGCTGTGCCGCCCGAATACAAAGAGCAACCGGACAGCTATATCGATCTGGTTTGCCAAGAGATCATCCCCAAAGCGGCTGAACAAGGCCTCGCCGATGCAGTTGACGTGTTCTGCGAATCTATCGGCTTCAACCTAGAACAAACCGAACGTGTATTTGCCGCAGCCAAAAAACATGGGCTCGCAATTAAAGGCCACACAGAACAACTTTCTAATATGGGTGGCAGTGCGCTTGCAGCGAAATACGGTGCACTCTCTGTTGACCATGTTGAGTACTTAGATGAAACCGGAGTCAAAGCACTGGCGGAATCAGGCACAGTTGCCACCTTGCTACCCGGTGCTTTCTATTTCTTGAAAGAGACTCAACAGCCGCCAGTCGCACTACTTCGTGAACACAACGTTCCAATGGCGATCGCGACCGACTTAAACCCCGGCACTTCCCCCTTTGCTGATTTAACGCTGATGATGAACATGAGCTGCACCCTGTTTGGTACGACGCCTGAAGAAGCACTGCGTGGCGTGACATGTAATGCTGCGGCTGCCATTGGCGACTCACAAACCAAAGGCAAAGTCGAAATCGGTTATACCGCGGATTTGGCTATCTGGAATATCGAACACCCTGCCGACTTGAGCTATCAAGTTGGTGTTCCTCTTCTTCATAAACGCATTGTTAATGGCGAGGTGTGTCATGACTCAATCTAAGTCCAACGGTATTCAAGAGAGCGTAAAAACCGTACATAACTTTGTGTGGACTGGGCGTAATGATCTTGAAGATGGCGCACTCGGTACTCGCGTTCATCACATTATCAAGCAAGTGCAAAGTAGTGATTTAAGTGACGATCTGACTGACAGCGCTATCGCCTTAGTGGGCTTTGCCAGCGATGCCGGTGTCGCAAGAAATAAAGGACGCGTGGGCGCGAAACAAGCACCCAACCTGATTCGCCAAGCGTTGGCTAATATGGCTTGGCACAGTAACTCACACATCTCGGATCTTGGTGATATCGAGTGTAATGATGATCAGCTCGAAGTTAGCCAAAAACAGTGTGCTTCTGTGATTGCCAATGCTTTATCAACTAACAAAGTGATTACCCTTGGCGGTGGTCACGAAGTGGCTTGGGCTTCTTTCCAAGGTCTCGCTGAGCACCTAACTAAAGTTCAATCAGATCAAAAACCTAAAATCGGCATCGTTAACTTTGATGCTCACTTTGATCTTCGTGAATTTGAAAGCGACGTCGCTGACGTCAAACCAAGCTCAGGCACACCGTTTAACCAAATAAGTGACTACTGCCAAACGCATCAGTGGCCGTTTCACTACGCTTGCCTTGGTGTTAGTGCAGCCAGCAATACCCAAGCGCTGTTCAACAAAGCCGACCAACTTGATGTGTGGTATGAACACGACCGCAACATGACCCAAGCGAACCAAGTCGCTCAACAGGCCAAGTTACAAAAATTCATCGCTGAGTGTGATTACCTCTATCTCACCATTGACTTAGACGTATTCCCTGCGGCGACTGCGCCGGGTGTCAGTGCTCCAGCAGCACGAGGCGTGAGCTATGAAGCGCTCGCACCTTTTTTAGAACAGATTTTTAAACACAGTGAAAAACTCATTATCGCGGACATTGCGGAGTACAACCCAGACTACGACGTCGATGGCCAAACGGCTCGATTGGCGGCTCGTTTGTGTTGGGATATTGCCAGTGCAATGGCAGGCGACTAATCCAGCTATACCGATAACTACAACTACAACGATATAACGTGAAACAGAAGGAATTCCAAAATGACGGAACACCACAACAGTGACCCTCGTCTCGACACGACTCGCGAAATTCGCGCACCTCATGGCACCACTTTGCGCGCTAAATCTTGGTTAACAGAAGCACCGCTGCGTATGCTGATGAACAACCTAGACCCAGATGTGGCAGAACACCCACATGCACTGGTTGTGTATGGCGGTATTGGTCGCGCTGCGCGTGATTGGAAATGTTATGACAAGATTGTTGAAGTATTAGAACGTTTAGAAGACGATCAAACGTTACTTGTTCAATCAGGTAAACCTGTAGGCGTGTTCCCGACTCATAAAAACGCACCTCGCGTACTGATCGCTAACTCGAACCTTGTTCCACACTGGGCAAACTGGGAACACTTCAACGAGCTCGATAAAGAAGGCTTGATGATGTACGGCCAAATGACCGCAGGTAGCTGGATTTACATTGGCTCACAAGGCATCGTTCAAGGTACTTACGAAACCTTTGTCGCGATTGCGAAGAAACACTTCCAAGGTGAAGCGAATGGCAAATGGGTACTCACAGGTGGCCTTGGCGGCATGGGCGGCGCTCAGCCTCTTGCTGCAACTATGGCTGGCTTCTCAATGATCGCGGTTGAATGTGATGAATCACGAATCGACTACCGCTTACGTACTGGCTATGTAGACAAAAAAGCCACCAGTTTAGATGAAGCAATGGCAATGATTAAAGAGTCAGACACACCTATCTCTGTTGGTCTATTAGGTAACGCCGCAGACGTATTCCCAGAGTTAGTTGAACGTAACATCACGCCTGACGTAGTAACTGACCAAACATCTGCCCACGATCCTCTGAACGGTTACTTACCGCAAGGTTGGACAATGGAGAAAGCAGCGCAAGAGCGCACCATTGATGAAGCAAAAGTGGTGAAAGCCGCGAAACAATCGATGGCGATTCAAGTTCAAGCGATGCTCGACCTACAATACCGCGGCGCAGCAACCGTAGATTACGGCAACAACATTCGCCAAATGGCACTAGAAGAAGGCGTGGAAAACGCATTTGATTTCCCAGGCTTCGTTCCTGCTTATATTCGACCTTTATTCTGCGAAGGTATTGGTCCTTTCCGTTGGGCTGCCCTATCTGGTGACCCGGAAGACATCTACAAAACAGACCAAAAAGTAAAAGAACTGATTCCAGACAACCCGCATCTACATAACTGGCTAGATATGGCGCGTGAACGCATTCAGTTCCAAGGCCTACCAGCGCGTATTTGTTGGGTTGGATTGAAAGATCGTGAACGTTTAGGCCAAGCATTCAATGAAATGGTTAAAAATGGCGAACTAAAAGCACCAGTTGTTATCGGTCGTGACCACCTAGATTCAGGTTCAGTAGCGAGCCCGAACCGCGAAACTGAAGGCATGATGGATGGCTCAGATGCAGTGTCTGATTGGCCTCTATTGAATGCCCTTCTGAACACAGCTGGTGGCGCAACTTGGGTTTCTTTGCACCACGGTGGCGGCGTTGGTATGGGCTTCTCACAACACTCGGGTATGGTGATTTGTTGTGACGGCAGTGAAGATGCTTCGCAACGTATTGCTCGCGTACTTCACAATGATCCAGCAACCGGCGTGATGCGTCATGCAGATGCGGGTTACGATATTGCCAAGCAGTGTGCTAAAGAACAGAAGCTTGATTTACCTATGCTAAACGAAGAACTTCGTCGCCTTTAATACCTGGAGATAACATGTTGAATTTATTACTTAAGCCAGGACTTCTAGGCCTATCTGAACTTCGTAAAATCAGCCGTAGCCCTGTGAACCTGTCACTGGATCCTGCAGCTATCCCTGATATTGAAGCGAGCATGCACGTTGTCGAACAAGTGATTGCTGAAGATCGCACTGTATACGGCATCAACACAGGTTTTGGCTTACTAGCAAATACCAAAATCGCCCCTGAAGATCTCGAAGTTCTACAGAAAAGTATCGTACTTTCTCACGCAGCGGGCATTGGCAAATTTATGTCTGATGAAACCGTGCGTTTGATGATGGTATTGAAGATTAACAGCTTGTCTCGCGGTTACTCGGGTATCCGCCTCAAAGTGATTAATGCCCTTATTGATCTTGTAAACGCACAGGTTTACCCATGTGTACCACAGAAAGGCTCAGTAGGTGCATCTGGAGATCTTGCTCCCCTTGCCCACATGAGTACCGTTCTGCTAGGTGAAGGTCAAGCACGTCACAACGGCAAGATCATCACAGGTTTAGAAGCAATGCAGATCGCAGGCCTTGAGCCAATCACGTTAGCGCCGAAAGAAGGCTTAGCGCTGTTAAATGGCACACAAGCATCGACTGCATTCGCATTAGAAGGTCTGTTCGCAGCGGAAGACTTGTTTGCATCTGCAACAGTGTGTGGCGCGATGTCTGTTGAAGCAGCACTCGGTAGTCGCCGCCCATTTGACCCTCGTATTCACCGCGTTCGTGGTCATCGTGGCCAAATGGATGCAGCGCTTGCTTACCGCCATATGCTCGATCAAAAGAGTGAGATTGGTGAATCACACACTTGTTGTGAAAAGGTTCAAGATCCTTACTCACTGCGTTGTCAGCCTCAAGTGATGGGTGCCTGCTTACAGCAGATTCGTAACTCAGCTGAAATTTTAAATGTTGAAGCGAACTCGGTATCGGACAACCCGCTGGTTTTCGCTGATGATGGCGATATTATTTCAGGGGGTAACTTCCACGCAGAACCCGTCGCAATGGCAGCCGATAACCTTGCGTTGGCCATTGCCGAGATAGGTAGCCTGTCTGAACGAAGAATGGCATTGCTGATTGATAGTGCACTAAGCAAGCTACCACCTTTCTTGGTCGATAACGGCGGCGTGAACTCAGGTTTTATGATTGCTCAGGTTACCTCTGCAGCATTGGCGAGTGAGAACAAAACCTTAGCGCACCCTGCGTCAATAGACAGTCTTCCGACATCAGCAAACCAAGAAGACCACGTATCAATGGCAACCTTCGCAGCACGTAGGCTTAGATACATGGCTGAAAATACCCGTGGAATATTGGCAGTAGAATACTTAGCAGCAGCACAAGGACTCGATTTCCGAGCACCAAATCTATCGTCCCCTCGTGTCGAAGAAGCGAAACAGATTCTGCGTGAAAAAGTCAGCTTCTACGATAAAGACCGATATTTTGCTCCGGATATTGAACAAGCTAACCTATTACTCAAGTTATCAGTGCATAACCACCTAATGCCTGAGGGGACTCTGTGTAGCTTTTAAGACAGAAACAATCTGAACAACACTCATTAGAGTGTTATATAAGCAAGGGCTATTGATTAGCCCTTGTTGCATTGAGCTAATCACCATATCCTCCTTAAAACCCCCACATACCATCCAACGTATTTATCTAATTGACTGATATATAAGCAAAGTTAACTGGATAGACCATTAGAGCGAAGTTAGTTAGCTATAATCCACCCCAGATTTGATGACTAATAGCGATACTATGTTTCTGACACCTTACTTTTCTACTGAAGACAATCAATTTCAATTCACTCGTGAACAGGCTAGCCACTTTGCTAAAAAAGTAGCCGCTGACTTCAACCCAATTCACGATGAAGACAACAAACGCTTCTGCGTGCCTGGCGATCTTTTGTTTGCAGTACTTCTGCAAAAAGAAGGCATCAGCCAAAAAATGCGTTTTGATTTTTCAGGTATGGTTGGTAACGGTATTGCGCTAAGCGTTGACAACAAATGTGAGAAAGAAAGCTCACTGGTTGACGAGAAAGGCAAAGAGTACCTACACATGTCTTGTGAAGGTGAAAAGAGCCACGACCAAGCGTTCATCGAGCACGTAGTAACAAACTACGTTAAGTTCTCTGGCATGAACTTCCCACACATCATGGTTCCTCTTATGGAAGAACAACAGATGATGATCAACTGCCAACGTCCTCTTGTGATTTACGAGAGCATGGAAGTTGAATTTACTCGCCTAGACCTGTCTCACCCAGAAGTTGAATTCTCTGGCGCAACTTTTGATGTTGAAGGCAAGCGTGGTATCGTGACTCTGAACTTCGACTTCAAAGAAGACGGCGAAGTAGTCGGTAAAGGCGTGAAGCGCATGGTAGCAAGTGGTCTTAAGCCATACGACCAAGCTTCTGTCGACGACCTAGTAAACCGCTTCAACGAGCGTAAAGAGATGTTTCTAGCTCAGTTCGCAGCTGCCGCTTAATCAGCATCCTTATTTACACATCTCGATGTAAATAAGCTCTAGAGTAAGATCAATAAAGCCCAGCTTGATATCCTCAAGCTGGGCTTTTTCATTCTTAACAATAGACCATGGTTTAAATGACAGTCACAGGTCTTTACTGACTACCTTTCCTCTTAAATAACGAAAATGACTTACGTCTCATCGCGCCGCCTAAAAGCATCACCAGCCAATACCAACCTAGTGAACCACCTGTCTTTTTGATGATTGGGTCTTCCGTTAAGCTTAACTCTTTAATCTCATCGGTATAAGCAAAGTTCTTAATGGTCACTCTGTCATGCCCTGCAGCCCCCACCTCATCTTTGCTGTACGCAATCATAAAACTATTGTCTTTAGCTCTCGCCATTGGCAATTCAACAGTCCCAGATAGTTGCCCCGCAAACGCGCCGACTTCAAAGCCGTTAATATAGATCTCCATATAGTCATGTTCTTCTTCAGAAAATACGGTTAGATCCAAAGACACAGTACCAGTTGGGATACCTTCAACAATGAATGCGGTGGATTGGCCATTGCCGATATCCGGTGAAGCTATCGTATTCCCTTCAACATCCCAAGCTTCGGTGCTGTATACACCATTTTTAGGTAGAGTGACGAGCACGTTCACCGTGTCAGAAACCTCATTCGCGCCAATAGCATATGCCTTTGACGTCACCACATCGACTAGTGAGTCGGTCGAAAGCTTGACACCAAAACCATGGTTACCCACTGAGTCTATGTTGTAGCTTACAGCCACTTCACAACTCTCATTCGGCGATAGCGTCATACAACTATTGCTCTTTATGATTGCACTGCCATTGTAAGTTATGGGATCGTTTGTACCGACAGCTAAAGATACGTTGGTTACATTAATCTCTTGATCTGATTTGTTCGTAAATTCAAACTTGTGTTCAAGTAGGCCCAAAGGTTGAGCGCCTAACATCACTTTAGTTTGGTAACTAAAACCTGCCGTCTTCTTATCAATCCAGTCAGCAAAGTGGCTTATGTTGGTGTATACGCCGAATGCATTTGGCTGTGCACAACCTTCCCCCCAACTCACAAGACCTAGCTGTTCGTAGTTACCATTGGTGTATAACATGATTGGGCCACCGCTATCTCCATTACATGAGTCACGACCACCTTCTTTGTAACCAGCACAAAAAGCATCAGAGCCAATATCTGAATATCCATCTCCTTGACCAAGGTTACATTCACGCTGACTAACCAAGGGAACATTCACTTGATGCAACTTACTCGTCGATGAGTATTGCTCTTCTGATGAATTCTGGTCACCCCACCCTATGACCGTTAGCATCTGACCTGCATTCAAATTATCACGGACATGACCATCGACAAGGTTGACCGCAGACTTCGTGGGCCTGTCACTAAGCTCAATAATGGCAATGTCATTGCTCGCAGGCTCTTGAGTATAATTTTCATGGGTATAAATTTGCTCAACAGAATAGCGGTGCTGCTCTACGTCGGGCGAAGAAAGATCAGAGACACCAATGACAACCTCAAAATCTTGGTTACTGCTTGCTTCGATACAGTGTGCTGCTGTGAGTACATATCGCTCACCAATGAAACTTGCGCCGCAGAACTGCCCTTCGTAGGCGTCCATATTTTTTGAAACGAGAGCGACCATGAATGGCCAACTACCTTTTGTCGCTTCGTTACCGTTGATAATTTGAGGGGAGATATCTGCCAACACCGGCATTGAAGAGAGGCCAACCGCATAAATACTTAGTGGCAGCCATTTTGTCTGGATAACTTTCATTACCTAACCTTTCATTTGTTTTAATAATGACGGGCAGGTTATTTGATAAAAAATAAATATAAAAGGTAAGCACACCAAAATATGGCTTACCTTGAAAACGTAACGGATATTAGTGGTTGGTTAACTCATTACCCCACAGAAAAAATCACACCCAAAGTCTAACCTTTTGTTTGTAATCAATATATTCCGCACCGAACAATTGCTCTAGTGCTCGCTCTTCTGGTTTGATTTGGCACTGATTGAAACCAAGTTAGAAACGGAAATCGGAGTTAGCTATAACCGTGAATTCAGATCAATAAAGCCCAGCTGATTTCATCCAGCTGGGCTTTTCGCGTTTAACTAAAGGTGATAGGTTGGCTATCAGTCTTAAGTTAGCGTCAGTGGTATAGCTTACTGATCACCTTTCATCTTCAGTGGTGAAAATGACTTACGTACAGTCGCACCACCTAAAAGCACAAATAACCAATGCCAAGACAGCGAGCCGCCGCTACCGCCCCCTGAGCTTTTTGCGTTTTGCGTTCCTTCAGACTTAGATATCTTTATCTCGTCTGTATACTTGAAGTTGTTGATTGTCACTCTGTCGTTCCCTGCAGAGCCATACCAATCTTTAACATATCTAATCATAAAGCTGTTATCAGCATCTCTAACTAACGGGAGATTGACTGAGCCAGAAAGCTTACCTGATACTCTGTCGATTTTTTTACCATTGATGTAGATCTCAACAAAATCATACTGCTCTTCCGTCGATGCAGTAAGATCAAACGAAACCGTGCCACTAGGGATGCCCTCAACAACAAAGGTTGTTGATTCACCATTACCAATAGATGGTGAAGCTATAATTCGTCCTTCTACATCCCAAGTTTCAGTATTATAAGCGCCACTGTGAGGTACATCCCCTAAAGCCGACATAGCACTCGTTGTAATGCTTGCCCCTATTACAGAAGCCTTTGAAGTAACAGTACCGACTAATGCGTCAGTTTGAACATCAATGCCAAATTCATGCTCACCAACAGAGTTTATATTGTAATTAACAATAACTTCGCAAACTTGCCATTGAGACATAGCTAAACCCTGGCATCCGTCATGAGCAATGACCATATTCGTAGCAGAAGTAGGAGAAACTTGAGTGACTACAACTGTTTGATCAGATTGGTTATGAAATTTGAATACGTGAGAGTTTTCTCCCAATGATCTTACGCCAAGCATTTCGATTGGACGGTAACTGAAACCCATGGTTTGCTCATCAATCCAATCGTCAAAATGACTGATATTTGTATAGACACCGTAAGCGTCAGGCTGCGCACAACCCTCACCCCAACTTACAATACCCAGTTGTTCATATTTTCCATTGCTCGAAATAACAATTGGACCACCACTGTCTCCTTGACATGAATCATAGCCACCATCGCTGTAACCCGCACAAAAAGCATCATCTCCAATGGAGGAATATCCACGGTAAGGAGCATTATTACATTCGATCTGGTTAACCAAAGGAACATTAACTTGATACAGTTCGCTCTTCGACGAGTACGCATCTTTTGAGGCATTCTGATCACCCCAACCCATTACCGTTAGCATTTGGCCAGCGTTTAAGTTGCCACGAGTATAACCATCAACGAGATTAACCACAGATTCCGCTGGCTTTTCTGCGAGCTCAATAATGGCGATATCATTGCCTGTCGCTGCAGAGTTGTAATATTCATGTACATAAATATTATCAACAGCGTATCTATGTTGTGCGGCTTGAGAGGCAGAAAGGTTTGATACGCCAATCACCACATCTAGATCTTCACGACCATTACCTTCCACACAGTGAGCGGCAGTTAATACATATCGCTCACCAATGAAGCTCGCACCACAAAACTGACCGTCATAAGCGTTCACGTTCCTTGAGACTAGCGCAGCCATAAATGGCCAATTGCCTTGTGTTGCTTCTTTACCGTTGATAATTCGAGCTGAAACATCTGCCAACACCGACGTTGAAGACAGACTCACTGCATAGATACCTAGCGACAACCATTTAGCCTGAACCATTTTTATTACCTAGCCTTTTATATCTTTTAATAATGATGTGCAGGCTATTTTATAAAAACACAATATGAAACATTGGTTATATTTTTTTGTGATGAAGCTCAACTAAATGATAATAGTTCTTATCTAATTACTTGATTGTCTTTGAATCCACATCAGATCCAACGCCTAACCTTTTGTTTGTAATCAACATATTCCGCACCGAACAATTGTTCTAGTGCTCGCTCTTCGGGTTTGATTTGGAACTGAGTCATATACATTACAAATACAAAACTGAGCAAAACACTGAGTAGGTTTTGGAAGAAGTAACCAAAGCAAAATAGCAGGATAAACAACCCTAGATACATTGGGTTTCGCGTGTAGCCAAAAATTCCACTGTCCACGACTGCGGATGCGGTTTCGACTTTGATCGGATTAACGGTGGTGTTCTGTTTTCGAAATTCCAATATGCCTGATATTCCAATCACACCACTCAATACAATCCCGATACCGAGTACAACCATTCCATAAGGCAGTGCCATTGCTCCTAGGATCAATTGCTGCGCACAAAAGTACGAGGCTATAAATACAATAATGAAAAGTGCAACGGGTGGTACTTTTAACTCAAGAAATCTCATAGCTTTCCTTATTAACAATTCCATTGTTAGTTTAGAAAAAAGCCCAGCAATTGCTGGGCTAAATGTATTAAAGAATTTTTGCGAGCGCTTGTAGTGGGTGGGCAAGCTTCTCACCCTCAAAACGCTTCACTTGGCTTCGACAGGAATAACCCGTCACTAAGCAACGCTCTTTCGGTAAGTCTTGCATCCTTGGCTTCCAACTTAGACCGTATATGTCTTTCGACATTTGCAGCTTATCGACTTCGTGACCGAAAGTACCTGCCATACCACAACAGCCGACAGGAACGCTGGTTAAAGCAGCGCCAAAGTGTTTGAAGATAGCGCCCCACTCTTTTTCAGCGTTTGGCATTTTGGTCTTCTCCGTACAGTGAGCAAACAAGTACCACATTTCTTCGCTTGCAGAACGCGCTTCAAAGTCACCGAGCGACGGCATTAACCATTCATGTACGGTGAGCACATCAAAGTCGCCACGCTTGTCACCTAAAATCTCGACGTATTCATCGCGGTAACAAAGCACCAGTGCAGGATCGACACCCACCAAAGGAATGCCGATATCAGCCACCATCGATAAGAAATCAGACGTCGATTTCGCCTCACGAGCAAAACGACTTAAAAAACCTTTTATGTGCAGCGCTTTACCATTCGGTTTGAACGGCAGTAGTACCGGTGTTTTGCCAAGCTTTTGAGCCAGAGTAACAAAGTCTTCAATCACCTCAGCATCATAGAAACTGGTAAACGGGTCTTGAACGATCAACACGTGCTGTTTCTTCTGCTCAGAAGAGAGCCCTTCTAGATACTGTAAATCGAAGAGTTGCAGCTCTTTGCTCGCCAGGCGATTTTTAAGTGTAGGCACCGACATCAGTGGTGCATCAACATAACCAACCGTTTTCGCTGTTGCGGTTTGTATCCACTTTTGACCCAAGGCAGCATTAACAACCTTTGGCGCTTTCGCCATTAGCGGCAGCATGGTTTCAATGTTGGCGACTAAATAGTCTTTTGCAGGGCGTTGGTAGCGTGAGTAATAAATGTTTAAGAATCGAGAACGGAAGCTCGGAACATCAACTTTAATCGGACACTGGCTCGCACACGCTTTACACGCAAGACAACCGTTCATCGCTTCGTGAACTTCATGCGAGAAATCGTATTCATGGCGTTTGTTCATTGTATTACGAACACGTTCCACCATGGTTTTAACCGGAGTATTGTCCTTCAGCGCTTCTTGCTCTAAATCGAGAATATCGACGCCTTGCTCTGTTAACTGGCGTAACCATTCTCTGACTAAGCCTGCGCGGCCTTTTGGTGAATGACGACGGTCAGCCGTAACTTTCATTGAAGGACACATTGGCGAGCTCGTGTCGTAGTTGAAACACAAGCCGTTACCGTTACATTCCATCGCTTGCTTGAAGCTGTCACGAACTTGTACGTCGATCTGACGATCGTAGAAACCACGCTTAGTATCAGTGACCTTCACCAATTCAGCGTCACTTTCTAAGGGCGTACAGATCTTGCCAGGGTTCATTTTGTTGTGCGGGTCGAATGCCGCTTTAACACGTCTTAATTCGGTAAATAGCTCTTCACCAAAGAAGTCTGGTCCATACTCAGAACGGAAGCCTTTACCGTGTTCACCCCACATTAAGCCACCGTATTTCGCCACCAGCTTAACCACTTCATCAGAGATCTCATGCATCAAGGCTTCTTGCATCGGGTCACACAAATCTAATGCTGGACGAACGTGCAAAACGCCAGCATCAACGTGACCAAACATGCCGTAGTTCAACTCTTTTGAATCAAGCAGGACTCTAAACTCAGCGATGAAGTCAGCCAAGTTTTCAGGTGGGACACAAGTATCTTCCGCAAAAGCGACTGGCTTAGCTCGGCCTTTCGCCGCACCTAATAAACCCACCGCTTTCTTACGCATGTTGTAGATTCGGCCAATGCTCGCCAAGTCGCTACACACTTGGAAGCCAATCACGCCCGCTTCTTCGCTTTCAACCATGGTTTCAAGGCGCGCAGTCAGCGCTTGAACTTGCTGTTCAACTTCCGCTTCATCTTGACCTGCAAACTCAACCATATTGATGCCAAGCATCTCTTTGTTCGGTACATCGGTCAGCAGGTCGCTCACGGTGTGCCAAACAATGTCTTGCTTCGCTAAGTTCAATACTCTTGAATCCACCGTTTCAACAGACAGCGCTTTAGCTTCTACCATGAACGGCGCATTACGCAGCGCAGAATCAAACGTGTTGTATTTGACGTTGACCAGTGTGCGCGCTTTTGGAATCTTGGTTAGGTTTAACTTTGCTTCTGTAATGAATGCTAACGAGCCTTCAGCGCCACATAGAACGCGAGTCAGGTCAAAGCTATCGTCTTGTTCGCTTATCGCGTTCTTTAGGTCATAGCCTGTTAAGAAGCGGTTCAGCGGAGGGAATTTATCTAAGATTTGAGCGCGCTTGTCTCGACAAACCGCCTCAGTCACCGCAAGTGCATGGTGAGCGAATTCACCCTCAACGGGTAAGCCATGTGATAAATCAGATTCTAGACATGAACCATCTGCGAACACCGCTTGCAGCGACAATACATGGTCTGACGTTTTACCGTACTTCAATGACCCTTGACCCGAAGCATCGGTATTGATCATGCCGCCTAAAGTTGCTCGGTTACTGGTAGAAAGGTCTGGAGAGAAAAAGTAACCGTAAGGGCGAACTGCATCATTCAATTGATCTTTAACGACACCAGACTGAACTCTTACCCAGCCTTCTTTCTCGTTAATCTCAAGAACCTTATTCATGTATCTTGATAGGTCAACCACGACACCTTTTGTTAAAGATTGTCCGTTGGTTCCCGTACCACCACCGCGAGGGGAGAAAGTCACACGTTCGTAAGCGGATTTAGAAACCACTTTACCGATAAGCACAACGTCTTGCGTTGTTTTAGGAAGGATGACCGCCTGCGGCAATTGCTGATAGACACTGTTATCAGTCGCCACAGCCAAACGGCTAGAATATTGAGATTCAATGTCGCCAGTAAAGCCCGCTGTTTTTAGTTCATCTAAAAAGCGTACGACAACTGGATCGACATCAGCATTGAGTTGAAGTCTTGGTAACATTTGCTTCCTGCCCCTACTTCGCTGATCCTATCAGCATTGGGTTATCTGAGATTTTTAATAATTTTCTTTGAATTTCGTCACTTTACTACTATTAAGATCATATAAAAAGGTGATCAAATCAGAATCTCAGTGCAAGAATGGAGAAATAGTCACTTTCGTCTTAATTCAGTAGTAATATACTGAATAACATTTTGTTTAAGACATCTCCACGAGCACATCACAATGAAAAAAAACAAAACAGTCACAACTGAAGATATCCTTCTTAAACTATGCCAATCAGTCTCAAGCGTACTTACTTCAGCGACGGCTTCTCAGGTGTCCTATTCAGCCATGGTTCAAAAGATCAACAAGACAAGCCTAAAGCCAGACTTTGGTTGCTTCGTTCTGTTTGACGGCGGTTTTTCTGGTCTTGTTGTTATCAATTTTACGTCGAAAGCAGCGCTAGAGATCTACACCAATTACATGCGCAATATGGGCATGCCTGAAAACGAACTCGCTGTACTTCATACTTCAGACGAAGTAGGTGATGTATTAGGTGAATTGATGAACCAATTGGTTGGTGACTTCACCAATAAGATCCGTAAAGAGCTACAAACTAACATCACACAAAACCAACCGAAGATGCTTGCGCTGAACAAGCAAGTGAACTTGTCTGTTGATACCAACCTAGATCGCCCACAAGCTCGCCGTGTGACCTTCTCTACTGCAAATAACAACATCTTCTATCTTGAGCTTGCAATGGATAAGACAGAGTTCATCCAGTTGGAAGAATTTGAAATCGCAGAAGACGAATGCCCGGATAGCATTCTTGAAGCAACTCAGAAAAAAATGCAAGAATCAAACAAGCCAGCACAAAGCTCAGGCAACGATTCTGCAGCAGATCTACTCGATGAACTGGGTATCTAGCGTGCTAATGCTCTAGTCACTCTAAAAAATCAAGTCACTAACGCCATCAATGCTCTTGATGGCGTTTTTGTTTGTGTAACCAAGCTAGCTTCTGCTGTCCGATATTCCCCGTCTCACTGAGTCATCAAACGAGTTTTGCCTTTCTGTTACCCGCGAAAACATGTAAAATGTTGGACTTTTAAAAATTTGCGGTACTGATTAAATTGTCGATGGATAAGAAAAAAGCCCTAAAGAAAATTGCCAAGTGTCTTGAGCTTGGAAATTCTGCGAACGTCAATGAAGCTGCCAATGCGATAAAAATGGCGCATAACTTGATGCTGAAATATGGTCTCGAAAAAGACGATATTGAATTTATCAAGATGGGGAAAACTCAGTCCAGTCACCTGTTACCTGCAAATATCAGTTCTACACTGCTGCGTGTTATTCGCGGTATCAACACCAAGTTTGGCGTAGAAGCCGTGTTACTGAATCACAAAGGCCTTAAGCGTGTTGAGTTCATTGGTGAAGCCGATCGCGCTATCTTCGCAGCCTTTGCGTTCGATATTATTTATCGCGAACTGAATGAGCACACTGGCCAATTCAGAAATAGCTTTGCTGGCTCAGGCACAGGATCCTTAGAAGTGACACGTCGCGTTAACTCGTTTGTTTCAGGTTGGGTAGAAGGTGCGCTTGAAAAGCTGCCAACCATCACTCCAGACGACGAATCAAACAACAAGATCAATAACTACATTGATAAAGAATTCAAAAATATAGACCGCGAAACGTTCAAGCAACAACTCAAAGAAGCGATGAAAAACCTTACTGCTGATTATGAAGTTGGTTTGAAGAAAGGTCGTAAATTGTCTGTTAATCGACCGGTTGGCGGCACCCAGGCAGCTAAAAAGATAACTAAATCATAGAGCCACTTTACATTGCTTCAGCGTATTGATAAAAACCATCAATAAGATTTACAGGACTATGTTTGTCATTCACATTCATTCGTTTGACAGAAGTACATGATGGAGAAAATACGTTGAAGAAAATCACACTAGCCCTAGCACTTACTGTCGCTCTAACGGGTTGTCAGGCAACTCAACGCCAAAACGCGACAACTGGCGAATCTGAGACTAACTCTGCAACTCAAGGCGCTCTAATTGGTGCACTCGCTGGTGCCGTTGCTGGTGCTGCAACTGGTGACTCTAAAGACCGTGGTAAACGTGCACTTATCGGCGCAGCAGGTGGTGCGGCTGTTGGTGGTGGTATTGGTTACTACTTTGACCGACAAGAAGCAGCCCTTCGTGAAGAGCTAATGAATTCAGGCGTTCAAGTTGAACGCGTCGGTGAGAACCAACTTCTACTTCGCCTAGAAAACGGCATCGGTTTTGATTCTGGCTCTTACGCTTTGGAATCAAGCATTCACAACACCCTTCGCGGCGTTGCTCGCATCCTCGTTGAATACCCAGACACTAGCCTAGTGATTGAAGGTCACACTGACAGCACTGGTAGCGAATCGACGAACCAAATCCTTTCTGAGCGTCGTGCTGAATCTGTTCGCGCATTCTTGATCTCTCAAGACGTTGCAGCAGGTCGTGCTATTGCTCGTGGTAACGGTGAACGTTACCCTCTATGTGACAACAATACCTCTCAAGGTCGTGCTTGTAACCGTCGCGTAGAAATTCAAATCTTGCCGCTTAAGTAGCACGACTAAAGCCCAGTCCGTCTTTATCTATTGAATTAACCTCTATATAGTTGTTCATCAGTTATGTTACTCAATTAATGTAATACTAATAACCAACAACCATAAAGCGTATTCATACTGACATATCGACTCTGGGCTTTTTTACGAGACTTATCTTTTGCTTATCCTATCCAACTTTTTGTCATCGTCACTGCTTAGAACTCTATTTCTAGCCCTCACCTTTTCCACGATACCGTTGGCCACACCACATTTCGTGCACGCTGCAAGTAGTGACGAGCTTTCGCTAGAATCACAACCTCAAGATCCCATTTCTCAATACCAATTAGCTCAAGCTTATGAATCGGGTGTTGACGTCCCTCTTAGCACCAGTGATGCATTATATTGGTACACGCAATCAGCAGAAAGCGGTAACCCAAACGCGCAATTTAGACTGGGCGAATGGTACTTGGCAGGAACTGGTGTTGAACAAAGTAATAAGCTTGCTTTGGAATGGTTTATTAAAGCAGCATTGCAAGGTAACCAGCGCGCGCCTATCGAAGTCGCAAAGATCTACGAATCCTCGCTAGAACAAGACCTCCTTCAACCGCTAGATGAAGCGCAGCTATGGTATGAAGCAGCCTTAAAAGATAATCCACAAGCAGAAGTGGGTTACAACCGTATTTTGGAAGCGCAATTCAATCAGCAACGTGCAAAGCAGATCTCTTCGATTGAGAAGCTCAACGACAACGTCAAAACTGAAACCAGCGCGAATCAAGGGCTATCTAATCAACAGGGAGCAAGCACTCTCCCTTCGCCTCTGCCATACGAAGAGCAAGCGACACGTTCCAACCTAACGTATTCAGACTATCTGATTGGCACAGCCTTGACCGTGTTGATTTCAATTATCAGCATCATTGCTACTCTCGTTATCTTAAGAAAAAGACAAGCTCTAAAGTCAGGTGATTCGCGACAGCAACAACAATCACTTGAAGCGCAGCTTAGCTCGAAGGACCATACGATTAAGCAGCAAAAACGCCAGCTGCACACTATGTTCCACGAATTGAAGAAGCAGAAAAACAGTAAAGGTCTGAGTAATTTGCAGGTGGCCTGCGCGCTATTTGGCTACACACCTAGCTCAATCCCTGACCAAAAAAGCATCAAGATCCGATACAAACAGCTATCAAAGATCTACCATCCAGATGGTCACGGATGTGACGAAGAAATGAAACGTTTGAACAATGCGCTAAAAACCATTTTACAAAATGTTACAAAACCGTAAACAAATACACATCTTCATTTTTCTAGATCTCAAAGATATCGATTTTATTGGTGTTGCAATCGATCCCCCTCTCAAAAACGGGTAACAAACTATTAACTAATGGGTCTTACTTGTGTCATAATTTGCGCCGAAAATACACCTGACTTAAACAGGTGAGGAGAGAATATGTTCACAATAGAAGGCGTTTGTGATTGGTGCAAAAAGCCAAGCCTAGTTAAAAAGCACGACTACCTAGATGGTAAGTGTCATCATGCATGTAAAGAGTGCAATGATATTGCAACCATTGATGTTCGCCAGTTCAATATTGGTGAAATGGAAATGAGAGCAAAACTCTCCCAAGCGACATTGAGATAAGCAACACCGTGAAATATAAGAAAGCGCCTAAGGCGCTTTTTTTGTGCCTGTGGTTTTAGATCTTCTATCTCTATCTCTATCTCTATCTCTATCTCTATCTCTATCTCTATCTCTATCTCTATCTCTATCTCTATACAGGTGTATACAGTACTTTTCTGTCAAAACCACTGTATACACCTGTATAAAGCTCACATTTTTTTCAACTTATGAGACAAAATAGCAAATTCATTCAAATTTAATTTATCAAATTATTTCAATGACTTAATTGCATTTCATTCATAATCCCAGACGAAATCGTCCAATAATCCCGCAAAAAACGCTTGATCTTATAAGCAACTAAAACTACTGTATACACATACAGCATGTATATAAGGACAGCAAAATGATTCAAGCACACGTTAAAGCACAACACTCTAGCCCGCTAGTTCACTGCGTATTTACATCAGTTTCTCGTAAAAGCAAAAATTCAAACGAGGAAGCGTTGTTTGCAAGAATGGCGTTGCTGTCCAATCAACATCAGTGGTTACTGTTTACAGCTCAAACACCAAGACCATCGGCAAAGCAGCTTAAGCAACATAATGTTTGCTGTGACCGCGTTATTCATATGAAAGCCTCTCACCAGATGACGGAAGTTGAAACGGTCGAGAAAGCCATCCGCTCTAAGAATGCGAGTGCGATTGTTGCAAGTGCATCGATTGATCAGTTCAGCCAACAGTACCTAAGAACATTAGGGTTACGTTTTCAATGTGAAGTCTTCTTTATGGATGCAAATTCAGAGCGTATTCACTAAGCTACCTTGCTTAGCCTTTTAGCTAACAAACATAGCTTAACCTTTGAGCTCAAAAAACATAGCTCCAAAACACAGTCCAAATATACTGCCTTCCCCTGCCCTATAATTCGCCCATTTTTTAGCGGATTGTTAGGCGGGGGTTTTTATTTAAACAATAGATTTAGCAATCGTTTGCTTTTTCTCTGGAAGCAAATAGTAGATTGAGTATAATGCCCGTCTAATCATGTGCACATTGCACTTCTCTGTATGACGTTTGATAAAAGATAGGAATGTCTAAATGAGCCTCGCTGATCAAGTTCTTGCCGTAAATGATGACCTCCCAATCCGCACTGATAAACCTGTCCACAGTGGCAAGGTTCGTTCGGTTTACTGGTTAACTGAAGAAGATAGCCAACGACTAATTAAAGAGAAAGGCTACGATGTAGCACCAGATGCACCTTTAGCAATCATGGTGATCAGTGACCGTATCTCTGCATTTGATTGTATCTGGCGTGGTGAAGGGAATCTGAAAGGTGTTCCAGGTAAGGGAGCGGCTCTGAACGCTATCTCTAACCACTGGTTCAAATTGTTTAAAGACAACGGACTTGCTGACAGTCATATTCTTGATATCCCTCACCCGTTCGTATGGATTGTACAAAAAGCTCGCCCAGTGATGATTGAAGCGATTTGTCGTCAATACATCACAGGTTCTATGTGGCGTGCTTACGCAAATGGCGAGCGTGAATTCTGTGGTATCGAGATGCCTGAAGGCCTTGAGAAAGACAAAAAGTTGCCTGAGCTACTGATCACGCCTTCAACAAAAGGGATTTTGAAAGGCATTCCTGGCGTTCCAGAAGCTGATGATGTGAACATCACACGTAGCAACATCGAAGATAACTTTGCAGCGTTCAACTTTACTCAAGCAAGTGACATCGCGCATTACGAGAAGCTGCTAAAAGAAGGCTTCAACGTAATCAGCCAAGCGCTAGCAAAAGTAGACCAAACCTTCGTTGATACCAAATTTGAGTTCGGTTACGTCAACGATGCTAAAGGCAAAGAAAAACTTATCTACATGGACGAAGTTGGTACTCCAGATTCATCTCGCATTTGGGATACTCAGGAATACAACAATGGCAACATCGTTGAGAATTCAAAAGAAGGCTTCCGTCAGTTCTTGATTAACTACTTCCCTGATGCCGACATTCTTTTGAACAAAGAACGCATGCCAGAACGTGAAGCATTGGCTCGTGACAATGAACTGCCTCTTGATTCGCTAATGTCTCTGTCTCGCACTTACCTTGATATCGCAGCGAAAATCACAGGTGCGGAGATCGTACTGAGCGAAAATCCTAAGCAAGAGATCATTGATGTACTGCGCGCTGACTATGGTCTAATCGACTAGTCGCTTAATTGCTTAATTGCTTAATTGCTTAATCTCAAAATAAAAAGCTAGAAAGCTAATAAGCTCGTAAACACAGATTTTAGATACTAAAAGGGCCTCAACATTGAGGCCCTTTTTACGTGTACGTTTTACTATTCCTGAGAGAGGTTATCGGCGAACTGAAGTTACAGCCTAATCGTGAACTCTTCTCCTGAATTACCCGCAATCACTAAATGACTGCGCGATTCAATATACTCGATCTGCTCTTCTTCAAGAGAATATGGCATCACCACTTTGAGCTCATTGATTCCTTCCAGCTTCGCGAGCTTGAGTAAGGTCACAATGTTTGACTCATCACTTTTACGCGTCGACATCGATTTCAATGCCATCTGCCATAAACGATCTTCAGGGCTTGCTAGCTCTTTAATGCTATCTCGCCAGACGGTACTGAACACTGGCGCAATTGTGGTGAGTGCTTCCAGAAAAGTCCATTTTTTACTGCATGAGGCGCCAAGAAATGTTGTGTAATCGAACTCTACACGCGTCTCTTCCTGTTTATCCATGATGTCCCCCGACACTTTGGCAACACAATATACTCAATATCTATCAACTCTTTCTTTATAGCAATAGGATATAGAAGAATAGTCTTTTATGACCTTTTGATTGGTTAAAAAGGCATATAAAAATCAAACTTGTAACAAAATAAGCACTGAAAAATCATATATGCACCTATTTGATTAATATTTTAGAGATAAAACTTATCCATCTATTTGATATCAATTATTCGGCTCGCTTTTTTGTACTGAATACGCCAGCCTGACCATGTCGGCAGCTCCCAACGTTTTGGCGATAACTTTCGACTACCCGATTGATAGTGAACGTAAATCAGCTTTCTCGCAGGCAAGTATTCTACATCGAGTTGCAAGTCGGCAAGGCTCAATGCAAACGGATATTTCTCCGAAAATTCTGAATAGAACCAAGTTGGAATGCCATCGAACGGTATGTCTGCGTGGTCAAATATTTCCAATTCGCTGACATCAGTAACACCTAACACTTCAAGCTGCTCTATAAACCATAGCTCAAAGTTAATGTTCTCAATTTCTGGTGTGTATTGTGTTTGCTCATCGAGACCGAGTTTCACATACAGTTGCCAGTGTTTGATTTCTTGAGTGCGAACCTTTGCAAAACCGGGAAGCTGAACCCCACTTAACACAAGGTCGACGATAGGCTTCAATGATAGTTGCCCTTCAGCCACGACAAGCTTGGTTGTAATTGTACGGCCTGCATACATCAACGCCATCTCGGTAAAAACGCCATCGTCATTTACTACTGTTTCGCCTTGCTCCCACTCTCCTAGCTGAGCATCAACTATAAGCTCAAGAGGAATGGGGGCCGTGACCGTCGCTAAGGTCAGCGTCTGCTTAACACCTCTTCCCGGCAAGCTGTGGGTATCAAGCACCAACATCGCTTGTGCATTGTCTGGGAAACGGTTCTGACGACCAAGTACTACCTCTAACGCTCCATTGGCAAAGGCTTCTTTCCTTTTCAACCGGCGCACAAACACCAATTCAGGATGCAGATTTACAATAGTCTTAAGCAGTTCAATGCGCTGGAAACGTGACGCGACTTCTAACTGAGGAAGTTCAAACACCTCACGCATTTGCTTCGCCAATCCTTGTGCTTCATTCAGTGCTTGTTGATCTATTTCTAGATTCGGATATTCGCGACCACGCACAATCTGAATCAACAGGCATAAATCACACCCTTCTTTCTCCTGTTGCGCGAGCGCTTCCAGATGTTCTGCATTGCTCGGTAATTGATACAAGCGAGCCGGAACGGATAACGCCGCTGTGAGATCGACCATCGCTTCTTTTAATGCTTTGGTTTTGATTCGAGTAACGATATCGGCATACAAAGCATCAATCGGCAACGGATACAGCTTTTTGCCATGCTCGGTAATTTGATGGTTGCCGTTAATTGCTTCCATCGTCAGCAAGGTTTGAGTTGCGCTATTTAGCGACTTCTCAGGAATAGGATCGAGGAAAGACAAACTCTCAAGCGGAGATCCACAACATGCCGCGGCCAACATAGGCTCGGTCAGCTCTTCACGCTGCAATTCAGGCGGTGTGACTAACTCTAACGCCGCATGCTCACCATATAGACGCACACAAACACCGTCCATGACCCTACCCGCGCGGCCAGCTCGTTGTTTGGCACTGGCTCGTGATATGGATTTAAGCATCAGAGTTGTTCTGCCATTACGCTGAACGGTGCGCCTTTCTAATCCTGAATCTATCACCACACCGATGTCAGGAATGGTTAATGAGGTTTCTGCAACGTTGGTCGCAAGAATGACCTTTCTCAAACCATTACCTGCAGTATTGATATTCCGACCCGATAACGCTAAATCTCGCTCTTTATCACTGACCGACGCATGCAATTTAATGACTTGGATATCTGGATTTTTCGCTAAGGCTTGTTCGCATTGCACAATCTCTTTTTTACCCGGCAGAAAAACCAACATATCGCCGGAAGACGCAATTAATTGATGATTCACTTCTTCCGCGATGCGCTGCTCTAGATGTCGGATATCAGGCAGAGTTCTGGATTCATTCGCTCTGTGTTCAATCTCAACTTGATAAGTTCGGCCTTCACAACTGATTCGATTCGCATCCAAATAATAAGCAAGGCGTTCACCCTCAATGGTTGCTGATGTGATCACCAAACGGTGACTCGCTTTTTGTTTCAGAATCGCCACCAGCAAGTCGATGTCCCAGCGTCTCTCATGAAACTCATCCACCACGATCACGTCAAAGCTAGCGAGCCCATCTTCTGACAGCCAACGCAGCGCGATACCAGGCGTCACAAAAACAACGTCAGTTTGCTCGTTGTACTCAGACTCAAGCTTAATCGCATAGCCCACTTTGCTCCCAAGCTTCTCGCCCGATTGTTGTGCGAGATATTTAGCC
Source organism: Vibrio satsumensis (assembly GCF_050337435.1). Lineage (NCBI taxonomy): Bacteria > Pseudomonadati > Pseudomonadota > Gammaproteobacteria > Vibrionales > Vibrionaceae > Vibrio > Vibrio satsumensis. The sequence continues at coordinate 177,062 of NZ_JAKJSX010000009.1, read as the reverse complement.
AGTGATGTACACGCGATGCGTCTTGGTTCCACCACCAACACTCGCCCATGTTGGGAAGCCCAAATTGGCAATCGCGTAGATTTACCCGATCCGGTTTCAGCCTCTACGACAAGGTGAGAATTAACGATTTGTTCGTGGAATACATTTTGATAAGCATCGATGGGAAGTAATGACATAAAAAAGGAGCGTCGCGAAAAAGTGTGAGCAAAGTATAACGAATTATCGTGTTGAAATTCGATAAGTGTGGGACAGAGGTAAGAATATCATTTTGTTTGCTCAGATCGCGGAGAAACTATTTACAATTGAATAACTAAACCGTTATCATTTTTCAGTTACCCTTTCTCCCATATTAGGCATCCAATGAACAACGATAAACGCCCTCTATATATCCCTTATGCTGGTCCTGCTCTACTAAGTACACCTCTTCTAAACAAAGGCAGCGCATTCTCTGCTGAAGAACGCAGTTCTTTCAACCTTGAAGGCTTGTTACCGGAAACCACCGAAACAATCCAAGAGCAAGTAGGACGTGCATACAAACAATATTGTAACTTCGAAAGTGATATGGATAAGCATATCTACCTTCGTAACATCCAAGACACTAATGAAACGCTTTTTTATCGTTTAGTTCAAAACCACATCTCTGAAATGATGCCTATCATTTACACGCCAACGGTTGGCGCAGCATGTGAGAACTTCTCAAATATTTACCGTCGTGGTCGTGGTCTGTTTATTTCATACCCGAACCGCGATCGTATCGATGATCTACTGAATAATGCGACAAACCACAACGTTAAAGTTATCGTGGTTACGGATGGTGAGCGCATTCTTGGTTTGGGAGACCAAGGCATCGGTGGCATGGGTATTCCAATTGGTAAGCTAGCACTTTACACAGCGTGTGGCGGCATCAGCCCAGCTTACATGCTACCAATCGTGCTCGATGTGGGTACTAACAACCCGCAGCGTCTTGCTGACCCAATGTACATGGGCTGGCGTCACCCTCGTATCACAGGTGCTGACTACGATGCATTCGTTGAAGAGTTCATCCAAGCGGTTCAACGCCGTTGGCCTGATGCATTAGTTCAGTTCGAAGATTTCGCACAAAAGAACGCAATGCCACTGCTTGAGCGTTACAAAGATCGCATCTGTTGTTTCAACGATGACATCCAAGGCACAGCTGCCGTAACGGTTGGCTCTCTACTTGCAGCATGTAAAGCAGCAAACAGCAAACTGTCAGATCAGCGTATTACCTTCTTAGGTGCCGGTTCTGCAGGTTGTGGTATTGCTGAAGCTATCATTGCTCAAATGGTGTCTGAAGGTATCAGCGATGCACAAGCTCGCTCTCAAGTTTACATGGTTGACCGTTGGGGTCTGCTACAGGAAGGCATGCAAAACCTGCTTGATTTCCAACAGCGTCTGGTTCAAACCAACGAAAACACCAAAGACTGGGAAAGCGACGGCACTGGTTTCTCTCTACTAGATGTTGTTCGCCACGCGAAACCAACAGTATTGGTTGGTGTATCTGGTGCTCCAGGTCTATTCAGCAAAGAAGTCATCAAAGAAATGAACCTGCACTGTGAACGCCCTATCGTGTTCCCACTGTCGAACCCAACAAGCCGTGTTGAAGCAACACCAAACGACATTATTCGTTGGACTGATGGCCAAGCACTTGTTGCGACAGGTAGCCCATTTGAGCCAGTAGTTCACAACGGCACCACTTACCCAATTGCTCAGTGTAACAACAGCTACATCTTCCCAGGTATTGGCCTTGGTGTATTGGCTGTGAATGCTTCACGTATCACTGACGAAATGCTAATGGAATCAAGCCGTGCACTTGCTACGTGTTCTCCACTCGCTATCAATGGTTCGGGCGCTCTACTTCCACCACTAGAAGAGATCCACACCGTATCTAAGAAGATTGCTTTTGCTGTTGGTAAGAAAGCGATTGAGCAAGGTGTTGCTCTAGAGATCACTGAAGAAGCATTACAACAAGCGATTGACCAGCACTTCTGGCAACCAGTTTACCGTCGCTACAAGCGCACGGCATTCTAATAAAGCGTGCTGTACTTTGAATAAAGCGTACTGCGCTTGGAATAAAGAGCGTTAATTCCTCTTCTAAGAGCCTCTGCTATTGCAGGGGCTTTTTTCTTTACACTGTCTTGTCTTTTTAACTGATTTTTCTCATTTTTATTTGGTATTATCGAGCACTCAAAAAATAATGCTCAGTCAAAGGACTATGCCGAGAGTGAAATTCAATTCTCACATTTGCCGAAACTACTTACTAAAAACATACAAAAAACTGCAAGGTTTTCTGTATGGCTCATTTATTGTGTTCTTGGTAGGCAGCGCTGCGGTTATTGCGATCGATTATTGGGTTTCATGGCAAGCGGAAGATCGCATCATCTACGATATTGATGAAGTGCCCGAGCTTGAGGTTGCAGTTGTGCTTGGCACAAGCAAATATTTGGGTAGAACACTCAACGACTATTATAAGCACCGAATTGAAGCGGCGATTGAGCTGTTCGATCGTGAAAAAGTGGACCAATTTCTACTGAGTGGCGATAACGCTCATCGCTCTTACAATGAGCCGTGGACGATGAAGCGCGACTTGTTGAAAGCAGGCGTCCCCGATGAACGTATCAATCTCGACTACGCGGGGTTCAGAACCTTAGACTCGATTGTTCGCGCCAAAAAGATATTCGATACCGATAACTTCCTGATCATCACTCAAAAATTCCACTGTGAAAGAGCGCTATTCATCGCCAATTCTTACGATATTCACGCGCAGTGTTTAGCCGTTTCAGGACCAACCCACCATTCCGGAACCACGATACGTTTACGTGAAGTGTTTGCGCGTACCAAAGCATTCCTTGATCTGTATATTATGGGGACAACGCCAAAGTTTCTTGGACCTAAAGAGCCTATTCAACCGAGTCCAAAACCGGAATCATTTCCGATTCCAAACCCTATTACTGACCCCACTGTAAACCCTGTTGTCGACCCTACAACAAGCCCGATTGCAGCCCCTGAAGAGACCGATGTGTAGAAAACTACACATTTTGAATTTGTTGCCTCACACTTCCCCATTGTTAAGCAAAAACACACCAACACTCCTTTATTAACTTGAGTAACATTCTTCCAACAAAGTCTGACCCTACATCAAGCTATATACCTCGAAAATAATAAGCACGACTCAATGAAGTCGTGCACCAATAAAACGAGGATAAACAAAAGGAGCGTCTTATGACGGCACTTGTTACTACACTGAAACACTGGTTGTTTACCCGCAACAGCATGATATTAATTGGTAATTTCACGCTATTTGCAGTTTTGCTTAATACCCTGCCATTCGAAGCGCAAGTGAATACAGGTTTAAGTATTCTCGTGTTCGTTGCCATTCTATGGTTAACAGAAGCTATTCACGTCAGCATAACCGCTTTGCTCGTTCCCCTATTGGCTGTCTTGTTTGGTGTATTCAACACGCCCGCAGCGCTGGCTAACTTTTCAAACCCAATCATCTTCTTGTTCATGGGTGGCTTCGCATTAGCAGCCGCACTGAACAAACAAGAGCTAGATAAAGCGATTGCTGACAAAGTACTGCTGATTGCAAAAGGCAGAATGTCGGTCGCTGTGTTCATGTTGTTCGGTGTGAGTGCCGGTCTATCAATGTGGATCTCAAACACAGCCACCACTGCAATGATGCTTCCTCTTGTTCTTGGCATCATGAACAAAGTCGACCAAAGTGAAGACCGCAACACCTACGTGTTCGTGCTATTGGGTATCGCTTACTGTGCATCAATCGGTGGCATCGCAACCTTGGTTGGTAGCCCACCAAACGCAATTGCAGCGGCAGAAGTTGGCTTGAGCTTCACAGAGTGGATGGCGCTTGGCTTACCTATCTCAATGATCTTACTGCCAATCGCGATGATTATTCTTTACGTGATGACTAAGCCAAAGCTTGACCACAAATTCGAGCTAGACCATGCCCCAGTTGAGTGGACAAACAGCAAGAAAATCACACTGTCTATCTTCCTTTTAACGGTAACGCTTTGGATATTCGGTAAACCAATCAACGCAATGATTGGCGGATTCTCTAAATTTGATAGCTTGGTAGCGATTGGCGCAATTGTACTGCTTGGCGCTTCTAGAGCGGTGGAATGGAAAGATGTAGAGAAAACAACAGACTGGGGTGTGCTTATCCTGTTCGGTGGCGGTATCTGTTTAAGTAATATTCTGAAAGCAACAGGAACCAGCGTATTCCTAGCACACTCACTAAGCGGATTTTTAGAAACAGCTGGCGTACTGCTTACGATTCTAGCCGTGGTAGCGTTCGTGGTATTCCTAACGGAATTTGCGAGTAACACGGCGAGTGCGGCATTGCTTGTCCCTGTATTTGCGACTATTGCTGAAGCGCTGGGGATGTCTCCAGTTATCTTGTCTGCACTGATTGCGGTTGCTGCATCTTGTGCCTTCATGCTACCAGTAGCCACACCACCTAACGCAATCGTGTTTGGCTCGGGTCACATCAAGCAGAAAGAGATGATGCGAATCGGTATGGTGTTGAACCTAGTTTGTATCCTAGTTCTGACTCTGTTCGCTTGGATTTTCTGGTAAGCACTAACGTCCAATAGACTTATGTTTATAGACTAGTACTTTTAGGGAATGCTCCCCTAAACTGGTTGAGCTTCCCCCAGCTCAACCAGTACAAAAATGCCCGCTCAGTTTGAAACTATCACTTAGTATGAAGTCACCACTGAACGGGCACATAAAAAAAGAAACGCTTTTCCCTTTTGGTGGCTCCGCGCCACCTTTTTTGTTTTGGCTATTTATTGGCTAAATCAAACCGCTCACCGCTCTTCAGAACAACAGCATTAAATCGCACTTGGCACTAAACGCGTCCAACCTAGCAGCAACATCGAAGCACACAATACCCACACTACGGTCGCTAACGAGAGAGTCGACACCAAGTTATAACGATAACTGAACACATACACTGCGCCAAGATAAGCGGCGTACGGCACAAGCGAAAACAGACCAAACAGCGCTGTGGTACGTAACTCCACCATGGTTTGTTCCGTGCCGACAATGTAGTGAGCAATCAGAGCAAAGGTCGGAAACAGCGGCACTAAACCAGAGATGTAGAAGCTCTTACTCTTCGACAATAGCGCAATCAACAAAACCGCCGCTGCACCCAGCAAGCATTTAAAGAACAGAGAAATCATTTTTGTACATTTTCCAAACAAACAAAGGCTCTAGAGGGTAAACTCATCTATCAGCCATAAAAACGCCACACGTCACATATGCACGCATGGCTTATAAACTAATCAAAACAATTTTCAGATTAGTGACTCAAGATCACCTGATTTCGACCTGAATGCTTCGCTTGATATAAAGCTTCATCAGCGCGAGCAATGGTCTCTGTCACTCGCTCTTGTTTCATCTCAGCAACACCAATACTGCATGTCAGTGGATCGCCATGAACCCAAAGGTGCTGGCTGACTAAGAGTCGGATTTTCTCAGCCTTTCGTTGTGCTTCGCCAAGATCAGTCTCCGGACAAAAAACAATAAACTCTTCACCCCCCCACCTCACCAACTTATCGGAAGCGCTGATCGAACTGCCGACCACCATACTGAACTCTCGTAAAATATCGTCGCCCATTTGGTGTCCGTACTTGTCATTCACGCTCTTGAAATAGTCGATATCAAGATACAACATACTTAGCTTTCCATGCCCCTGCTTAACCTGCTGAGACTGCATTTTTAGCCAATCACGAATAGCGTGACGATTTAAAACTCCAGTTAATTCGTCTCGATGAGCCATTTCCGAGAATTCGAAATTCTGTTCTCTCAATGCTCGATTGACGTTCTTTAAGTGAAGATGTCTTTTCTCAGCAATCACCATACGTTTACGCGAGTTATGTAGCTCTGAAATTAAGAATACGGTGCCAGTACCTACCCAAATAAACAGCAAGATTAAGAACAAGCTCTCGCCAGTGATGTAAGAGCCTTCAAATTCGATACTGCGAATAACAATGCGATGATGCCCAAGTTTAGCACCAGATGCAGTAGCAAATTCAACCATATTCACATTCGAAAACTCAGGTGCTGAGTGCTCTAACGCAATGTCGTTATCCGCCAACCACCATGTCATCACTTGCAGGTTTTTAATCGGAATCTCAATCACACCACCATCGATTCCTGGAGAAAACTCCATTCCGTTGTACTTATGTGTGTACTCGTTATCCGGAACTGAATAAGCAGGGTTGTAGTTACGTAGGTAGGTTCTCAAACGGCCGCTTGAGTCAGCCTCCGCATGGTAATCAATATTGACTCTAAAGGTGTGATACTGAGAGAGATCAAGGCCTTCGGTAATGTCTGGATTGATACGAATCGACAGGCCGCAATAAGGCCAAGGATATTCCGACTCTTTAAGTTCACAGTCGAGAATATACTGCCCATTTTCGTAGGATAATTGGGATGTACTAACGCCCCTATCAACTCGATCGCTAGTCGCGATAAATTCATATTTATCAGGGGTTATTGCTGTTATCACACGATTTCCGCTCACACGGTAATACTGCACAATGGCAAGCGTTGCGATAACGAGAAAGATAACAATCTTATGGATCCACTTCACGTCTAAGCTTCCGGCTTAAGATCCCTATAGTTGGGATTTCACGATAAAAAACAAGTCAGATAAATTAGTGATCTTGATGCCAATAAATCACTAAAAAACGTTATATCACGGCTGAACAAAATGTCATACTATATTTTTATGCCTATATTTCATTCAGATTATTTACATCGAGAATCAAGTAATATTGCGTATAAAAACAGGTACCATTTGTTATACTCATCGCATAATCATCGTTAACCGTACTGCCTGCTCACAGCGCAATCGAGTCAACGAAATAATAATCAAAATACAACGAGTAATGTCATGTCTTTATTAGCAAAAGGAACACTCAAAAAAATGAGTGCTTCCCTTGATGGTGCGGTTACTTACCGTTTACCTGTAGGTGAAGAGTTTGTAGAGCTAAACCCTCTGATTGGTAAAACCATCAACCTTACCCATACCGGCAATATTTTTTGTTGTTCGTGTGGTAAGAAAACCAAGAAAAGCTACTCTCAAGGCCACTGCTTTGTGTGCATGAAAAAGCTAGCAAGCTGCGACATGTGCATCATGAAACCAGAGACTTGCCACTACGATGAAGGCACTTGTCGTGAGCCTCAATGGGGCGAAGAGAACTGCATGGTTGATCACTTCGTTTACTTATCGAACACATCAAGCCTAAAGGTAGGTATCACTCGCCATACTCAAATCCCAACCCGTTGGATTGACCAGGGCGCGACTCAAGGTTTACCTATCTTGAAGGTAAAAACACGTCAGATTTCTGGCCTGATCGAAGTTGAATTAGCAAAGCACATTGCTGACAAAACCAACTGGCGCACGCTACTAAAAGGCGACGGTGACGATATGGAATTGGTAGAAAAAGCCAAAGAACTATTGCCATTGGTTGAGGATAAAATCCAAGAGATCAGAGCGAAGTTTGGCGACGATGCTATCGAGATTCTGAGTGAAAACATCACTTCACTGAGCTACCCCGTTGAACAGCACCCAGTGAAGATTGTATCGCACAACTTTGATAAGAACCCTGAAGTGACTGGTGTACTTCAAGGCATTAAAGGTCAATACCTTATCTTGGATACTGGTGTGATTAACATCCGTAAATTCGGTTCTTACGAAGTTGAGGTTTCTGCTTAATCAGCAGAGCGCCATCACAAGTGAGATACAAAAATGCCCTGAGGCTTCTGCTTCAGGGCATTTTTCATTTCAGATGAGACGATCAGCTTTAATAAAGCAACGTACAAAGACTAGAGCGCGACCACATCTCCATCGACACAGTTCTTGCCGTTGGCTTTCGCGCGATAGAGAGATTGATCGGTTAAGTTCACGAGTGCGTCAATAGTGACACCGTCTTCACAGGCTCGGCTATCACTTATTCCTATACTGACACTCACATTAAATCGAACCTTCTCATCGATTTTGAACTCGGCTTGATTGAACTCTTGACGAATTTGTTCTGAAACATCGCGCGCAGTTTCAAGAGAGGCATGTGGGATAAATATAATGAATTCTTCCCCCCCCCAACGGCCCGCCACTCCTCCGACTTTCTCGGCATTGCGCTTGGTGATGTTAGCCAAAGCACAAATCACCTCATCGCCCACCATGTGACCGAAAGTATCATTAATCGACTTAAAATCATCGATATCCAACAGCATACAAACGAGGTAATTTTCAGAGATAATATGCTCTCTTAGCCATTCGTAAATCGCCCTACGATTGAGCAGATCCGTCATTTCATCGTAGTTCGCTTGGTGAACCAACTGCTTTTCCAACATCACCTTTTGCGTCACATCTTCAAGCACAACCTGAACCGCGGGCTGACCTTTCCACATAATGGCATTGTCGTAAATATTGAAGAATCGATGAACACCGTCGAAACCAATGTTTTCGACCACCGTGCTGGTCCCCGACAACTCCCCCGACACAATCGCGTGATAATGTTTACTGATACCGTCTGTATTCTGCTGTGGCACCAATCCGAGGATCGAATCCAGCGCTAATACTTGCTCTATGGAAGTGCCACCTTGTAATTTGACCCACGATTGATTGACCATCAGAGGTTTGAAATCTCGATGAACCAAAATACCCTGTCCTGATTGCATAATCATATCTTGATACATCTTGTCTTGTTCACGCACTGCATTTTGTAGCTGAATAGCTGGGGAAAGATCGATAACCGTGACTTGAAGTGCCGGTCTTCCCTGCCACTCCGTTACATGGTCGATAGAAAACACGGTGAACTCTCTACCATTGCGATCAACATTGGTATAAGTGTGGACCTGAGGGTCGCGTTGACCACTGACGGTTTCAAGATAATTTTGGTAAGCGAGAACGTGAAACTCTTCAGGTATGAGATCGAGAAAGCTATCTATATTGGAAAGTAGTTCTTCTGGTGATTGATATCCATAAATACGAGCATAATTAGCATCAACACTAACTACATTCATATCTTGAATAGTTATTACACCGTACGTGGATTCGAAATTTATTGAAGACATTGCCAACTCCGTACTCTAGCTACACTTCATCACTGGAGCATAAGAACACATCCTGCCAACGCTTCCACATAATCTATTACGCGCTAGGGACATTAATATAATATCTAGTATATCGTACTGTTGGTGGCTTCTCTACAATTCAATCGCTAACACGAGTCACCAAAAGTAGACAAGCATCTCAATCTGATTACGCGCGTCAAAAAACAAAAAAAGATAACGTATATCTATGTAAGCATTACCTTTTCTGCTTTCGGCTTAAATCTAAGTTGCTTAGCTAGTATTCACCGCCTAAAACTTGTTCGCTATTCATTCCAATCCGAAAAATAGGAGATTAAGAAGTCGATCGCCAGTCGTGCTCTCTGGGGTAAAAAACGGCGGTTTTGATATACGACCCAACTGCTGGTTCCTGCTCCCCAATATTCTTCAAGTACTGGGACAAGCTTTCCATTAGTCAGACCGCCATTGAAACTGCTTTTGGGAAGGTAGACAACACCAAGCCCCTCTTCACACGCTTTCAGTACTGCGCTCGAATTGTTGCTGCGCCAGCGCCCATGAACTCGTACTGCATTTAACGGTTTTCCCTCTTTCTCGAATAACCATTGGTCACTGTTAGCGATAATACAGCTGTGCATTTTTAGCTGTTCTGGATGAGTTGGCGTACCAAATTGCTCTATATAGTCTTTACTGGCTGCAGCCGCCATTGGGCGATCGACAAGCTTTCTTGCCACCAGCCCAGAGTCATCCAACCGACCGTAACGAATCGCGAAGTCGATACCGTCTTCAATAAAGTTCACCATCTTGGTGTTGAAGTTCATTTCAATGGTCAGATCGGGATGATCTTTGGCAAACGTCATCAGCGCTGCCGCGACATGGTTTTCTGCAAATGCACCTGCAGCACTGACACGCAAAGTACCGCTAAGCTGAGCTTGCTGAGACGTAACTTGCTCATTCGCTTGTTGCAACCCAATCACTAGGTCTTTGCACTGTTGATAATAAGTGTGGCCAGACTCAGTCAGGCTAACCAACCTTGTTGAACGCGCAAGCAGAGCCACTCCCACTCTCTCTTCCAACCTTGAAACCTGCCGACTCACATGACTGGTACTGCAACCTAACTGCTTGGCGGCTGCTGAAAAACCGTGACACTCAGCAACCGCAACAAATTCATTAATCCCTTCAAAGCTATCCATACTTAATCTACTCGTATTTTATCTTTGCTATATAGCAACAATGTTTTGCCTATTTTGCATATTATCACTTAATTGGTTTGGAACTAGTATTAGATACAACAAGACGGCGATAGCTAAATAACAACACGATACCTAGCACTAAGCGTCAGCGCTTAACGAAAAGTGTCAGCACTTAACGAAAAGCGTCAGCACCTAAATAAAAACAGCAGCTCAAAGGGATAAATCATGAAAAAAATACTAATTCCAGTAACTAACCACGCAACACTTGGCGATACAGACCAAGCTAACGGTACTTACGCTCCAGAACTTACCCACGCTCTTAAAGAGATCATGGCTGCTGGATTCGAATACGATATCGCTTCTATCAATGGTGGCAAAGCCCCACTCTACGGAACGGATATTGAGGGAGATACGATTAATGCTGATATCTTGGCGGATGATGATTTCCAAAACCGCATCAACAACACGATTCCAGTAAGCCAAATTAATGCAGAAAGCTACGACGCTATCTTCTACCCAGGTGGTTTTGGTCTACTTTCAGACTTAGCAACCAATGAACAGTTCGCTAGCATCGCAGCAAAGCATTATGAAGATGGTGGTATTGTCGCGGCAGTATGTCACGGCCCTGCAGCCCTACTTCCTATCGTACTGAGCAACGGCGAGAAGCTACTAAGCTCTAAATCGGTGACTGGCTTTACACGTGAAGAAGAGATCGACTTTGGTACCATCAATGACATCCCATTCCTACTAGAAGAATCGCTTGCTCGTGGCGCAGCACGTTTCAACAAGGTTCAACCTTGGCAAGAGCTTGTGATTGTTGATGAGCGAGTGATTACCGGTCAGAACCCAACCAGTGCTCACGCAGTGGGTGTAGCGATTGTTGAGCAGCTTTCTTAGTCGAATTACTGTCTTGATTACGTCACTGGCGCTAACTAAATAATCGCGGTGAAACCAAAAAGAGCATACTTCCAACTCAATATTCATGAGAGAAATATGCTCTTTTCTAATTCTGTCGCTATTAAGTGCTAGTGACTTTTTGCTAATTACTTCTGCTAATGGCTTCGCAAGATCCCTTCAAGCACATTGAACAGCAAGTCGATCTCTTCAATCGAGTTGTAATGCATACAACCAATACGCACTACACCCTGCTCTTCAATACCCAACTGCTTCACTAAACCTAATGCGTAGAAGTGTCCGTTCCACACACAGATATTATGCTCACCCAACTTCTTAGCGATGAACTCTGGCGAGTGGTTATCAAAGGTGATGGCAAACGTTGGCGTTCTTAGGTTCGAATCAAACTCCGTTTTACCATAGAGTTTTGCCCCTTCAAGATCGGCCAAGCGCTTTAGGAAGTACTCGCTCAACTGGCTTTCATGCTTGTTATAAAGCGCGTAGCTTTGTTCCAAACGAGAACGCAGTGAATCTGTTGGTTCACCAAACTGCGCTAAATAATCCACCGCCGCAATCACACCTGCAAGACCTTCGAAGCTTTGTGTTCCAGTTTCAAATCGGCCTGGGCCAATGTTAGTTGCAGGCTCAACCTTGTATGGCTTTAACGTATGCAGCCATTGAGGTGCAATGTAAGCAATGCCTACATGCGGGCCGAAGAACTTATAAGCTGAACACGCTAAGAAATCACAATTGAGTTTTTGAACATCGATCAAGTGATGAGGAGCGTAGTGAACCGCATCGACATAAACCTGCGCACCGTGCTGATGTGCAAGCTCAATAACTTTCGCCATATCAACAATCGAGCCTGTGGTATTCGAAGCAAAGGTCACAGCAACCAGCTTGGTCTTCTCATTTAACAGAGACTCAAAGTGTGCCATGTCTAGGCTGCAATCCGACTCGTCTACACGAACTTGGCGGACAATCGCGCCTTTGTCGTCTGCTGCTTGTTGCCAGCTCGATACATTCGAGTAGTGGTCTAGTGCAGTAACAATCACTTCGTCGCCAACTTGCCAATCGCGGCTAATCGCTCGGCTCAATTGGAAGGTCAGCGATGTCATGTTCGCGCCGAACACAACGTTGCCAGAAGACTCCGCATTAAGCAGTGCTTGCGCCGCTTCTCGCGCTTGCTGCATTAAGCTTGTCGTCTTTTGGCTAGAAAAGTAATGACCGCCTAGGTTTGAATTAAAGTGCCCTAAGTATTCTGTCATGGATGCTAAAACATTTTCAGGAACCTGAGAGCCACCCGGCCCATCAAAAAAGGTCACCGGCTTACCGTTATGGTACTGGCCTAGCGCGCTAAACTGCTGGCGCACATCATTAAGAGTGAAGGACATTGCGCGCATCCTTAGCCGTTAGAACAAACACATCCATGTAGCCCATTTCATCGTGGTCTATGGTACGAATCGGTTGTGCGTTGTGCCAAAGCTTGCTGTCGGCCAGCATTGCGACTTCACCGTCTTCCAGCACTTTTCTAAAGAACGGTGCTTCATGTGAGTCTTGGTACAGCATGATTTCGCCACCCACAATGTTATGACGGTTAACGCCAATTAAAGCGATGTGGTCGAAGCCATCTTGGTGAACACCTTCTGGTGCAACCTGCGTCTCTTCAAAAATGGCAGCGATACGGATTTGGTGGATTTCGATTTCTTGTCCGTCTTCAAGCCCATTGGTTTCAATAAACAGTTCACACATCTCTTGCATGCCTTCGCTGCTTAGAATTGGTGCTTCAATTGGCTCGAATTGGCGAACAACGTCACCTTGAAAGTGATTAATGTCTTCAGACTGAACAAAGTTATGTTTGTCTAGCTCTACGACTTGTCCATTACTGAATTGAACCACCGAGTACCTTCTCAATCGAAACTGACCATCCGCGTGCTCTGTACTTGGAAGCTTAGAGAATGACGGTGACAACTCCTCAATTGCGTGGTTACTGAGGTGGGTAATATGTAGGGTATTTTCGTGAGCATGTAACATCATCGACTCCTTAATGATTGTTAATTAACTTTCGATATTTAACGTTTTGTTTACATAAAGGATACTTGAAGATCTTGCCAAATCAACATTAAACAATCATTTATCCCGTCAGATTTAATAATTCAGACACTAAATCTAACTTGAAATTCAAAAGCAGTGTATAACACCAGAATAAAAGATGACCAACTCTTAAAACTAGCACACTCCACTAGCTAGTTATAAATACCTACAAATTTAAATTTAACGATATTATTAACTGGCAAGTGATGTTTCATATTGTATCAGCCCTTTCGCTTCAATACGCCAGCCTCCTTGCATTAACTCAGGCACCACGGTTGCCATCATTCATTTCTATGATTTGCACATCGAAATACGACCTACCTATCAATTGCCAAGCTATTGATTATTTACACAACAAACTGAAATTGGTTAATTTATGAGTACGCCAGAATCCACACGCCTTTGCTTGCGCGTCTGGAACAGGTCGAGTTCGGGGGGAACTCGGCCGCCCTAAATGGCTCATTTCTTTTAGTCTAGAAGATGTTTGAAGTGAGTGTTACGGGAGAATTTACTTAGTGGTTTCTGACAAGAGAGAGCATGAAGTTACATCCACTATGGAAATGGATGTAACTTCGAGGAGGGTGGGAGCAAAGACTAACTCAATTAGAAGACGTATTACTATTCGATATTAGCTGCCAATCCAATAATGTTTTTATAGTCTTCCCACAACCAATAAGATTTAGAATTTGCCTTATGTTCTTGTGCTTGCTCTAATGCTCGTTCTAAGAGCTTGAATTTCATCCAACTTGGTTGGCGATATTGTTCAGGATCATTGGAAAAGAACTTCAACATAAGCTGATCTTGTCCAAACTGTGTACGTCCATGACTTTTAAACTCTACTCTAGAATAGCATTCGCTAACAGTTGATAACTGCAACTTCATCAGAGCTACCATGTTGACGTCACTATGAAATAAAACTCTTCCCCACTCGCTATCTATGCTCGAATATCTATTGGTTCGGCTTTCAAAATGTTCAGAACCAATGTGGTGTTCAACAATACCAAACAATAAAACGGCAATATTAATGCAAGAAAGGCTTTTGGGCTTATATTTGACAATATAATCCAAACTACTCATGAATTTCTTAAGTATTTGCTCCACATCTCTCAGTTCGATACTGCTCAAATCTAAGATCCGAGAAGTTAGCAAATTATTTTCATCTGTCTCACTACCAAAAGGAAAAATACTTACCCCTTTCTCTTCATAAATTGTGAGATCTAATGCCTTAGCTGATACATATTCAAAAATCGAAGGTTTCTTTAAAGTTATACGTTGATTAAAGAAACGTCTTAAATACCGTTCTGACTCGAACTCAGCGCCATAAACTGCTTTTATTGACGACTCTAACGATTTCGTATCTGTCGCAATAAGAAAAGCGCATCCTTCGACATTAAAAAAGTGCTTAATGATTTCTAACATCTTTATCGCATAATCAGGTCTACATCTATCTAACTCGTCCAGTAGCACAACTATCGGCGCTTCTAAATCATATAAGTCAGACATGATACCGCTGATTGTTTTGATTTGATGTCGAATGCTTTCCATTGAATCTTTCAAATCGTTTTGCTGTGAAACCAACTTGGCTAGGAGCGACTGGTTTGTACTATCTACGCCTTTCATACTGGCCACTTTCGGTCCAGCCACACCTATAACTTGCTCGAACAATTTTATATGTGTGAAATCAGTCTGTTCACCCGTAAATTGACTATAACTTTGTCCGGCGGCTTGCATCATTTCACTCAATTTATTGAAATTGAGCATCAACCCATTTAGATGTTCGATGCAAGCTTGATAATTTTTAAATCTCTTATCTGCTTTACAGTTCTTAAACATAAAACCAAGTTGATTTAATAGCTCTGTACAAATAACGGTCAATGGATCTTTTAAAAAGTCACTTTCCCAAGCATCTATGTAAACAACTGGATGTGATTGCTCTGCAAGTTCCACATATAACCGCCGTAAGAACTCTGTTTTACCAGTTCCCCATGAACCGTTAAGGTTAAGAACAAACCCATCCTTCTCCGAGGTCAATACCGACAATAAAAATTTTCCGTACTCTTCTCTGTCTGTTATACAAGTTGACCAATTGTATTTATCTTTCCACTCGTCATAACGACTAGCATGATTCACTTTTCTCATAAGCCCAAAAGTATAAAGAATGTTTTCTAGATCTTACACGTAACACAATCATGTTAACGCGTAACATCTCACAGTATGATATGCCAAAACTATATAACACCATGTTTTATAAATAAAAACGAACTCAACGAGAAGTAAGTTTGATTAATGGAATGAGACCTCATCTAGTAAACTGAACGCAACCATTTCCTTCACTCAAAAACCCAAAGTCTTTGCGTTTTTTCACTGTTCTTCCAGCCACGAAAACGTTTGTCTCGATTAAGTTCTAAACTATAACGATTAATTACACTTCAGCCCTTGTTTACACTTTTATTGCCTCCATATTTTCCATACAATCCTAAGCGATTATAAATAAAAACAATTTCAATTTCGGAGTCCTCATGAGCGACGTAAAGCACTGTAATTTATTGATTCTTGGTTCTGGCCCTGCTGGCTATACAGCTGCAGTTTACGCTGCTCGTGCAAACCTAAACCCAGTTCTGGTTACTGGTATGCAGCAAGGTGGTCAGCTTACAACCACAACAGAAGTGGAAAACTGGCCGGGTGATGCTGAAGGTTTAACGGGTCCAGCACTGATGGATCGCATGAAAGAGCACGCAGAGCGCTTTGAAACAGAGATCCTGTTCGACCACATTAACGAAGTCGACCTATCAAACCGCCCTTTCCGTCTTAAAGGCGATTCAGGCGAGTACACGTGTGATGCGTTGATCATCTCAACAGGTGCATCGGCTAAGTACTTAGGTTTAGAGTCTGAAGAAACATTCAAAGGCCGCGGCGTTTCTGCTTGTGCAACGTGTGACGGTTTCTTCTACCGCAACCAAAAAGTAGCGGTTGTGGGTGGTGGTAACACAGCAGTTGAAGAAGCACTTTATCTATCTAACATCGCGTCTGAAGTTCACCTAATTCACCGCCGTGACACGTTCCGCGCTGAAAAGATCCTAGTGAAGCGTTTAATGGACAAAGTAGAGAACGGCAACATTGTTCTTCACACTGACCGCACGCTAGACGAAGTTCTAGGTGACGATATGGGCGTAACGGGCGTTCGTATTAAAGATACTCAGTCTGACAAGACAGAAGATATCGACGTAATGGGCGCGTTCATCGCTATCGGTCACCAACCGAACACTGAAATCTTCAAAGGCCAAGTTGATATGAAAGATGACTACATCATTGTTCAGTCTGGTCTTGAAGGTAACGCGACACAAACAAGCATCCCTGGCGTATTCGCTGCGGGTGATGTAATGGACCACAACTACCGCCAAGCAATCACTTCTGCTGGTACAGGTTGTATGGCTGCACTGGATGCTGAACGCTTCCTAGATGGCCTTAACGATAAGTAAATCTGAGATTGCAGATTTGATTATCGGTGCTCTCGCCTCAGTAGATGCAGGGCGTCATCACATTTTGTTGTAAATCCCTAGAGCCCAGTGGTATATCCACTGGGCTTTCTTTTGTATACTAGCCGCCCTCAACAAATAATAATTATCATTAAGCCTTCATAATGGATAAGAAAAAACAACGCAGCTTGAACAAGTGGCTTAAGCAACAGAGTAAGTTAGCGAAACGCTGGCTTATGATTGCGATTAGCCTTGGCGTACTTTCAAGCGTGTTTTTAATTGCTCAAGCAGCTCTTCTCGCCTCTATTCTTCACCAACTGATCATCGAGAATGTCGATAAATCTGAACTGGTTGGTCATTTCGCAGGCTTGGCATTATCGGTCGTTGGCCGTGCGGGCTGTACATGGGGACGTGAAATCGCAGGTTATCGCTGTGGTGAACAGATCCGTGTCTACATCAGGCAACTCATCCTTGATAAGTTACGCGAGTTAGGCCCTGCTTACATTAAAGGTAAACCTGCCGGTACGTGGGCAACGCTGTTGTTAGAACAAGTAGAAGACATGCAAGATTTCTTCTCTCGTTATTTACCTCAGATGTCTCTATCGGTAATGATTCCGTTCATTATTTTGGTCGTAGTATTCCCTGTAAACTGGGCAGCAGGACTGATCTTCTTGATTACTGCTCCACTGGTGCCGATGTTCATGGCATTGGTTGGTATGAAAGCAGCCGATGCAAACCGTAAAAACTTCAAAGCGCTTCAGCGTCTTTCAGGTCACTTTTACGACCGTTTGCAATCCATGACAACGATTCGTCTTTTCGACCGTACGAACGCTGAAACAGAAGTATTGAAAGGTGCATCTGAAGTGTTCAGAACGCGTACCATGGATGTATTGAAGATCGCTTTCTTGTCTTCTGCTGTGCTTGAATTCTTCACGTCTATCTCTATTGCGATGACGGCAGTTTACTTTGGTTTCACCTACATTGGTGAGCTGAACTTCGGTCACTACGGTGCAGGCATTACGCTATTCGCTGGTTTGTTTATCCTTATCTTAGCGCCAGAGTTTTACCAGCCTCTGCGTGACTTAGGTACGTTCTACCACGCGAAGCAACAAGCGGTTGGCGCGGCTGAGAGTATTGTCGAGTTTCTAGAAACCGACATCACTAAGGTTAAATCAGGCGACACTCAACTAGATCCAGCTCAAGGCATCAATATTGAAGCTCAAGATCTCAAAGTGTTAAGCCCTGAAGGTGTTCAATTGGTTGGCCCTATCTCGTTTGCACTGAACACTCGCCAGTCAACTGCGTTAGTTGGCCCAAGTGGTGCGGGTAAAACAAGTTTGATCAATGCGATTCTTGGTTTCATGCCTTATGAAGGAAGCTTGAAAATCAATGGTGTTGAATTACGTGACCTCGACTTAGCCTCTTGGCGTAAAACGATTAGTTGGGTTGGTCAAAACCCATTGTTGTTGCACGGCAGCATTCGTGACAACGTCACCCTAGGTAAACATGATATCACTGACCAAGTTGTCCAAAACGCGCTTGAGCAATCATTTGCTAACGAATTCGTAAACGAGCATGGTTTAGATTACATGATTTCTGATCGCTCAGGTGGCCTGTCTGTTGGTCAATCTCAACGTTTGGCACTCGCTCGCGCAATGATTCAAGACGGCCAATTCTGGTTGCTCGATGAACCCACTGCCAGCCTAGATACTCGCAGTGAGCAGCTCGTGATGAAAGGCATTAATAGCAATATCGAAAGCCGCACAGCCCTGCTTGTGACGCACCAACTTGCTCCTCTTCAATCGGTCGATAACATTCTGGTTATGCGCGATGGTGGTCTTGTGGAACAAGGTCATTACTCTCAGCTTTCAACTGCGGGTGGTTTATTCGAAGAGATGCTAAACGCGAACTTAGCTCAACAAGATAATAAGGGTAATTTAGATGCGTGATTTACTGCCTTACCTGAAACTCTATAAAAAGCATTGGTTTGGCCTATCGCTAGGCATGCTATTGGCTTTTGCTACTCTATCGGCTTCTATCGGCTTGTTAACGCTATCAGGCTGGTTTATTTCAGCTTCTGCGGTTGCTGGCCTTACGATTGCGCGTGAAACCTTCAACTACATGCTACCGGGTGGTGGTGTGCGTGGTTTGGCGATGAGCCGTACTGCGGGTCGCTGGGGTGAACGTGTTGTTAGCCACAATGCAACATTCAAACTGTTAACTGATCTGCGTATCTTCTTCTTCAAGAAGCTGGCTCCGCTGATCCCAGGTCGTATTTCAAACCTTCGTGACGCTGACCTACTTAACCGCTTGGTTGCTGATGTCGACGCAATGGACCACGTTTACTTGCGCTTAGTAAGCCCTGTGACGGTTGGTGTATTGGGTATCTTCTTCCTGACGCTGTTCTTGATGTGGTTTGATACCTCGCTAGGCCTGATCTTAGGTTCTATCCTTCTGATCATGCTGTTAATTTGGCCTGTCTTGTTCTACAAGCTGGGTAAACGTAACGGTGGCGAGCTTACACAAAACAAAGCAGACCTTCGTGTAACGACACTAGATTGGATTGAAGGCTATAGCGAACTGACTCTGTTTGGTGCGGAAGAGCGTTACCGTAATGCGATTCTAGAAACCCAACACAAGCTAATGGCGAACCAGTTTGTAAACGCTAACCTAACCGGTATGGCTTCAGCTGCGCTAATGCTGTTCAACGGTTTAACGCTGGTTCTAATGCTTTGGCTTGCGGCTGATGGCGTGGGTGGCAATGCACCAGACCCGTTCATCGCGCTAATGGCGTTCGCAACTATGGCAAGTTTTGAATTGTTAATGCCAATCGCAGGCGCATTCCAGCATTTAGGTCAAACTCTGTCTTCAGCGCGTCGCTTGAATGAAGTCATTCTGTCAGAGCCTGAAGTTCAGTTCGCGGACGAGAAGCTCGACATCAACAAGCCGCTTGATATTACGTTCTCAAACGTGACGTTCAACTACCCTGACTCTGAGCGCAGCGTTCTGAACGCTGTTGACCTAACGATTCCGGCAACCAACAAAGTAGCGATTGTCGGTCAAACGGGTTCAGGTAAGTCGACACTGATTCAGCTGCTAACTCGCTACTGGGATCCTAAGAAAGGCTATATCTCTATCGCGGGCATTGAACTAACACAATGGAACGAGTCACAACTGCGTGAATTGATCAGTGTGGTAAGTCAGCGTGTCGACATTCTAAATGGTACTTTGCGTGACAACTTGTTGATTGCAAGACCAGAAGCAACCGATGATCACTTAGCGAATATCTTAAAAGACGTTGGCCTAGAAAAGCTGCTTGAGAATAACGCGCTTGATAGTTGGTTAGGTGACGGTGGTCGTCAACTGTCTGGTGGTGAGAAGCGCCGTATTGGTATCGCACGTGCGATTCTTCATGATGCCCCTATTCTGCTTCTCGATGAGCCAACAGAAGGCTTAGATAAGCAAACTGAACAGAGCATCATGGCACTGTTTGAGAAGCATTTTGAAGGCAAGACGGTTATCTTCATTACGCACCGTTTGATTGGTCTGGAATCGATGGATTCGATTGTTCTGATTGAACAAGGCGAGATTGTTGAACACGGCTCCCATGAGAAGCTGTTAAACGAAGAAGGACGTTACTTCCAACTTCGCCAGGCAATCTAGCTCCTTCATAAGTTATAAAAAAAACCATTCAAAGCCCGAGTCCATGCTCGGGCTTTTTTATTGTCTGTGATTCGAGTATCGAGCAGCTGCCGAATGATAACCCTAATAAATAACATCCCAACCATTTGTAAGTACAATCAATACACAACTTACAATAGCTTACCAAGAGCAAACGCCATTTCTTGTAACATACAGGCTTTATAGCTTGCAGATAACGTGGTCTCCTATGGTACACAAACTCACTATTCCAACTCTTGTTTTTACAGCGATGCTTACCGCTTGTGGCGGAAGCAACGACGGTAATAACACCAACGCATCAAAGAATGTCATCGACGCATCAAGCGCTAGCTCAGTGGTTAACTTAGGAAGTCATTACTCACTGCAATTCAGCGTAAAGTCGATTGCTACGGGTACAAACAAAAACGTGAACATTGATATTACTCAGTATGGTAATACACAAAAAGCGAGCGGCAATTTCGCGCAAGTTCACGGTATTCCTGAGCGCAATTACAAAACCCAAAACGATGCTGATATTACCTTTTCAGTAACGGCAACAAACTCTGCAGGAAAAACGTTTAGCATTGAAAACTTCGATATTTACTACGAAAACTTTAACTCAACAACGACACCTGAAATGCTTGCTATCGCAGAGGTCGAAAACAACATAAACAACGTCATTCGATGGAAAAAAGCGGATACAGTGACTATCAATAAGCAGTTCATTATTGATAACAGTGGCATCAAATTTAATATCGACCAAATGAGACCTATGAACCTTTATGTTCGTGTCGGTAACACTTTAAGTAATGGCATTCAATTTGTACCGTACTTCGCTCAAAGTAATTCTGAGGTGTTCGCTCGTGTACCAACTAACGACTGTTCTGTGATCTCAAATACAACGGGTGATCTACTCGCCAATGGCATCAAGCAACGAACCTGCGTAGCAGCCCACGGTTATAAGATCCCATTGTTAATTGAAGATAAATCTATAAATAATGGTGAAGCAAAAGTCGCTCATGTTAAGAACATCATGCAGTACTACCTAGATAGCTTCCCAGCAGAAGTAACTAAGGCTATTTACGACAGTAAAGCTACCATGGGATTCTTTTACGATGATGAGTGGTCTGACAGAGATGGAGGTGACTTCTTAGATGAAAATTACCGTTTCCAAGATCTGTTTGCGACAGAAACAACTGACACATCGACTGGCGAAAACAAGCCTGACTTAGTGACTCAAAGAGACGCTTCGTTCGAAGAGATTATTCACTTTGTTCACGATTACGGTGTGATGAACTTAGCGGTACAATCATCTTCATCGAAATGGGGAATAATGCAAAAAGAACTCGATGAGCTCAATGAAAAAGCGATTCTTGCAGGCTCTTACTTTCCTAACGGTAAAGACTCAACGATTGTCGAAGCTGATTTAGACGCTGAGTCATACGACCAAGAGTACCTAGCCTACTCTCTTTATGCCTACTACGACCTGAACTATAAGGGTTACAGCGCCCAAGAATTAAGTTCTGCAACTTTCACAGAGCTACAAGCTAATGACCCTGCGATGGTTACATTTATGGAGCAGTACTTCCCTACTCGTGCGGCCCTTAAAGCTAAGTTCCCAGGTTACCCGAACAACTAGCTGGGGTTCATAACTCTGACTAGCACGCACAAAAAAGCCGAATGTGGTATTCACATTCGGCTTTTAAATAACGTTCTCGCGGATTAACTTAGTACGTTTTAGGGACCAAATTAATCACTGTTCGCTAAGCGCTTACAGCTTGAAGCGGCTGATTTCGCTTTCTAGCTCGTGAGACAGTTCAGAAAGCTGCGCAGCTTGCTCTGCAGCTTGGTGTGCTTCGTCCGCTAGCTCGTTAGATACGTCACGGATTCCCTCAGTGTTACGAGTGATCTCAGACGTTACAGACGCTTGCTCTTCTGCAGCTGAAGCAATCTGTGTCGCCATGTCGCTGATGCGTTCAACAGCAGCATGGATTTGCGTCAGGCTTGCAGCCGCTGAGTTCGCGTCATCAACACTTGTTTCAGCAAGTGTACGGCTATCGTTCATGATGTTAACCGCTTTGCCTGTTGTACCTTGTAGCAACTCAATCGTTTGTTGAATTTCTTGCGTTGAACCGTGTGTACGTTGGCTCAGAACACGAACTTCATCCGCTACTACCGCGAAACCACGACCTTGCTCACCGGCACGCGCTGCTTCAATAGCGGCGTTAAGTGCAAGTAGGTTCGTTTGTTCAGCGATACCTTGAATGTTAGACAGGATAGCGTTGATGCTGTTGCCGTGCTCTTCAAGCTCTAGAATCACGTTGGTTGCGATTTGAACTTCTTGAGCAAGGTTTTGGATAGAGCTTTGAGTCTGTGTCACTTGACCAGTACCGTGCTCACACGCGCCAACCGCTTCAGATGAGTTCTGTGCAGTATGGTCTGCGTTACCCGCGATCTCTTGTGTTGCTGCAGCCATTTCGTTAACGGCTGTTGCTACCATGTTGATCTCGTCTTGTTGCATTTGGATACGAGCACTACGTTCTTCAGCTTGAGAAGCCGTTTGACGTGCTTGGTTGCCTAGCGCAGCAGATACTTCGCTTAGTTTGATCACCATGGTGTGCATATTGCCCACAAAACGGTTGAAGTTTGCAGCAAGCTGACCAATTTCGTCGTCGCTCTTAGGCTCAAGACGTTGAGTAAGGTCGCCCTCACCTGAAGCAATTTCTTCAAGAGCAGCTGAAACACGGTTTAGGTCGCGGAATAGGAAGCTCACTAACCAAGACACAAGTACGATTACAATTAGCGTGATAATTACAGCAGTGATGATCAGCTGAGTAAGTAGCGTTGAGTGGTTCGCTTCTTCTGTTGCTTTGTCCATCTGAACCGCGAAGATCCAGTTAGTGTTAGGCACCTTCGTGAAGTAAAGCAGCTTCTCAGCACCGCGCTCTTTGATGATCTCGATGCTACCCGTACGCACTGCGTTCTCGATAATAGACATAGAGATGTCATTAGAAAGTTGACTTACCGGCTTCAAGCTTAGTGCTGAATCTGGGTGAGCTAGGAATGTGCCGTCAGAGGCATCAATTAGCATTGCGTAAGCATTGTCACCAACATCAAGGCTGATTACATCGTTAACCAGTTGGTCGATAAGTACGTCTGCACCAACAACGCCAACAAGCTTACCGTTGTGGCGAACAGGTTCAGCAATCGTTACTAGAAGCGCTTTAGTAATCGCATCTTGGTAAGCAGTGGTGATGATTTGCTTACCTGCAGCGTTTGCTTCTTGGTACCAAGGACGTTGACGAGGATCGTAATCTGCACGATTACGTTCAGGGTGTGAACGGTACATCCCACCTTCTGGAGTACCTAAAAAGATATCGTCAAAGCCACCCGCTACACGAGCTTGCTTGAGGAAAGGAACAACATCACTTTCTCGTGAAAACTCATTAAATGCTGATGCGATATCGGTACGGATATCAATCCAGTTCTTAATACCTTCAGATGCTGCTTCAGATACGCTTTCAGCTCGTAGGTATACGCCATTACGAGTCTGTTCAAATAATTGGTTTGCTGACAACCAAGTCAACGCTGTAGCCATAACGACAACAGCAGATAGGCTAGCACCTATCAACTTCTGCTTTAGTGTTAGTTTCATGTCAAAGTTTCACGAGTGGTGGGAAATCCCGCGCATACTACCCAATATCAGTATTAAATTCGAGCGATTTCACAATTTAATATCGGAATATAATTTTAAGCAAACCATAAGCTTACCTAATGTCAATTCCTTGGCTTGTCGCCAAATTTAAGGCGCTATTTACTATGTGATTATTAGAAATAATGTCAGATTTAGTACGGTAAAAAAACAAAAAGGCAGAAGAGTTTCCTCTTCTGCCTTCATATTATTTACCGCTCTACTGCGTATAAATTGCAGTAGATTTTAGCTTAGAAAGACTAGCGTTTTTCTGTACGCATACCCATTAGCAAGCTCACACACATCAGTAATAGAATGATGGTGAATGGCAATGCCGTCGAGATTGCACCCGCTTGTAGAGCTTGTACTGCTTCAGTACCACCAACCCACAATAGAGCCACAGCAATCGCACCTTCTAGGAACGCCCAGAACACACGTTGAGGCACTGGCGTATCAACTTTACCACCCGCGGTGATGCTATCGATTACTAGAGAGCCTGAGTCAGACGATGTAATGAAGAAGACTAAAACCAATACAACCGCAATGATTGAAAGCAGAGTACCAAATGGTAATACATCAAACATTTGGAACATCGCTAGCGATACATCGGTTAAACCTTCTTGACCAAGAATACCAATGTTATTAACGATTTGGTCAATCGCCATACCACCAAACACTGACATCCAAATGATAGTCACGGTAGTCGGTACAATCAGTACTGCTGTGATGAACTCACGAACCGTACGACCTTTAGAAACACGAGCGATAAACATACCTACGAATGGTGACCATGAGATCCACCAAGCCCAATAGAATACCGTCCAACCATGTAGCCAAGCTTCATCTTCACGGCCGTGAGGGTTACTCAGCGGAATGATGTTTTCGATGTATGCCATCAATGTTGTTGGGATTGACCCCAGCGTCACTGCATAACCGATTAGCGCAACTAAGATCAGCAGTAAGAAAGCTACTAGCATATTGATATTACTGATAACTTTAACGCCACCATCAATACCACGAAGTACGGAGACAACCGCTAATAAAGTCACCACTGTAATAACAATGACTTGCAGCCCTAAGCCCGCTTCAATACCGAATACATGCTGAATACCACTTGCCGCTTGTTGTGCACCTAGGCCAAGCGATGTCGCCAAACCGAATAGGGTTGCAAGAACTGCAAGAATATCAACAATGTGACCTGCCCAGCCCCAAGCTCTATCACCTAAGATTGGGTAAAAGATAGAACGAATTGAAAGAGGTAATCCCTTGTTGTAAGAGAAGAAAGCAAGTGACAATGCCACTACACCATAAATCGCCCAAGGGTGCAGTCCCCAGTGATACATGGTTGCACCTAGTGCTAGCTTAGCCGCTTCTGGTGTATTCGCTTCAACACCTAACGGCGTTTCATACCAACCTGTGTAGTAAGCAGCTGGCTCCGCCACACTCCAGAACATCAAACCGATACCCATACCTGCAGCGAACAGCATGGACAACCAAGACATGAATGAGTAATCAGCGGTTGCATCAACGCCACCTAGGCGGATTTTACCAAATGGAGAAACAATCAAGCCCAAGCAAAAAATAACGAAAATGTTACCGGACCAGATGAACAGCCAATCAAATGAATTGATAATTTGCCATTTAACACCATCTAGTGCTGCCTTTGCTGAAGCGGTATCTGTAAGTAGAACACCGATCAAGAACAAGGCGATAAGTCCCGCACTGATACCAAATACTGGGTTATGAACATCAAAACCCCATTTTTGGACGTTATCTTGACCAACAGTGTAATCCGTACTGTCGATACTGTATTTATCTATACCTTTAGTCATTATCCCTCTCTACGGAATACTAATAGGGTCTATTGACCTCGTATCCCTTACTTACCTGCGACTTAATTACAAACTCGAACATACAATCCAAGTAGTACAAGCTGTTGTCACAATAATTCAAATACTTGGATGTCTGAAGTTTAGCAGGTTAAGTTGTTGTTTTCAGTAAACCAGAATCGGTTCGATGAAATTACAAACAAAATCCACGCAATTACTCAAGTTTATGACGAAAAAAAGGTCGACCATGCCGACCTTTTTATCAAAAATACTTTCAACTCAAAGCATTTTGATGCTTAACCAATTGATTTTCAGTTCGTAAACCTAACAATAAGCTTAGGCACATAAGCAATAATATGAAGGCAAATGGTAGCGCCATTGATACCGTTCCAGCTTGTAATGCTTGAATAGATTCCGTACCACCAACCCACAATAGAACCGCTGCAATCGCACCGCCCATCAACGCCCAAAATACGCGTTGTGGAACAGGGGCATCGACTTTACCGCCAGAGGTAATACTATCGATAACCAATGAACCTGAATCAGACGAGGTGATAAAGAACACCATAATCAACCCAATCGATACCACTGAAAGCACAGAGCTCATTGGCAGTGCATCGTAAGTATGGAAAAGAGAAAGTGTAATATCTTGCAGACCATTCACACCAATCTCACCCACCTTGTTCGCCACTTGATCAATCGCGATACCACCAAAAATAGCCATCCAGATGATGATTACGGTCGTTGGGATGAACAATACAGCAACGATGAATTCACGAATCGTACGACCTTTAGAGATACGAGCGATGAACATGCCTACGAATGGAGACCAAGACATCCACCACGCCCAGTAGAATACCGTCCAACCCTGCATCCAAGTTTCATCATCACGACCATGAGGATTACTTAAAGGAATAAAGTTTTCGATATAGCCCATCAATGCCGTTGGAATGGCTTTAATACCCGCCATGCCACCAGCGATGGTTACGAAGATAAGCAAGCCCAAAGCAACCAACATGTTGACGTTACTCAGAACCTTTACGCCGCCGTTAATGCCGCGAACCACTGACATTGTTGCTAAGAATGTGACCACTGCGATAACAACCAGTTGCATGCCAATACCGCCATCGGTACCAAATACATGGTTAATACCACTTGTTGCTTGTTGAGCACCTAAACCCAATGAAGTTGCAAGACCAAACAGTGTTGCAAGCACAGCAACGATATCAACAATATGACCAAACCAACCCCAAGTTCTATCACCTAAGATAGGGTAGAAAATAGAGCGGATTGATAGAGGTAAACCTTTATTGAAGGTGAAGAAGGCAAGCGCCAAAGCAACAACAGCGTAAATCGCCCAACCGTGAAGACCCCAGTTGTAGATGGTCGCGCCGAGCGCTAACTTCGCCGCTTCAGGAGAGTAAGCTTCAACACCTAATGGCGTTTCATACCAGCCAGTGAAGTAAGCCACTGGTTCAGCAACACCCCAGAACATTAGGCCAATACCCATTCCCGCGGCGAATAACATCGACATCCAAGATAGGTTTGAGTGCTCTGCTTTGGCATCATTGCCACCAATACGTATCTTGCCATACGGGGA
This sequence comes from Vibrio satsumensis, assembly GCF_050337435.1. NCBI lineage: Bacteria > Pseudomonadati > Pseudomonadota > Gammaproteobacteria > Vibrionales > Vibrionaceae > Vibrio > Vibrio satsumensis. The sequence goes on along the minus strand of NZ_JAKJSX010000009.1, from coordinate 149,508 downwards.
GACAATGAGGGCAAAACAGAAAATAACGAAGATGTTTGCTGCCCACATGAAGAAACCATCGAAGTTACCGATGACTTTCCATTTGATTCCATCAAGCGCCGCTTTTGCGGTTTCAGGGTCTGAGACTAGAAGTGCCAACAGGAAGATAATGATCGCCCCTGCGCTGATTCCAAATACTGGGTTATGAACATCAAAACCCCATTTCTGAACGTTATCTTGTCCTATTGTATAATCGGTATTTTCAATACTATACCTATCTTTTACAGGCTCCATGCTTCCTCTCTAATTTGCAGCGCACTGTTTGCAACATTGCATTCGGCGCTTAAATTTCGAAATGAAGAATATCAACCTGTCGCAAAAATACTAAAAAAACCTCCATAAAGGAGGCCTAAATTGCACATTTAGTAATTAAATTACACATTTAATGTAATTTAGCGTAAGATCAGTCCACAAGCCCGGAGCTGACTGCGTATTTAGCAAGCTCTGCTGTAGAGTGAATGTCCAGCTTATGCTTAATATTCTGTCTATGGGTTTCGACCGTTCGATAGCTGATATTCAGTGCCTTCGCGACCTCTTTACTGCTCTCCCCTTTTGCGACTAATTTCAGCACAGCCTCTTCACGTCTGCTCAATGGATTCTTCACAGATGGCGTCGGAGTAATCGGCTGAGTAAACAAATTCTGCGTTACTTTTTCACAGAAATAGGTTGAGCCTTGATTAACCGTTTTGATTGCCTGCACCATTTTTTCAGCCGAAATCTCTTTCAACATATAGCCGACCGCACCCGACTGCATCACCTTCATAATGTATTCACGGTTGTTATGCATGGTCAGCATCAACACCTTGGCTTCAGGGTCTTCTTCTTTAATCAGGTGGGTCGCATCAATACCATTCATGATGGGCATGCTGATATCCATCAACACCACATCAGGGCGCAGCGTTTTCACTGTCTCAACCGCTTCTAATCCATTACTGGCTGTGCCTATCACGCTAATATCAGGCTCGAGTTCTAATCTCGCCATAAAGCCATCCAGTACGACTTGGTGATCGTCAGCAATCACAACTCGAATAACTTCACTCATTCACTAATCCTTCTAGTGTCAGTAACACCGTAATTTCCGTTCCGAAACCAATCTCACTCATCAACTCAAAATCACCGCCAATGAACTCCACTCGCTCTCTCATGTTACGCAGCCCGATCCCTCGCTTTTCCATCGCTTTATAGGTATTGAAACCGACACCATTATCTTGGATAAGCAGTTGCAACACGTTACCAATTTGCTGGGCGATAACCGTTACTTTGGTCGCTTGTGCGTGTTTCTCTATGTTATTCAGGGACTCTTGTACCACTCGATACAAGGTCGTTGCGGCTTCTGATTTTAACTTACCCGGTTGAGTGCTAAATAAAGTTTCCACCTCAATGCCGGAGTGCGCCTGAAAATCTAATAACAACGAAGACAATGCCGCTTCTAAGCCTATGTCATCCAGTGAACTTGGGCGAAGTTGATGTGAAATGTGCCTCACCTCTTCAATCGCTCGCATCAGTGAGTGCTGTGACTTATTCAAATGTGCTTTAAGGTCTTCACTTTGTAACTTATTACCGAGTAGCTCTAAGTGGCAACGACTCGACACTAATAATTGATTAATACCATCATGTAACTCACGCGCTAAGTGCTTCTTTTCGTCCTCTTGAAACATCACCGTTTTATGTGCCAGTTCCTTCAAATTGTTATCGGCAATGCGATGTTCATGCATGTTGATGGCTAAGGTAAGCACGATAATAACGGCGACCGTCACGCTCAAAATCACCACAATCGAAAAGAACGTGGTTTCAATGTTCTTGTTTATTGCAGCCTGCATCGAAGCCACTTCTTGATGCACATCTTCGATATACAAACCGGTGCCAATCATCCAGTCCCAACGCTCTAGCCAAGCGGCGTAGCTCAACTTAGACACCACCTCACCCGTCGAAGGCTTTTGCCACAAATATTGGTGAAAACCACCTCCGGTTTGCGCCTCTCTTAACAGAGCTTCTATCAGAAAGTCACCATCCTCATCTTGCAGTTGCAGTAGGTTTTGACCTATCAACTCTGGCTGTATTGGATGAACCAAGTTGGTCCCGTGGCGATCATAGGCGAAGAAATACCCATCAGAGCCATATCTAAGTTTAGACAATATGGTTCGAACTTCTTTTTTGGCTTGAGCTTCTTGGATATTTGGATCGTTATAGATGTGTTCTATGGCATCGAACGCAAGGTCAACCGTGTCTTTGAGGGCGTTTTCGCGCGACTTGATTAGGCTATCTCTAAAGATCTCAACTTCTTTATCACCCAATGTCTTGGTTTGATGTAACGAGATCCAGCTGATACTCGCCGTTACGAGCAGCAACGGGAGCAGCGTCAGCAAAATCAGCTTGGCTTTTAGAGGCATTCCTTTCCCTCACAAAAAACGGCTTACTGAACATCAATAAGCCGTTTTACTTTATCAATTTATAGATAGTCGTTGAAACATATCATTCACATTCTAGGCTTCACTCACATTCCATAGAAAGAAGGGAAAGCGAGAAGTGATCCAAGTACGAGGATTTGAATCAGAATGAACGGCATCACGCCACGATAGATGTCCTTGGTCGTCACGCCTTTTGGTGCTACCCCTTTTAAATAGAACAGACTAAAACCAAATGGCGGCGTTAAGAAAGAGGTTTGTAGGTTCATCGCGATAAGGATAGCGAACCATGTCATGTTGATGCCCATCAGTTCAGCAACTGGCGCAATGATCGGCACGATGATGAAACAGATCTCTACGAAGTCGATAAAGAAACCCAAAATCAAAATCACCAACATAGTAATGATCAGGAAGCCCCATTTCTCACCTGGCAGTTGTAGCATCCACTCTTCAACCAGATAGTCACCACCCGTGTAGGTAAACGCCATTGAGAATGCCGTCGCACCCAACAAGATAGCGAATACCATCGCCGTGACTTTCACCGTCTCTTTAGACGCGTCATACACCATCGACCAACTGAATTGACCGTATAGCAAAGCAAGTACCATCGCACCTGCACCACCGAGAGCAGCAGACTCTGTAGGCGTAGCAACACCCGCAAAGATTGAACCCAGTACCACTATGATTAACGCGAGAGGTGGAAGAATCGCTTTAAGTGCATCTAACACTTCTTGCTTACGGCTGATTGAATCATCTCGCTCAATCGGTTGAGCCGCTTCAGGGTGGAGCTTGGCGTATATCAAGATATAAAGGATGTACGCGCCAACTAACATCACGCCCGGCCAAATTGCGGCTTGGAACAAGTCACCAACAGGCACGCCAAGAACATCGCCTAATAGAATCAAAACGATAGATGGCGGGATGATTTGCCCTAACGTACCAGACGCACAAATAGTGCCGCAGGCTAAGCCTTTATCGTAATTGTATTTGAGCATTACCGGCAATGAGATAAGTCCCATTGCAACAACAGAAGCACCAACGACGCCAGTAGAAGCCGCAAGCAGTGAACCTACTAGTACGGTTGAAATCGCGATACCACCACGAACACCACCAAACAATCGCCCCATAGACTCAAGCAACTGCTCAGCAAGCTTGGTCTTTTGCAGAACAAGCCCCATGAAAACAAACAATGGAACGGCCATCAGCACCGTGTTTTCCATGATTGATTGAATTCGATATGGCATGAAGGCAAACATTTCGATGCCCTCAGCCCAAACACCAAAGATTAACGCGATACCACCAAAGGTAAACGCTACTGGGAAGCCAAGTAAAAGTGCAAACAAGGCTACGAAAAACATTACTATTCCAATCATGTTCAGCCTCTACTTGTTCTTTGTATGAATATTGTTTGCATGGATAAGGTGCGGATTAAAAATCTTGTTCAGTGAATGCAGGATCAAACCTACGCCACTGAGTGCCATTAAGAAGAATGACAACGGGATCATGGCTTTGATGATCCAGCGATACGGCAGGCCACCCGGATCGCCTGAGGTTTCACCAAGTTCATAGCTCTCTTTGGCCACATCAATACCAAACCAAGCTACAAGCAAACAAAACGGCAGTAGGAAGATAAGCGTACCTAACAGATCAATAATGGCTTGCGCTTTAAAGCTCAACTGCTCATAGAAGACGTCGACTCGAACATGACCACCCGCTTTGATGGCATATGGCACACCTAATAGGAAAACGGCAGAGAACAGATGCCATTCCATCTCTTGGAAGGCGATAGAGACATCGTTGAATGCATATCTCATGACAACGTCATACACGACGTTGGCGATCAGTAAAATAAACAACATACTGGAAAGCCATCCCAGTGCATCACCGATACGATTAAACAGGCGTTCAATATAAATTAGACTTCGCATTCCCGACTCCATGGAATTTGAAAAGACATCGCGCAGTACAGCTAACCCAACTAAAAACGATTCAGTTTATAGCTAGCAATAGGCACGACGTAGAAAGGGTTCTTGGGCATTTAATTATTATGTTTAAAATGAACCCTCGGCTTATTCGCTCTTAAATACTCAATAAGAAAAGCGTCGGGTTCATTTAAATTCAGTTCAACAAGGGGCGATTATTTCGCTTGGCTATTTAGGTAAGCTCTATGTGAAATATCCGTCCATGAGCGCACTTGCTCTAGGTAACTTGCTTGTGAAGCTTGGATCTCTTTCGCCAATTCATCTTTCTCAGCATGTGCAGCAAGTAGGCGATCGTTCGCTTCTTTCAGTGCAGACATAACCGCTGGCGGGAAGTCTTTCACTTGTACATCTGGGTACTCAGTCTTCATTGAAACCCAGTTCTTACCACTTTCGTGCGTAGCTTGTGTGTACATGTCGTAAGCCGCGGTACGCATTGCAACACGTAAGATTTCTTGTAGATCTTCAGGCAGCTTGTTCCAAGTGCGCTTGTTCACTAGGAATTGAAGCTCTGAGCCCGGCTCATGCCAACCTGTGTAGTAGTACGGCGCGATTTTGTGGAAACCCATACGCAGATCAAGTGATGGACCTACCCACTCTAGTGCATCAATCGTGCGACGCTCTAGAGACGTGTAAAGTTCACCTGGGGCAATATTCGTCGGTTTAGCACCTAGCTCAGCAAGAATCTCGCCGGCAAAGCCTGGGATTCGCATTTTCAGACCTTGTAGATCTTCAACGCTGTTGATCTCTTTTTGAAACCAACCACCCATCTGAATATCTGTGTTACCACCTGGGAACGACATCAAGTTGTGTGGAGAGTAAACTTGCTCCATCAACTCCATACCACCACCGTGATAGAACCACGCGTATTGTTCTGCTGGCGTCATACCGAAAGGCATAGAAGTGAAGTAAAGAGTGTTTGGAACTTTACCTTTCCAGTAGTAAGAGCCTGAGTGACCCATGTCGTATTGACCAGACTTGACCATGTCAAAAACGCCAAGAGGGGCTTTGTGTTTGTTTGCTGAATCGATTCTGATTTGAAGTCGACCATTCGACATCTTCTCAGCCATCGCTGCCATGTTCTTAGTTGCATCACCGAAAACTGGGAAGTTTGGTCCCCACGTTTCTGCAAGCTTTAAACGGTAAACCTTATCAGCGGCTGTAGCACCAGTAGCGACCAAAGCTAAACAAGCCGCAGCGGTTACTGCAACGTTTTTAAAAACTCGTGTGAGGGAGTTAGAAATGAGACTCATGTTCACGTCCTTTGTTGGGTTAACACTCTTTCTATGAGCATTTTTTATGATTCAACATAAGAGTGCACCGTGATGAGGTAACAAGATATCAGGGAGAGCACGCACGACAGGCGTACACAAACTGCGTATTAGACCAAAGGATTACGTAGAACTACGTAGGAGATGATTGAGTGATGTCGATTTTAAAGGAATCACCTTATTCACTAGAGGAATGTTTGTTGATAAATACCTAAGTATTAATAATTAAATACCGTTAACAATTGATTGCCATTTCGTGATGAGGCTCTATTCTCACCACACTTCAAATACGCACCTAAATGCATTCAATCCGAGAAAATCATAATTTCAGAGAATCAGAAAACCTACTTTGATGCTTATTGATTTAAAACATAGGACACGCGAAAGACAGACTAAAAACGTAAGGGGTCAGCCAATTGGAAATAAGGCTTCTGGGGTTGATTTTAATTTGGGTTTGAATGTGAATATGGGATTAGGATTAGGATTAGGATAATCCGACAAATACAAAAAAGCCTCGAAAATCGAGGCTTAAAAACTTAACGAAGCGAATAGAATCCCAAAGGATTAGATAGCTTTGTAGATAACCTTGTTACCTGCTAGCTGCTCTTTCGCTACTAGGTTTTCTTCAAGAAGTTTTTTCAATGCGCCTGTTGCCCATGAAGCTGCTTTCGCGTCTTCTTGACCAGCTGCTAGGCCGATACCTTTAGGGTTAATGCCTTCAGCATTGCTAACAACGATGTCTAGAACTTGTTGTTGCTTAGGAGTCAGTGCTACTGCAACTTCTTTAGTTGCTGCTACTGCTTTTTCTACCGCTGGTTTTGCTGCTACAGTTTTTTCTGCTACAACTTTCTCTGCGACAGGCTTCGCTTTTTTCGGCGTTGCCACTGCTTTAACTACAGCCGCTTTAGTGCGTTTCTGCAGTTTAGCCTGCACCTTACGCTTATGAGCAAGTCTCATTGAATATTTCTCCAGTTCACTGCTCTTTTCGCAGTGGTGAAAATTTGAAGCGCGATTTATACCAAAAAACAGGAGCTATTTGTAGAGTGAAGCGTCGAAAGTCGACGAAAAATACCGATATTGTCTACTAGCGTCTATTATTTAAACATCGACTTATCAATTCAGGGTCATATACACTGGTTATCCATCCAGACAAAAATATGAAAACTTGGTGTTGCCTATGGACACTCGTCACCTTACTAATTTCTCTTTGCCTTCATTCACTCGCTCGTACCGTATCCTCGCCGTTATTTTAGGCTTCATTTGCTTGATCGTTGCGCTCTACAGTGACAACCCAAAGTTACTGATCGTGGGTGCTTTTTGCAGTATTGCCCTTCTGGGAACCGGCTACTATTTGATGCTGCGCAGCCGAGTGATGTTCACACTCACCCCGACTCATTTTCAGCAGCATTTTTATAAAGGGGGCTGGGTCTTAAAGTGGAACAACATCCAAAAAATTGGGCTTTGCACCTATGAACAAGATGGCTGGCACCAACCTTTGCCTTGGATTGGTATCAAGGTTAAAGATTACTCGCCCTACCTCGATTCGATCTGCCCCAAAATCACCTGTGAGTTATTACTCAGCCAACGAGCACTTTTGTATCTAGGAGCCAAACAAGCGGGTAAAGAGTCAAACTTTGAAGATATGGTTCTCGACTCATCGCATTACCATACGCGCTGCACTGAGAACGGTTGTGTGGAACTGAGCCGATATAAAGAGTTAAAAAATACTGAAGAGGTAAGCTTCAACGATAGCCAAACACAGACGACCTCAGAATCATCTGATGAAACGAACAATCAAAGCACGGTGATTAAAGACTATTCTGGATTACAGGCGATGCTTGCCAACAGGATGAAGTATCAAAGGGGCTTCCACGGTTATGATATTTTCATATCAACTCAAGATTTAAATATGAGTGGAGAAGAGTTTGTTGGACTGGCTCGACGCTACTTGGCTGCTGCTAAACGCCCTTCTGACTAAGGGTTGCCAGTAAATTCGCGCGCAATAAAAAAGCTTAGCTTTCACAACAAAAGCTAAGCTTCATTTTTCAATCAATCGACACGAACAACTGGTCTTTTAATCAAAGGCTTAATTAGTACAGAGGCATTTCATCTGCTACGAACGGGTTTGATGCGCGCTCGCGACCGAATGTCGATTCAGGACCATGACCCGGAACGAATGTTACGTCACTGCCTAGTGGCCAAAGCTTTGTCTTAATTGAAGCGATAAGTGTATTGAAATCACCTTGTGGGAAGTCAGTACGACCAATTGCGCCGTTAAACAATACATCACCCACAAACGCTAGACGTGCTTGCTCGCTGAACAGTACAACATGGCCTGGAGTGTGGCCCGGCGTGTGAATCACGTCGATCACTTGATTACCAAACGTGACTTTGTCACCCTCTTCTAACCAAGTGTTTGGTTCAAAGGCTTTACACAGTGGAAATCCAAACATTTGGCTTTGATTCTCTAGACCTTGAAGCCAGAAGTTATCGGCCTTATGTGGACCAACAATATTCACCTTTAAGATCTCAGCAAGTGGTACCGTACCACCAACATGATCTAAGTGACCGTGCGTCAGTACCAAGTTCACCACTTTAACACCTAGCTCTTCAATGATCGCAGCTAGTTGTTGAACATCACCGCCCGGATCGACAACGATGCCTTCCATTGTCTCATCACACCACACAATTGAGCAGTTTTGAGAGAAAGAGGTAACAGGTACAACTTGATACTTAAGAGACATATACAAACCTTAGAGGGCAAACTGAAATTTGGGCAAACTATGACATTGGATGTCTACTTTGACAAGTACCTAGCATTCGCTCGCAAACTCAACCTAACTCTACCAGCTACGTACTGGGCCAGTATCGATATGGATAAAGTTGCTACGTGCATAATAACCAACACCACCGGCATTCAGGCTTTTGGCTACGTCTCTTAGCTCTTTCAGATCGACACCATCGATACGAAAATCGATCGCTTTACCAAGCATGTGATAACTCTTCTTCGCCACGCCACTCGACTTTGAGCGCAATGCTTCATTGGTCGCTGGAGAACGGTAACCAGAGATGATCTGGACTTCTTTTTGAATACCTAACACGTTTTGAATCTGAGTGATCTGATCAAACAGGTTTTTATCCATTGGATGAATTTCATTGCGGCGGAAATCGCGACATAGCTTGCTAAGGCGTGCCATCTCGTCACCAACATAGTTAGTACCATCGAAATAACAGGTCTCTAATCTTTCACCGGTGTGAAGGTTATTCATGCTAATCGTTCTTGGTTGATCCGGGTATGAAGCAAAAGCGATAGAAGGTGTAATTGAGGCGATAACAGCGGTACCACCAGCGTAAGTCAGAAACTGACGGCGAGAAAATAAACTTTGAGACATACAGCAAAAAAACCAATTAGATCGAACGAAAAATGCACGATACATAATGGAAATTGCTGCGTCAACGTACTAAAAGCGCTCAAAAGGTTAGTATTTGTAACCTTTACGCGGTTAGTTATTGATCCACATTATAATTTTATCAATAGAAGCTTAGTTGTCATTTTTTAGTCAAGATCACCTTTATTGAACACATTTTAATCAACCACCCTCTTTATCATATTGGTAGATATCGCCACGGTACTGTATGCCCCCTTCTTCAAACAACACGGTTTGATAGATGATATGCACAGGAATTCGCTTTTTGAGGCGAACCTTAGTGTTCGGAGCAAGGTCATCATTTTGGTTCGGTACTTTCCTTACCTTAGTGGCAAACAATAACTCAGCAAGTTCTTCTGCATGTTCGACACGTATACAACCTGAGCTATAAGCACGGAAGTCATCATTAAACAGACCTTTACTTGGTGTATCGTGCAGATAAATCGCTCTTTTGTTAGGTGTGTTGAACTTGTACAAACCTAATGCATTACTCGAACCCGCCTGTTGACGCATTCGATATGGGAATGAATTGAAATTGATGGTCTGCCAATCTATCTCGGTGGTATCGACCGTTTCCATGGTACGCCAGCCATCAATGACTTGGAAGTTGTGTGTCTCTAAATAGCTTTCGTCCGCTTTTACTTTGGGCAGGATATCTTTGACCATGATTTTCCATGGCACATTCCAAGTCGGGTTTAGAATGACAGAATCGAGGTTTATCTCTAAAAGCGGGGTTTTTCGCGATTTTCTTCCCACGACGACCTTAGACTCAAATACCTCTTCGCCGTCTTCCCAATACTTCATATCAAAGCTAGGCACGTTGACTACTATAAGAGAGTCTCTATTCCTTGGCCACAAGCGAACACGCTCTGCATTCAAAGCCAAAGAGCTCAATCGATCATCGAAGCTCATGTTGATCCACTTGATCGTGTCTGGCCCAATAATCCCATCCGCTGTTAGGCCGTGCATGCGCTGGAAGGACTGAATCGCCGCTTGCAGATCTCGATCAAACACAGGGAAATCGACAGCAATCATAGAAGTATCCACGCCGACCAACGCAATGCGCTCAACAAGAACCGTTTTGTCTGAAAGCTTATCCCCCAAGCGTTTTAAGCCTTTCTGTCTGTACCGCTCAATATCGAGTTCAGACGCGGTTTCTAACACGGAATAGGTTGCTTTGAATTGGTCAAAATCCCCTACTGGCGGTGCGTAAGACAACACCATCTCCAATAAGTAATCATTGGCGACACTGCTTTTTAGTCTCATCAAAATATGGGGGGACGGTGGAGGTAATTTGGAATGCAGCTTACCTGAGAAATACCACTCCTTACCGGCAAATGGTGCGTTTTCAACATAGCTTAAATAGTAGATAAAGGTGTCGGTGAGTAAGATGTCCAACTCTTGCCATTGTGCATGGGATTGATAGTGACGGATTTGCTTGAGTTGTCGTTCAAAGAGTGGTGCCATTTGTGCTTGTTCGAGCAACGACAATTGAAATTCGAATGCCTTAACAAGTTCAGGCGAATCCCAAAGAATAGGGAGAGATGAGTCTTGATAAATGCTCTGGGTTAGTTCGGGATAAATCAGCATGAAAGATAGCTCTGAATCAGCCGGAAAGAAACGACCTTCATCAGAACTCGTATAGCTCCATGTGTGCACAGAAACTAAAACTAATAACCCACAGAAGTATTTCGCGAACATGCTTAACTCCATCACCAACCATCCCATAAGTATGGCAAAGAAATGGGAGTAAGCATGTTATTTTTAAGAGGCTTTATGAATCAGATTGAGCTCCAATGGTTATCCCATTGGATCGATGATTGCTGAGTTGATTTCTCATAAGGCTTGCGCTGACTAACCACACTTCCCGCCCCAGAGCTTAATCGAAACTCTCCATCAAGTAACACGGCACCAGAGGCATCAGATAGCGCAGAAAGCTCAACTAACTCTTTGGTTTGTTTAGACCAAATACCGTAGCAATTCCCTCTTGGCGAGGTCGCGATAATCCAATCATCTGAGGCTGCAATACTCGCAATATAATGATTGAACCTTGCCCATTGCTCCGGCTCCGCATTCAGTGATTCAAACTGCCCACCTTTGATGTGCATCGCCAAAAGTGAAGGATATTCATCCGGTTCGCCGCGATATTGCTGGCCACAAAGTACAGTCTCTGCCCCATCATGCGCTAAGTGTCGAATGCTTAACTTCTTATCCAACAATTCAACCTGATCAAGCAGCTCACCTTGCGATGAAACATAGCTCAAACTAGGCTGCATGGAATCCAAGTTTTTCGGTGTTCTGCCATCAGTATGAACACCACCAACGCCGATAGCAAGATTACCATCAGGCATGATAATCACCTCGTGAGGGCCAATACCAAAACCGGTGAATTCTTCGACCTTACGATACCCTTGTGCGACATCGTAGACGCCAATCACGCCTTGACTGGTGTCGGTTTTCCCTTCAGTGGCATACAATAGTGTGCCGTCTAATGAGTAAACGCCATGACCATAGAAGTGGCGGTTGTTACCTTTCACCACCATTTTGATCTGCTGACCGTTTTTGTAGTCAAACACCATAAAATAGTCACCAGGACGACGGGCAAAAACCACCGCATGTGATAAGGTTGGGCAGATTGCGACGCCATGGCCACGCTCAGGGATAGGTAGCTGGCTCAGTGGCATGCCATACTCATCAGCCACAACCGCGGAATACTGGCCTCGACCATTAAGCGCACAACCAATCAACTGAGGTTTATTCGATGCGTTTTCACCTGAACGGCTAGCACATCCGAACGGCAGCACAGGCACAGCAGCACACCCAAGTGCTGCTTTCAGTAAGGTTCTTCGTGTAGTATCAGTCACCATCGGTAGCATTAAATCCTATTACCACGCCAAGCTCTATCGCCACTTCTTCATGAATCAGGTACTTCAAACGTTCTAGTTTGTTGTATTGAGTCAGCACCTCGCGGTAGCCCTCTTTGCTCTGCAATAACTCAAACAAGCTTGAGTCTGTAGGCCAAGTATCTAGCGTCAATGTGAACTGGTCAGCAACGCGATCAGCTAGGTCGTTTAAGCCCTTCTCTCTCAACAAGCCGTCTAGGCCATTGCCACCGGCAAGGTACAAATTCTGAAGTGCTGCTACATTGGCTTTTAGTTGAGTCATCGAGGTTTGTGCACGCCATGATTCTGAGAAGTAAGGACGCGGATGACCAATTTTCGCCATCGGGCGACTCAGCTTTTTCATGCTGTAATCAAGTTGGTTGGTCAATAAAGCGATGTATTCAGACTCCCAGCGAGTCTCGTCTAGCGCTAACCAAGGGTTAACCTGCCATGCCTCAGCAATAGAGGCCGATTTCATTGCCAAGTTTTGTGCGATCGCTTGTGAATATAGACAACCAGACGCTTTGTCTTGCAGTAATGGAGATTGCTCGTCGTACAGAGACCACTCCAACGCACCTAGCCCTTGAACGGTCACACTCTGCTGCGCGATTTCGTCTTGAGTCCAAGCTTTGTTCTGCTGAGTTAACTGACGCATCTTAAGACCCGTCGTGTTCTTTTTGTCTGGCCAGAATTGAACATTCCAGCTCTCTTCAAGCGCTGCTGTTGGGCCTCTTTCTTGGCCTTGTAGTGCCATCCAGCTGTTCATTGTGATCTGCCATTGAGCTTTCAAAGCGTCTAACTCAACCTTATCCGTTTCACAGTAACCTTGCATCAGAGCTTCTAATTCGCTCGATTGCTTCGCGAATAGCACCGCAGAATCAAACTCTTGTCGATAAACACTGCGACTAATATGGGCTGTAGTGTCTGCTTGATAAGACACACCGTTAACCTCAGATGAAGCGGCTTGCTCACCCGATGATTGGCAGCCTGCCATAATTAATGCCGACAAAGGCATTAACAAAAATTTATGTGTCATGCTGTTACCTTACTTCCTAATTTTTCTTTTAATTATATGAGTTCATTAAATACGAAACGACCGCTGGCCTCGTATTGCTACAAGTTCAGCGGTGCTAAGTGGTTTAATAGCGGCTTTCTTAAGTCATTAGCCGTTAACTAAACTGAATTCAACTCAGCTTATAACGAGTTTAAGAACGCCAATAGTGCTTCACGCTCGCTGCTACTAAGTTCTAAAACGTTTTGTTTCGCCATTTCTGCTTCACCGCCATGCCAAAGCACAGCTTCCATAACATTTCTCGCACGACCGTCATGAAGTAAGAAGGTGTGACCATTCACTTCTTTGGTATAGCCTAATCCCCACAATGGCGTGGTGCGCCATTCTTGGCCATTCGCAAGATACTCAGGACGGTTATCCGCTAAGCCTTCACCCATATCGTGCAGCAACATATCGGTATATGGGCTAATTAACTGCTTAGACAATGCAGGCAAACCTTCACGCTCTGCCGTGCGGAATTCAGCTTGGTGACAACTTTGGCAACCAATATCTTTAAACAGTTTTTTACCTTGAACAACCGCAGGCTTATCAACGTTACGACGAATTGGAACCGCCAAATGCTGCGAATAGAACTCAACAAAATCTAGGATGTTATCGCTGACTTCAGGTTCACCACCATTTGGAAAATCATCACAGGTTGATTGAGCTGATGTGCAGTTTTCGTTCGGGAACAAGCTGCTTGTTAAGCCCAAATCGCCGTTAAATGCTGCAGCATTTTGTTGCATTAGGTTTGGCTGTCCGGCTTTCCAACCAAATCGACCCAACGCCATTTCGTTGGTTTGAACATCAAGAACATAATTGGCTTTGCCTGTTACGCCTTGGCTGTCCGCAGCTTGTTGCTTCGCGAAGCCAAGAATCGTTTCTTGTGGGATGCTCTCAAGCAGACCTAGGCCGATCATTGGTGGCGCAACACGAGCCGAAAATTCTGTTTTAGGGTGCATTTCACCAAACGCGAGTTCAGTGATTTTTAATGTTGGTTTACGTAGAGTAACAACCGTGCCGTCTTTGAATTCAACAGGAACATCGGTGTAGCTGATGTTCACTTTACCCTCTGGTTTCACACCTTGAAGCGCGAAATCTTGTAGCTGCCCACCGTAAGTCGGTTCTGGAATGCCACCATCGCGAATAAAGGCTTGTCTCTGCTCTGGTGTTTCAGCAGGAATACTCAAGCGAACCAGCATGGATACCGCGTTCTCATCGCCTTTTTCTGGCGCGTGGCCACGACCATCTTTGATGTGACAGTTTTGACAACCGTTGGTGTTGAACAATGGGCCCAATCCATCACGTGCATCGGTTGATGATGGTGCAGGAACCCAAGGGTTTCTAAAGAAGCTGTTACCTACGCTGAAATCTAAGCGTTTGCTCATTGGTAGGTTGGCAGCAGGAAGAGAAAAAGCGTTTGCTCCCTCTTTCTTCACGGTTGTTTTGCCACCTGAGTAGGTTTCATGGGCATGTAATGGAGCTAAGAAAAACAGTGCGGTTAATAGTGAGGCTGAGAGATACGACTTCATACATTGCCTTGCTGTGTTTTTGATTTTAGTTTTTATGTGGGAGTCACTTTCATGAGTAACAAACAATTAAGGGCTCAATGAGAGCCCTTTATGATTTTCGTCTCGGGTTCTTAGAACTCGTGATCAGCCGTGTCTGGGTTAAGGCTATCAATGCCAATCACACCAGCAGCACGCTCAATCGCAGCCGTTTGAGACACTAGCGCAACAATTGTTTTGTTTACTAGTGCGTTACCCGAAGCGTTGTCAGCAGCAATTAGCTGATCGAAATGCTGGTTGTTTTTCTCTGCAGAAACAACAAGCTGGCCAACTTGTGCACGTGCTAAGTCAAACTGCTTTTGGATCTCTTTCGCAGCTTGCTCATCTTTTTGCTCTACTAGGTCAAACAGGCTAGGACCTGAAAGCAGAGTACCGTCTTCACGCTTGTATAGACCCGTATAAACGTTGTAGATACCTTGCTCGTTGTAGTAGTGAGAGTTGTGCGTGTTATCAGAGAAGCAATCGTGCTCATCTTCAGTAGAGTTAGCTTCTAAAGCCACTTTCATACGCTCACCAGCAAGCTCACCAAGAGACAGTGAACCCATGCCGAATAACATTTTACGTAGGCCGTTTTCGCTAGATTCAGAAAGCAGTTCTTGACGGTAGTTACCTTTCTCGCCTTCAGCCCACTGCTTTTCCATCCACTCTAGGTCTTGGATAAGTAGCTCAGCAGATGCTTTTAGATATGCGCCACGACGGTCACAGTTGCCGTTAGTACACTCAGCACCAACAACGAAATCAGTGTAAGCACGCTCACCTGCACCGCTGTTTGTGCCGTTTAAATCTTGGCCCCAAAGTAGGAATTCAATTGCGTGGTAGCCAGACGCTACGTTCGCTTCAGAACCGCCGATCTCGTTCAAGTCAGCGATTAGCTCTGGAGTAATGTTAGTTGCATCAACAGTAGTCTGACCAATTTGGAAAGTCTTGTTAGCCACGATGTTTGCGCTAGCACCTTCGTTACCAAGCTCATATTGGTAATCAGAAGATACGTAGTCAATCAGGCCTTCATCTAGTGGCCATGCGTTCAGTTGGCCTTCCCAATCATCAACAACAGCGTTGCCGAAGCGGAATACTTCTGACTGTTGGTAAGGTACGCGAGACTCAAGCCAAGCTTGTTTTACTTGTTCGAAGTTGCCAGCAGAAGGAGAAGCTAAGAAGGTATCAATAGAAGAGTTCAACGCTTTTGCTGTAATTACTGAATCTGCAAACACGGCATGAGCAATATCTGCATAGTGTTCTACAACTTGATCTTGAGTTACTGCTGCAAAAGAAGAAGCAGAGGCAAAAATGAGTGACGAAGTTACTGCTTTTGTCACTAAAGATTTAATGGTCATGAAGCATCCTTGTTGAGCTTTAAATTATTATTCGTAGTAATAGTGCAAACCATTATCATTTGCACTACGGATTTGAATAATACAAACTTACAATTTTATTGCAAGATAAATACAAAAAAACCTCACATATGTGAGGTCTTTAAACATTTTTATGTTAAGCGCAACAAGCAAGCGAATCAGATATCTAGGTTATGCTTACCGTGTGAAACTTTCGCCTTCAGATAGCTTTCATTACCCGATTTGATATGAGCAGAGGTGTTCACCACTTCTTCAATCTCAATACCAAAAGATTTAAGTTCATTGATTTTCTTAGGATTGTTGGTCACCAAACGGATTTTTGTGGTACCTAAAGCGCGTAACATTTCCGCTGCTTCAGTAAAATCACGTAAGTCATCACCAAAGCCTAAGTGGTTGTTGGCTTCGTAAGTGTTCATACCTTCGCTTTGCAGACGGTATGCATCGATTTTGTTGTATAAACCAATACCACGGCCTTCTTGGCGTAAGTAAAGAATCACGCCGCCCGTCTCACCCATAATTCTAATGGTTTCGTCTAGTTGCTCGCCACAGTCACAGCGAGAAGAATGGAAAACATCTCCAGTAAGGCACTCAGAGTGCATACGAACTAGAGGTATGTCTTGTGTCTTATCTGCTGATTTAAATATCACAGCAACATGCTCTTTGTCTGTTTTCAATCCATGAAAAGACAGAAGTTCAGCATCAATACTGCTTGTTACCCCTACTTTGAAATCTATTCTGGCACGCACTTCCGCCATAGCTATACTCACTTGAAAATTCGATGTGTTTAACGACACTACATTATATGTCTAGGCAATATTTTGTAGCTAACTATCTAATGATAGACACTATGAGGCTGTTAACAATTTTTTTCAAGGTCGACTACGCACAAATTGTTATATTATAACAATAATTTTTCAGGTAACAAAAAACCCCACATTGGGATGACCAACATGGGGTTATAAATTAATCAGTTGCGGCTAAGACTACACTTTTTACAGAACGTTCAACTTACTTGAGTTTGCTTCCAGATGACAAGTTGAACCCAAGCGTTTTCTAATTCAGCTAACTCTTCTTGAGTGAGCGTAGAAATGCTCGATTTCGCACTGTATTTTTCTGCCCATTTGTCAGAACGGACATGAGTATGGAACTCTTTCTTTAAATTTGAGATTACGTTATCCACAGATACATCCTTATATAACAGTGCTTAGCCTTTATAATCCTTTAATGTTACAAAATACAGGTCAATTGGTAAACAGTAATACATAATTTTTATGAGCGCTTTCTAACACTTTTTACTGATAAATATATAAATAAGAGAAATAATAGGCTCGGAAGTAGCCAAAGTAATAAGTTTGAAACACTCATTGCCGGTTTATAGAGCACAAATTCACCGAACCTTTCTGTCATATATTGAGTAATTTCATTATTACTCTGACCTGCTTTCACCATATTGAATACAACGAGGCGCAAGTCTTTTGCTATCGGAGAGTTCGACTCAACCAGATTTTGGTTCTGGCATTGCGGACAACGTAGCGTTTTTGCCAATGTAATAGCGCGCTGCTGCTGTTCTGGGTTTTCAAACTCAAAGAGTTCAACTTGAATACTCGTATCCTTATTACTGGCTGTAAACAAGTCTTCCGCCAAAGTCGGAAAACTAACAAACATAAGCGTAGACAGCATAACGAGTGTTTGTATTAAAGACTTCACCATAGATTCACACCATCAAAATACATCGCAAGTTCTTCTTGCCATACAGGTTCATTGACCACGCCCAGTAACTTCTTAATGATTTGGCCATCAGCGTCGACCAGATACGTTTCAGGGGTGCCAATTACGCCCAACTCTAACGCTAGCTTACCTTGAGGATCACTGATCACCGTTGAATACGGATTGCCGTCGTTCGATAGCACATTAATTGCTGCCGCAGAGTTATCTCGATAATTGAGCCCAACAATTGGAATGCCTTTGTCATGAAGTTTGAGCAAAAAAGCATGTTCGGTTTTGCAGATACCGCACCACGACGCCCATACATTTACTAGTTGATAAGGATGCTGAGTAACATCAGTCAACGTAATTTTCTGTTTGCTACTGATGCCTTCGCTATTGGCTAACGCAGTAGACACGAATTCTGGAAATGCCCTCTTCTGCTCCGACACAGTCGTGGATTGCTGCTTATTATTGAGTGCAAAGGCAAACCCCAACACCATCACTAATGCCAAGACAATTAACGTGATGAGCTTGTTACGAACGCTGGTATGCATACTGTGACGCCTTAACGGTTTTCTTTTTACGATGAGTTAATGAGAGTAAAGCGCCGAGAATGGAGAGCAACCCACCAAACCAAATCCATCGTGCATACGCCTTGTACTGAACACGGAATGCATAGCCTGTTGAGTCTACTTTCTCTCCCATGGTGATATAAACATCGCCATGCCAGAACCACTTCATTGCGGGCTCACTCATGTTCATGACTCGAACTTGGTAGTGTCTTCTTTCCGGCGAAATAGGAAAGCTCAGCTCGCCAGACTCTAGGTTGAGTATCGCCTTCTCTGCGGTAAAATTTGAAGCGACATACAGCTCAGTATCACGATGAGCAAGCGTCCAATCCATGAACTCGACTTCCGCTCCTGGGCTTAACTTATAACTGCGCTCAGACGAGTGGTAGCTATTCATGGCAGCACCTACCGCTAATACCGCAACCCCGACATGGGCAAAGGTCATCACCCAGACTTTGCGTTGGAACTTGGAACTGTGCGTTACTGCCAAGCCATAAACGTGAGTAAGTAAAACCCAAAATGCGAGTGACCATGTCATCAGAGCCATCACTTGAATCTTGTCTACTTGCAAAACGTAACAGGCGGACCCGAGACAAATAGATGCTAGAGCTATCAACATAATAACGCCTTTCGACGCTTGAGGCTTAATACTCAACAAAGGGGCTAAGCCTACGACGGCCAACGCAAGCAACGCCAAAGGTGCAATCAATAGATTAAAGTAAGGCGCACCTACCGATATGTTACCCAGTCCAAGCAGTTCAAATACCATTGGATAAAATGTGCCGAAAACGACCACGGCTGTTGCGAGAACAAAAATGAGTACCGCGACTAAACTCAAAAAGCTCTTACTGGCGAAGCTGGTAATAGGGCTTGATTCAAAAGACTCCCCTCTAACGATAAGCAGAGAAAATGAGCTCACCAGTACCAAAACCAATATAAGCAGCAGTGCGATACCTTTGGTTGGGTCAACAGCAAAAGCGTGTACCGATGTAAGTACGCCAGAACGAACAATAAAGGTGCCTAAGATACTCAAACAAAACGTAATAAAAGCAAGACTGAGAGACCATTTCAGTAGTTGCTGTTTGCCCTTTGCAACGCCTAGGCTGTGCAGCAAAGCGGTCGAAGTAAGCCACGGCAACAAGCTGGCATTTTCAACAGGATCCCAGAACCACCAGCCGCCCCAACCTAATTCGTAATAAGCCCACCACGAACCAAGAATGATCCCTGCGGTTAAAAAGATCCAAGCAACCAAACACCAACTGCGACAATGGGCAACCCAATCAAACTCAATTGGATCTACCAGTAAGGCTGCAACGGCAAACGCCAACACCACAGAAAAGCCGACATAGCCAAGATAAAGTAATGGAGGGTGAAAAATCAGACCGACATCTTGCAGCATTGGGTTAAGGTCACGCCCTTCTAGCGGCAAAATCGAATTCATTTCAAATGGGTTTGATGCGAATAAGGTGAACCAAGCAAATATCGCGAGCAGTAGATTCATTACCCACAACACACGGCTTTGATATTCATTCGAATAGTGTTTTTGTAAGGCGATCACGCCAGACCAGACGCTGATCGTCAGCACCCAAAATAACAAGGAACCTTCATGGCCAGCCCATACGGCTGCGAGCTTAAAAAATGAGGGTAATTGAGTATTTGAATGCTCAGCGACATAGAGAATAGAGAAGTCATCACTGACAAAAGCATAGCCAAGCAATGCGACAGAAGTGAGAGAAAGCAATGCACTTGAAAGAGAGAAACTGCGGATTAAACTTATATTTTGCGTCCGTTTGTTTAGCATTTGATAAAACGAATGCACACCAATAATGCTACTGAGTACAGCAACCAACACTAAACTAAACAGCCCCAAAGAACCGACCATATCACCTCAATAAGGCTCCGCTAGAGCAGAGCCGATCTGAACACGCATCTCATGTTTACTAAAAACATGTTCATTAATAAGCAGATGTTTATTATCCGACATCTGCTCACTAATAAACTTGCGCGAAATTAAGCTATCGTTAACTGCCCTGCATAAAGGACAAAAGTTCGCAGCATTAATACACCCATTAGGCTTAGCGAAGTCACAGAAAAAATATACACCGAGCTATGGCGGATTGAGGTTGGTGTCACTGCATTGAGCAACAACGGTAAAACCATGCCGACACCGATGACGCCGTACCAGAACCAACTCGCCCAGAAACCACTGCCAATTGCGTTCCATACTGCTTGCTCACTTTGACCACCAGCGAAGATAAGCCCAGTAAAGAAAGTAATAAGAACAAACAACTCAAACATCACGACCGGACGTTCGAATCCGTGAATCCATGAAATACTCGGGCTATGAGGTGATTCTTTAAAGACCAACACACCAAATAAAATACACGCCGCCGCTCCTGAAGATAAGCTCGAGAATAAGAACAAAATCGGCAACACTGGGTTATTCAATAGTGGGAAGGTATTCAAAGCTGACAACAAGAATCCGGTATAAGCGGCAAGCATCAGAGCAAGAACAGCTAAGAAGATTTCCAAAGCATTTTCAAACACTTCTAACTTGCCAATCCAGTTACCTACGAAATCGAGTCGCCCTTTTAACCATGCTTGGTCGTTTAAGAATGTGACTATTTGATCTCGAAAGATAATGCCTATCCAAAGGAACAAGATCACCATATATACTTGAAATAAAATCACACCCATCGACATCACAGACGTTGGATTATAGAAGATCATGATCTTCCAAAATGATAACGGTTTTGTCAGGTGGAAGACCAAGATCAACAGACCTGAAATGATCCCAAATGGCGCAAGAAAAGCCGTGGCCTTTAGCACACCATTATGAGCAGGATCACCTTCAATGACCTTACGTTTTAGGTAAATGGAGATCATTACGGCACCTGCCGACATCCCCGCGAGAAATAGATAGATAGCTATAATCCAGTCCCATACCACGGTACCAGACTGAAAAGCTGTGTCCCATGCACTCATAATCAAATCTCCCCTTTTTGGTGTGGCACTTTGTAGAGTTTTGGCTGAGTGCCTAGATAAGCTTTATCCCTGTAAACCACCTCAGATTTAAGCACCTGGTTTATCTCACTCTTAGGGTCATTTAGATCGCCAAATACTAGTGCCTTGGTCGGGCAAGATTCGACACAAGCAGGCAACTTCCCTTGTGCAAGATTGGTATCACGACAGAAGTTACATTTATCAGCCGATTTGTTCTCTGGGTGGAAGAAACGCACTTGATACGGGCACGCTAACAAACAGTAACCACAACCGACACACTTCTCTTTATGCACATCAACAATGCCAGTTTTTTCATCTTTATAGGCCGCGCCTGTTGGGCATACCATCACGCAAGGCGCGTTATCACAATGTTGGCAAGAGTTACGAGTAAAACGGTAATCAACATTCGGATATTCGCCTTGAGGCTCGCTCTTAATAATTTCTAAGCGTGATACACCTTCAGGTACTTTGTTCACTTCGCGGCACGCTTCTGTACAAGCAGTACAACCAATACAAGCGGTCTCGTCATGAATCATTCCATAACGCTTGGCACCATCTTCTTGAACATTAGCCAATGTTTTACGACTTGTTACTGCCGCCGTTCCTGCAACACCAGTGGTGAAGATAACGGCACCAGCGCCTGCTAAAAAGTTTCTTCTTGAGCAGCTCATAGATTACTCCTCTTCTTTCTTCTGGTTGAAGTCTGAATGGCAATCCACACACAGCTTGATGGTTTGCTTTTTATCTAAGCCCAACACCTTTGCTTCAGTCGCATGAACATCATGGCAGTTTGAACACGTTAAGTTTTGCGCGTGAACATCGTGGGTCCAACTCGCTTCGCGCAGATCATCCGGTTTGTGACAATCTATACATTGGCTATTGGCATCTAAAATTAAGCTAGGGTCTAGGAATACCTTTTCGGTTCCCGGTTGTGATTGAGCCGCGCGATACTTCACCACTTCAGGCGCACCTTCACGGTGATCGGGGCTAATAGAACTATGACAGTCGGTACAATTTACTTCACGACCAAGTAAAGCGTGTGCACTTTCACCATGTGAACCCAATACCGTTTCTTTTGAATCTTTATGGCATTGAACACACTTGTAGTCTTTGTCACGTATTAATTCGACTTCATGTCTTGTTGACTCTCCTACTGGCGTAACAGCAGGCTCAGCAACAGCATGAATGGAATAACCATAGAGGCAGAATGCTAGAAGGGATTTAAGCATTATGACTATGGCCAATTTAATATTGCCCATTTTATCCTTTCCTTATACCGGCATTATTTAACTCTCAACTAAATAATATTCCGGTTAAACAAAAGTACCCTTAAACGATATTATTATCGTTTAAATGATATCAATTCTTATTTTGGATAAGCCACAACGCTTTCTACAGTTAGAATATACCTCTAATTGGGTAATACGAAATTTGAATGGGTTAATCTGTGAAGACAATCACCCTATTTATATCATAGCCAATTCAGGTAATTGCTTGTTATATATGATAATAATTCTCAATTAATCTCTAAAAAATGTAACCACCAATACCACTTTAGGGTTATATAAACTTCAACGTGATTGAAATCACTACCATTAATTGATCTAAAACAAGCAATACTCAACACGTAACAAAATGTGTTTGTTTATGAATTAATATAAACAGGAATTCTCCAGTTCTTAATTTGAATAGCAAACTCACAACGCTTGGTATAAAAATCAGTATATTGGAGATATCACTGTGAAAAAGCATTGGATACGTAATTCGGTCACAGCACTATTAATGGTTAGCGCATCACTAGCAAGCGCGACCAGTTTTGCTGCGTCTGAACAAAAAGAAATTGGCGATCCTCGTAACGACCAGTTCGAGCAAAACCACCCAGATCAATATCATTCATGGAGACAGACTTCAGAAAGCGAAGCCATTGAAGATGCACTAAAAGAAGATCCAAATATGGTCATCCTATGGGCTGGCTATGGGTTTGCAAAAGATTACAACAAAGCCCGTGGGCACTTTTATGCCCTTGATGATGTACGACAAACACTTCGTACAGGTGGCCCAACTGACGAAAACTCTGGTCCAATGCCAATGGCATGTTGGAGCTGTAAGAGCCCTGATGTAGCACGTGTTATCGAAGAGCGTGGCGAAGATGGTTACTTCGAAGGTAAATGGGCGCGTCTTGGTAGTGAAATCACTAACCCTATTGGCTGTGCCGACTGTCATGACACACAAAGTGAAGGCTTTAAAAACGGTGAGCCTGCGCTGAAAGTGACTCGTCCTTATGTAGAACGTGCGTTCGAAGCGATTGGTAAAAAGTTTGAAGACCAAGGTCGTTTAGATCAACAAGCTTCCGTTTGTGCTCAATGTCACGTGGAATACTACTTCACAGGGCCAACAAAAGGCGTGAAGTTCCCTTGGGATAAAGGGACTCGTGTTGAACAAATGGAAGAGTATTACGATGACATTGGCTTTAAAGATTGGACGCACAAAGTATCTAAAGCTCCAATGCTAAAAGCACAGCACCCTGGCTATGAAACATGGCGTGAAGGTATTCACGGCAAAAACAAAGTGGCTTGTGTTGATTGTCATATGCCGAAAGTGACCAAAGAAGACGGCACCGTTTATACCGACCATAAAGTGGGTAACCCATTCGACCGCTTCGAAGATACGTGTGCAAACTGTCATACTCAGTCTAAAGAAACTATGCGTAACATCGTTTCAAGCCGTAAAGCGCAAGTGCTAAACATGAAGCTGACCGCTGAGAAACAAATCGTTGCCGCTCACTTTGAAGCCGGCGCGGCATGGGAAGCAGGTGCGACAGAGCAAGAGATGGAGCCTATCCTACTGGATATCCGTCACGCTCAATGGCGTTGGGACTACGCCATTGCGTCTCACGGCGTTCATATGCATGCACCTGAAATCGCTCTAGAAGTGCTAGGTACTGCCGTTGACCGCGCAGCAGATGCTCGTACCAAGATTGTTCGTCTACTGGCGAAGAAAGGCATCACTGATCCAATCGAGATTCCAGACATCTCGACAAAAGAAGCGGCTCAAAAAGCGCTTGGAATGGACATGGATAAGATGAATGCTGAGAAACAACACTTCTTAGACACGGTTGTTCCTAAGTGGGAAGAGCAAGCTGAAAAACGTGAAGCCAACTACGAATACTAGTTTCTTCAATTAGACCATTACGTAAAAACCAGTCACACTAATATTGTGTGGCTGGTTTTTTTAGATTTTGGGGCAATACACATCCATATCTCCTCCCCGATCCACTCGCCAATTCAAGGAATAAACAATGAAGACCTTACTTTCACTTTCAGCATTATGTATCGCACTACTCAGTTCAGGTGTTCACGCCTCTGAGCGTGCTGAGACAGGGTGGGAATTAATAGAGAAAGGCGCATTATTGGTTGATGTCAGAACACCTGCAGAGTTCAAACAGGAGCATCTGGACAACGCCATCAACTACCCTCTTTCTGAAGTCGCTACTCACTTCGCTAAGATAGATAAAGACCAACCGATCGTTTTGTATTGCCGCAGTGGTAACCGTTCAGGACAAGCCTATCAATTCTTACGAGCTCAAGGGTTTACTCAAATCCATAACGCTGGTGGGTTAATCGAAATGCAAGAAAGCCAATAACTTGAGAGATTAATGGCTTTAGAGGCTAATCGCTTCAAAGGTAAGTCGTTTCAAAAGCAAATCGCTTCAAAGACAAATAGCTTCAAAAGCTAATCAGGAAGAACAGCCTATTAACCAAGCCTAGCGGATCATCTGTTTGGCTTGGTTGATCGAATGAATAATCGAAACACGATCAATCCCTTTTTGATTGGAATCGAGGATTTGAGTCCAGGCATCAATCGCTTGTTGATAGCGCATGCTGATGAAGTGATCGGTCGCAATCAGCATCAATGCCGTACGATCGTTGGGATCAAGCTGTATTGAGTGATCCAACAACGCATTCACGTCATCGCTCATCGCTTGGGAGCTAAGATAGTAAAGTGCGGTTGCTTTGGCAGCATAAAGGCCCGATGGTGCTTGAGGATCTAATCGAATCGCGTAGTCATAACAAGTATACGCTGCATCAAACTCCCCTTTCTGCATATACACACCACCAAGCTTAAACCACAAGTCAGATTGATTCGGGTCTTGTTTGAGGCTTTGTTGAAGCTCACCTTCGAAATCTGTTGCCGTGTAACTATTGCTCTCATCTAAAGGAAGTTGAGGTGTCTCCTGTTTCAGTTGAGACCAAACAAGCACACTCAGAGCCACTGCAGTAAGGGAAATCACCACATTGCCTTTTAGATGACTGCCATTGTTGCTCGCGGCAATAACGACCACGATCAAAAACAGGCCCATTAGTACTAACGCAACCAACAACCAGATGTCCATTCCACACTCCTTTATCAACCCTTTAAGTTTACCACTTTCCCAGTCAGGCAATATTGATCGAGACTTAGCTATTAGGATTTACGCGATCAGAATAAACGAGCAGACAATAAAAAACCGAGCACTTAGGCTCGGTTTTTTCAATGGTAAGCTTAATTACTTAACGTAATCGAGATTACTCAGTATCTTGCTCGTTATCACTTTCAGAGTCAGAAGCATCTGATGCTTGCTCTTCACTTGATTCAGAAACTTCAGTGTTGATAGTTTCAGCATTTGCTTCTTCAGCTTCGCCTTCTACAATCTCAGCTTCTTCTACTTCGTCGATACGTTGTAGACCTACAACATTCTCGTCATCAGCAGTACGAATCAGTGTTACACCTTGAGTGTTACGACCAACTTGGCTTACTTCCGCTACGCGAGTACGTACTAGTGTACCTGCGTCGGTGATCATCATCATCTCATCGCCTTCTTCAACTTGAACAGCACCAACAACTGGGCCATTACGTTCAGAGACTTTGATAGATACTACACCTTGCGTTGCACGGCCTTTCGTTGGGTATTCTGCTAGCTCAGTACGTTTACCGTAACCGTTTTGAGTCACAGTTAGAATATCGCCTTCGTTAGAAGGAACAATCAGTGAAACCACTTGATCGTCTTCTGGAAGCTTCATACCACGAACACCAGAGGCAGTACGGCCCATTGCACGTACTTTGTCCTCGTTAAAGCGAACAACTTTGCCCGATTTAGAGAACAGCATGATGTCGCTATCACCGTTAGTGATATCAACGCCAATCAGTGAATCGTCGTCACGTAGGTTAACTGCGATTAGGCCGTTAGCACGTACGTTTGCGAATTGATCCAGTGATGTCTTCTTAACTGTACCGTCACCCGTAGCCATGAAGATGAATTTCTCGTTAGAGAATTCAGAAACAGGCAGGATAGCCGTAATACGTTCACCTTCTTCTAGAGGAAGAATGTTAACGATAGGCTTACCACGAGCAGTACGACTTGCTAATGGTAGTTGGTAAACTTTCAGACGGTATGTCTTACCACGAGTAGAGAAACATAGGATGTTATCGTGAGTATTAGCAACAAGCAGACGCTCAATGTAATCCTCATCTTTCATCTTAGTTGCACTCTTACCTTTACCACCACGACGTTGAGATTCGTAGTCGCTTAGGATTTGGTACTTAACGTAACCTGCGTTAGAAAGCGTTACTACAACGTCTTCTTGAGCAATCAGCTCTTCCATGTCGATGTCATGAACTGCCGCTGTGATTTCTGTACGACGCTCGTCGCCATAGATTTCACGTACCGCTTCAAGTTCTTCACGGATAACTTCCATCAAACGCTCAGTGCTTGCAAGAATGTGCATTAGCTCAGCGATTTCTTCTAGAAGTGCTTTGTACTCGTCTAGAATCTTCTCATGCTCAAGGCCTGTTAGGCGGTGAAGACGAAGTTCTAGAATAGCTTGTGCTTGCGTTTCCGTTAGGAAATATTGGCCATCACGGATACCGTATTGGTCTTCCAACCAATCAGGACGAGCTGCATCAGTACCAGCGCGCTCAAGCATTGAAGCAACGTTACCAAGATCCCAACCGCGTGCAACTAGGCCAGCTTTTGCTTCAGCTGGTGTTGGAGCGTTACGGATAAGCTCAATGATTTCGTCGATGTTAGCAAGAGCTAGAGACAACGCTTCAAGGATGTGTGCACGATCGCGCGCTTTCTTCAGTTCGAAGATAGTACGACGTGTAACAACTTCGCGACGGTGGTCTACGAAGCACTTAAGCATGTCTTTGATGTTGAACAACTGTGGTTGACCGTTATTCAACGCAACCATGTTGATACCGAAAGTCGTTTGCAGTTGAGTTTGAGCGTATAGGTTGTTTAGAACCACTTCGCCTACTGCATCACGCTTACATTCAATAACAATACGCATACCATCTTTATCAGATTCGTCACGCAGTGCACTGATGCCTTCTACTTTCTTATCTTTAACCAGTTCAGCAATCTTCTCGATCAAACGAGCTTTGTTTACTTGGTAAGGGATCTCAGTAACGATAATGGTTTCTTTACCATTCTTCTCTACTTCGATATCCGCTTTTGAACGCATGTAAACCTTACCGCGGCCAGTCTTATAAGCATCAACGATGCCTTTACGACCACTGATAAGTGCTGCTGTTGGGAAGTCAGGACCAGGAATGTAGTCCATTAGCTCATCAATAGTGATCTCTTCATTATTGATGTAAGCCAAACAGCCATCAACAACTTCACCAAGGTTATGTGGTGGAATGTTGGTAGCCATACCTACTGCGATACCAGAAGCACCGTTTACCAATAGGTTAGGAATTTTTGTAGGAAGTACTGCTGGAATTTGTTCTGTACCATCGTAGTTCGGTACGTAATCCACAGTTTCCTTATCAAGGTCAGCCAGTAGCTCGTGCGCAATTTTCGCCATACGAACTTCGGTATAACGCATTGCAGCCGCGGAGTCGCCATCGATAGAACCAAAGTTACCTTGGCCATCAACTAGCATGTAACGCAGCGAGAACGGTTGAGCCATACGAACAATTGTATCGTATACAGCGCTATCACCATGCGGGTGATATTTACCGATTACATCGCCTACTACACGAGCAGACTTTTTATATGGTTTGTTCCAATCATTACCTAGTACATTCATCGCGAACAAAACGCGGCGGTGTACTGGTTTTAGGCCATCACGCACATCTGGAAGGGCACGACCAACGATGACGGACATCGCGTAGTCTAGGTATGAACCTCTAAGCTCATCTTCAATATTTACGGGCGTGATCTCTTTCGCTAGATCGCTCATAGAGCCATTTTCCCTCTATAGTCAGATCGTATTTTTGAATACGTATAAGACCGAAAAATATAACACAAATTTACCTACGGAGGCATCACTTTCCCTCTCCTTTTACCATCTTGTGACCCTTGTAGCCAATCAATTGATGAGAAATTGCACCTCCGCATCATATCTTGCTGAAACATGGTCACTTTACATCCAATAAACTAGCAAAATTGTAGATCTTCTGGTCAGCGCGAAAAGGCAAGTTATAATGCCTGCAATTTCATGGATGCATTATTTAACTTGGAAATGCCGATTATGACTAAATCACAGAACGTAGACCCAGCAGAAATCAAGAAATTCGAAGACATGGCGTCACGCTGGTGGGATCTAGAAGGCGAATTTAAGCCGCTACATCAAATCAACCCACTGCGCCTAAACTACGTGTTAGAGAAGACTGAAGGCCTGTTTGGCAAGAAAGTCCTCGATGTTGGCTGCGGCGGCGGTATTTTAGCGGAAAGCATGGCTGTTGAAGGTGCAGTCGTGACTGGTCTAGACATGGGTAAAGAGCCGCTTGAAGTAGCACGCCTTCATGCACTGGAAACTGGCACAAAGCTCGATTACATCCAGAGCACTATCGAAGATCACGCAGAGCAGAACCCACACACTTACGATGTGGTAACGTGCATGGAAATGCTTGAACACGTTCCTGACCCACAATCTGTTATCACTGCCTGTTCGAAATTAGTGAAACCGGGCGGCCATGTATTCTTCTCTACATTGAACCGTAATTTCAAATCTTACTTGTTTGCGATTGTCGGTGCAGAGAAGCTATTGAAGATTGTTCCAGAAGGCACTCATGAGCACGAGAAGTTCATTCGCCCTGCTGAACTTATCAAGATGGTTGATAACACTCCGCTGCAAGAGTTAGGGATTACGGGACTGCACTATAACCCTCTTACGGACACTTACCGTTTAGGCCAAAAAGTCGATGTGAACTACATCGTTCACACACAAAACTTTGGCTAAAAAATATCGGTAGGTCTACCGTAAAACCTTTTGTAAAAAAGACGAATGAAAAGAGTTGCAATTACCATAACTTTGCGACTTTTTTCAGTCTAAATTTCGTGCGCCAGCTTCCATTTTGACCACCTCGATTTAAATTTAATCGCCCAAAATCCATCGCCCATTTTGCTCAAAGATCAAGGGATTTTTTTTTATTGGCGAGCAAAATTAAAGCATCATCAAAAGCCGACTTTTATACAATCAAGTCACATCTAACCTCATCAGTTAGTGGTCACTTACAGTTTTTTTTCAATCCACCACTTATCCACAAGCAACCCCATTTCTTTACCTTGAAAAATATCAGTTGTAGCACTATCTTGTAACCCAACAAACAAATGACCCCTATATGTTGTGTTTGAACTACAATATATGGGTAGACCAAGATCACAAAGCCGAAACGTAATTTACAAAAATTACACAGAAATACACAAAAACACGGCCTTGTTCAGTTTTGTTAGGGAAATTAAGCAGAATGAACCAACAACTTACTGTTACCAAGCGTAACGGGCGCAAAGAAACGATCGATCTAGAGAAGATCCATCGCGTGATTACATGGGCAGCTGAAGGCTTGCACAATGTTTCTGTATCACAAGTAGAATTGAAAGCTCACATTCAGTTTTACGATGGCATCACCACTACTGACATTCATGAAACTATCATCAAGTCAGCAGCGGATTTAATCTCTGAAGAGACTCCTGATTACCAATATCTAGCAGCACGTCTGTCTGTATTCCACCTACGTAAAAAAGCGTACGGCGAATACGAGCCGCCAGCACTATATGACCACGTTGCAAAACTGGTTGATATGGGTAAATACGATAGCCACCTTATGGAAGACTACACGAAAGCTGAATTCGAAGAGCTTGACGAGTACATCGACCACAAACGTGACTTAGACTTCTCTTACGCAGCGGTTAAGCAGCTCGAAGGTAAATACTTCGTTCAAAACCGTGTAACGAAAGAAATCTACGAGAGTGCTCAGTTCCTTTACATTTTAGTTGCTGCGTGTTTATTCGCTAAATACCCGAAATCGACTCGTCTTGACTACATCAAACGTTTTTACGACGCATCGTCTACGTTTAAGATTTCTCTACCTACACCGATCATGTCTGGTGTACGTACGCCTACTCGTCAATTCAGTTCTTGTGTACTGATCGAGTGTGGTGACAGCCTTGATTCAATCAACGCAACAGCAAGCTCAATTGTTCGTTACGTATCTCAACGTGCTGGTATTGGTATCAACGCAGGTCGTATCCGTGCGCTTGGTTCTGAAATCCGTAATGGTGAGGCGTTCCACACTGGCTGTATCCCTTTCTACAAATACTTCCAAACAGCAGTAAAATGTTGTTCTCAAGGTGGTGTTCGTGGTGGCGCAGCAACAGTGTTCTACCCATTGTGGCACGGTGAAGTTCAGTCTCTATTAGTACTGAAAAACAACCGCGGTGTTGAAGAGAACCGTGTTCGTCACATGGATTACGGCGTACAGCTGAACAAGCTTATGTACTCTCGCCTAGTTCAAGGTGGCAACATCAGCCTGTTCTCACCTTCTGACGTACCTGGCCTTTACGATGCGTTCTTCGAAAACCAAGACCGTTTTGAAGAGCTATACGTTAAGTACGAAAACGATCCTTCAGTGAAGCGTGAAACAGTAAAAGCGGTTGAGCTTTTCTCTCTGCTAATGCAAGAGCGTGCTTCTACTGGTCGTATCTACATTCAGAACGTTGACCACTGTAATACACACAGCCCATTTGATTCTGAAGTAGCCCCTGTTCGTCAATCGAACCTATGTCTAGAAATCGCGCTTCCTACTAAGCCACTTTCTAACGTAGAAGATGACGAAGGCGAAATCGCACTATGTACACTTTCAGCGTTCAACCTTGGCGCAATCAATGAACTAGACGACTTAGCTGAGCTTTCTGAGCTGGTTGTTCGTGCTCTAGATGCACTTCTTGATTACCAAGACTACCCGCTTCCAGCAGCATACAAGTCGACAATGAACCGTCGTACTTTAGGTGTGGGTGTAATCAACTACGCATACTACCTAGCGAAGAATGGTGTTAAGTACTCTGATGGCAGCGCGAATGGCCTGACTCACCGTACTTTTGAAGCTATTCAATATCACTTGCTAAAAGCGTCTGTTGAACTAGCGAAAGAGCAAGGTCGTTGCCCATCTTTCCACGAGACCAACTACGCGAAAGGCCTACTGCCAATCGATACTTACAAAAAAGATATCGACTTAGTATGTGAAGAGCCACTGCACTACGATTGGGATACTCTACGTGAAGAGATCATGGAGCACGGTCTGCGTAACTCTACGCTAACTGCGCTGATGCCTTCTGAGACATCGTCTCAAATCTCGAATGCGACTAACGGTATCGAGCCACCACGTGGTTACGTATCAGTGAAAGCATCGAAAGACGGCATCCTTAAGCAAGTTGTTCCAGATTTCCTAAATCTTAAAGAGAACTACGAGCTACTTTGGAACATTGGTTCTAACGACGGTTACTTACACCTAGTGGGTATCATGCAAAAATTCGTTGACCAAGCTATCTCTGCAAACACTAACTATGATCCAAGTGTTTACGACAGCGGTAAAGTACCAATGAAGAAGCTGCTTCAAGACCTACTAACAGCGTACAAGTACGGTGTTAAGACGCTTTACTACCATAACACTCGTGATGGTGCTAAAGACGACCAAGGCGATGCAGTTCAAGTGCCGGAAGAAGATTGTGAAGGCGGCGGTTGTAAGATCTAAACCGCAATAAACATTAAGACCCCAGAGAAGAGTTATCTTCTCTGGGTTTAAAGCATTAACAGGGTCCGTTTTATTACGGGTCTTTAAAGGATTTGAGGCATTTATGGCTTACAGTACTTTTTCTCAGACTAAAAATGACCAACTAAAAGAACCAATGTTCTTGGGTCAGTCAGTTAACGTTGCACGTTACGACCAACAAAAATTCGAAATTTTCGAAAAGCTTATCGAGAAGCAGCTTTCTTTCTTCTGGCGCCCAGAAGAAGTAGACGTGTCGAGCGATCGTATCGACTACAACAAACTTCCTGAGCATGAAAAACACATCTTCATCTCTAACTTGAAGTATCAAACGCTTCTAGATTCTATCCAAGGTCGCAGCCCTAACGTTGCCCTACTTCCATTGGTATCTCTACCAGAAGTGGAAACTTGGATTGAGACATGGTCTTTCTCTGAAACGATTCACTCTCGCTCATACACGCACATCATCCGTAACATCGTGAACGATCCAGGTGTAGTATTTGATGACATCGTTGAAAACGAAGAGATCCTTAAGCGTGCTAAAGACATCGCTTTCTATTACGACGACCTAATCAAGCTAACGGCTGACTACCACCGCTACGGTGAAGGCAACCACAGCATCAACGGCGAAGACGTTAAGATTTCACTTCACGACCTGAAGAAGAAACTTTACCTATGTCTAATGTCGGTAAACGCGCTAGAAGCAATCCGTTTCTACGTTAGTTTTGCTTGTTCATTCGCGTTCGCTGAGCGTGAGCTAATGGAAGGTAACGCTAAAATCATCAAGCTAATCGCTCGTGATGAAGCACTTCACCTTACTGGTACTCAGCACATGATCAACTTGCTACGTAACGGTCAAGACGACTTCGCATTCATGCAAATCGCTGAAGAGTGCAAGCAAGAGTGTTTCGACCTATTTAAAGAAGCAGCAGAGCAAGAGAAAGAGTGGGCAGAATACCTATTCAAAGACGGCTCTATGATTGGCTTGAACAAAGACATTCTTTGCCAATACGTTGAGTACATTACCAATATTCGTATGCAGGCTGTTGGCCTAGGTACCGCTTACCCAGAAGCAACATCAAACCCAATTCCATGGATCAACGCTTGGTTGTCTTCAGATAACGTTCAAGTTGCTCCACAAGAAGCAGAAATCAGTTCTTACCTAGTTGGCCAAATCGACAACGAAGTAAAAGCTGACGACTTTGAAGGATTTGAGCTGTAATGCCAACAATCAAAATCAACAAGCTGATTTCAATTGAATCTAACCCTTCAAACACTCTGTTGGAAACAATGGAACAAGCGGGATTAGAGCCAGAGTACAACTGCCGAGATGGCCACTGTGGCGCTTGCCGCTGTACGTTGGATTCTGGTGAAGTCGAATACGTTGGTTTTGCTATGGCTTACACGCAAGGTAATGAAATATTACCTTGTATCTGTAAAGCAAAGACTGAGCTATCGCTGAGTAATGTGATTCATCGAAGTAAACAGAAGCGCGCCTGATCCATTCGGCTCAAGTTCGCTTGACTTTATTTAGAATGACCATTTAATCAGAGATGATAAGTATTAAAAAGGGTCCGCCTCCAATTGGAATGTGGACCCTTTTTCTATTGGTGTCTTTAGGTATAGGAGACCAACTCACCGATAACAAAACCTGAGTCTTACTGGCGTTCACAACCAAACCAAACGTTTATTGCTGAGTCAGGTTAAGGGTCACTGAGCCAATGTAACAAGCGCTTCGGCACTCTCCACAGCCGTTACAATTGTCTTTGTCTACCGTAGGTAACTCTCCTACTTCGATGTGTATCGCACCGTCTGAACACGCAGCTTGGCATGCTGAGCAATCCATTTGCATGTAATTATTACAGCTATCCGCAAAGCTAGGCTTCAAGTCAATATAAGGTGTGACCGTTGGATGAAGCGCGCCAGTCGGACACATTTCAGTACATTTGTTACACATAGAACAACTGTTGTAATCCAAATTCAGCAGCGCACTGCCCTCTAGCATCTCAATAACGCTATTCGGACACGCTTGCTCACACAACCCACAACCGTCGCAAAGACGCTCAAACAGCACCTCATCGACCGCTCTTGGCGGCCTTGCATGCAAGCGCTGTGATATCTCTTCATAATCCGCGGCTGCTTTAACCGGTTTAGAAAGTCGAGTTAAGAAACCGCGTCTATTTGAATTTATTTGTTCAGACATTAGTCGATATATAACTTTTTAGTAGCAACGTTTAAATTATATTCAGATGTTAAGTACTTAAACCAACCTATTACATCAACCGATAGCTTTTTATAAAAAGATAGCTCTGATGCTTTATTTAGTTTTTCTAAATAAACAGAAGACCAAGTTAATAAGTGACCTTCAAGTAATTCACCAGCTGAATTAATATTATTATTTTCTAACAAATATGCATGAGCGAATAACATTAAACCAAATTGATCTTCCGGCTCTCTTAAACCTGTGTCTAATTCAATCTGATTCAATTCTAAAAACTGGCGATACTCTACAGTAGAAGCGCCGAACACAACGCGGTCTTTATCTAGGTACACTGAACCCCAAGGTGGCGCTGGCATGTCTCCCACGCCTTCAAACAGGCGGCTGAACTCTGCTGCGAGTGCATCTTCGTCTTCACTTCTCAATGCCAGCAAGCATTCTTGAGAGAGTACTTCGCTCTCAACCAAGGCTTCAACAATGGTGATTAACTGTTCTTTACTTGTCGCTTGATAAAATAGCGAACCCAACAATTTATGCGTATCGATAATCATTATTATTTATAACGTTATAGGTTTAAAGATAATTATATTAATTAATCCATTTTATTCTTTGATCCATTTTATACATTCAATTCATAAACTTTAAATTCCACACTTATTTGACGCCTATCAATCAACATTTAAATATGAAAAGACAAAAACAAAACTACCTATAAAGTGCTAGCCATCAATAGCAAAAGGCATCTTAGAATGACGAATAAGAAAGAATCTGGGGTAATGAATCTTACTCGAAGAGGCTTCATGAAAGCTTCTTCTGCGGTAGGTAGCGCAGCCGCACTCGCGGGCGGTATCGCTTTACCTTTCAAATCCAAACCAGTAGCGGCTGCGGTTGCTGAGAGTGTGGATGAGAAAATCGTATGGAGTGCATGTACTGTAAACTGTGGCTCTCGCTGCCCATTACGTATGCATGTGCAAAACGGTGAAATCAAATACGTAGAAACCGACAACACTGGTACTGACGAATACGGTCATCACCAAGTTCGTGCTTGTCTACGTGGTCGCTCTATGCGCCGCCGTGTTTACAACCCAGATCGCCTGAAGTACCCGATGAAACGTGTGGGCAAACGTGGTGAAGGTAAATTCAAACGTATTAGCTGGGAAGAAGCTTACGATGAAGTTGCTGGCACCATGCAACGCCTTATCAAAGACTATGGTAACGACACTATCTACCTAAACTACGGGACAGGTACACTTGGCGGTACAGTAACTAAGTCTTGGCCACCAGCTCAAACGCTGATTGCTCGCCTAATGAACCTAAGTGGTGGTTACCTAAACCATTACGGTGACTACTCAACAGCGCAAATCGCGAAAGGCTTGAGTTACACCTACGGTGGTTGGGCAAACAACAACTCTTTCTCTGACCTAGAGAACACCAAGCTTAACATCCAGTTTGGTAACAACCCTGCCGAGACACGCATGTCTGGCGGCGGTCTGATCCACCACTATGTAGAAAGCAAAAACAAGTCGAACGCAAGAACGATCATCATCGACCCTCGCTACACCGATACTGCTGGTGGCCGTGAAGATCAATGGATCCCAATTCGTCCTTCTACAGATGCTGCATTGGTAGCGGGTCTTGCACACGTAATGATCACTGAAGACCTTGTCGATCAACCGTTCCTAGACAAATACTGTGTCGGTTACGACGAGAAAACTCTGCCTGCATCAGCGCCTAAAAACAGCGACTACAAATCTTACATCCTAGGTTTAGGTGAAGATGGCGTAGAAAAAACACCAGAGTGGGCTTCTAAGATCACAGGCATTCCAGTTGATACTATCGTTAAGCTTGGCCGTGAAATGGGTACAGCAAAACCATGTGCTATCCACCAAGGTTGGGGCTTACAACGCACTGCGAACGGTGAACTAGCGTGTCGTGCAATCGCGATGCTGTCACTACTAACCGGTTCTGTAGGTGTATCAGGCGGTTCAACAGGTGCTCGTGAAAGTGACATCAACATTCCGTTTGTTCGCTTCCCTACTGTGCCAAACCCAGTTGAAACGTCTATTTCAATGTTTATGTGGACAGACGCAATTTACCGTCATCATGAAATGACCGACATCACTGATGGTGTTCGCGGTGCAGAGCGCCTTAAGAACCCAATCAAGATGATCTGGAACTACGCAGGTAACTGCATCATCAACCAGCACTCAGACATCAACAAGACACACGCGATTCTTCAAGATGAAAGTGCGTGTGAAATGATTGTCGTGGTTGATAACCATATGACGTCTTCAGCAAAATACGCTGACATCATCCTGCCAGACTTAACAACGTCTGAGCAAGACGACTGGTGTATGGATGGTAAAGCATCGAACATGCCTTACTTCATCTACGCGCAGAAAGCGATTGAGCCTCAGTTTGAAGCGAAATCTATCTACGAGATGTGTACTGAGCTTGCTAAACGCATGGGCGTTGAAAAAGAGTTCACGGAGGGTCGTACTCAAGAGCAATGGATTGAGCACCTGTACGCAGAAACTCGTAAGAACGATCCAACCCTGCCAACCTTCGAAGAGATGAAAGAGCTGGGTATCTACAAACGTAGCTACGACCATCACTACATCGCTTACGAAGACTTCCGCAAAGATCCAGAAGCGAACCCACTGACCACACCAAGTGGCAAGATCGAGATCTACTCAGAGCAACTGGCTGATATCGCGAAGACTTGGAAGCTGAAAGAAGACGAAGTGATTCACCCACTTCCAATTTACGCGGACTCTTTCGAAGGCCATAACGATCCGCTAGCAGAGAAGTTCCCACTTCAGCTAACCGGTTTCCACTATAAGGCTCGTACTCACTCGACTTACGGCAACGTTGCAGAGATCAAAGCTGCGGCACCGCAAGAGTTGTGGATCAACCCAATTGATGCGAAAGAACGTGGTATTGAAAGCGGCGACATGGTGAGTATTTTTAACGACCGTGGCGAAGTACACATTCCAGCGAAAGTGACACCAAGGATTCTTCCTCGAGTTGTCGCGCTAGGCGAAGGTGCATGGTACGCACCCGATGGTCAGAAGATCGACCATGCAGGCTCTATCAACGTGCTGACTACTCAGCGCCCGAGCCCACTTGCTAAGGGTAACCCTCAGCATACAAACCTAGTTCAAATCAAAGCGCTAAAGAAAGCATAAGGTAGGTTGGAATGAAACAATACGGCTTTTACATTGATTCAAGTAAATGCACGGGTTGTAAAACCTGTCAGCTTGCTTGTAAAGATTATAATGATCTCGACATCAAAACGAACTACCGTCGCGTATACGAATACGCAGGTGGTGGCTTCACTCAAGATGGTGATACCTGGGTTCAGAAAGATGTCTTTTCTTACTACCTGTCTATCGCTTGTAACCACTGTACTAACCCAGCGTGTGTGAAAGTGTGTCCTTCGGGCGCGATGCACAAACGTGATGAAGACGGTTTGGTTGTGGTTGATGAGAGCGTTTGTATTGGTTGTCAGCACTGCAGCAATGCGTGTCCTTACGGCGCACCACAATACAATGCTAAGAAAGGTCACATGACTAAATGCGATGGTTGTTACCAACGTGTTTCTGAAGGCAAACAGCCTATCTGTGTTGAATCTTGCCCACTTCGTGCATTGGAGTTTGGTGAAATCAATACACTTCGCGAGAAGTACGGCTCTGGTGCGGATGTGGCTCCACTGCCATCTTCAACAGAAACGCTACCGAACATCGTGATTAAGCTGAACAAAAACGCGAAGCCGACTGGCGATACCAGTGGTCACCTAGCAAACCCGAAGGAGGTGTAAGATGATTTTTCATGAGTGGTCTTTAATCTTCTTTACGGTGCTGGCGCAAACTGCAGTTGGTGGTTACTTACTTATTGGTGCTCGCGCACTGGTACTTGGTCATGACGAAGAGAAGCTAAACAGCTACAAGGTTCCAATGTTCATTCTATGGGCACTGATGGGGCTTGGCTTCATGTTCTCGACAACGCACCTTGGCTCTCCACTGCGCGCGTTTAACGCTTTTAACCAACTAGGCTCTGCTTGGCTGTCTAACGAAGTATTTTTCGGTGCGGCATTCTTCACAGTAGGTGGCCTTCAATGGTTACTGTCTGTGGTTAAGAAAGGTGGCGTAGCTATCCAGAAAGCACTGATGGTTGGCGCGATGGTGTTGGGTGCAATCTTCATGTACGCGATGATCAACGTATACATGATCAACACAGTACCTACGTGGGACAACATCTACACACCACTGAGCTTCATCATGACGATGGTTGTGGGCGGTTTATTGCTGTCTCAATTCGTGATTGTATTTGCTAACGACAGTCGCTTTGCGGTTGACCGTAACATCACCATGCTGGCTGTGATTGCTGTTGCGATCAGCTTGCTTGTGACAGTAGGAAAACTGAACCTAATCGGTGACATCCAAACTTCAGCTGCAAAAGCGTCTGAGTTAGTCGATGGTTTAGGTAGCTATGTGATTCTTCAAGTGGCACTGCTGATGGCAAGCTTGTTGATTTGGATTCTACCTATGCTGAACAAAGCAAAAGTGAACCCAGTTAACCTTGGCTTAGCACTAGTACTGTTCTTGGCTTCAGAGTTAATCGGCCGTGGTTTGTTCTACAGTCTACATATGACAAGCGGTTTGTAATCAAGTTCTTACAGACATGAGCTACGTGTAAACATCACTGCTTGTTTGGTTATCTAGAAGGCTAGATAAACAAAAGGCCCAACACCTATTTAGATGTTGGGCCTTTTTATTTCATTTTTCTAACGTTTTTAGTACAGACTTAACGAGTTCGCTTACATACTTACTTAATGATAGCTGCTGGAATAAACATGTCTTTCAATCGCTTAGCCGAAGAGTAAGTGCCAAACATCGGTTTGTTGTCTAGGTGCCTTCTCAGCATATCGGCTGCTACGGTTTTGATGATGGTACGTGCATCTTCACGCTTGTATTGACGGTAGAACTCCAGCACTTGCCCCCACTCGCCTGCTTCGCTCGATAACGCAATACTAAAAGTATTACCCTCTAACTTACCCGTTACTAAGGCTAACTCTGTGCCGCACTTTTCTCTTGTTGCACCAGCCAATGCAAACGTCGCCGCTAGTGGATCGCTCTTTTCAAGCTCACTCTCTTTTGGCTCCGCCATAACCCAAGAGTGGCCGAAGCAATCTTCAACTTGCTCATTCGATTGCAGCCAAGCCGATAGCGCACCTTTAGTTGACACTTCCGATACCGACAGCGTCTTCTTTCTCTCAGCCATAATGTGGCCGATATGATCGATCATCGGCTCATCAACACTGACAACGTTGCTCTCTAATAGCTTGTACACCATTTGCAGCAGCTTAACGCGAGTTTCTAAATCCGACTTAGGTCCAAATAGTTTCACTTCAATAAACGGCAGATAAGAGCGGTAACCCAATTCATAGCCTTGAGGCAATTTCAGCTGGTCTAACACGTCTGATATGCCAGATTCGGACAAACCAAAGGTAAACAACCTGCTGCATTCAGAAGCGACCACTTGAGGATAAGTACGAGCGAGGTCAGGGATAATTTCAAAGCTCACCATGCGCTTAAACTCACTGGGCACTCCCGGAGTGAAATAGAAAGTCGCATCGTTAATCTTAAGTTTGAAACCACATGCAGTGCCGACAGGGTTATCGACGATTTCCGAGTTTACTGGCAGCAAAGCCTGCTTTAGGTTGCTATCAGGCATCGGCATACCACGCCCGGAAAACATCTCTTCCATACGCGCCAGCCATTCAGGGAACATAATGAGTTTCTGCTCTGAGGCAGCAGCCGCAGCAGCTGCACTCATATCATCGGTTGTCGGGCCTAAACCACCATTAACGATAACCACATCATAGTTAAAGCTCAGCATCAGCAGTTCTTCAACAAGAGCATTCATTTGATCACCCACAGTTGAGCGCTTAGCAAGAGCAAAACCATGCTGATAAAACTCAGCAGACATCCAAGCTGCGTTCGTATCTACAATGTCTCCATGAAGAACTTCTTCACCTGTACTTAACATTGCGATTTTCGTCATATTTCTATCCCTTGTTGTCATAAAAAGACACTGCATTATTTACAAACTGGTCTATGGTTGAATTTGGAGCAATTCGCCTTTTCACTAATATTAATAATGTTAAACCTAAGGTTTTCTTAGGAAAAGCTATAAATTATTAGTTCCCTAAATCAGGCATTTAATAGATAATTGTGACCCTGATCAATTCCAAACTTTCTCATGGAGACCCTTGTGGCCAAATCACCGTTACTAGCAAAGGTTACTGCTGCATTTACAATGCTAATGTCAGTTAACTCGGTTGCGAGCCAATACGACTTCGACCAGCCAATCAACCTTTCTTATTCGGATGAATGTGCTCAAGATTACTGTGTTAATGATAGCTTGTACACCTACAAGCCTAATACCAATTACGCACTGAGCGAATCAAGTGACGAGTACGACTTCTCAATCCAACAACCAAAACACATGTTGGTGAGCCAAGAGAAGGATTGGGACTACCTTATGGGCCAAACCTACACCATTTTGGGCTTAAGTGTCGCTACAGTAGGTTTGATGACTCTACTCCCTGAAAGTATCACTAAGTGGGATGATGACCAACGTGACATCAGCTCATTAGGTAAAAAGTGGAAAGACAACGTATCTGAAGGCCCTGTATGGGACCGCGATGAACACTTCCTAAACTACGTGATGCACCCCTATTTTGGTGGTGTTTACTACACCGCAGCTCGACACGCAGGTTACGATGAGTTTGAATCTTTCTTATACTCTTGGACCATGTCTACGTTCTTCTGGGAATACGGTGTAGAAGCGTTTGCCGAAGTACCATCATGGCAAGATCTGTTCATCACTCCATTCTTTGGTGCGGTTGTTGGTGAAATGATGCTAGAAGCAGAGCAAGACATCATTGCTTCAGGCGGCGAAGTGATGGGCTCTCAAACCATGGGTGATGTGTCTCTATTTTTCCTAAACCCTGTTGGACACATCCACTACTGGGTAAGTGATGCTTGGGGCGGTGACGCAGAAGTTAATCTGAATACTAACCCTTGGTGGGATAACCAAGACGCAGCTAGATTCGCATACGATGCTGGTGCGCCATACGATTCTCAGTTTGTTGGTATGAACTTTAAAGTAACCTTCTAATACAGCAACCTAATTACTTTCGTAAAAACAAAACTCTTCTAAAAAGCGGCTCTCTAGCCGCTTTTTTTGTGCCCTACTCTTCATTCTCTTTTTTTGCATCACAGCTTAGTTTCAAAAATTGACCTAGGTCAAACATTGTTCGATGTAACCTTCTACACTGAAATTAAAGAACTTTATCGCGCGATATCAAACATTTAATTAGCAAATAATAATTGAAACTTTGGGGGCTGATATGAACAGTACATTTATCGTAAACTTTATCGGAAAAGCATCACCAGCAACAATCAAACAACTTGCTGCGGTTACTCACGAAAACGACGGCAAATGGCTCATCAGTAAAGTGAACTTTATTGAAGACCAAGTCGCAGGCGTACTCAAGGTTCAACTTCCAGCCATCAACGAATCGATTGTAAAAGAAGCTTTCAGCGCCAACCCGGATCTCATCGTACAGTTTGTCGATTCAGATCATACGCACAATGCTCAAGACACAATCCATCACTTAAGGCTCGACTCTAACGACCGAGCAGGTATCGTCAACGAAGTGACACATGTATTGGATAGACAAGGGATCAGCATTCTAGATATGGATTGCCACCGAGTCTTTATCGCTGGTGGTGGTGGTGTTAGTTCAAGCTTATTCACTTCAAAAATCGCCGTTAAGCTACCAATCGAAGTTCAAATCGATGATGTAGTTAATGAACTCGAAACACTCAGTGAAGACACTCGAGTAATGATTGAAAGCTAATTTAACTTACCTCCTGACGATACCTTAATCGTTGGGAGGCCAACTCATAAATAAGACCTCTCTTACATTACTTACAAAAAAAACGCATCAAAACACCCAAAAAACATAGCCATAGCATATGAAATTAAGCATTTATATAATTTTTTTGATACGATAGATATCTTATATAATTTAGTAGCTTAGGTTCATACATGGAAAGAAAAAGGTCGAGCTGGCAACTCAATGTCATCTCAGCAATCCTTCTTACGA
Organism: Vibrio satsumensis; assembly: GCF_050337435.1. Taxonomy (NCBI): domain Bacteria; kingdom Pseudomonadati; phylum Pseudomonadota; class Gammaproteobacteria; order Vibrionales; family Vibrionaceae; genus Vibrio; species Vibrio satsumensis. Next base: position 106,823 of record NZ_JAKJSX010000009.1, on the reverse strand, counting down.
CACTTTTTAGCGGTTGTAAAAGTGGTCATGAAAATAACGATAGTGGAACAACTACTACAGGAACAACTTCAAGTACGTCATCTTCCCCTATTACGCTTAGCATCCCAAATAGTGTCTCATTTTCTGAACCACAATCAGGGTCGAAAACAGAATCCATTACCGTTTCTCTTTCCGAAGCATTAGCTCAAGAACTCACCTTAACGATCTCAACTAGTGACGTGACAACTCGCTCTAATGGCACCTTCAAAAACTACGATGCTATCTCAAGCCAAAACGTCAAAATTGCGGCAGGTGCAACCAGCGCAGCTCTACCACTAAACCTTGTGCACAATAATCTGTATGAGGGCAGTAAAACACTTCATTACTCTATTAGTGCTGATAACGGTGCAAATTACACTCTTTCAAACGAACGAACTGTAGTAACTATTGATGATAGCGATACTCAACCAACCGTTAGTTTTAGTAACGACTTAAGTACCGTTGTAGAAGGTGACAGCATTATTCAACAAGCTGTTTTGAGTCATTACACATCTCAAGATGTAACACTTACCCTAACTCAAACCGGTATTGCCGCGCCTGAGGACTTTACTGTTGATATAGCAGGGTTAACTCTTAAATTGCCAGCAGAAACCCTATCAACAAATATCACATTTTCTGCTCGTGATGATAGCTTCGATGAAGGTGGCGAATCGTTAATCTACACGATAGCTTCCGTTGGTAACGCGACTATCGATTCGAGTCAAAACACTCTCGCGTTCTATATTCCTGGGCAGAAAAGTTTCAATGATACTGGGTATGTCACTTATTTTGATGGAACAGACTACGACAGCGTCACTCCTCCAGCATCACATCCAAATCAAGATGCCGATTTTGGTTTAGATGTCACCAATGGAAGTGAACATTCAGATGGGGAATATGGCTTTCGCTACACCAAGCTAGATGCTCACGGAAACCCTCTAATACCTAGCGCTACTGATTGGCGCTGTGTTAAAGATGAGCATACTGGATTGTATATTGAAGCAAAACAAGATCCGATAGCAATGCCCAGCCAGTCCGAGGTCGATACTTGGGTTAAGAAACATAAAGACGACCCTGACGCCAACCCTTACCCTTGGGGCAGTCAATCAAGCTCATGGAGAAGCGCCTCATACACATATACTTGGTACGACTCTGACAATACAACCAATGGTGGCTATGCCGGAGCACCCAATGATCTCTTGTATAGCGCCGGCCCGATATCTTCTCAATGTGCGTACATTAATGATGGTTCGGGAAGTAACTACTGTAATACAAGTAGTTATATTAGTAGCCTAAACAGTCGCTCTATTTGCGGCATTACAGATTGGCGCTTACCTTCACCTGTTGAAGCCCGTTCATTTATCAACTTCAATGTCGGCACTGCACCAGCAGGAGCCATTGATTTCTTTCCTAATCTTGGAGACCGACTCTTCACGCATTCTAGCTCTGTTAAACAAGATGGTAGTGCTAGATGTATCGACTCTCAAAATGGAGAGCTTGAGCTTTGTAATAAAAACATCGCAGGCTCGACAGGAATTGTGGCTGTAAGTGGAGGTATTGAGTAATGAAACTAAAACTATGCTTAGGTGTAATTGCCTCTCTTTTAAGTGCAAATACCATCGCGCAAACCTGCGTGCAAACTCAAACTCCTTCTCACCAAGACGGACAATTTATTGACCGTAAAGATGGTACATTACTCGACGTAACGACTAATTTGCTTTGGTCAAAATGCAACCTAGGCGAAACCTACAATCAATCCAATGACACATGTGATGGTACCGCGATTAAATATCAAAATTGGCAGGATGCGCTCATCGCAACTGAAGATTCGAATCTGACCACTATCGCAGGTCAGGTTGGTTTTAGGTTGCCTAATATCAAAGAGTTAAGTTCAATCGTTGACTATAGCTGTACTAGACCAGCAATTAACCTGACACACTTCCCGACAACAACCAACGAACCATATTGGACTAATACTCCTGACGCTCATAAAATCAACAGTGACTATGATGGTTTAATTATTGATTTTGAAGAAGCTTTGGAAGTCATTACCGACCCAGATGATATTCCACATCCTCTTGTTCGATTAGTGAAAACATTTTAATTAGTTTTTACGGTACAAATAATCAAAAAGAGCAGCTCATCCGCTGCTCTTTTTATTTTTCTGAACAATAAAGTCCGTTACTTAACTGACCATTGTGACAATGAACGTTTGAAGTCTTCATAGCCAAACTCATTTAGTTTTTGAACGTCGCCATTGCTGCGCTCGCAGTAGATTGAGGGCATTTTAAGGCCATTGAACCAGTTCAGTTTCACCATGGTATAGCCTGCGCTGTCCAACAAGTGAAGTTTTTGACCAATCTTTAGTGGCTCTTCAAAGCTTGCTTCACAGAACTGATCGCCTGCAAGGCATGAACATGAACCAATCACGTAGTCATGATTGCCGTTTTCAGACGCTTCTAATACCGACGCTGGTTCATTGTAGATAAGCGTATCAAGGCGATGAGCTTCGGTTGCTGAATCCACAATTGCGGTTTTCTTTACGTTCTCAACAATATCAACCACTGTCACAACTAGGTCGGTTGTTTTAGTGATGATAGCTTCACCCGGCTCTAGGTACATCTGCACGCCGTGCTTTTCAGAGAAGCTTTTTAGCGCAAGGCCCAGTTTCTCGATGTCATAACCCGGCCATGTGAAGAACACACCACCGCCCATACTCACCCAGTCCAACTTATCTAAATGCTCACCAAACTGTTCTGAGATTGAATCAAGCAAACCGATAAATGCATCGACGTCTTTGTTCTCACAGTTCATGTGGAACATCACACCATTAATCTCATCGAAGATCTCTGGTTTGATGTGATCAGCTTGAACACCCAAACGAGAGAATTGACGCGCTGGGTTTGCCAGATCTTGTCCTGCGTAGCTCACACCTGGATTTAAACGTAAACCCAGCGAAGCCTTACCTTCAACGATGTGTCGGTAAGCAGCAAGCTGGCTTTGAGAGTTGAAGATCATCTTATCGCAGATGTCAGCAACTTCTCTGACGTCATCTTCGCTGTAACCCACACTGTAAGCGTGCGTCTCACCACCGAAGGTTTCGTGGCCAAGCTTCACTTCGTATGGGCCAGAGCTTGTCGTGCCATCAAGGTAAGGCTTGATGATGTCAAACACACCCCATGTCGAGAAGCACTTCAGTGCCAATACCAGCTTCACACCTGAAATCTCTTTCAGCTGCTTAGCTATCTCTAAATTCGCAATCAACTTGTCTTCGTTGATCATGAAATAAGGCGTTTTTAGTTCGTTGTTTTGCATGTTAATACCTTGCGGCCCTCGAGTTCACGAAGGCACATGATAATCGAACAAAGCCGACGCAACAGCATCGGCTTGTAATTATATGTTCTCATCATTCCGATGACTTTGAATGGAATTCGCAGAACTTTGCCCTTGTAGCTAGGACATCGCGCGGAGTTTACGAACGTAAATGAGCACGATGGACAACGCGACGAGGGCAAAGAGCCAGAAATTACTTCAAAGTGTGGATCAGAGGTAAACCAGCCGTAGGCTCTAGCTCTTGAACGTGCCAATCTAGACCGATTTCAGGCATGGTTGCTAGGAACGGGTCTGGGTTTAACTGTTCCATGTTGAATACGCCTTTATCAGCCCATTCGCCACGGAAGAACTGAAGTGCAGCCGTAATAGCTGGAACACCTGTTGTGTAAGAGATCGCTTGGTGCTCTACGTCTTCGTAAGCCACTTCGTGGTCTGCGTTATTGTAGATGAATACGCTGCGCTCTTTACCGTCTTTCTTACCTTGAACCCAAGTACCGATACACGTTAAACCAGTGTAACCCGGAGCTAGAGATGTTGGATCTGGTAATAGTGCTTTAAGAACATGCAGAGGCTGAACCACTGTGCCATCGTGCAGTGTTAGCGGTTCAGGGCTAAGAAGGCCGATATCACGCATGCAGTTGAAGTAGTTCAGGTATGCATCACCAAAGCCCATCCAGAATTCGATACGCTTAGCTGGGATGAACTCTTTCATCGAACGAACTTCATCGTGTGCCATTGAGTAAACTTTGTGAGAACCACAGTTCGGGAATTCAAACTCAAGCATACGAGAGTGACACGGTACTTGTTTCCACTCTTCATTTTCCCAGTAGAAAGAGTCACCTTGGATCTCAAGCATGTTGGTTTCTGGGTCAAAGTTTGTCGCAAACTTCTTGCCGTGGTCACCTGCATTCACGTCCATTACATCAATTGAGTCAATCTCATCGAACAAGTGCTTAACCGCGTACGCAGCAAAGATTGATACCACACCAGGATCGAAACCAGCGCCAAGAATACCTGTGATGCCCGCTTCTGCGAACTTCTCACGATAACCCCATTGCCAATCATAAGCTTGTGGTACTTGTTGGCCTTCAGAACATAGGTCAACCGCTACCGATGTATCTAGGTAAGAGACTTTAGTTTGGTAACACGCTTCCATGATTGCCATGTTTACCCAAGGAGGACCAGCGTTGATAACAAGATCTGGCTGAACTTCTTTAATCAAAGCAACAAGCGCATCAACATCATCAGCGTCTACTGAACGTGCTTCTAGTTTCTTAGTTGAATCTTTAAGGTTGTTTTTGCCCTTGATAGATTCGATGATTTTTTCACACTTCGCGATGGTACGAGAAGCGATTATGATATCACCCAGTACTTCGTTATTTTGTGCTGCTTTGTGTGCAACAACCCAACCAACGCCGCCTGCACCAATTTGTAGAATAGCCATAGTTTTAATTACCCTTGTTGTTCTGCTAGCTCAATAGCTAAAGTTTGAATTTTGTTAATTAGAGATTTGAAATCTGATGTCGTTAAGCACGGATTCAAGATAGTGAATTTCAGCGCGCTTTTACCATCCACTACCGTTTCGCCAAGTACGGCAACACCACGAGTCAGCGCTTCCAATCTTAACGTTTGATTCAGTTTGTCTAAATCCATAGCACTGTTTGCTGATTGCTCATTGCTAAGCACCGAACGGAACAGCACCGTCGATAGTGAAGGCTCCGCTAATAGCTCTAAATCCGCTTGATTTTGAATCAGGTCGGCAACTTGAAGCGTCTGCTCTAGGAGATGATCGTACATATCACCCAGCTGCTTTGGCCCAACGCTTTGCATCGTCATGAAGACTTTCAATGCATCGAAACGCTTGGTGGTCGCAATAGACTTATCGACTAGATTTGGCAGCTCATCGTGCTCGCGATTCAAGTAGTCTGCGTGATGCAGTAGGTACTTAAAGTTCGCTTTGTCTTTCAGCAGCACAGCACCACAGCTGATTGTTTGGAAGAACAACTTGTGGAAATCAACGCTCACTGAGTCCGCTTTTTCGATGCCTTTCAGGCGAGCTTTATGGCTACTTAAGATAAGCGCACCACCGTAAGCACTGTCGACATGGAACCAAAGATCTTGTTGGTTGGCGATGTCAGCTATCGCTTCCAGGTCATCAATAGCACCGTGATCGGTTGTACCCGCCGTACCGACAACAGCAAAAGGAATCAACCCTTGAGCTTTAAGTGCTTTCACTTCTGCGTCTAGCAAGTCCGGCTTGATAGTGCCGTTTGCATTGGTGTCAACACAACACACTGCAGCTTCGCCTAAACCCATTAAAGAGGCCGACTTTTGAACCGTGAAGTGAGATTTATCTGAACACAAGATGCGCAGCTTACTCGCGTAATCCGGTAAACCCAGCTTTTGAATAGAGTGACCATCGTGCTTATCCGCAACCCAGTCTCTCGCTAGCAATAAGCCCATTAGGTTACTTTGCGTGCCACCACTAGTGAAAACACCGTCCGCTTGTTCACCTAGTTGGTACTTGTCACACATCCAATCAACCACGCGCTGCTCAACATAAGTCGCAGCAGATGCTTGGTCCCATGAATCCATAGATTGATTCAGAGCCGCGATAATTGATTCCGCTGCTACTGATGCCATAAGAGGAGGCGTATGAAGGTGTGCGATACAGTCAGGGTGCTGCACAAAGATAGAGTTTGCTGCAACTAGGTCAGCGGTGCTATCTATAACGTCAACCAAAGCGTGTTGGTTGTTGTCTAGGTCGACAGCCTTGATAGAAGCCTCTAGCACTTTTGGTTCTAGACCTGAGTATGGAGTTTCAACCTGCTCGAAAACCGCTTTCATTGCCTGAGTGGTTTGGTTCATCACGTTAGCGAATTCGTCGCTACCGCCTAGGCCGGTGTGAATGAAGTGCTTGTTCCACTCTTGATTTGCTTGCTTATCTGAAGCTTGCTCTTCTTGAACACCTCCGCCGGCAGCGATGATGGCTTCTTCCATCACTCGCAGGGCAAAGTCTATCTGTTCGAAAGAGATAATCATTGGTGGCAGGAAGCGAATCACAGATCCATCACGACCGCCCTTCTCGACCATCAAACCACGCTCTAATGCCGCGCGTTGAATAGCTAGGGTCAGGTCACCGTCTGATTTCGGCTCACCAAATTTATTGAGTTCACCGTTTGGTTGCTTGATCTCGGCGCCAAGCATTAAACCTTTACCACGAACTTCAGCAATACAGTTAACGCGAGATTGAATCTTCTCTAACCCATGACGTAGGTATTGGCCTGCAATGTTCGCGTGCTCCACCAAACCATCTCGCTCGATGATTTCCAGTGCTTTAGCACCAGACACCATTGCTAACTGGTTACCACGGAATGTACCGGTATGTTCACCCGCTTTCCAAGTATCGATGCTCTTGTCGAATACAAGCAGCGACATAGGCAGTCCGCCACCGATCGCTTTAGACAAACATAAGATATCAGGGTTAACGCCTGACTCTTCAAACGCGAATCGATGTCCTGTTTTGCCGACACCACACTGAATTTCATCAAAAATCAGTAGTATACCGTGCTCATCACAAATGCGACGTAAACCTTGTAGCCAAGATGCCGGAGCTGGAATTACACCACCCTCACCTTGCACGGGCTCAACGATCATCGCAGCTGGTTTCATGATGCCGGATTCATCGTCATTCAACATACGCTCGATGTAACGAATGCTCGCGTTGGCACCCGCTTCACCACCAATGCCAAACGGGCAGCGTAGGTTGTATGGGAAAGGCATAAAGTGCACATCAGACATCAAGCCACTACGACGCTCTTTGGTGCCTAGGTTACCCATCATGCCCATGGTGCCATTGGTCATGCCGTGGTAAGCACCACGGAAAGCAAACATGGTGTTACGACCTGTGGTTTGCTTCGCTAGTTTGATTGCCGCTTCAACAGCGTCAGCACCAGATGGGCCACAGAATTGAAGAACCGAGTTATTTGAAAAGTCTTGAGGAAGAAAAGCTTTAACTCGCTTGATAAACGTCTCTTTTGCTTGAGTCGTGATATCCAGAGTTTGGTATGGCAAACCAGAATCGAGTTGGTCTTTGAGTGCTTGGTTAATCTCCGGGTGGTTATAACCCAAAGAAAGTGTACCGGCACCGGCTAAGCAATCGAGGAAGAGTTGGCCACGAGTATCTTCAACTAAAGCGCCACATGCTCGTTTAATAGCAATAGGCAGACGTCTTGGGTAAGAGCGAACATCCGACTCATGCTGTTCTTGCTCTAGCAAAATAGCGTCAGGTGTTAGGTCGTAAGTCCCCTCTAAGATAGGAACCATAGTTGAAAATGAATTTGCGATAGTATTGATATCGACTTCAAAGGCGGTAGTCATAAAAGTCCCCTTGAATGTATTCATACTCACCTCCATCAGACGCAACTATCCACCAACCCTCTTTAAATTTGGAGAGAGTTCATAGTTAAGTACGCGTATTGTCTAGAAATGAGATATAGCTGTACGCTCGCATAAGTCAAATGACAAATACGAAATTAAGCCGTCTTAAGACAGCGATAAATTGTTAGCGTGAGCTCAAGGTTCAGTAATGCTACTGTTTTGAAGAATTGGACATTTTTGCAGGATCGGGCAGCTATGAGGAGCTGGTCCCTTTGGAAATGCAGAGCTGATTAGCAATGTTGTAATTAGTGTGTTCAATGTTGGGTTTCCCATTAACATGGCGAACTGCGCCATAAGTATCCCGTCTATCAGCTAAAGGACTAGCCAATACCTACCCTACGTAATGTCCCAATCAGCAAGAATGGTCACTACGCGTATCCCCCAGAAGCAATTGTTGCTCTTCTTGAACATTGTTCATTCCGAGATTGCGCGGAAAAGTAACATAAAGTGAAATGAACGATCAATAGTTTTTAATAATAGCTTGATAAATAGCAGTGGTGGCTAAGCAATTGCTGTAAATATCGTCAACACTATCGTTTAAGAAAGAGCTCCCCTGTTCATTCGTTCCTCGAGCCCGAGGCTGACGAGGCAGGCATACAGGCGGCGTTAGTGATAGCTTTGAGGCTGTGGCATCTTTTCGTCATTCCCTAGTATGAGGAACGAGTTCATAGGGAATCTCGCTTTTAAAAACTAACTTATCTAAACGAACTTGATTGCGAAATTTTGAGATAGAGATAGAGATAGAGATAGAGATAGAGATGAATTCTAAGTGAGGGCTCGAGCAAGCAAAGTACTTACACGCAAAAGCTAAACCACAGAAACCAAAAAGCCCGAACATTTCTGTTCGGGCTTTTTAATTTGGAGCGATACATCGGGTTCGAACCGATGACCTCAACCTTGGCAAGGTTGCGCTCTACCAACTGAGCTAGTATCGCATTTGCTTTATCGAGATAAAGACTTTAATAGATGGTGCCCCGGGCCGGACTTGAACCGGCACAGCGCGAACGCCGAGGGATTTTAAATCCCTTGTGTCTACCAATTCCACCACCAGGGCACGCAATTCTTTATTGCGATGCCGATTACTGAAAAGTAAAACACCATCTTAATGCTGACGCCAATCAACATTACAAAATTTGGAGCGATACATCGGGTTCGAACCGATGACCTCAACCTTGGCAAGGTTGCGCTCTACCAACTGAGCTAGTATCGCATTTTCATTCGTATTCTTTCTAGGAGAAAGAGAGAATGGAGGCGCCTCCCGGAGTCGAACCGAGGTCCACGGATTTGCAATCCGCTGCATAGCCACTCTGCCAAGGCGCCTTAGTAACTCCAATCGAATTGCTCATTGCCATCCTCTTGGGTACGGGATGCATTCTACGGATTCAGACGATTGAGTCAATATTATTTTTGTATTTTTAATTCGTTTGAATAGATTTCATACGAAACAGGCCAAATAGCTGACTTTATGTTCAAAACACACTGTGAGCAGGTTATTCAAAGGAGATCTATATCACATTAGATATCCACTATTGATAACTTAACGTTAGGTTAAAGATCAAAAAAGCGAGCCTCAGCTCGCTTCTTCATCAATGATGTTTTTCGTCTAACAAGTCGTCTTTGGCGGCCATCAAGTATTGCGCCATCGACCAGTAGGTTAGAATCGTTGCAACGTAGAGCGCGATGTAACCAACCCAAACCATCCAATCGTCATAACGCCAAATAAGCACCCACAACGCGAACATCTGAGAAACCGTTTTAACCTTACCGACCCAAGATACTGCAACACTTGCACGTTTACCGATTTCAGCCATCCATTCACGAAGCGCTGAAATGATGATCTCACGAGCTATCATGGTCACTGCTGGGATAGTCACCCAAATCGAGTGGTAATGCTCAGTAATCAGGATAAGAGCCGTAGCAACCAACACTTTGTCAGCCACCGGATCAATGAAGGCACCGAAGCGAGACGTTTGCCCTAACTTACGAGCTAGCATGCCATCTAGCCAATCAGTGAAACCTGCTACCCAAAACACCATCGCTGCAGCAAAAGGAGCCCATTGATAAGGTAGATAGAAAACGACAACGAATACTGGGATCAAAAATAGTCTCAGTAATGACAAAATATTAGGTATATTCAAACGCATATTATTGGGCTCTTATTAATTGCGCTTTAATGGTGCGGGATTTTTACTATTGTTTCAATGCTTGATAAATGTTTTCTGCCAAAGAATGACTAATGCCCGGCACTTTGGCTATTTCTTCGACAGTTGCACGCTTAAGTTCTTGTAAGCCACCCATATATTTCAGCAAAGCTTGACGACGCTTAGGTCCAACACCTTCAATTCCTTCCAAAGCACTGGTTCTTCGCGTTTTACCACGTTTCGCCCTATGCCCTGCAATCGCGTGATTATGGCTTTCGTCACGGATGTGTTGGATAAGGTGCAGTGCTGGAGCATCACTGGGTAAATTGAACTCTTCCCCTTCTAAAGTCACTAGAGTCTCTAAACCCGGTTTACGAGTCACGCCTTTCGCAATACCCATCATTCTTGGTCTAAACGGCCAATCACCCCAATATTGAGAAATGATCTCATGCGCGCGGTTTAGCTGACCTTTACCACCATCGATAAAGATGATGTCTGGGATCTTGTCGACATCGAGTTGCTTCGAGTAGCGTCTCTCAAGCGCCTGAGCCATCGCAGCGTAGTCATCACCACCGGTAATACCTGTGATGTTGTAACGACGGTACTCAGGTTTCACCGGGCCTTCCTGATTGAACACCACACAAGACGCAATCGTGCTTTCACCCATGGTATGACTGATATCGAAACATTCCATGCGCTTAATCGCATCCATCGACAGCACTTCTTGTAGCTCTTTGAAGCGCTGATTGATGGTCATCTTGTGATTAATCTTGGTCGTAATCGCCGTTAACGCATTGGTGTTCGACAATTTAAGGTAACGACCACGAGTACCAGAAGGGTTTGTGTTGAAATGGATCTTACGACCTGCAACTTCACACAAAGCTTCTTGGATTGGTGTGACGTCTTCCATCAGGTCCGCGTTCAGAATCAAACGGGTTGGAATGGTTCTCGCTTCATTATGCGCTAAGTAATACTGACTTAAAAAGCTCGAAAAGACCTCTTCTCGCACCGTATTGTTTGGAATCTTAGGAAAGTGGCTTCGGCTACCTAAGACCTTACCTTGGCGAATCATCAAGATATGAATACACGCCACGCCATTCTCTTGAGCAAAGCCCAACACATCCATATCTTCCATAGAGTCGTCAGATACATACTGTTGTTCTTGCACACGTCGAATCGCTTGGATTTGATCGCGGAAAGCGGCGGCTTGTTCAAAGCGAAGCTCTCGGCTGGCCGTGTCCATCTTCTCGATGAGCGTCTCTAGCACCAACTTATCTTTCCCTTGCAGGAATAGACGAACATAGTCGATAAGCTCACTGTACTCTTCATCAGAGATAATCGAGCTAACACATGGCGCAGCACAACGACCAATTTGATACATCAAGCATGGGCGGGTTCGGTTTGCATAAACCGTGTCTTCACACTGACGAGCAGGAAAGATTTTTTGTATTAAGTGTAGCGTCTCACGCACAGCGCCGGAGTCAGGATAAGGACCAAAGTATTCACCCTTTTTCTTTTTAGCACCGCGGTGCATCGACAAACGAGGATGCTTGTGACCGCTAATGAAAATATAAGGGTACGACTTATCATCACGCAGAAGTACGTTGTATTTCGGCAGGTACTGCTTGATGTAGTTGTGCTCAAGAATAAGAGCTTCGGTTTCCGTGTGCGTTACAGTCACATCAATCTTGTCGATGTTGCTGACTAGAGCGCGTGTTTTTTCACTGTCGACTTTTTTACGGAAATAACTGGAAAGGCGTTTTTTGAGGTTCTTAGCTTTACCGACGTAAATAACAACAGCCTCGGCGTTATACATTCGATAAACGCCGGGCTGTTCTGTTACTGTCTTGAGGAATGAGACTGAGTCAAACAAGTTGGTCACTATACGATCTCAGTGTTAAAGGGTCTCAGTGTCTAACATTCCATGTCTAATCGCTAAGTGCGTCAGCTCTACATCGCCACTGATATCCAGCTTGCTGAACAAACGGTAGCGGTAACTGTTGACTGTTTTAGGACTTAAATTGAGTTGTTCTGAAATATCCGTCACTTTCTGACCTTTGGTAATCATCATCATGATTTGAAGTTCACGTTCAGATAAGTCTGCGAATGGATTTTCAGACGCAGGCGAGAATTGGCTCAAAGCCATCTGCTGCGCAATTTCTGGTGAAATGTATCGTTGGCCACTATTAACCACTCGAATTGCATTTACCATTTCATCCGGACCTGCTCCTTTAGTAAGGTAACCAGCAGCCCCAGCTTGCATCACTTTAGTTGGAAACGGATTTTCCGTATGAACAGTTAAAACGATGATTTTAACATCAGGGTTGAAACGCAAGATTTTCTTGGTTGCTTCTAAGCCACCAATACCAGGCATATTCATATCCATCAAAATAACGTCAGTATTGTTAGTACGACACCATTTTGCAGCATCTTCACCGCTTTCAGCTTCCCCTGCTACGTTCATTCCACGGACGTCTTCAATAATACGTCGTATCCCTGTGCGAACCAGCTCGTGATCATCTACAAGGAAAACATTTATCAAACTTGTATCTCCACACTATTAATTGGCTCTGCAACCACTGTGTCGTTTCATCTGTTTGAAACAATTAAACAAAGGAACAGTGGATCGCAGCATTGAGTACATCTTAACTTAATTACTAAAAAAAAGCTCTGTTGAATATGTGCTGAAACACGAACTTTAGCAAGTACTTATTAACAAATAAACTAACTAAAACAACAAGCTTTTTCTAAAAATCAATCAGTTAAAACAACACCCAATAAAATTACACAAGATAAAGATATTTTCAATACCATTGAATAACCATTCTCGACAATTTCACTTATTTGCTTATAGAGTCCCGTTATTTGGCTCTGTTAACTAGAATTTAGTTAGTATTTTTGCTGCCTGTTGTGCGCTGAGGGTCGCTAGGTGGTAATATTCGATTCCCAATTTCAATAGGTTACTACATTGGATATTCAGCAAGGCTTTGTGCTCACAAGACAAGCAAGAGACTTTTCAGGGCGCACGCAAATCGACTTGTGGTTAAGCACCCCTCAAGGCCCTACTCTACTGACAATTCAAAATGAAAAGCCTGTATTTTTCGTCGCGCAAGCTGATGTAGAAGCATGTCAGGCTATCGCAGCGAAAGAGTCAATCAATTGCAAATTCAAGCCTCTAGGGCTAGCCACATTCGAGCAAACGCCTCTAGCCGCGTGTTATACATCTCTGTCGAGAAGTAGTTTTGGTTTAGCGCAAGCCTTTCACAACGAAGAAATCCAAACCTTTGAAAGCGATATTCGACTCGCCGATCGATATCTGATGGAACGATTTATCAAGGGAAGTATTGAGTTCACCGGATCTGGTACGCAAAAAAATAAGTATCGTCGAGTCTCAAGCGCAAAATGCCGAGCAGGTGATTACTTACCCAACCTATCGGTGGTCTCGCTTGATATTGAGTGTTCAGAAAAAGGCGTGCTTTATTCAATTGGCCTAGACAGCCCGATGGACAGTCGAGTGATCATGGTCGGCGAACCACAACGAGCTGAAACCAATATCCAATGGGTTGCCAATGAAAAAGCTCTTCTAGAGGCCATGATAGCTTGGTTCTCTGAATTCGATCCTGACATCATCATTGGTTGGAACGTTATTGACTTCGATTTTAGGCTGCTGCACAAACGTTCAGAATGGAACGAAGTGAAGCTCAACATCGGCAGAGACAATCAACCCAGCTTCTTTCGTAGTTCGGCACAAAATCAACAAGGTTTTATCACTATTCCCGGGCGCGTTGTCTTGGATGGTATCGATATGCTTAAAACGGCGACCTATCACTTCCGCTCATGGTCGCTGGAGTCGGTATCGCAAGAGCTACTTGGTGAAGGCAAAGACATCCATAACGTTCACGACCGTATGGATGAGATCAACCGAATGTTTAAGTTCGATAAGCCTTCACTCGCTAAGTACAACCTTCAAGACTGTGTGCTAGTAAACCGCATCTTCGAGCACACTCACCTACTCGACTTCGCCATTGAGCGCTCTCGATTAACCGGTGTAGAGCTGGATCGCGTTGGTGGCTCTGTTGCTGCCTTTACTAATTTATATCTTCCTCAAATCCACAGAGCGGGTTATGTCGCACCTAACTTAGAGCCGGAGAACTGGATTGCCAGCCCCGGTGGCTACGTAATGGATTCTATTCCTAACCTGTATGACTCAGTTCTGGTACTCGATTTTAAAAGCCTATACCCGTCCATCATTCGCTCGTTTCTGATTGACCCTATGGGGTTAATCGAAGGGTTAAAGTTGGAAATCGGGCCAACTGAAGATCAAGCGGTTAATGGTTTTCGCGGTGGGCAATTCCACCGCTCTAAACACTTTCTGCCTGAGATGATTGAAAACCTCTGGGCAGCACGTGATGTTGCGAAGAAGAACAACGAAAAAGCATTCTCTCAGGCGATTAAGATCATCATGAACTCATTCTATGGGGTGTTAGGTTCGTCTGGCTGCCGTTTCTTTGATACGCGCTTGGCCTCCTCTATCACCATGCGTGGGCATGAGATCATGAAGCAAACTAAAGTTCTGATCGAAGATAAAGGCTATCAAGTGATTTATGGGGACACAGATTCAACCTTCGTGTCTCTGAACGGCAGCTATGATCAGGAAAAAGCAGACGAGATCGGAAACGCACTGGTCGCTTACATCAACGATTGGTGGACGAACCACTTAAAAGAAACCTACAACCTGACTTCTATACTCGAATTGGAATACGAGACTCACTATCGCAAGTTTCTAATGCCAACCATTAGAGGCTCAGAAACAGGCTCGAAGAAACGTTATGCGGGCTTAATCACTCAAGGTGATAAAGAGAAGATCATCTTTAAAGGACTAGAGAGTGCGCGCACCGATTGGACACCTCTCGCACAGCAATTCCAACAAACCCTGTATGAGATGGTATTTCACGACCAAGACCCTACCGACTATGTCAGACAATTTGTTGATGAGACTTCAGCGGGTAAACATGACGATTTATTGGTTTACCAGAAGCGTCTGCGTCGTAAGCTACATGAGTACCAAAAGAACATTCCGCCACAAGTCAGGGCTGCAAGAATGGCCGATGAAATAAATGCTCAGTTAGGACGCCCTCTTCAATACCAAAACAAAGGACGTATTGAGTATTTGATTACTCTGAGTGGCCCTGAGCCGAAAGAGTATTTAAAGAGTGGTATCGATTATCAGCACTATATCGATAAACAGATTAAACCCGTCGCAGAGGCAATCTTGCCCTTTATTGGCTTAGATTTTGAAAGAGTCAGCGGACAGCAGTTAGGTCTATTCTAAAACTACTTTGAGCTGTAATAGAAACAAAAAAGCAGAGGAGTGTTCAATTCGCTCTGCTTTTTTATATCGATAGATTACGAAGCTCTATCCGATTCGAAACTCTGTTTTCTGGTACTGCTTAACTAGCCACTCTCCAAAACCATCCAGAATGCCGATAACCGAACGTTTCGGAATCGCTCTTCCAGAAAGTAAGATGCCCAATCGTTGAATTTCAACTTCTCTATCTGGGTGATACTTCAAGAACTGTTGGCCACATTCGACAGGATCATCAAACCAATACTTATCGCGATACATCACCAAAGAATAACTTGCTCTTAGCAGCTTCTTGGCAATGATCACTTGCGCGGCCACTTGTTGTTCTGGCGTTGTTGCTCGGGCAATTTTGTTGCGATACACCGCTAACCAGTTTTCAGCATCCATGTTCCAATGCTTGGCAATTTCCCAACTCGTTTCAAAATCACCATAGCAATCCGATAAGTCTTCACCGTGCACACATACCGCCAAATGCTTGAGCATAAAGCCCCAAGTGAAGATGTTGTCGAAATCGACTATCTCGCTCACTAAGGTAGTTTTAATCGCCACTTGAGTGACCTGCGGGAAGCTTTTTTGGAAGCGCCATTTAATGGTGTTTAACAGCGTGGTTCGCTGATCAGGAAACGGGCGATGTGTCACCACAACCACATCAAGATTTGAGCGACCGACGACGGCTTGCTTGCGAGCGACACTGCCATAAATATAGACACTGTGTAGATTAGATCCTAACCCACCTTTTAGAAAGGTAATCAGATCGTTAACCACAGGTTGAAATTCAGGTTGAAATGGCTGTGTTGGGTCAATAACGGGTAGCGGCATAGGTCGTTTCGGTAAATAAAATCATGATTTAACAGTAACTCTATGATCGCCTAGGTGACTTTATGATTCAAGCTATTCCTATTTATAGCATCTCCGAGATATAATCAGCGGATAGACCCACTAAGGACAAACACAAAATGCCTAGAGCAAGTGAAATTAAAAAAGGTTTTGCTATCACAGTAGAAAGCAAAACAGTGATCGTTAAAGATATCGAAGTAACAACACCAGGCGGCCGCGGCGGCCAAAAAATTTACCGCTTCCGTGGTAACGATGTAGCAACTGGCGTTAAAACTGAAGTTCGCCACAAGGCTGACGAAATCGTTGAAACTATCGACGTAACCAAGCGTGCAGTAATGTTCTCTTACGTTGATGGCAACGAGTACATCTTCATGGACAACGAAGATTACACACAATTCATCTTCAACGGTGAAACAATCGAAGACGAACTACTGTTCATCAACGAAGAAACTCAAGGCATGTACGCGATCCTTATCGATGGCAACGCTGCAACGCTTGAGCTTCCAACATCTGTTGAGCTAGTTATCGAAGAGACTGACCCTTCAATCAAAGGTGCATCAGCGTCTGCTCGTACTAAGCCTGCTCGTCTTTCTACAGGTCTTACTATTCAAGTACCTGAATACATCGCGACTGGCGACAAAGTAGTAGTAAACACTGCTGAACGTAAATACATGAACCGCGCAAGCTAAGATACTTATTATGACCGAAGCTAACGACCTAATGTCTTATGACGACGCAATTGACACTGCATACGACATCTTTCTAGAGATGGCACCTGACAACCTAGAACCTGCAGACGTGATTCTTTTCACGGCTCAGTTTGAAGATCGTGGCGCAGCAGAGCTTGTTGAAACTGGCGATGATTGGGTTGAACATGTTGGCTTTGAAGTCGACAAAGAAATCTACGCTGAAGTGCGCATTGGTCTTGTGAATGAAGCTGATGACGTTCTAGACGACGTATTTGCTCGCATGCTGATCAGCCGTGACCCAGAACATAAGTTCTGTCACATGCTGTGGAAACGCGACTAATACCGCTGTTGACGCTCATCTGCATGAGTAAACAAGTATTCATGTAAGCGAGTTAAAAGTTAGCCGAGCCGATTGCTCGGCTATTTTTATCACGCCATTTCTCATCGTGATTACTCACTTTCATCATCAACTTTAGATTCACTGATTATGACCAAAGCAAAAACAGACACACAATCAAAAGGCTATGCCTGCATTGGCCTAGTTAACCCAAAGACGCCTGAAAACGTAGGCTCTGTAATGCGAGCAGCTGGCTGCTACGGCGCCAACTCTGTGTTTTACACTGGTACACGCTACGACCATGCGCGAAAATTCCATACCGACACCAAAGAAAAGCACCTAGCCCTGCCTTTAATTGGTGTTGAAGAGCTGAAAGATATTATTCCAGTAGGCTGCGTGCCGGTTGCTGTTGATCTGATTGAAGGTGCTAAGCCACTACCTGATTACAAGCACCCACCACGTGCGTTTTACATTTTTGGCCCAGAAGATGGCACGCTAAAGAAAGAGATCACCGACTTCTGTCGTGAGACGATTTACGTTCCAACCAACGGCTGCATGAATCTAGCGGCATCAGTGAATGTTGTGCTTTACGACCGACTGGCGAAAGGCGATAACTTCTCGAATCATAAATAGTCAAAGATGCGAAATACGAAATACGAAATACGAAATACGAAATACGAAATACGAAATACGAGCAGATTATAGATGCGCGTACACGAAAGACACGCTTACTGTCGTTTTTATAGCAGCATGTTTTCGATACTCGGTTATTCGCATCCCTCATCTTCTATTGCTTCAGACGTAAAAAAACCTGCTCAATGAGCAGGTTTTTAGTATTCAGTGCTTTCAGCTAATGAAGCTTACGCGTAAGAACTTACGTAATTACTGACGTGTTCTTGGCTTAGCTGGTTTAGCCGGACGACCGTTGTTCAGCTTAGGCTTACTTTTGTTAGCCTGAGGTTTGCCTTTGTTTGCAGCTGGAGCACTACGACCTGAATCAGGTGTTGTAGTACCGCGAGTTGCAGGCTTCTTGCGTTTAGTTTGGTTGCTACGGCCTTTTGGTGCGTTTGCACGCTCTTCGTGACGCTTAACAGCACGACGAATTTTTTGGCTACGAGAACGCTCACGCTTACGAGAAGTGTTTGAAGGATCAAGATCCAACAAAGTCTCTTTCTCTGGCTTAAGCTCAACAAGCTCACGCAGGTAGTTAACTTCTTGAAGATCTAGCTCTTTCCAACCGCCACGAGGCAGTTTCTTATCAAGGTAGATATCACCGTAACGTACACGTTTCAGGCGGCTTACTGTTGTTTCTTGAGATTCCCAAAGACGACGAACCTCACGGTTACGACCTTCGTTAATCGCTACGTAGAAAGTATGATTCATACCTTCACCGCCAGCGTAAACCACATCTTCAAAACGAGCCATGCCGTCTTCAAGTTGTACGCCACGAGTAACGTTTTTTACTTTTTGCTCAGTCACTTCACCAAACACACGTACTAAGTACTCACGTTCAACCTGACGGCTTGGGTGCATTAGACGGTTTGCAAGTTCACCATCAGTAGTGAAAAGCAAAAGGCCCGATGTGTTTGCATCAAGACGACCAACTGAAATCCAACGAGAACCACGGATCTTAGGTAGACGATCGAAAACAGTACGGCGGCCTTCAGGATCGTGACGAGTACAAAGCTCACCTTCAGGTTTGTAGTAAGCAAGTACACGACAAACCACTTCTTCAGAAGCCTTGCCTGAAACAGTATGGCCATCGATACGGATCACTGAGTTCTCGTCTTCAAGACGCTCGCCCAGTTTCGCAACTTGACCGTTAACACTTACACGACCAGATTTGATTAAACCTTCTAGTTCACGACGAGAACCGTGACCAGCTCGCGCTAAAACCTTCTGTAATTTTTCGCTCATTTACTCTTTTCTACCTAATTGTCGTCTTCACAGACGTCGAATGAATTTTTCGCGACCAAATCGCGGTCGCGTATTATCGCAAATAACCTGCCAAAAAGCACTTGTTATTTACTCTGGCAGGTTTGCTGTATCGTTACAGACTGTTAATCAGTAAAGCGATTATTCAAACGGCGCAGGATCGCCAGCACCACGACGTAGAACCACGGCATCATCATCACTAAAGTCAATAACCGTCGTCGGTTGCTCACCTAAGTAACCACCATTCAAAATGACATCAACCGCATGCTCTAGGCTGTCACGAATTTCTTCTGGATCCGACTCAGTTGTCTCGTTACCCGGAAGAATCAATGACGTCGACATCAGTGGTTCGCCCATCGCTTCCAACAAGTCGAGTGCAATCTTGTTGTCTGGGACACGAATACCAATCGTTTTACGCTTGGCGTTCATCAAACGCTTTGGTACTTCTTTGGTTGCTTTAAAGATAAACGTGTAAGCACCTGGCGTGTGTGCTTTCAGTAGACGGAAAGCCACGTTATCGACGCGTGCATACAGTGATAATTCAGAAAGATCACGGCATAACAACGTGAAGTTGTGCTTGTCATCGATGCGACGAATTTTACAGATACGTTCAAGTGCTTGTTTGTTTTCAAGCTGACAGCCCAGCGCATAACCGGAATCTGTTGGATAAACCACTACGCCGCCATTGCGAATAATCGCAACCGCTTGAGTAATTAAGCGTGCTTGTGGGTTATCTGGGTGTACATAAAAAAACTGGCTCATTGTTGATCCTCGTTATCGAATCTCTCGACTCTATCATCAGAAGGAGCTGGTTCACCTAAAGACTATTCAGATGGTGAAACCGTTTGAAACTCCCAATCTTTCCATACTTCTTCGACCCCAGAAGGTAGCCAGAGATTACGTCCAAGTTCCATCCACGGAGATGGGTAATGGAAATCACTGCCTTGGGAGGCTAATAGTTTGTATTGTATAGCATAATCCGCGAGTGTGCGTCTTTCTTGTTGCGCTTGCTGAGGTTGAGCGACTTCCATCGCATCCCCTTTCGCTTCAACAAATGCAGCTAGCAAGCGCTTAACCCACTTGGCTGTAAGGCCATATCGCCCAGGGTGAGCGAGTACGGCTTGGCCACCAGCAGCATGGATGGCCGTGACAGCATCACTCATTGAGCACCACGTCGGCGGCACATAACCTGGGTTATTGCGAGTAAGAAACTTTTTAAACACCTGCTGCATGGTTTTTGCGTAGCCGTTGTCGACTAACCACTTAGCAAAGTGAGCGCGAGTAATAGGCGCATCACCTGCAATCAATTTAACTTCTTCTAGCACCCCTTCACGAGTCGCTTTCTCAAGACGTTGAGCAATCATCTCTGCGCGTCCAATACGGTGTTGCTTCTGTTGCTCAATGAGCGCTTTGAGTTCTGGTGACTCAGGATCAACGTTTAACCCAACAATATGAATATCTTTGTTTTGCCAAACGGTCGAAATCTCAATGCCGTTGATCAGCTGAATAGGAAGGTTGTTATCAGCAATATAGCTGCGTGCTTCAGCAAGCCCATCAGTCGTGTCATGATCTGTAATCGCTAGCGCTTCGATATTAAAGCCAAGCGCTCGGTCAATTAGCTCAGGTGGAGTAAGTCGGCCATCTGAGGCTGTTGTATGACTATGTAGATCAATTCTCATATATTCTTTTTCATTGTTTTCAATTTTTATCGTTATATTTGTGTCAACACACTTGACCCGCAAGTAGAAAACTAGTTAACTAGTACACAAATACGAAGTATCACATTTGATAGGTTCACCATGTTACAAGAATTTAACCAAAACCATAAAGATAAAGTTTTAGAACTTTCTTCAGTAGAAGCAAGTTCAGAGCTTAATTGGTGGCGCACTTGGACAAGTTCTTGGTGGGCTAACGTGTACTTCTAGTTAAACAGTTTGTTTATAAAAAAGTTATCACTAAGCCCGCTTTAATAGCGGGCTTTTTAATTTGTCGAACATCTCACATTCAACTGACTAACAAATCATCGAATTGACCATATTCTAGATTGGGTGAAAGGTATCTTTATGCGACTATGTACGGCAGGAAATTTAAAGAATCATAAAGGAGGTCTTGTGAACAAGGCCATTGAAATCAAAAAGCTGGGAACCATTGAGGTCATCAATTCATCAGTTCCTTACTCGCAAGATCCAACCAGCGTTTTTCATACTCTGTGTGAAAACAAAACAGACAGTTTGCTGTTGGAATCGGCTGAGATTGAATCCAAACAGAACCTAACAAGCCTGCTCCTTATCGACTCTGCTGTTCGTATCGTATGTCGCGGACATGAAGTAACCTTTCAAGCATTGACTGAAAACGGTCAAGCGCTTATCAAAAATCTCACTCAAAACGTGAAAGCAGAAATAAAATCTGACCTTACTGATAACGTTTTGACGCTGACTTTTGTCGAGCCGAGCAACGAATTAGACGAAGACTCACGTTTAAGAGAAGCCTCTTCATTCGATGCACTGCGTTTGGTTCAGCACAGCTTTGAGCAAGACGCAGATAACAAACACGCGCTATTCATGGCGGGCTTATTCGCTTACGACATCGTGGCTAACTTTGAACCGCTAGGTGATGCTCAAGCAACCAACAATTGTCCTGACTTTGTATTCTACGTTGCGGAAACACTATTGCGTTTCGACCACCAAGAGAACGAAGGCCTACTTCATGCGAGCTTGTTCGCTCAAGATGACAGTATCAAAGCGCAATTAACTGACCGTTTAGCCGACATTCAAACTCAGTGCCAGTCACTGAAAGCAATCACTGAAGTAACGCCGCTCGACAACGTTGAAGCGGTACCGAGCGTTTCAGATGAAGACTTCTGCCAAACGGTTCGTGATTTAAAAGAGTACGTAGTTAAAGGCGACGTATTCCAAGTGGTGCCCTCACGCCGCTTTACTTTACCTTGCCCTGCTCCACTGGCGGCTTATAAAGAACTTAAGCAAAGCAACCCAAGCCCTTACATGTTCTACATGCAAGATGAGCTATTTACTCTGTTTGGTGCTTCTCCAGAAAGCGCGCTGAAGTACGAAACTGAAACCAACCAAATCGAGATCTACCCAATTGCGGGCACTCGTCGTCGCGGTAAGCGTCCTGATGGTCAAATCGATTTCGACCTAGATAGCCGTATCGAGCTTGAACTGCGCACCGACAAGAAAGAAAACGCAGAACACATGATGCTAGTCGACCTAGCGCGTAACGATGTGGCACGTATTGCCGAAGCTGGCACTCGCCACGTAGCAGACCTACTGAAAGTTGATCGCTACAGCCATGTGATGCATTTGGTTTCTCGTGTTGTTGGTCAACTGCGTGAAGACTTAGATGCGCTGCACGCTTACCAAGCTTGTATGAACATGGGTACGCTAACAGGCGCACCAAAAATCCGCGCAATGCAGCTTATTCGTGATGTAGAAAAAACGCGTCGTGGTAGCTATGGCGGTGCAGTAGGTTACCTAACAGGTGAAGGCACGTTAGATACGTGTATCGTGATTCGTTCTGCTTACGTTGAAGATGGTGTAGCACAAGTACAAGCTGGCGCTGGTGTAGTATTCGACTCAGACCCACAAGCAGAAGCTGATGAGACTCGCGGCAAAGCTCAAGCGGTCATCTCTGCGATTCAAGCAGCGCATACTAAGAGCTCTGCTACAAACCAACACTCATCAAATAAGAAGGAGTCGTAATCATGGCTGATATTGTATTCATCGATAACTTCGACTCGTTCACTTACAACCTTGTAGACCAATTTCGTTCATTAGGTCACAGCGTTAAGATTTACCGTAACAACATTCCCGCAAAGGTGGTTGAAGCGGCGATCAACGAATTAGACAACCCTGTTGCCCTACTTTCACCTGGCCCCGGCGCTCCAGCAGACGCGGGCTGCATGCCTGAGCTGATTCAGCTGCTAAAAGGCAAAGTGCCAATGATTGGCATTTGCTTAGGCCACCAAGCGATCGTTGAAGCTTATGGCGGTACCGTTGCAGGCGCAGGCGAAATCATTCATGGTAAGGTGTCAATGATGGAACACCAAAACCATGCGACTTACCAAGACTTACCTTCGCCACTGGCTATTGCTCGCTACCACTCTTTAGTGGCAACGCATGTATCCGATAGCCTAACGGTGACCGCTGAAGTCGATGATTTGGTGATGTCTGTAGTTCAAGAACAAGACAAGGTTTGTGGATTCCAATTCCACCCTGAATCAATTATGACGACCTACGGTGCAACGCTTCTAGCAAACGCTATCGAATGGGCTCTTGAGAAACCTCTTCGCCTTGAAAAGACTGGAAAATAGGAAACGATCATGGAACAGATTAATAAACTTTACGAACAGCAGTCTCTTACTCAAGAAGAAAGCCAACAATTGTTTGATGTGATCATCAAGGGCGAACTTGACCCAATCTTGATGGCTTCAGCGCTAACGGCACTGAAAATCAAAGGCGAAACGCCCGATGAGATCGCAGGTGCAGCGAAAGCACTGCTTGCGAATGCAAACCCGTTTCCGCGCCCTGATTACGATTTCGCAGACATCGTAGGTACAGGTGGCGACGGTCACAACACCATTAATATCTCGACGACTTCTGCATTTGTTGCCGCAGCGTGTGGCTTAAAAGTCGCGAAACACGGTAACCGTAGTGTATCGAGCAAATCAGGCTCTTCCGACCTACTGGATTCATTCGGTATCAACCTAGCGATGACAGCAGAAGACACACGTACTGCTGTTGATGAACTTGGCGTAGCATTCCTATTTGCTCCGCAGTATCACGTTGGTGTACGTCACGCGATGCCGGTTCGTCAAACAATGAAAACGCGCACTATCTTCAATATTCTTGGCCCACTGATTAACCCTGCTCGCCCTAACATCGAGCTAATGGGTGTTTACAGCAAAGAGTTGGTTCGCCCGATCGCAGAAACCATGCTGCAAATGGGCATGAAGCGTGCTGCGGTTGTTCACGGTAGTGGCCTAGATGAAGTGGCGATTCATGGCGAGACTATCGTTGCTGAAATTAAAGATGGCGAGATTAACGAGTACACCGTAACTCCGGCTGACTTTGGTTTGAACACTCACCCTCTTGAAGCAATCAAGGGCGGCGAGCCAGAAGAAAACAAAGCCATCACAACCGATATACTGACGGGTAAAGGCACTGATGCTCAAGTTGGCGCAGTGGCAGTCAACGTTGCTCTACTGATGCGTCTATTTGGTCATGAAGATCTAAAAGCCAACGCACAACAAGCAATTGACGCGATGAACTCAGGTAAAGCTTACGAGCTTGTGCAAAAGCTTGCTGCTCACGCCTAACGAACGACGAATCGAGACAAAGAACATGACACAGACTACCGATAAACTGTCGACCCACGTTTCAGTCAAAGAAGCTGAAATGGCGGAAGTATTAGCAAAAATCGTTCGTGATAAATACCAATGGGTTGAAGCACGTAAGCAGACTCAACCATTAGACGAGTTTAAAGCGTCACTAACTGCAACAGACCGCAGCTTTTATGATGCTCTGAGCGGCGAGCAAACTGTTTTCATCACTGAATGTAAAAAGGCATCTCCGTCAAAAGGTTTAATCCGTGACGAGTTTGACCTGGACTACATTGCATCGGTTTACAACAACCACGCAAACGCGATTTCTGTACTGACAGACGAGAAGTACTTCCAAGGTGACTTTGAGTTTTTGCCTAAGGTTCGCAGCATTGCTAAGCAGCCTATCCTGTGTAAAGACTTCATGGTTGATACCTACCAAGTGTACTTAGCTCGTCATTACTCAGCTGATGCTATCTTGTTGATGTTATCAGTATTGGATGACGAAGAGTACAAAGCGTTGGCGGAAGTTGCTCACTCACTCAATATGGGTGTATTGACCGAAGTCAGCAACGAAGAAGAACTTCACCGCGCAGTCGCTCTAAACGCTAAGGTGATCGGCATTAACAACCGTAACTTACGTGACCTTTCGACTGATTTGAACCGGACTAAAGAGTTGGCGCCGCTGATTCGCGAACTGGCTCCAAACGCAGTCGTGATTTCAGAGTCTGGCATCTACACACATCAACAAGTTCGTGACCTTTCAACGTTTGCAGATGGCTTCCTAATCGGTAGCTCTCTAATGGCAGAAAAGAACCTTGAGCTTGCTGTACGTAAAGTAACGCTGGGTGAAAACAAGGTGTGCGGTTTAACTCACTCTGATGATGCAGCGAAAGCGTATCAAGCTGGTGCGGTATTCGGTGGTCTGATTTTCGTTGAAGCATCTAAGCGTCATGTGGATATCGAAGCGGCTCGTTTGACTATGAGTGGCGCACCTTTGAACTACGTGGGTGTGTTCCAAAACCACAGCGTTACTGACGTTGCGAAAACGGTTTCTGAGCTAGGCTTGTTCGCTGTGCAATTGCACGGTGATGAATCTCAAGCATATGTCGATGAACTAAAACAGTCACTGCCTGAAAGCGTTGAGATTTGGAAAGCTTATGGTGTTGCTCCCGATGCTGAAAGCTCGCTACCAGAATTACTGGAAAGCAACGTGACTCGTCACCTGCTAGATACTAAAGTGGGTTCTCAAACTGGTGGCACAGGCCAAGTGTTCGATTGGAACCTAATCAACAACCAAAGCGCAATCATGTTGGCGGGTGGCCTAAACCCAGAAAATGCTAACCAAGCCGCTAAGTTGGGTTGCTTAGGATTAGACCTAAACTCTGGTGTTGAATCTGCTCCGGGCAAAAAAGACGCTGACAAGCTACAACGTGCTTTTGCAGCGATTCGTAATTACTAGTCTGGCTTTTAACGCCAAAGCCAAAACTAGAAAGCGAAAACTAAAAACATATTTGTGAGCTTTGCCTTTGCGAAGCTCAAACAAGACTAAACGACTTGGTGTGAAGACACGCCAATAGAATTGAAGGAATAAGATAATGGCTAAACTCGATGCCTACTTCGGTGAATACGGTGGTCAATACGTACCGCAGATCCTAGTGCCAGCACTAGACCAACTTGAACAAGCATTTATCGATGCACAAGCCGATCCTGAGTTCCGCAGCGAATTCATGACGCTTCTTCAAGAGTACGCGGGTCGTCCAACGGCACTAACGCTAACTCGCAACCTAACTAAAGGTACAAAAACCAAACTGTACCTTAAGCGTGAAGACCTACTTCACGGTGGCGCGCACAAAACAAACCAAGTATTGGGTCAAGCGCTACTTGCTAAACGTATGGGTAAGCAAGAAATCATCGCTGAAACAGGTGCTGGTCAACACGGTGTTGCGACGGCGCTAGCATGTGCTCTATTGGGCCTTAAGTGTCGTGTATACATGGGTGCTAAAGACGTTGAACGTC
Source organism: Vibrio satsumensis (assembly GCF_050337435.1). Lineage (NCBI taxonomy): Bacteria > Pseudomonadati > Pseudomonadota > Gammaproteobacteria > Vibrionales > Vibrionaceae > Vibrio > Vibrio satsumensis. The sequence goes on along the minus strand of NZ_JAKJSX010000009.1, from coordinate 80,371 downwards.
AAAGCCCGAACGTGTTCCGTATGAAGCTAATGGGCGCAGAGGTTATCCCTGTTCATTCTGGTTCTTCTACGCTAAAAGATGCGTGTAACGAAGCGCTACGTGACTGGTCTGCAACTTATGAAGATGCGCACTACCTACTAGGTACGGCTGCGGGTCCTCACCCATTCCCAACTATCGTTCGTGACTTCCAACGCATGATTGGTGAAGAAACCAAGAACCAAATTCTAGCGCGTGAAGGTCGCCTTCCTGATGCGGTTATCGCTTGTGTCGGCGGTGGTTCAAACGCTATCGGTATGTTCGCTGATTTCATTGAAGAAGAAACGGTTCGCCTAATCGGTGTTGAACCAGCGGGTAAAGGTATTGATACCGACCAACACGGCGCGCCGCTTAAGCACGGTAAAACAGGTATCTTTTTTGGTATGAAAGCACCACTGATGCAAGATGAGAACGGCCAAGTAGAAGAGTCTTACTCTGTATCTGCGGGTCTAGATTTCCCATCAGTAGGTCCTCAACACGCGCACCTGAACGCAATTGGCCGTGCTGAATACGAAAACGTAACCGATGACGAAGCGCTAGAAGCGTTCCAATCTATCGCACGTAACGAAGGTATCCTCGCAGCGCTAGAGTCATCTCATGCTTTAGCTCATGCAATCAAAATGGCTCACGACGAACCTGAAAAAGAACAGCTATTAGTCGTTAACTTATCTGGCCGTGGTGACAAAGACATTTTCTCTGTACACGACATTCTTAAAGAGAAAGGAGCATTATAATGGATCGCTATCAATCACTCTTCAATCGCTTAGCTGAAAAGAATCAGGGTGCATTTGTACCATTCGTAACGGTTGGCGATCCTAACCCTGAACAATCGCTTAAGATCATGGAAACTTTGGTTGAAGCGGGTGCAGATGCGCTTGAGCTTGGCATCCCATTCTCTGATCCACTAGCTGATGGCCCAACGATCCAAGGTGCGAACATTCGTGCGTTAGACTCAAAGGTAACACCTGATGTGTGTTTTGATCTTATTGGTCAAATCCGCGCAAAATACCCAGAGCTACCAATCGGCCTACTGATGTACGCGAACTTGGTGTACGCACGTGGTATCGAGAACTTCTACGAGCGTTGTGCGAATGCGGGGATCGACTCAGTATTGATTGCTGACGTACCAACTAACGAAAGTGCTGAGTTTGTTGCAGCTGCTGAGAAGTTTGGCGTTCACCCAATCTTTATTGCGCCACCAACAGCAAGTGATGAGACGCTTAAGTCAGTGTCTGAACTAGGTGGTGGCTACACTTACCTACTTTCTCGTGCTGGCGTAACGGGTGCAGAAACAAAAGCAAACATGCCAGTAACGGCACTGCTTGACCGTCTGAACAAGTTTGATGCGCCACCAGCATTGCTTGGTTTCGGTATTTCTGCTCCTGAGCAAGTCAAAGAAGCCATCGAAGCTGGCGCTGCCGGTGCTATCTCTGGCTCAGCGGTTGTGAAAATCATTGAAAACAACGTTGAACAACCAGAAGCAATGCTTAAAGCACTGGCTGAGTTTGTTACGCCAATGAAAGCGGCTACGCAGAAGTAATCAACGATCATTAAATAGACGCTCGTAATCAATGGTCAATAAATAGAACCAACAATTCAAATATCAAAAGGCTCCACAGATGTGGCGCCTTTTTTATTGCTTGCCATCCACGCTAGCTAATCATCCACTTTCATCGCTTTCTTAATCGCGGCCTCATTAAGTGTTGCTTTGATCGGGTCGGTTATCTTCTCCACTAGATCGATTGGCATTGGGAAAATGATGGTGGAGGTTCTTTCGTTAGCCACCTCAGTTAGCGTCTGCATATATCGCAACTGAATAGCATTAGGTGCTTTGTTCAGCACTTCAGCTGCCTCACGTAACTTAGTCGATGCTTCTAGCTCACCGGTCGCGTGTATAACCTTGGCTCGACGAGAACGTTCCGCCTCGGCTTGTTTAGCAAGGGCTCGCACCATGCTGTCATCAAGATCAACATGCTTGATCTCAACATTGGCAATCTTGATGCCCCAGTTATCGGTGTGTTGATCCAGTATCGCTTGCAAATCTCGATTGAGTTCTTCTCGCTCTGACAACAACTCATCCAACTCATGCTGACCGAGTACTGAACGCAGCGTTGTTTGCGAAAGTTGGCTGGTGGCCTCAAGATAATTCTCAACATTATTGATAGCCATCTTCGGATCGAGCACTCGAAAATAAACCACAGCATTGACCTTCACCGACACGTTATCTCTAGTGATCAAATCTTGTGTTGGTACATCCAAAACGATAGTTCGTAGATCCACTCGCACAATTTGTTGGATAAAAGGAATGATAATGATTAACCCCGGCCCTTTCACACCGTAAAAGCGCCCAAGGAAGAACACCACTGCACGTTCATATTCGCGCAGTACTCTGAACATACTGGCTATCAATAAGATAACGAGCACGATGACAATACCTATAGTGTGTATAAACATAACCGCCCCCTAATGGTAACGATGGCTAAGCAATTAATAATTCAATCAAGTTTGTCCTAGCATTCCGCGCTAACAGTCCGCACTAACCAGATTTCGATGATGTCTCATCGGGCAGCGCCTCAACATCTAACAGCAATCCAGTCAGTTTGGTCACTCTGATAATCTGCCCCGCTTGCAGTTCACTCGCGCATTTGGCTTGCCAGATCTCACCTTCGACCAATACTCGACCTGCTCCTGGGAAACCGCTTACCACTTTACCTGTATCACCGACAACCGCTTCCATCCCCGTAGTCACTGGCTTGCTTCTCACTCGAACTAACATGGATATGGTGACGACGATAAAGGCAACAGAGAACAAACTGATCCCAATGATTAGCGGCAATGCAATTTGGTAACCCGGTACCTCTGTGTCCATCAGCATGATCGAGCCCAAAGTGAATGCGGCGACGCCACCCAACCCGAAGATACCAAAACTCGGGCTAAAGGCTTCTGCCACCATTAGGGCAATTCCCAATAGAATTAACGCAAGGCCTGCGTAACTCACTGGCAGCATTTGTAAGGAATACATGGCGAGTAGCAAACAAATTCCCCCTAATACACCCGGTAAACCAACGCCGGGGTTATAGAACTCAAGGAGCAAGCCATAGATACCGATTAGCATCAGAATGTAAGCAACATTTGGATTAGTGATCACCGAAAGCAAACTAAAGCGCCAGTCTTGTTCTCGCTCGACAAAAGCAACATCACTAAGTTGGACTTCCTGACTGACACCATTGATTATGATGGTGCGTCCATTACTCAACTCAACCAATTGCTGTAGGTCGCTCGCGATGAAATCAATCACGTTAAGTTCGAGCGCATTCTCTGAGTCCAAACTCGCCGCTTCTCTTACCGCTTTTTCTGCCCATTCTTCGTTACGTTTGTGCAGCTTAGCCAAACTAACGATGTAGGCAGCAGCATCATTGATGACTTTCTTCTCCATCGCAGTGGAGGCTTTTACTTGGTCTGAATTCTCTTGTTTCGTTTCGTCTTGCTCACTTGCTGACGCGTTATCATCTTTATTGGCATCGTCTTGAGGTGATAATGGATTAGTCGGCGCTTTGCCACCGCCAAGAGACACCGGCGTGGCTGCGCCCAAATTAGTTCCGGGCGCCATGGAGGCAATGTGACTAGCAAGTAGAATGTAGGTTCCCGCACTCGCCGCACGTGAGCCCGCGGGCCCAACCCAAGTTGCTATCGGAATCGGTGACGTGGTGATGGATCGAATAATGTCGCGCATCGACGAATCTAACCCGCCGGGCGTGTTCATTTTCAAAATGATGAATTTAGCTTGCTCATCGTGAGCTTGTTCTATTTCTCTAGTGAGGTAGTCACTGGTCGCGGGACCTATCCCTCCATTCACCTCAATAACCCAGACATCATCGGCCTGAGCAAACACAGAGCTGAACAACAGAAAAAACGCAAACAAGTACTTTAATATAAAAGTCATAGCCCCTCTCCTTACAACTGAGATGCTAGATAGACGTTTTATTTAAAGCGTAGAGATAACATCTTGGTAATAAATAGATACCTTAAGCATAGTTCAGGCGAAATTTCACACAACACGCATCTTTCAATTCACTCAAATCCCCAGACTAAAAAACACCCAAAAATGAAAACCAAATGTTAACAAAACAGTTCTAATACCAACACCTCGAAATCATTCACAAAGCACCCAGCAAAAAGACTTTTATAAATCCAACAAATAACATCGCAATAAAAAACCAAAGCAAACGATTGCATTGTTGTGCAAAATCAACAAATGACATTAGACCACCTATTTTTGGAGGACTTTCACCTCTGCTCATATTGATAAATGTAAAGGATACGTGTAAAACTCTTCGCGAAATATTAATCCAATGGTACATCGTACATTGGTGAGTAGTTCTGGGATTTTTATATTTAGTAGCACAGAGGTTATGGAAGTGTTAAAAGAAAAGAGTTTACTAAGCAACATCGGCGTTCAAGTCGTTATTGCAATGATCGTCGGTACTGTAGTCGGTGCGATGATGGGTGACAGCGCAACTATGTTCGCTCCACTGGGCGCTATCTTCATCAATTTGATCAAGATGCTGGTTATCCCTCTAGTAGCAGTTGCACTGATTTCAGGTGCTGCTGGTCTGGGCAACAGTTCATCTGCAGGTAAAGTCGGTGTAACAACACTAGGTTACTTTGCACTAACGTCTGCACTTGCTGTAGCACTAGCGCTGGTAATGGGTGAAGTATTCGAACCGGGTCGTGGTATCGATGTTTCTGGCGTTGAAGGCATGTTCTCTTCTGAATACGCTGCGAAAGGCGAACTTCCAACGTTCTGGGCAACCATCACTGGCATGATCCCTACCAACGTTTTCCAATCATTGAATGAAGCAAACATTCTGCAAATTCTCGTTTTCTGCTTGTTCTTTGGTATCGCGCTTTCTAAGCAAGCGAAAGAAAAACGTGACCCTATCATCAATGGCGTAAACGCGATTGTTGACGCTATGGTTTGGATGATCAACAAGGTGATGATCATCGCACCACTTGGCGTATTCGGCCTAATGGCAGAAGCAGTAGGTACTTTCGGTTTCGGCGCACTTATGGTTGTGTTCAAACTGTTCATTGTTTACATCGCTGCGATCCTGATTTTCGGCTTTGTTGCCTACCCACTGATGATTCAAATCTTCACTAAGACTTCAGCTAAGAAGTTCCTAGTAGCAATGAAGAAGCCTCAAGCGGTAGCACTATCAACTGCTTCATCAATGGCAACACTACCAGTAACAATGGAAACAGTTGAGAAAGAGCTTGGCGTTCGTAACTCTACTGCTTCATTCGTTCTGCCTCTTGGCGCGACGATCAACATGTCTGGTAACGCGATCTACTACGGCCTAGTGGCTATCTTCTTCGCACAGCTGTTCAACATCGACCTATCTATGGGCGCTTACGTTGCTATCATCGTAACGTCTACGCTAGGTGCAGTTGGTCAAGCTGGTGTTCCAGGTCCTTCTTTCCTAGTGGTTGCAGTTCTTCTTGCGGCTGGTATCCCTATCGAAGGTCTACCTCTGTTGTTCGCTCTCGACCGTATCTTCGACATGATCCGTACTGCTCTAAACATCACTGGTGATGCAGCATGTGCCGTAATCGTTGATTCTCTAATCGAAGACGAAACGAAAGAAGCTGAGCTACAAAAACAGCAAGCGTAATAAATAAACGCTAAGCTAGTGGTGACTGAATTAGCACCACCAGCTTAAACTAAAAAATCCGAGAGCCTCACAGCCCTCGGATTTTTTGTTTTTGGTGTTCTAATTTAGGCGTTAGACGAATTATAAATCAGCGCCATAGATATCAAACGTAAAGTACTTAGACGCGATCTTGTCGTAGGTACCGTTCGATCTGATCTCCTCAATCGCGGCATTGAATTGTTTCGCCAGTTTTGAATCCTGTTTTCTTAATGCTAACGCCGTACCCTCGCCAATGTAGGCTTTGTCGGTTACTGCTTTGCCTTTGAACTCAAAGCCCTCGCCTTCTTTCTTATCTAAGAAAGCCAATGACAGTTGATCTGAGTTGCCGAAAGTTAGATCTAGACGACCGTTTTGCAGATCCAGATAAACTTCATCTTGGCCGGTATAACGCTTAATGTTTGCCACATCGCCAAACTTGTCAGTTACGTAGCGATCGTGAATCGTACCTTGCTGAACACCGATGGTTTTGCCTGCTAAGCCTGCCTCATCAACGCTGAACTCCGCGCTTTTAGCAGCAACAAACACAGCTGGGGTCTGGTAGTACTTATCAGTGAACAAGATCTTGCGCTTACGCTCTTCGGTAATACGCATCGACGCCATGATCACATCTGACTTTCTTGCCAATAAACTTGGAATCAACGAATCCCAACTTTGTGAAACCCAAGTACAATCGAGCTTCGCTTGCTCACACAAGGCATCAGCTATCTCAATATCAAACCCGACAGGCACACCGGCACTGTTTTTGTAGTTGAATGGCGGATACGTAAAGTCTGACGCCAAACGGATTTCTTTTGCCTGTACCGTTGTACCAAGTAAAGCGGCCGTACAAGCGAGTCCTAGTATTATCTTTTTCATCATTGCCATCCTAGATATGATCTTTATCGAGTTGAGATTGAATTTCTATATATTGATCTTGTTGATGCTTTCGTTTTTGCTGATCTTGTTGAGTCTGTTGTAGCTCGGTTTGGTAGCGTGTAAGTGACGTTATCACTTCTAGCATGCTCTCTTGGCTACCAATACTGATTCGTACGCAGTTACGCAAGGCAGGTTCGTGGTTTTGATTCCTTATCACAATGCCATCCTTCGCCAATACACTGAATACTTGATACCCAGGTTTTTGACGTAGCAAAATAAAGTTCGTCGATGAGGGGTAAACTGACTCGATGAAATCAAACTGCGTTAACTCACAAGCAAACCAGTTACGTAGTTCAACCAATTTTAGCGTTGCGTCTTCCATCACTGAGACTCGTTCATCAGACAAAGCGTCTAAAACGATTTGAGATGAACAATCTGGCATCGGATAAGGTGGAATCAGCTTCGCGATATACTGCATCACATTTTGACTCGCTAAGATAAAGCCACAACGAACCGCAGCCAATCCAAACGCCTTCGACAAAGTGCGAATCACAACCAAATGTGGATAGCGTTCAATAAGGCTAACGGCTGACGTTTGTGGTTCAAATTCGATATACGCTTCATCGACTACCACTAGCGACTTTCCAATCGTGCCTTCCAGTACCTGAATCAAATCCAATTTAGGAATCACATTACCCGTTGGGTTGTTTGGTGAACAAAGAAACACGATATTCGCCAGTTCCGCTTTATTCACGATATCAGCGACGTTCAGGCTGAAGTCTTCCTGCAATGGAGAGTCCAAGGTATTAATCGCCAATGCATCGGCGCAAAACTCATACATCGCATACGTTGGAGAACAGATAAGTATGTTGTCGCTCGCCGGTTTACAGAATGTTCTGATCAGCAAATCAATCGCTTCATCTGCACCACGAACGGCAACAGTCGCAGCATCAGTGCCACAGTAATCTTGGTAAGCCTTAGCAATATCTTGTGGTAAGAAGTCTGGGTATCGGTTGTGACTTGCTTCTCCTTGAAACAGCGAGCTTTCCAATTCATTGGCGTTTAGCCAGACACGTCCATCACCACCAATTCTTCTAGCCGATTGATAAGGTATTAATTTTTTTACAGCCTGAGGTACTAAGCTATCAATAAAAGATGTCAAGAAGCTATCCCTTTCACAAAATCACAATGTCTTCATCATTGCCTTAATATTCAAAAAATGTGACTTATACACATATTGAATCACAAATGATGATTAAGTATTTACATTCAAACAGAACACTATTGATAAATGAATCGAAATAATCACATAATAGTCATGATAAAAAATCATAGGTAAAGATATGAATCGCACACTACCTTCAACCAAAACCTTGCTCGCGTTTTTGTCTACGGCAAGGCATCTCAACTTTACGCGAGCTGCACATGAGCTCAATGTCACGCAAGGTGCAGTGAGTCGTCAGGTGTTGTCGTTTGAAGAAAGCCTTGGCTGTGATCTCTTCTATCGTCATGCTCGCGGGCTGTCTTTAACGCCGAAAGGAGAAGAACTGGTTCCCTTGATACAAGGAACGATTCATCAACTGCAATCGGCTCTAAATCAAGTGGCTAGCTCTCCCTCCAAGATCAAACTCAACGCACCGAGCTGTATTACCTCTTGGTTATTGCCTAAGTTGATGTCTTTTCAACAGGCCTATCCTGATATTGATGTCGAGCTCACGTCGACCATCAAGCACGTTTTTGAGCCAAGCTTTGATCCCTTCGATGCGGTGATTATTTATGGCAAGAAACCAAACCAACACTCAATTGTTAGCCAACTACTGTTCAACGAGCAACTAGCTCCTGTCTGCCAAGCGCAAAGCATTACCAAAAGCCATCTTGTCAACGACGCGTCGACCATCATCAAGCCACACAAGCTTGCCCAATACACTTGGCTACACGCCAACAATGAGCAGAGTGATTGGCGACTTTGGTTGGAACACATAGGAAGCCACGACCTTTCAAGTAAGAACAACCAGCAATTCGCGACACTCGATCAAGCTATGAATGCTGCCATTCAAGGGTTTGGTATTGCCATAGGCGACATCACGCTGGCCACGCAAGATATTGATTTAGGTAGATTGGTGAAAGTGAGTGAAGGCAGTGTCTTTTCGGGAAATGGATACTTCCTATTACAACCCAAAAACCGTCAGAATGCCTCGCTATCAACCTTAGTCGATTGGCTAGTCGATTAACGGTTATCAAATTGCCAATTCAGGAGCCTAAAAGCTTCAGTAGATCGTCATAATGAGAATTTTACCATTCTCAAAATAAAACTATTTTCCGTCAGCCCCGTATTGGTGTTTAGAGAATAGAACGTACGTTCCTTTAACTAATTGAAAAGAAGTTCAATTCTATTTGATTGGGGAGACGCTCTATTCAATTGGAAAAAATGGCATTCGAATTGCTTTGTCATAGATAACCCAACCAATATACAGCAGGTTGCACCATTTGAACTGCAGCTTGTCACGGAGGATAGGCTATGACCTTACAAAGACATACGTATTACGGCTTAATTCACCATGGAATTAAAACCCTGCTAATGGATCGAATTGGCCACTTCACAGAGCGTGAATATCACGAGTACCTAGATCTAACAACGGGTAAATCGACGTGTTTTGCCATGAGTGAGCAAGAACTCGAAAATACCTTAGATAGCTTGAAGAGCGAAGGCTACCTTGAAGACATCAAGAAGCTGATACCTCGCTACCAAACCTCGTCAATGAGATAATCTGTTAAAACTCGTTAAACACGATGAGCGGTTAGATTGAATTAATTAGTACCCAATTGTCTCGGGCTATTTAGCATCGAGACAGTTTTCGTTAGACTGTCTGCAACTCAATTAACTGGATAGTCAGTGCCTCATGAAACAAATTCTTGATTTCATTCCTCTCATTATTTTCTTTGCGCTGTATAAGATGTATGACATCTATACAGCGACTGGTGCTTTGATCGTTGCATCTGCAGTTCAAATTATTTTGACGTACTTCATCTACAAGAAAGTAGAAAAAATGCAGATCATCACGTTCCTTATGGTTGCCGTATTTGGTGGCATGACCATCTTCTTGCACGACGACAACTTCATCAAATGGAAAGTGACGATCGTTTACGCTCTATTCGCTATTGGCCTGACAGCCAGCCACCTTATGGGAAAATCAGCAATTAAAGGCATGTTGGGTAAAGAGATCACACTGCCTGATGCCATATGGGGCAAGATTAACTGGGCTTGGACTCTATTTTTTACCCTATGTGCCATTCTCAACGTTTACGTTGCTTTCAGCCTACCATTGGATGTGTGGGTTAACTTCAAGGTGTTTGGCCTGCTAATAGCAACATTACTATTTACGCTGCTTACGGGTGCCTACATCTATAAGCATTTACCAAAAGATCAACAGCTACAAAAAGAGCAGCAAGAGCTAACTGATAAAAATACTGACGAGAAGTAACCCCAAGGGGTGAGTCCTCATTCCGTTTTTGTTACAATTCTTGTCAATATGCTATACCTAGCGGCCAATGATACTCGTGATCATTGGCCGTTGGCTTTTCTGTGTTGCGGAAACTGGTCAAAATAAAGCCTATTATTTAGTGACAATCTCACTAAATTAACGGCCATCTGGTTTCTTGTTGTTCATTGCACTCATTTGCCAATGTACCCAACCAGTCACAGTCAACACATCAGTTTTTATTTAAGATAATCAATACCACCAAGAGTACTACAATGACGATTCAATCAACTTTGAACCCAATTGGTTCTTTACTTCTTCGCACCTTGGCGATGCCTTCTGATACCAATGCAGCAGGCCAGATTTTCGGTGGTTGGATAATGTCTCAACTCGACCTTGCTGGCGGCATACTGGCAAAAGAGATCTCTAACGGCAAAATAGTCACCGTTTCAGTATCGAGTATCGAGTTCAAACAGCCGGTTTCAGTAGGTGATGTGGTGTGCGTTTATGGTGACTGTACTAAAATTGGTCGTAGCTCGATGAATATCGACCTAGAAGTATGGGTTAAGCCTGTACTTGATCACGGCATCGGCGACCGTTACAAGGTGTGTGGCGCGACGTTCAATTACGTGGCAGTTGATGAAAGTGGCAAGCCTCGCTCTATCAATAAATAGGACTTTCGACAGCCCTATCGCACTGTAAGGTCTTTAGCCATTTCGATTAAAAATGCTAAAGACCTTCTCACTCTCCCGAACCAATTCACAATTTCTTATCATTAGTCCTTCCAATACCAATTAGTTCGCGTAAATTAGCAAGATAGCGAATTTAAACGCCCCAATTTAGTGAAGTAAAATAAGGATATCTCAATATGTGGTACGTGATTTTTTCTCAAGACGTCGAAAATTCATTAGAAAAACGCCTAAGTGTTCGCCCACAACATTTAGAACGCCTACAAACACTTCACGATGAAGGCCGACTGTTAACAGCAGGCCCAATGCCAGCCATTGACTCAGATAACCCTGGTGAAGCAGGCTTCACAGGTTCGACTGTGATTGCTGAGTTTAATTCTTTAGAAGATGCACAGACATGGGCAGACGCAGACCCGTACATCGCTGCTGGTGTCTACCAAAATGTTATTGTTAAACCATTCAAGAAAGTATTTTAACGTGAAAAAATGGATTATTGGCTCACTGGCTTTAGCTCTGCTTGCAGGCTGTTCATCAAGTGAGCATGACGAACAAAGACAGCTAGAGATGATGGCTCAGCACCGTGCTGGCGTTTTATCTGCCGGCTTGCCGATTGAGTACGGCCCGTTGTCGGTCATGCGAGTACTCGCAAAAAACACCGTGATTGAAATCATGATGATCTACAACCAAGATGCTAAAGGTGCGAAGCCTTTAAACCAAGTTGTTGATATGAGTGTGAATAGCTACTGCACTAACTCAGAAGTAAGAGCAAACCTAGACATGGGCTTGGCTTACAACATTAAGATTCGCAACACACGCGGACAATTGATGGTTGAGAAGCTGATCAGCAAAGATACTTGCCAGAGCAGCAGCTAGATTCGAGATTCGAGATTCGAGATTCGAACAAATATGAACTTCAAAGCCTCGCAGTTGCGAGGCTTTTTATTTTGAGTCATATAGCTCTAATGATAGTTAAGCTTCTGTTGACTCCCACTCTTTACGCAGTGCCTTAGTCGCAGAGACTAAGTTAGTCAGTGCTGCTTCTGTTTCTGCCCAATTACGTGTCTTTAGACCACAATCTGGGTTTGCCCATAAACGTTCTGCCGGAATTTTCTCCGCTGCTTTCTTCAACAGACCAATGATCCACTCTTGCGATGGAATGTTTGGCGAGTGAATATCGTAAACACCTGGACCAATAGCATTCGGGTAATTGAACTCTTCAAACGCTTTAAGCAATTCCATATTCGAACGAGAGGTCTCAATGGTAATTACGTCAGCGTCTAGTGCGGCCACTGAATCAATGATTTCGTTGAACTCGCTGTAACACATGTGTGTATGGATTTGCGTCTCAGGCTTGGCACTCGCGGCTGAGATCTTAAAGGCATCAACTGCCCATTCTAAGTATTCTGCATGGTCACGTTTTTTCAATGGTAAACCTTCACGAATCGCAGGTTCATCAATCTGAATAATGTTGATTCCTGCATCTTGTAGGTCAGATACTTCATCACGCAGCGCAAATGCTAATTGGTTAGTAATATCTTTACGCGAGATATCCTCACGCGGGAACGTCCAACACAAAATAGTGACCGGGCCAGTCAGCATGCCTTTCATCAGCTTAGATGTCAGTGATTGTGCATAAGTCGACCACTCAACCGTCATCGGTTTTTCACGCTCAATGTCCGCGACCACAATCGCAGGTTTCACGCAGCGAGAGCCGTAGCTTTGTACCCAGCCAAATTTGGTGGTCTGAAAACCTGCTAAGTTCTCTGCAAAGTACTCCACCATGTCGTTACGTTCCGCTTCTCCATGCACCAACACATCTAAATCGAGTGCTTCTTGACGCTTCACCGCATCGGCGATATGACCTTTTAGTGCAGTCGTGTATTTCGCTTCACTCAATTTCCCGCTGCGATAAGCGCTGCGCTGAACACGTATCTCACCAGTCTGTGGAAAAGAACCAATCGTAGTCGTTGGCAGTAATGGTAAACCTAAAACTTCCGACTGATGTGCAGCTCGCTCTGGGTAAGGGGCACTACGGTCAGCGAGTGCTTTGGTAATCGTGTTGAGGCGAGCCTGTACCTGTGGCTTATTAACATGAGTTGCACTCTTACGAGCTACAATCGGCTGGCTATAAGTCTCGCACGCTAAAATGGCATTTTGATCGCCGTCCAGCGCTGCACCCAATAAGCTCACCTCAGTCACTTTCTGTTTTGCAAAGGCAAACCAACTCTTCACTTCTTCGCTGAGTGTCTCTTCTAACTCAAGGTCGACTGGGCTATGCAGCAATGAACATGAACTTGCGACCCACAATTTGTCTCCTAGCCTCTCTTTCACTGGCTGTAGTAACTCAAGCTGCGCGGCTAAGTCAGCTCGCCAAATATTACGGCCATTGATTGCACCTGCAGAGAGCACCCAATCTTCAGGTAGTTTATTCACCACTTCATCAAGTTGCTGCGGTGCGGCAGCCAAGTCGATATGTAAACCATTCACTGGCAGTTTTACGATTTTATCTAACGTATCAGTCACCGAATCAAAGTAAGTAGTAAGCAATAGTTTCACATCGCCTTGAATCACTTGATAAGCCAGTTTGAATGAATCAGCCCACTTAGTTTCAAGTTCCAGGGATAGTATGGGCTCATCGATTTGCACCCACTCAACACCTAACTTGGACAGTTTAGCCAAAATCGCTTGGTAGGCATTAAGAAGACGAGGCAACAAAGTTAAACGGTCAAAGCCCTCTTCCACTTCTTTGCCTAGGTACAAGTAAGACAGCGGGCCAAGAAGGACAGGCTTAACTTTGTGTCCTGCTTTTATCGCTTCATTCACTTCATCAAACAGCTGCGGCCAACTCACTTCAAACAAATCATCTTTACTGAACTCCGGAACGATGTAGTGATAGTTAGTATTGAACCACTTGGTCATGTCAGATGCCGCAGCACCATCTTTGGCACTTTCTGAACCATGTTTCCCGCCACAACAGGTTGGCTGCTTTTGAGATTGCCCGCGACCAACACGGAACAAGGTATCTAAGTCTGGGAAGGCTTTCTCTTCTTCAGATCCACCAGCGTGACGTTTGGGCACATGACCTAAAAGCAAAGTCGTAGTTAATACATGGTCGTACCATGCGAAGTCACCCGCAGTTGCAAAGCTTAGATTCGCTTCGGCTTGTACATTCCAGTTACGATTTCTCAGTTCGCTGCCGAGCTGTTTAAGCTCTGATTGGTCAATCTCGCCACGCCAGTACTTCTCTAGTGTAAATTTCAGTTCGCGTTTTTCACCGATGCGTGGGTAGCCAAGAATATGCGTTGTCGTAGTCATGAACCTGTTCCTTATTCAATAATTATTAGTTTCTGTTCAAACTGCCTGTCGTAATGTTGATTACTCAAAAAGGCGTCTGGATGGCTAAACTATCTACCCAATCTGAATAATGAACAACGTCCAAATATTCATCTTGTTTATTAAAAATATTCATCTTGAATAAACCAAGGATGAGGAACTTAAATCCATCTGGACATCTAGACGTTTACAAATGATAAAAAACCCCGTAGGGTGATTATTAAGAAATATTGAATTGGCTTAGGGAATATGAGGAATACTCATGATAGAGCTTAAACACCTTCGAACATTGACCACCTTAAGAGACAGCGGTTCACTCACCGCAACAGCGACCTCTCTTCACCTGACTCAGTCGGCGCTTTCTCATCAATTGAAGGACCTAGAGGCGCGTATTGGTGGGCAGTTGTTCCTACGTAAAACTCGGCCAGTAAAGTTCACCTCTGAAGGTGAGATCTTGCTAAAACTCGCTGATGAGATACAGCCAAGAATCGCTAAAGCAGAGAACGAACTCGCAAGCCTGAAAGAGGATGTGAATGGTCGTTTGCACATGGCGATCGAATGTCACTCATGTTTCCAATGGTTAATGCCTGCTCTGAAGGAGTATCAAGTTGCTTGGCCAAGCGTGACTCTCGATTTCTCATCCGGTTTTGGCTTTGAGCCCCTACCTGCGTTAATGGCTGGTGAATTAGACTTGGTGATCACCTCAGATATTCAGCCGCGTTCAGAGGTTCACTATGAACCACTCTTTGATTTCGAGATGCGTTTGATCACCGCAATTAACTCGCCTTTGGCTGATAAGCCAAGCGTTGTTCCGCAAGATCTTAGCGATCTCACTATGCTCTCCTACCCTGTTCAAAAGCAGCGTTTGGATGTTGTGAAGCACTTTTTACAACCTGCTGGCATTGAACCGAAGAAGTGGAAGCAGGCAGACAACACATTGATGTTGGTACAAATGGTATCAGCCGGATTAGGTGTCGCGGCATTGCCAAATTGGGCGATCAGTGAGTTTTCAAGACAAGGCTTAATCGCCAGTAAGCCTTTAGGCAAAGGGCTTTCAAGAAGACTGTTTGCAGCGGTAAGAAATTCAGAAAAAGACAAGCGTTACCTGCAAGCTTTCTTTAGTACAGCAAGGCAGCAGAGTAAGAGTCACCTTGATGGGATTGAAGTCGTTTAGTCATATAGGTTGTTAGATCAACAAGAAGTACAAAAACAAAAAAGTCACAGATTACCTGTGACTTTTTAGATTCTGCAGCATTGATTGTGCGATACCTGTTCATTCGTGAAACATAGATTATCTTGCGTATGACTTAAATTGGTTCGTCAGTGGATCGTATTGATAGCCGAGCATGTCTAGCTTACCTACGACACTTTCTATATCCATTTCATACATGCTAATCAGTTCTTCAAAACTGTCGCACTCTAAGCGCAGTTTTTCATTCACTATTCCCAGCAAGATAATACTATCTAGGCTTTTGACGTTACTTAAATCCATCTCGTACTCCTTACGAACACTCTGACTAGAAATAAGTTTAGAACGCTTAATCGCCCCACGCTAAAAAACAGATCACACTTCTTAACTCACAGAAATGCTTACAGCGCCCAAATTGGTGTTAGGCCAACGACAGCGGCTAACAACATCAGTAGTGACACCGTAAGTTGGACCTTCTCTGGCGTTTTAACAAACAGTAGGTGCCAACACCACACCACGATTGAAGAGATAAGTAGTGCGAAGCTAAACAACAATGCTGAGATAACAGGTTCTAACTGAGCTTCAGAAAGTGAGTAAACGTTCACAACCGTCGCAAGTACTACCAGCATCCCTGTTAATACACCTACAACTGGCAAAACACGGTGAAACGCTTGCAAGCGCGTTCTTGCGATAGTCAGCAATAGATGAGCAAACGCCGCACCTAGTAATACCACCAACAGCAGAGTCGTAATGATGCCGACTGTGGTTACTTGTTCAGTCGCTTGAATTGCAACGTATGACAGCGCTAAACCGCAAGCAAGATACATCACCCAGATAGGGCCAGAATCACGAGTCTTCTTAGTTTGAACTTGTGAGTAGAAATAAAAGATTGCGAATACGACAAGGAATGCTTCAATTTTAACCGAAGCAACGGCAAGCCAAAGCACGCCAATCGCAGGCAACACCTTGTGGATACGACCACGTTGTCCTGGGCAAATATCCCCTTTTACCAGGATGAGGGTTAAGATCAGTTGGGCTCCTAAAAGCATCGGAGCAAATTGTACTAATAACGTTTCGACCATTGTGGATCTACTTCTTCAGACTTATTTTCGCGAATAATATCAAAAACTGCTGCGAACACTAATCAAAATCATAAATTAGCGACGTTATTCAAGGCTTCAACTATGCTGTTTTATGGCTCTTTTGTCGCCATTTACCGTAAAAAGACGAAAGACACCAGAACTAACAGGGGCATGTTCTACTGGCTAGTCTAGTCTCATGCCGCTATAATTCCCGCCTCAAAAATCAGAGGTTGAAATATGTACAGCGATATCACTCCTATTCACGAACACAAAAAATACTGGGCCGAGTGCTACGGAACTGCACCCTTTTTGCCTACCAGTAGAAAGGAGATGGATGCTCTTGGATGGGATAGCTGTGACATTATTATTGTAACTGGTGATGCGTATGTCGATCACCCGAGCTTTGGTATGGCTATCATCGGCCGTCTCCTTGAAGCTCAAGGTTTCCGCGTGGGCATTATTGCTCAACCAAAGTGGGACAATAAAGATGCCTTTATGAAGCTAGGTAAACCTAACCTATTCTTCGGCATTACAGCGGGTAACATGGACTCCATGATCAACCGCTACACCTCTGATCGCAAATTACGTCACGATGATGCTTACACGCCAAATAACGAAGGTGGTAAGCGTCCTGACCGTGCAACTCTGGTTTACTCTCAGCGTTGTCGTGAAGCCTACAAAGGCACGCCAATCGTTCTTGGTGGTATTGAAGCGAGCTTGCGACGTGTTGCGCACTACGACTACTGGTCGGATAAAGTTCGTCGCTCTGTATTGTTTGATGCAAAAGCAGACATCCTTCTTTTTGGTAACGCCGAGCGCGCACTGGTTGAAGTGGCACACCGCATCGCTGATGGCGAAGACATGTCAACGCTAACAGACATTCGTGGTACAGCAATCAATCTTGCTGCAGCGCCTGAAGGCTTCAAAATCATCGACTCTTCTCGTATCGAAAAGCCGAACAAAGCTTACGTACCGGTGAACCCGTACGAAGTGGAAACGCAATGTGATACTAAGAAAGATGAGAAAGAAGAAGTAAAAGCGCAGCCGATTACGATTCGCCCTTCTCGTCACGATGCAAAAACAACAGCCGTTCGTATCCCTGCATACGAAAAGCTAAACAACGACCGTATTCTTTACGCTCACGCTAGCCGTATCTTGCACCTAGAGACAAACCCGTATTCAGGTCGTGCTTTGATTCAACGTCATGGTGACCGTGAACTTTGGGTTAACCAAGCACCAATTCCATTGACGACTGAAGAGATGGATTACGTGTTTGGCCTTGCTTACAAGCGTGTACCTCACCCTATGTACGGCAAAGCGAAGATTCCTGCTTACGACATGATCAAAACCTCGGTGAACATCATGCGTGGTTGTTTTGGTGGTTGTTCTTTCTGTTCAATCACAGAGCACGAAGGTCGTATCATTCAGAACCGTTCGAAAGAATCGATCTTGGATGAAATCGAAGACATTAAAGATAAAGTACCTGGCTTTACCGGTACTATTTCTGACTTGGGTGGTCCAACGGCGAACATGTACCGTTTGGGTTGTTCAGATCCGAAAGCAGAAATTAACTGTCGTCGCCCATCATGTGTGTTCCCTAAGATCTGTGAGAAGCTAAACACAGACCACCAACACACGATTGACCTATACCGCTCAGCAAGAAAAGTACCGGGCGTTAAGAAGATCATGATCGCTTCTGGTGTTCGTTACGACTTAGCGATTGAATCTCCAGAATACGTACGTGAGCTTGTGACTCACCACGTAGGTGGCTACTTGAAGATTGCTCCAGAGCATACTGAAAAAGGCCCTCTGGATCTGATGATGAAACCGGGCATGGGCACTTACGACCGCTTCAAAGAGATGTTCGAGAAGTACAGCGCTGAAGCCGGTAAGAAACAGTATCTAATTCCTTACTTCATCTCGGCTCACCCGGGCACAGAAGATGAAGACATGCTTAACCTTGCGTTGTGGCTGAAAAAGCACAACTACGAGTGTGACCAAGTACAGAACTTTTACCCATCACCAATGTGTAATGCAACGTCGATGTACTACTCAGAGACGAACCCTCTGAAGCGTGTGAAATATAAGAAGCGTGAAGATGTTCCTGTACCGAAAGGTGACCGTCAACGTCGTCTGCATAAAGCACTGCTTCGTTACCACGATCCAGAAAACTGGAAGATCATCCGTGAAGCTCTGATCAGCATGGGTAAACAGCACTTGATCGGTGATAAAGCAAACTGCCTAGTACCAGCAGAAGATTTTGATGCACAAACACCAGCACAACGTCGTAAGTCTGGTCGTCACGGATCACAGCGTTTTGCTACTAAGCACAGTAAATCTCAACCGGGATTAGGCGGCGAGAAGCCACGCAACCATTCCAAATCTGGTGGCAATAAGCCTGGTGGTAAGAAGCCGAATGGTAACGGAAACGGTAGCCAAGGCAATGCTAACCAAGGTAACGGTAAGCAAAACGGCGGCGGTAATGGCAACGCTCGTAAACCTGCAACTGGCTTTATTAAGAAAGGTCCTAGTGGTCAATCACAAGGCAATGGCGGCGGAAACCGCAACAAAGCCGGCAATGGTCAAGGTGGCAAACCTGCTGGCAACGGAAAGAATCGCCAACGCGCGACACAACGCTAATATTGTGAGCCAATAACTTAATAGTAATGAAATACAAAGCGCAGCTATTTAGCTGCGCTTTTTTGTGTTTGTACCAGTTGTCACTTGGCTATGTGATTACAAAGAATCTAACGAGTGAAGACCCAATATTGACTAAACAGGTAGTTAGTCACCATACCGACCAAGATACCAACTGCCATTGCGATAAACACAGCGCCAGTAAACACTGGCAGTAGTTCTGCCATCAACTTAAAGCACAGTAGATTAGGTACCGCTGATATCGATGCGGAGAACATGAATTTTTGCCACTGAATCAGTTTATCAGACCAACTCCCCTTCCCCTTGAACCCAAAAGTCAGCACGCGATTACCAAACCACGTTGTCGTTGCAGCAGCAATGAACGAGCCTATTCTCGCCGTCATTAAAGGCAAACCTACAATGTAATGCAGCAAGGCGAATACCGCACAATCAACAACAAACCCACCAGCACCAACCACAGCAAATCGAACCATCTTGTGATGGGATTGGAGCTTTTGACTGTGTGCCTGAAGCTTGTTGTTGAGCATTTGCAGTCCTGAGTTAACGCTGAACATCACTTTCACTTCGAATGTGGCTCAACGACAAATTTGGTTTGATGTTTTGGCTATGACAGCTAAACAAAGCACGCTTTATTTTCACCGTTGGTTCCAAAATACAAGTTAACGCGTTGTCTTTAATCTTGGTTTCTACTTCTGCTCTTTTACCAATCAAGTAGAACTTGTCGATGCCATCTAGTTGCTCGATATCGAGCAGTTTCTTTGCTTGCCCATGGCTATAAAATTGGCCTGAGAATGGTCGCTTACCCACATAGAAGCTTGGCGCAGAATCCGTAATCTGTTCAAAGATGATACGGTCACTCTTCTCGTTCGCCTTACCTAGGTTTAGGTAAACCATCGCAATCATCAGCAACACTGGCAGAACTAAGGCCACGCTGGAGAACCACTTCTTATCTTTTTCCACTACGAGTATAGCAACCAACAAACCAAGAGCAGGAATACCTGGTAACACGTAAGCAGGAAGAATATTGCCCGCCATAGTGAAAAGAATCAAAGGTGAAATCAACCAACACACAAGGAATGAAAACAGTCCGCTATTCTCAACGTTAATTTCTGCAATTCTCTTGCGTCGAGCAAATGCCAATATCGGTAATACAATCGACCAAGGCGCAGCGGCTTGAATCCAGAATACCCAGATCATGCCTCGTGTTTCATCATGAGCAGATCCATAAAGATCCCCCTCCCAGCCACTCACAACAAAACGCTTAAAATGTTCGCCAACAATAAAGTAATCAATGAAACCCGGTGTCGCCATCTCTGCCATGATGTACCAAGGCAAAGCGATCGCTAACATCACACCTAAACCAGACAACAATGGGAAACGTTGCCAAAGCGCTTTAAAAGCGCCAAAGAAACCGTGTTGTAAGACCAACCAAGGGAATACTGCGATACCCATGATGACAATCGCTACCGGCCCTTTTGCAAGTAAGCCTAATGCCAAACCAATAAAGCCAACGTAACCCCAGTATCTATTAGTCTTCGCACTCCCTTCCCCCTTCCAACACAGGTAGAAGCCTAGCATGGCAATAGTCATCGCTAAGGTTAACGCAATGTCTGTCATCACAGCACCCGCAGCGATAGAAAAAATACCACATGTCGCCAATACAACGGCTGCAACTAAAGCGCTTTGTCCTGTTCGCTTCGCCATGTAAGCCGTCAGCAAAATTGTTACTACACCCGCTAACCAATGAGGAGCTCGAACGGCAAATTCACTTAGGCCGAACAACTCAATACCGGCAGCACTCATCCATGTAAACAGCGGCGGCTTACCCCAGAAAGGAATGCCATAATCAAACTGCGGCGTTAGCCAATTACCCGTTTCCACCATTAGACGAGCCATTTCACCGTAGCGTGCTTCGGTGGTGTCCATTAATGGGTAGGTTGCCAAAGATAAAAGCCTTAAAACCAATGCAAAAGCCAACAAATACCATAGGTGCGTTCTGTTCAGGCTCATGCTGACTCCTCTAATTTAAAATGTGTTTTTAACGCGGGTGTATCAACCACAGACTGGATCAGATACAAAGGGCGATTCTTGGTTTCGATAAAAATACGACCTATGTATTCCCCCATTAAACCAATACTCAGAAGTTGAATGCCGCCGAGGGCAAGTTGTACAACCATCATGGATGGGTAGCCCGTGATAGGCTCACCAAACATCATGGTTTTGAACACAATGACCATCCCATACACAAAAGCCGTTAAGGCAACGAGGCCACCAACTGCTGTCGCAATGCGCAGTGGGCGAATTGAGAACGAGGTGATGCCATCCATCGCCAAGCCAATCAGCTTCAAGTAGTTCCACTTAGTCTCGCCACAAAAGCGAGCGTCACGCTTAAACTGAATCGTCGCTTGTCTGAACCCCGGCCATGAGAAAATGCCTTTCATGTAACGATTACGTTCAGGAAGCTGGTTGATATGATCGACGACTTCACGACTCAACAGTCTGAAGTCGCCCACATTTTCAGGAACATCGATCTTTGCTGCCACGTTCATGACTTTGTAAAAGCTTGCCGCTGAAAACTTCTTGAACCACGTTTCACCGTCACGTTGGCTGCGCTGCATGTTGACGACGTCATAACCTTCTCGCCATTTGGCAACCATTTGTGGAATAAGCTCCGGCGGATCTTGCAGGTCTGCATCTAACAGGATCACCGCTTGTCCGCGGCAATGCTCAAGGCCAGCACTCATGGCTGACTCTTTACCAAAATTTCGACTTAAACCAATCACAGAGATTGAGCTATTGATTGAAGTGAATGAGCTCACTAAGTCCAAGCTGTTGTCTTTGCTACCATCATCGACATAAACGATCTCGCTGGTGATGGGTAAGCTATCGAGAACTTTAGTTAGGCGAGAGTGGAACTCTTCCAACACCTCTTGTTCATCGTAAAAAGGCACAATGATAGACAGAGATACCGCAGGGTTAATCTGCGAAGTAGATATCTTAGGGCGGCTAATATGAAGTTCAGACATAATACAATCTTCTATTTTCTAATCTGGAGTCAATCTACCCTCCCATAAGTGAAAGTTATGTTATTGACATATTTTTCACGCTCACTCAGGATAATGTTACTGTCTATTTCTGTATGAGAATCAAAATGAAACGAGTTCTATTAGTCGAAGATAACCGTGAAATTGCAGGTGTCTTGTTTGATTACTTTGAGTGTATTGGTATGGAACTCGATTATGCGGACAACGGCGAACTGGGCCTGCAACTCGCAATGGAAAACTCATTTGATATCATCATATTAGATCTAATGCTGCCGAGAATGGACGGCCTAACCGTTTGTAATAAACTGCGAGACCAAGGCAACGCAACACCCATTTTGATGCTCACTGCACTGGATAGCCGCGAAGACATGTTAAAAGGCTTTGACCACGGTGCAGATGACTACCTCACCAAGCCTTTTGACTTGGATATTCTAGAAGCGAGAATGAACGCGTTGGTTCGTCGTTACCGCGGAAAAGTCGCCTCTTCTAAACTTCAGTTCGATGAACTCACCATCGTTCAAAAGACACGCAAAGCGTACCGCCAAGACAAATTACTTGCACTGAACCCAACCACTTACACCATACTTGAGATGCTGTGCCAAAACGCACCTGAAGTGGTCACTCGCGAAGATATCTCATACAAGCTATGGGAAGAAGACGAGCCCAACAACGATGTGTTACGTAGCCACATCTATCAACTGCGTAATCAACTCGACAAACCTTTTGACACCCCAATGTTGATTACCGTACCTAAAGTTGGATTCCGTTTGGAGCCATCGAATTGATCTTAAATGTTCTCACAAGCACCAAAACCTTAACTGGCCGCTTAGCGCTTTTCTTTGGGTTAATGGCCGTGATCGTATCTGCATTCGTCTATGTCGTTTTTGTTGCCGCGCTTTACATGTCAGAAGATCGGGTCGGTGAAAGACGCATCCTGATTGACCGAAATTATGCGGTAAGGTTATTTCAAGCAGGAGAAAGTGGTGAGTTAAGGATAGATGATCTGACAATCGCCTATAACGATCCTTCATTCATTCCTGCCAAATATTACAAGTTTATTAAAGATAAAGAGAGCTTCATTGGTGAAGTCGGCGAAGAGCCAGAATCTCGTATGGTGTATGTGGGAGAATACACTGACGAAGGAGAAACCTTTCCAATTATCCTGCTTTCCGAGATAGACCTTGTTGAGTTTGATGTTTCTGAACTCATGTACGCAACCACCTTTGTACTCACACTGCTTTCTATCTTGATTTTTGGCTTTGGTGCGTTGCTCTATCGCCTGTCTAAGAGGCTGATCGAGCCCTTCAACTCTCTTTCTGAACAGCTTGAGTCGAATAAGCTCAACCTCAATGAAGAGTTTGGTGTAAGCGATGATGCGGCAGTTGAGTTTCGTCAGTTAACAGACCAACTCAATCAATACCGTAGAGAGATCAACTCCTTGCTCAAGCGCGAACAAGCATTTGCTCGCTATTCAAGCCATGAGTTAAGAACCCCACTAACGGTCGCTCGTGGTGCGAATAAATTACTTTTAAGAAGCGAAACCACGGAATTTCAATCTCGCCAGGTTGAACGTATTGATGATGCTATTGTTCAGATGTCAGAGATGGTCGACGCCCTGCTCGGTTTAGTCCGTTATGAGAGAGACAGTGACGACGCACCTCTGCGCTTGTTTAGCCAGCAAGAGCTAGAAGCCATCATTTCCAAGAACTCATTACAAGCGGATGAAAAGGAAATCGAGATATCCTTACACGTTCAATCAGAACCAACTATTCAAGCCACCAGCGCAATAATGAATATGTTGATCGGCAACTTGTTGAGGAACGCCATTGCAGCGACTAATAGTGGTACTGTCACTATTAACCTGTCCCAAGAAAGTATCGTAATAGAAGACCAAGGCGAAGGCCTTCAGGAGCAATATAACCCGAATGGTCATGGATTAGGTTTATTGATTGTCGATGACTTGTGCCAACGCTTCCATTGGGGCTTTGAATTAGTCAACCGTAGTTCTGGTGGGTGCACTGCAAAAATCAGCTTGCAAACCGATTCAACCTCACCAATTATCGAGCGAACAAACTCGTAACGCAGAGCTCAATATCCAATGAAAACTTGATTTAGTTGGTTTACAGCACTCGCTCGCTACTAGATACTTACTAATCCTATTTGATATAAAAATGCTGGCTCTTTAGTCAGCATTTTATCTAAGTGCGATGAAACTAAATAATAGCCCTGTAACTCAGCATCAATACAATGAGCGCACCTTTTTCTTAAAGCGTGACGATCAGCTTCATTCCCATTTCTGCGGCAACAAAGCGCGTAAATTCATGAAGCTATTGGAAGACGAACATCCTGAAATAACAACCTTGATCAGCTATGGCTCTGCGCAGGCTAATTCTCTGTTCTCACTCGCGGCACTGGCAAAGATCAAAGGTTGGACGCTTGAGTTTTACGTCGACCACCTTCCCCAGTGGCTACAAGAACGCCCAATAGGCAACTACCGTGGCGCTATTGATCTTGGGGCTAAGGTTATTTCCGTTAAAGAGCTAGGCTCTGAACTTCATCCACAAAAGTACATTGAGCAAGTAAGACAACCAGGCGCCCACTGTATTGTTTTGCCAGAAGGTGGCCGCTCTCAGCTTGCTGAGTATGGTGTTAAGCAACTGGCGATGGAGATACTGAGTTGGACTCGCTTCGAAAACAAGCACGATTTTGTGGTTGCACTGCCCGCTGGTACAGGTAGCACAGCACTGTATCTTCATAAGCACTTAAAGTTGCACAACATCCCAGTCCTAACCTGCGCTTGTGTCGGCGGCGATGATTACCTAACACAGCAATTCAATGAACTTGGTGAAACCGATCACCCGCAGATCTTACCGCTCAAAACCAAGCACCACTTTGGAAAATTGTATCAACAGGATTATCAAACTTGGTTGGATCTACAAGAGCAAACCGACATCGAGTTTGACCTGCTTTACGACCCATTAATGTGGCAATGCTTAGAACAATGGCAAGCAGATAACCCGACCCAAACCATTATCTATATCCATCAAGGTGGCATCTTAGGTAATGAATCCATGTTGCCACGCTATCAGCGTAAGTATCCCGATATCAAAACCAGCAATTCCAACAGTGATAACACCAGTACAACTTGGTAATTTCTCTGATGCCCTAACCTTGCCCCCCCGAACAACCATAATGCTCTGCCACTGTGGTTGTTTATGCTCAAATTAGCCTAGCGACCCTTTCATTACTTCATCTATCAAAGCCAACCTAGCAATCTGGCGAGAATCGTCGTGTTATCTATACTTTCGATTGGAACGTCATTGTCATCGAAAGGAATAACGTATGCGAACACTCACTACGCTAGGTCTGTTTTCGGTTTTACTTCCCTTTTCAGCACTGTCTGGAGAAAACGTCATCTACCAGGTTGATGGCATGGAATATGAAGGTTATTGGAGTGAAGCCAGCGATCAAGCGCCCTTAGTACTTTTAATACACGATTGGGATGGTTTAACCGACTACGAGAAGAAGCGCTCTGAGATGCTTAATGAACTCGGTTACAACGTATTCGCCATCGACCTGTTTGGTAAAGGCATCCGCCCAACCGAAGTGAAAGACAAAAAACAACACACAGGCGAGCTGTATAGAGACAGAGAAAAAATGCGCGCGCTCCTCAATGCAGGAGCCTTGGAAGCACAAAGGCTTGGCGGTAACTTAGATAACAATGTGATGATGGGTTACTGTTTTGGTGGGGCTGCCGTATTGGAAGCCGCGAGAGCAGGAATTCCATCCAAAGCTTATGTCACCTTCCACGGTGGTCTATCGACACCAAAAGGACAAGACTACTCACAAACCAAAGCACCTGTTGTCGTGTTCCATGGAACGGCAGACGCTATGATCTCAATGCAAGATTTTGGCAACCTCGCAGCTGAACTTGAAACGGCCAAAGTTCCGCATGAAATGATCACCTACAGTGGTGCGCCGCATGCCTTTACTGTATTCGACTCAAACAACTATCAACAAGAAGCTGACCAAAAATCGTGGGAACGCTTTACTCAGTTGTTAAGTTCGGTATCTCGTTAACTTTCAATCTAAGTAACAGCTCAACTGAAGCCTGTTACCTAATTCGTACTAATTATTAGCGACTATTTCTTTAAATTTGGCGTTCGTCACTCAAAAAGAAAGCGCTTTCTTGTAATGTATCTCTATTATCAATTAGGCACTCTGAATCAGATATGCTTTTTTAACTGTGAGAAATTATGAAATATTTAGCAATACTACCAGCGGTATTCGCACTCAGCGCCTGTTCAACAGTGACAGAGTCACCGGTTAGCTACCACAAAACTTCTCCGGGGCTAGAGTCACTAAAAAATAACGAAAACTGCTGCGAAAATCTGAGTACCATTCAATATCAAAGCATTACGAACCCAGAAGAAATATCTGTTTCGATCACCACAGCAAGCCCTAAAATCGAGTTCAAATCTGGCCGATCCTTTGCTGGAGGGCTAAAGCTTCCTACAACACTAGATGCTATTCGTTTTTCAGTGACTTCAAATGCTAATTATTCAGCATTCGTTCCGTCACTTTTGGTCTTAGACAAAAATTACCAGCCGCTAGATGTTATTGGTAAAGAAAGCATCACATACCAGCCACTTAGCCTGCTTGATGGTGCACAATATGGCGCACAAATAGAACTGCAAGAACGTTACTTAAACGGCGAGGCTCCTGCTTACTTGGTCGTATTCACAACCAGCGAAGCACTCGCGGAAACAACTCCTGTCGAAAAACCAAGTGATATGGCGATACGCTCTGGCGATATCCAGGCAAACATCGCTCATAACACGGACTACGCCATCCCCCACGCTGCAATCGGGAAAGTCTCCTTTGATTTTAAATTCACAGCGGTAACCACCGTTGTTGAAGAACAAAACCGTCAAAATCGAGTTCAACAAATTATTCCAGAATCAACCGTAGCCCAATCAGATTTATTAACGGAAAATACACTGAATAAGAAAGAGGTTTATCAAACTCTTATAGAAAACTCGGTTTCATCTGGAGATTTTAGTGCAGCACTGACTTACGTTGAAGAATCTGAGCGATTAGGAATCGAAGGGATGCGAAACTCCTTTGTTGACGCGATGAAGCAATATCAAAAAGCACAATAACTCAGCCTCAAAGTAGTCGTTTATTTTCTCTCACTTTACCTCTTTTTGAGCAACGAGAGTTAAATAAACGACTGTTATCCCTCAGCCCTATTCAGGTATAAACGAAAATTCTAATTGCTCCAATTCTAAGCCTAATTTGATAAATTCAATATCCAAAGAATAAAAGCCTTTATCAAGCTTAACGGAGAGCCCCTCAACTGAAACTGTCTCGCCATTAGTACCATTCACTGATAGAGACATCGCGTACACGTTATTGAAACTCAAACTACACGCAGATTGAGCCAAAGTGCCGCTATCGTAATTAACAATACCTGCACATCGATACACACCAGCCTGTTTAACTTCCAAAACAATGCTACGGTTTTCTCTGATATTAAGTGGTAATACTATTGCACGTTGCTCTGCCGTCAGAGAGCAAAAGTCTCCATCAGCTTTACTCTGTTGTTTATTAAGATTTTGGGTCGCCTCAAAGCTCTTAACTGGATCAAAAGCGACTAATGGGCGCCCCATTGCTGGAGAGTCCATAATAAAACGACAAATATTCATCGCGCTTCGTTGCAACTCCCCTAAGCTCAACGTTCCGTTTTCAAGCGCCTGTAACGTATCGTCATTCGACACGTTATTTTCCGCACCATCATGCTCAACAACCATATACAGATCATTTTGAGAGCGAAGCATAAAGGATGTGTAACTTCGACTTTCAGAACCACCTTTGATTGGGTCATTCATTTTTGCCCACCAATCCGTCATCACTATCCCTTTATAACCCCACTCCCCACGAAGAATCGTAGTATTGAGGTCGTAATTGGATGCAGCCCAGTGACCATTAATAGGATTGTAGGAGGTCATAACACTCGAAGCTCCTCCTTGTTTTACCGCTATTTCAAAAGGCTTCAGATGAATCTCACGAAGCGCTCTCTGTGATACAACACTATCAACATCAAACCGTGACGTTTCTTGATCATTCGCCACCAAATGCTTGATTGTGCCAGACACTCCTGCAGCTTTAAGACCAAGAGTTTGAGATGCAGCTATTACCCCTGAGAGAAATGGATCTTCTGAGAAATACTCAAAATTTCGACCATTCAAAGGGTGGCGATGGATGTTAATCCCAGGACCAAGCAACGTATCAATATGATTGGCTTGCATCTCTTTCCCCACTAAATGAAATAGTTTCTCATTCAGCTCCGGGTTCCATGTACAGCCTAATAATGTACCAATTGGGACTTGAGATGCTTTATGTCCGCTGTCCATTCGGATACCAGACGGACCATCTGCAGCAGCAACGACAGGGATGCCTAAATCAAACAAGCTCGGCGAAACACCACCAAAAGCAGCAGCAGTACCAGGCGTCACCTTAGGACTGCACATACCTTCACCACGAACAATTGTCGCTAACTGCTTTACGGTCATTTGCGAGATAAATTCGTCAATGTCCGCTCGCCCCTGCTTAACATCCAGTAAACGAATGCCCGTATCTTCACTAAGAGGAATAGAACTTGGAAGCTCACTCAGAATACGTTTACTCAAATCTATAGTTCGTAGCGGCACAGATTCGTAATCGTAACTGTAAACACCATTTTCCACGTTGCCTTTGGGGATCAATCTCTTAAATCCGGTGACAGGAGCAAGTGCTTCCGTTAATTGCTCAACAACCAACAGCTCTTCTATTTTAACGCTCTCACTAACAAGCTTTGCTTGGCGAACACTTCCTCCTAGATAAAAGTGATATTCTCCAGCTTCAAGTACGTAACTATTTGGGTGTCCCGTTTTACCGCAGTCATCAAATGATGCGAAGGAAGATAGAGGACATGAAATTGTCAAACACACCGTTTCTTGCGGGTCCAAGGTCGGTGTTTTCACAAACCCGATCAGTGCTCGTGTTGGCTTACCAAGATGACCTTGAGGCGCTTCAACATACAATTGAACAACATCCTTGCCACTGTATTTCTCACCTATGTTTTTAACTTCAATGTCAAATACCAACTCTTGTTCAGAGCCAGAACCAAGAATCGTTAGCGCATTTAATTGATTGGAAAAGCGGGTGTAGGACAGCCCAAAACCAAACTCAAATTGAACAGCTTTAGGATTGAAAGTTTCAAAATACCGATACCCGACATAGATATCTTCTTGGTACAGATTACGCTCTTTATTTCCGAAGCTAGCGCTGGAAGGATAATCAGATAAAGAGTGCGCAATAGTGTCGGTCAAACGTCCACTCGGGCTAACATCACCTGATAAAACATCAGCTAAAGCATGCCCACCTTCCATACCTGCGGCCCAACTATACAGAACAGCCTTAATCGCAGCAGCACCTTTAAGTGAACTTGTCCATGACATATCGATTATGTTGGTCACGTTCAGTATCACAATGACATCATCAAAATATTCTGTCACTTTCTCCAACATTTGTATTTCTAGCGCGGTTAAATTGTAACTGCCTTGCTGCTGTGCATTATCTTGATCTTCACCCGCCGTTCGACCGATAAAAATAACGGCTTTGTTAGATTTGGCAACGGCATCCATCACAACTGAATTTGAAAGAGGCATTTCATCTTGAAACCAAGGTTCTGCTGCCCAACCACCTCCTCCGTCATTGAACGGGTTGTCCTTGACCCAACGTTTGTATACCTCCACCAAACTGAGATTAAGATTGATGTTTGGATTCTCATACAAGCCCTGTAATGCATTAACGGAATAAGGGACATTCACAGCTCCACCAGATCCAGTGCCACTTCGGTAGGTATCAATCTGACAGCGACCAAAAAGAGACACCGTATCACTAGCCTGCAATGGCAATATTGAATCACTATTTTTTAGTAGCACAATGCCCTCAGTAGCCGCTTGTCGACTTATGGGTGCAAGCTGCTTCTGTGCTTCGAGAATTTCCACAGTATTCATTTAAAGTCCTACTATTTTTTTACTTAGAGCAAAAATTTGACCTCTCGCTCTAAAAGTTAATATTGTCTTTGTTCAAAAAATAGTAATCTTAACCACGGCGTGTAACTACCAAATAAGCGACAGAAATAGGTAAAATAGCGACATGAAAACCAAGTTTAGACTCCAAAGTCATCAGAGATATCCTCAGATAAAATTTGCCTATGTCGATGGTCATCACGATTTCGACTTTGACGTACATAGCCATGACTTTTCTGAACTTTTCTTAGTTGTGAGTGGTAGTGGAAAGCATACGGTAGCTAGCCACACTTACCCTTTAAGTACAGGAGATGTATTTGTTATTAATGGGGATATTGAACATGGATTTTGTGAAGTAAATAAACTGAAGATTGTAAACTTGATGTTTGATACGGCATTGCCTTTTTTTGAGGTCCCTTCAATGCGTCAAATGCCAGGTTATCAAGCGCTTTTCAAGGTAGAACCAATTGCTCGACAAGCATCTGAATATCAAGCAAAGCTTACGTTATCACTTTCTCAGTTGAAACGAATCAATGGACTTCTACAACAAATCAAATCGGAATACGACAACGCAGAACAGGGGTTTGAAATCATATTGACGAGCACAATGCAGCAACTTGCGATAGAACTTGCTCGGCGATATCAAGAACAGACCCATAGCTTACCAAAAACAACCCTGGCATTGAGCCGTGCTCTCGCACATATTGACCGTCAATACAAAGAAGTAGGATTAGATACAGAAACCATTGCGCAAGCGGCCTATATCAGCAAGCGGCAACTAGAAAGGTTATTCAGGCAGTTTTTAAATACATCCCCAAACCAATACGTCAAAGACCTTCAAATTCGACACTCGGCATCCTTATTATTAAACGACAACAAAAGCATCCAACACATTGCTGAGTCTTGCGGCTTTTCTGACAGCAACTATTTCTCCAAATGTTTTAAGGCCCAAAATGGATGCAGCCCTCGCGAATTTAGAAAGCAACATTCTTCCCATAACTCATAACCCTTTCCCCCTTAAACCTTAAGCCTTAAGTCTTAAGTCTTAAGTCTTAAGTCTTAAAAGATTAGATATGTCACACATAAAAAAACCGCTCCTTTCGAAGCGGTCGATGAGTATCTTTGGCAAGAACACATTTGAAACGAAACTCAAATATGGAAGACTCATAGTAATAAAAATGAAACTCTTTGTGCTGCTAGGAAAGAGCTCAACTATTGCAATAAATAGGATATCGAGAACCTTGCCCGCCCTAAAGGCAAGGCCGTCATACCACTCCCCCGGTATGCTCGATATCACTTAAGACCCGAAGGTAAAAAATTCTACCACCACATGTCAGCTTGAATACCTACAACAAAGTCGCCCTCTTTACCCGTACCATCTTGCATTTCACCATCAAGGTAAGATGCCATGAAGCGAATTTCTGGAGATGGACCGAAGCCAGAGTGCACAACTAGAGTCGGTGCTACTGTTAGCTTGTAATCATAAGAATTCTTTGACTCACCATTACGGTCTTCGTAGTTGTACATGTAACCAGCTTCGGTAGCGATAAAGAAGTTTTCTGAAATTGGGAACGTTGGTCGCACCATTGCTGATACCCAGCCGTCTGTGTCACCATTGTCAAAATCGTTGTACTGGGTTTGAAGAGAGTGGAAAATATTCACACCATTTTCAAAAAAGTACCCACCCCATGCTAAAGCACGTAGCGATACATCGTTTTCATCAACAGCCTTCAAACAAGACGTACCACAGCCCGTGCCTGTCGTTAACCAACTTTGATAGTCGCTACCAGGCTTGTACGTGTTGTAAGTCGTAAGAGTACCGCCTAAAAGGTTACCTGAACCTAAGCCTTTACCAGCCTGCGCGATGTATTTTGTAAAACCTTTATCTGACAACCCAAAGACAGACTCAGTGTGAACAATTGCCGTCATTTCATAGCCATTCTCAGCGAATGCTTCTGGGCCATTACCAAAACCTAAATCGACCATATTGTCTGGCATATACTTAGCCATAGCGTGAAGCTCAACACTACCAAAGTTCACGCCAGCATGAAGTGCATGCATGATGTTGTTGCTGTCACCCCAGAAACTTGTATCGCCAGAGTCATCGCTTGCAATATAAGCAAAGTCCCACTTATTACCACCTAGCTCAACACCTTCAATACCAACACCAGTACCTGACATATCCGTGTAGAAAAAGTCGGTCATAAAGATGTAATTATCTTTACCATAAAAGCGCTTACCACCCCATACAACACCGGTTTCAGATACACCTTCAAACTCGACAAAAGTTTCTGCCATACCAATTTCGCTGTTGGTTGCATCGGCATTGGCACCAAGTTGGTTGGTTGCATATTCCGCATTGTTGGCTGCTGCTCGTGTTTTGATTCGAATTTTCTGACCACCGTCATTCTCAAAATTTTTCTGCAGTGCAACTTCAAAGTGGCTATCCGACTCAACACCCAATCGACCTAAACGCTCTTTAGATGCTGGGAACTTTGCTCGTTTAAAATCATCATTTTCACTGAATAGAACACCAGCACGGAAATAACCGTGAAATTCAAATCCATCCGATTTTTCGGCATGTACAGCAGGTGCAGTAGACAAGCCAGCTGTAGCGACTAAACAAGCAAGGGTAAGCTTAGAAAGTTTCATAATAACTCCATGTTCCAAATTATACTTTCACAAAGAAAGCGCTTTCTTTATTTTTCTTAAAAAAACCAATCGAACAGATTTAAAGAAGATCAAATCTAAGCCCACATTCACTATGCACTCTTAACCTTATTGGCTTTAACCGCTCAGTTGGTATGGAAAGAGTATAAATCGATCTCGTGAATATAAACCGTGATCAACCCCACCAAAGAAAGCGCTTTCTTGTGCGTGAGTCACAAAAATAGAGATGTTAAGTATTTTGTTTGAACAATCATGGAACCAAGTAAAATGTCACTGTTCACATATTAAAGACGAATTGCTCCGTTCAATCACTCAGAACCAGTTTCGAAATACACCGTCGGTTGTCTTCCTCAAATAATCGTCGAAATAAAAAAGGGAACATGCATTGTATGTTCCCTTTATATTCAGACTTTTATTCAAGCCCTTTTGTTAACAGGCTTACTTTTCAAATCGAATATTATCTAGTTTAAAACTCATTTCTCCTTGAGGCTCAAACACTAAAAGGTTAGTGATCATTTTTGGATCAGCTTGATTCCCACCAGCAAAACGGTTGTCTCTCTTTAAAATGTCAGCGATTGGAATACGTACCGTCTTCCATTCATTCATTGCTGATAACGGCACGGTATAGTCACTTGTTTTCGGCCAGCCGCTGTCCATCTTAACCAATAGTTCAACCCCATCAGCCATACTCTCAACTTTCAAATCAAAGACCAGTTCACCCGTTTCTTGCCAATGTGTCACATCTGTTACAGGAGAACGAAAATAGATATTTCCTGATCCTTCTTTCTTATTCACTTGTAGCACTGTTCCACGATC
Source organism: Vibrio satsumensis (assembly GCF_050337435.1). NCBI lineage: Bacteria > Pseudomonadati > Pseudomonadota > Gammaproteobacteria > Vibrionales > Vibrionaceae > Vibrio > Vibrio satsumensis. Next base: position 46,731 of record NZ_JAKJSX010000009.1, on the reverse strand, counting down.
TGGTTCGGTCACTTCTTGATAGTCAACAATATCCAATGGATCATAGCTTGCATAAGCCAAGCTTGCGTTAAGAGTTTCGGTAAAAATCTCCAACGTTGGTCCATCAGCATAACTATCATCGGTTGCTAAGATCTCTGGAGCTTCGTGCCCTATCACTTGTATTGCATGTTCAGAGCGACTTGCACACCCTTTTCCTTTCCAACGATCAACCTTACAACGGTATACCTTGACCGAATCAACTAGCATTGTTTTCGGAAACAAACCTTCGTCGATGCCTTTATCATTTGCGTTCGCTGACCACGCCCCACCGACAGCCAAGTTCAATAACAAATGAAACTTTTCATCAAACGGAGCTGCTCCACTCGCATTAATGAGTTTCCCTTCTTCCGCTTCATATTGGCTGTACCATCCCTCTTGAGTTTGAGTCGCGTAATGAATATTGTCTACATACCAACGAATTTCACCTTCTTCCCACTCAATCGCGTATGTATGGAAGCCCTCAGTAGGGTTCACACCATTTGGCAATGTCGCGGCTTGCCCTTTATAAACATTGTCTGGCCAATTTCGTCCGTAATGTAACGTCCCGTAGATGCGGCTCTCTAGATCATCATTTTTCGCTCCCGCCGCATCTGAAAGTGTGTTTAGGTTAACCGCTTCCATAATATCGATTTCGCCAGAAGCAGCCCATGTACCATATTTATTGTCGGTTGGCAGCATCCAAATTGCGGGCCATGAACCTTGTCCACCAGGTAACTTTGCTCTGATTTCATAACGGCCATATTTGGTGTCACGCTTGTCTTTTGTGCTCAGTCTCGCAGAAGTATAAGGGAGTGTTTTAGTTGCTCCGCCAATCGTACCTTCGGCATTGTCAGGCCCAGTATGACTTTGCTTCAGCGCGACAATGTGTAAAAAGCCATCTTTAACAAATGCGTTATTAGAATCATCCGTGTAGCACTGTTGTTCATTGTTCCCTCCTCCCCAACAGTTCACTTCTAATGACCAATTACGTTTATTTAATTGCTCGCCTTCAAACTGGTCTTCCCACACCAATTGCCAGTCTGGACTTAAAGTAACTGGAGCATGGGATAGCACGATCGGTTTTTCAGTTTGAGCTAAGTCAGCACTTTCGGATACCGGCAGCTCTATCACCGTGCAGCCAGACATCAAAGCGGCAGAAATAAAAGACGTTAATATCTTTACCTGATTGGTTAGATCTTGCATTACAACTCCTTGTATCACGACTTTCTAAGCAGGCGACACGTAATATCGGAGCCCATAACAGAAAGTCGATAAATGAATAACTCCGCGATCATGGACCCAATATGCCATGCACGACTGTTTCAAAATGAGTATATAAAAGTGCATAGTTCAAAAAAGAGACAACGCTCACCTTAAGAAAGCGCTTTCTTGTTGAGTTTCACATTTTGCTAAATTTCATTGTGGTTTGTGTAGATTCTCAAGAATTTTTGTAACTTGATTATCTGCATAACACCTTAGAATCCCTTTATTCTCAAGCTTCTATTTTTTCTAGCTTACAACGAAGCTCAGAAAAACAGATTCACTTTTATTACAACATAAAGAAAGCGCTTGCTTGATATTAAAACGAGTATATGGAAATATTCGTGACCTTACTTTGTATGCTTAACCTTCAAATTTAGCGTTAAGCAGTTCAGAGTTTTTAAATATTAATCATTGGATTACTAGGCTCTTATTGATCACGAAGGTAATATAGCTTAGTTCACTCCTTGTAGAGATAAGGCCACTACCATTGATCACCATTAAAGAAGTATCTGAACTTGCTCAAGTTTCTCAATCAACCGTCTCACGAGCATTAAATGGTCACCCTACGGTAAAGGAAGCCAATCGCGAAAAAGTATTTAAAGCTATTGAGCAACTGGGCTACAAGCCTAATGCGTTTGCACAAGCTCTAGCCTCCAGTCGTTCAAATAGCATTGGCATGCTAGTTGGTTCGCTTGATGGGCCTTTCTATGGACCATTAATGCATACAGCTGAAGATACCGTTCGCCAAAATAATATTCACTTAATCGTTACAAGTGGCCAGGAATCACGAACCAAAGAGCTCGATTCTATCCAGTTTTTGCAATCTAAACTTGTGGATGGCCTCATTGTTCACTCAGACAAGCTCAGTGATGACGAACTGATCAAAATAGCGAAAGACAGTGAAACAATGATTGTTCTCAACCGTTTTATTCCTGAGATTTCTGATCGCTGTATTTACATTGATAATGAGCTTGGTGGCTACCTTGCAACGAAGCACTTACTTGAGAACGGCCATAAAAAAGTCGCTTGTATCACAGGCCAGTTGAGTAAAGTTGATAGTAGAGATCGCTTTCAAGGGTATCGAAATGCCTTGCTAGAGTTCGGTATCGAATACGACGCAGGGCTGTTTGTAGAGGGGCGCTTTGATCATCAAGGTAACCATGAAGCTGCGCGACGCTTGTTAGACCGAGACCCTGAGATCACCGCGATTTTCTGTCAAAATGACAACATAGCGCTTGCTGTATATGACGTAGCAGCAGAGAGAAACCTCATTATTGGGCGAGACCTTTCGGTCGTAGGCTTCGATAACGATACTCACAGCCAGCATATTCGTCCTCGCTTATCGACGGTCGATTTTCCTGTCCATGAAATGGGAGAAGAAGCTGCAAAAGGTGTTTTATCGTTAATTAATAAACGCGACTACCCATTGAAACACAAACTAACACCGACATTGATTGTGAGAGAGTCCGTGGCTAAGCTTTGATTTTTGTATATCAAACACCCTATTTTTTACACTTAAAAGAAAGGCTCTAAGTATTCACTTAGAGCCTTTTTATTTCACTTCAAATTAGAATTAGAGTAACTGGTGCTTTGAGAACACGACAACGACTTTCTCAATGAGACCACTACGAGAAAAGAGCTGTGAAGCCATTTCATGATTTAGCGTTAACGATGCAAATGCCTCACTTGTTCCGTCTTTAAACTGAACTTCAATACCCTGTGTTGGCTCATCATTGAGTTGGTAAATAAATGGTACCTGACAGTAAGTAAAAGCCAGTTGCCCAGCCTGAACAATAAAGCTCTGCATTTGTCCTTCAATATTTTGGCAGTCAAAAGTCGCCGCTTTTTGTAAGAACTCTTTAGGACTAAGAAGTGAAGGGTTAATTACAATTGTTCCATCAACGACCTCTAGACCTAGCTCGCCAAAACGGGTAATCACTTCTTCCTTAACTTGCCCTGTCATCCCTGGCTGCTGTGCTCCAGAGTGCTTTGGCGTATGAGAATACGGATCCGTCGGAAACGCACCGTAGTTTTCCGGCGTTTTGTTGAAACCAATACCGGCTCTCACTTTGTAATAGTAATCCGCTAATTTAAGAGTTTCCTGGCTATTAGAATCCATACTCCAAGCATGCTGATAGTTTTCTTGCACAGCTAGCAGCAACTTAGAAACCATATGCCAATAGATACAACCTAAACCTTCATAACCAAACATGGTTCCCGAACGTCCAGTAAAGGCTTTATGGTTGAATACACGCTCATACAAACTAGATACATGACAAAATTCATCATCACTAATTGACGGGTAATCGGCTTTAATTTCATCAATCGCAGCCTGAAGGAAACCTTTGTTTTCAAAACTTGAATTGAAGTGGTAAGAACCTTTGCTGTCTTGGTTTACTAATCGGTTATCTTTGGCAACAACCATCATGCTTAACAATTTGCTCTGATCAATGTCTTTAGCGTCTAAACAGTTTTTATCCATAAAAGAAGCCAGCTCACGGTCAGGGTAAAGCATGAAGCTGTTTTGATCAGCACGATACATGTCACTGGCAAACAATTTATCCAACAACTCAACCGCTTGTTTAGGTGATAATAGACCCGAACTTAATACTGCAACTTGCCCTTCTAGCATCGGGTAAAGCTCTTCAACCATTAAGCTCTCACCAGAACAACTCAAGATGTTATACGCATTGTACAAACCATCTTCACGCAAGTTGTTTGTAATCGTAGAATCTAGGACTTTTAAGCTCGCGCCCATCAATTGAACAATCGCTTCTTTCTCAACTTTCGTTTTCCCTGAGAATCCATTTACTCGGTACACGCGCTCACGATAATTAGCAGCGGATTTAGCCAGCTTAGTCAGCATTGCTTTACGAGTTTGACGAGTTACCGTATCTTGACGAATCTCTGTATTTGCCTCTGAAACGATCTGTGTAACAGAAGACATCCACTCAAACACTTCTTTGGAAATACTGTATGAAGATGGTGACTTCTCTAACAAACGCAGCATAAAGGCAACATAGCGACGCATGTAGTACAAGGTTACCATTGAGAGGCCGTTGCCAACGATAGCGTTGTTTGCATCATTCCATTCTGGACGTTGTGTATTGAGCCAAATACCACCATCAAGCACTAAGTTACTCAATTTCGCCAACAAAGGGACGAGTATCTTCTCCATTAAGTTGACCATATAAACTTCTTGGTCACCCGTCATCAACAAGCGACCGTCACTGCCTAAGCTCTTGACACGTTGCTCTGTCAATTCCTGCAGAACTTGGTTGAACTCTACGGTATCTTTAGGGTTGTCAAAGAGACCTTGAACTCCACAAAGCTCGTAAGGCACATTGGCATAACTAAAAATGTCACTTTCTAGTAATTCGATAAGGTCGCCTTGCTCAAATTTGTCTGCCAACTCAAGGAATTTTAATAGATAGATGATTTGATGATCGCCCCAGTAACCAATATTACTCCAAGGATCATCCGCCTCTAACAGTTCCCAATCTACACCATCTTTAGTAATTCGATACGGATTGTAGCCATCTACCGTTGAAGCATTAACAAACTTAGAGATGAATGATTTGATGAACCCTGGATAACTAAGTGCCATCGCTTCCCAGTTTTGGAAAATATCACGCCAGTTGCCTTGATAAGAAAGTAAGCGTTCGCCATTTTCATCTTTGAGCTTAATCTCATAGTGGTTCCAAGGGCGACTAGGGTCACCATGACGACGTCCAAAAGTAAGCGGTAGATACTCGTAGCTCAATCGAACTAATTGAGAATCTCCTGTCGCTTTAGCGCGCGAAACTAATTCGGAATGGCTGAAAACATCCCCTAACTGATCAAAAAAGTCTTGATGGCGGCCTGCTACCTGAGAGTTGGCCTTTTCCATAGTTTTAACTACGTCAGCCTTTTCTAACATATAGCCGTTTTCAAACACGCCACCACGCATGTTATTGAACAACACATTGGCATAATGGTGAACGCTGGTATTTTCTTCGGCTGTTATTTGCCACGCATCCGCACCAGACATTAATGTGATTAATTCATTTTGATTATCTGCAATGCTCTTTTCTAAAGCTAGTGCTAGGTTAGCAGGAACAGAGAGCTCAGATTGAAGCTGACAGATATCGGAATGAGTCTTGTCTATATCAGCGACAATCGACCAAACTTTGGTTTGATGTGCTCGCAGCGTCAGAGACTTATGAACTAAATAACTTCCTCTAATCCCTTTCGTTAAAGGTTCACTTTTAACCGCTCGACCTTTTCTGAACGCATTAACTTGAGCACTCGTCAATAAAATTTGGCTGCTTTCCGTTTCTAAGCTGAAGACTGTCGTCGCTAGCAAAGATTCAGCAGGGTCGGCTCTATCACTCAATTTCGCATACATGCTGAACAGAGCCAATGAACTACCATCAACTTGTTCATTCCACTTGTACGCATCAACTAATGCACTTCTTGTTTGAAGAGCTGATAACGGAGCACCTGAAGGAAGTATATTTTGTAAGCCATCTAGTGCTTCGACTTTACGCTCGAAGCTCGCTAGATTGGTCAGTTTTGAACGACGAATAAATCCGTATTTTTCACTCGTATTCCAGCTGTATTGGAACTGTAGTTGCAAAGTATGGTTTATCTCTTCAAATACGATTTTGTCTCCAATCGTATTTTTATAAAGATTGCGTTCAACATCAAAAATACCATCATGGAATGTATTAAACGGTTCCCAAAGTACAACCTTGTCGCCATGTTCAATACGGAAGATGGATTTTGAGCCGGTGTTTTCCGCATTTTCATGAATATGGTCAACAGACTTGTAAGGAAAAAGCGCATTTTCCGGACGAATGCGTCCAGCTGAAAGGCTGCCTGTTGATGAAATAAATAACCAGTGATCGCTCGACGATACAACGCTAATAAAGAATGGCGTCATTTGGTCAACATTAGAGATTTGGTAGTAACGCTCACCATCTAAATCAACGAACTTGCCATCGACCTCTGGTGTTAAGTTGTAGTCTTGTTTCATATCAAAATTCCAAAAATTCTTACACTTAAGTTTTGAAAGCGCTTTCTTTTTCGTTTCAAAAAGGATTTAAAGTTTACAAATGATGACAACGAGCAAAATGCTCTTCTGCAATTTGAGTCGGTTCTGGTATTGATTGCGTGCAAAGTTTGTCAGCTTTCATACAACGGCTTGCGAACGGGCAACCTACGCTACTTGGCTTCCAAGAAGGGATATCGCCTTTTTTCACGTTCATGTCACGCTTGCCCGATTTACCGACTTCTGGCACAGCTGACAACAACAACTGAGAATACGGATGTTGCGGGTTCTGAGTGACGTTGTCGCTATTGCCCCATTCGACCATATGTCCTACATACATCACCGCCGTTTTCTCAGCAAAATAACGCGCCGTCGCAATGTCATGAGTGATGTACATGAACGAAATACCATGCTTATCTTTCAAGTCAGCCATTAGGTTTAGGATTCCTAATCGCACAGACACATCAAGCATAGAGATAGGTTCATCAGCTAGGATAACTTCCGGGCTAACAGCAATTGCACGTGCAATTGCGACACGCTGTCGTTGTCCACCACTTAGTTCATGCGGGTACTTCTCTGCGGTCTCTTTAACTGGTGTTAGCCCAACCATTTCGAGCAATTCATAAACAAGGTTCGGAATCGCTTCTTTTTCTGCTCGTTTATGGATAAGTAAAGGTCGCGCAATATGGTGGTAAATCGTGTGTACAGGATTCAGCGAGCCAAACGGGTCTTGAAAAATCATTTGCACTTGGCGTGCATATTCAAGCTCACCATATTTTTCAATATAGTCAGACAGAGGCTCACCTTTGAATTCGATATCTCCAGCCGTCTTATCGTAAATTCGGGTAAGAATTCGAGCTCCAGTGCTTTTCCCTGAGCCAGATTCACCAACAATCGCTAATGCTTCTCCTTTACGTAGATCAAATGAAACATCATTTACGGCTCGCATCATATTGCTTTTGACTGACTGGCCAAGTGGGAAATCTTTTACCAAATTCTTAACTGATAAGATAACTTCGCTTTTATCAACGTTCTTTAAAGTATTCATAATCTTTCGCTCAAACTAGGTGACAAGATACGTGATGCCCGGTCGCAATAGCGCCCAAACGAGGCTCACTTTTAATGCACATTGAAATGCATTCGCCACATCGCTCTTGGAAGTTACATCCTTGAGGTGTATCCAAAAGGTTGACAGGATTCCCAGGGATCCCGTATAGACGTTCTTTTGGCCCATGAATAGTCGGAAATGAAGAGATAAGCCCTTTTGTATAAGGATGCTTAGGTTCACTAAATACCGTTTTCGCATCACCTAATTCGATAAGGTTACCCGCATACATCACGCCAATTCGATCAGCGATTTCGCCCATTAGGCTTAAGTCGTGACTAATAAACAGAATAGAGAATCCAAACTTACTCTTCAGCTCATACAGTTCATTCAAGATTTCACGTTCGACCACCACATCAAGTGCCGTTGTTGGCTCATCCATGATGATCAATTTAGGTTCCAGCGCCAAAGCAATCGCAATAACAACTCGCTGACGCATCCCTCCACTCAGTTGATGGGGAAAGCTCGACATTCTATCGCCATGAATCCCAACGGTTCCTAACAGCTCGACCGCACGATCGTGAGCCTGTTTATAAGGTATTTTTTTGTGCGCTAGAATAACGTCCGTTAGCTGCTCACCGATGGTAATAACGGGATTAAGTGAATTCATTGCGCTTTGAAAAACAATAGAAACGTCATTCCAACGGAAGTCACGTAACTGCTTGTTATTCATCTTTAAAACATCCTGCCCTTTGTAGAGTATTTCACCCTCAGAGATAAGCGCTGGTGCTTTATGTAAGCGTGATATAGCAAAAGCCAATGTACTTTTACCGCAACCAGATTCACCGGCAATACCGAGCGTTTCACCGGGCGCAATGGAAATACTAACGTCATTAACGGCTCTTGCTACGCCATTAGGAGAAACGTAATCAACACACAGGTTATTAATTTCTAATAGATTGCTCATTATAGGCCTCGGCGTTTATCTGCTTCTTTTTTAAGTTTGTGCCACAGTTTGATGTGTGGGCCCGTACGTAATTTAGGGTTGCTCACTTGGTCAATAGACATGTTAATCAATGCGAGTCCACCACCAGTAATCGCTAACGCTAGTGCAGGCACCAGCATTTCCCACCATGCACCGGTATATAACGATGAAGAGGTCTGTGCCCAATACAACATAGAGCCCCAACTCACCTCTGTTGCATCACCTAAACCTAAAATACCTAGACCAGCTTCGGAGCCCATTGCGTAGATAACCGTGCCTAGGAAGCCACCAAAAACAATCGAAACTAAGTTTGGTAAGATCTCGACTAAAATAATGCGGATTTTTGATTCCCCCATCACCTCTGCAGAAATGATGAACTCTTTGCTTCTAATTGCCATGGTCTGTGCACGAATCACCCTAGCCCCCCAAGGCCAGGAGGTTATTCCTAACAACACGGTAATAACCAGCGAACCGACCTGCCCTAAGAATGCGGCGAGAACAATCAGCAAGGGTAATTGTGGAAACACAAGAAATACGTTAGTAATGAAGTTCAAGCGTTCATCGACTTTTCCACCAAAGTAACCAGATGAAACCCCAACTAGCACTGCTATTGTCATGGCTATTACGCCCGCAGAGATCGCAACAGTAAGCGACTTTCTTGCTCCAAATAGAACCTGGCTATATACATCACGTCCGCTACGAGTCGTGCCCATAATATGCTCAGAGCTTGGTGCAACATGTGGACGTGCTACGCGCTTTTCTGGGTTATGAGTCGATAATACAGGTGCAAATAACGCCCCGGCTAAGACAATCGTAAGTAAAAAAGTACCTATAATGGCCGGGGGGTTACCGTAGAAAAATGCGTAAGCTTTACCGAGAGTTTTCTTTACGTTTTTCCACGACCATTTTGGCTCACGTACTGGCATATTCGGCTGGTTAGCGGTTTTTTGAGTGTCCATTAAATTATCCATCATGCGCCTCAATTCGAGATTCTAGGGTCAAGCCAGACATATAGGAGGTCGGCAATAAAGTTAGCGGTTAGTACCGCTGTCACCAAGATAAGAAGAATGGCTTGGATAAGTGGGTAATCACGAGCAACGATGCCTTTAAGAAGGATGTTCCCCAAGCCTTGGTAGTTAAAAACCACTTCGGTCATGATTGAACCTGCGAATGAGAATCCGATTGCCATTGCAATAGCGGTCGCAACAGGAAGGATGGCATTTCGACCAGCATAGCGAGACATAACACGATAACTACTCAAGCCTTTGGCCTCTGCCATCGTTACGTAATCCTCACCCAACACGTTGATCATCGCATTACGCATATTGAAGACCCATGTTGCGATACCAACCAAGACCATTGAGCCCATAGGCAACACAGCGTGTTTGGCCACACTAGAAATAAACTCCCATGTAAAACCTGGCTCTAACGATGGGTCATAGGTGTATGCCAAAGGCAATAGTTCAAGTTTTAAACCGAAGAAATAGAACAACAGTAACGCGGTCACGATGTACGGGAAATTACTAATAAATGCCAAAACTGGCGGAACAATTTGTCCAAATAGCCCTTCACGTCGATACGATGCATACGTACCAATACTGACACCAATGATGAGAGCGACAATCAACGAACCAAGCGCGAGAAACATAGTCCACGGCAGTGCCATAGCAAGGACATCTGAGACACTTACAGGAAACATAAGTACTGATGGCCCCAAATCCAGAGTAAATACGCTTTTCATATAAGCGAAGTACTGTTCGAAAACATTGCCATCAACAAAACCGTACATTTCTCGAACAGCATCCATTTGAGCAGGATCCATTCGACCTTGAGCTGCAGCGAAAAGAGCATCAACAGGATCACCTGGCATTAGGCGAGGCAACATGAAATTAAACGATATAGCGATTAAGAAAGCGGTAAAATAGAAGCCAAATCGGCGAATTAAAAACGACATAAAAATCTTTTAACCTAGGGGCTACAACCTAAGCTGTAGCCCTCTCAAAAATAACTTACTTAAGGTGTAGATTGTTGAGAATAATTACTCTCTTACCACCGTCGTACCATACTGGCTGTACGTATGGGTCTTTTTCACTTGGCCAACCAACAATATGTTTAGTACTGTATTGGAACCAAGTTGGGTTAGAAAATAGAGGGATAAAGGGAAGGTTTTCAGCGGTAAACTCCTGAAGTTCACTCAACACTTTCTCTTGCTGCTCTGCATCACCAATTTTGCCGAAGCTGTCGATCAATGCGTCGATTTCTGGTGAATTAACACCGTGACCAGCATGCCAAGTTTTTCCGATTCGAGACGTTGAGAAGTACTCTTGGTACGCCAAGATTGGATTTGTCGCTACCATTGACCAGTTAATTGACATGGTATATTTGCTTTCTTTCAAATTGCTGTCATATACCGCCCAATCCACGGTCTTAACGTTTGCTTTCACACCCACTTCTTCAAAGTATTCAGATACCATCTGAACCACTTGGATCCAGTCGGTCCAACCGTTTACAACCTCAATATCAAACTCAACCGTTTCCCCGTTTGCTTTGTCGCGGAATCCATCACCGTTTTTGTCAACTAAGCCCGCTTCATCAAGTAAAGCGTTTGCTCTTTCAACATCGTACTTAGTTAGATAGCCATATTTCTTAGATACATTTTTATCAATGTGCGTTTCGTATAGCTCACCGATGCCACCAGCATTGAAGTTTGCAGTCGGATAACCGTAGGCAGCAATATCAACGATGGTTTCACGATCAAGTGCCATAGAAAGTGCTTGTCGTACTCTTAGGTCATCAAATGGCGCTTCTTTGGTATTTACGTAAAGGTGGATCGCATCATTCGCTGGATACCAAAAATGGTTATTTTCTTTATCCATATCGACAAATGTTGACTCAACGTCAGCAATAAAATTTGAACCCCAATCAATCTCACCTTTGATTAAGGCAGGTTGGATCTGAGAGTTGTCATTGTAAGAACGGAAGTTGATGCAATCTAAATAAGGTCTATTTTCTAAATAGTAATTTGGGTTTCGGCACAGCTCCATCTGTTGCGGTTTAATGTATTTAACCGTCGTCATTGGGCCACTACCTACCGGGTTAAGGTTGGTAAACGTTGTCAGCTCTTCAACTTTCGACCAAATATGCTTTGGTACAATATGGTAGCGCTCTAAGTTCCAAGCAAATGTAGAATCCGCTTCCGTCAGCTCAAACACGACAGTTCGCGCGTCAATAGATTTGATTTCTTTTAAGTTACCTGAAGACCAAATACCTTTCTGGTCAAAAGCTGGTGCCTCTTTAGTCAACATAAAGCTAAAAACAACGTCGTCTGCAGTTAACTTTGAACCATCAGACCACTTCAAATTCTCTCGTAACTTAAGCGTCAATGTTTTCAGGTCAGTTGAATACTCAACCGACTCAGCCAGGCGATAATCAACATCACCTGTCATGTTGTTGAATACGACCAATGGCTCAAACATTACCCCATGCAGTAAGTCTTTAGTTGTATAAGGGTTAAAGTTTTCAACAAAGCCAGTATTGATAATTGGCACCGTTAGTGTACCACCCTGCTTAACTTCATCTGCTTGTACAGAGGCTCCGAATAAAGCTCCAATGGCGAGCGAAGCAATCAATGTCTTTTTGTGCATCACGTTGTCCTTTTAATGATAATAACCAGAAAGAAAGCGCTTTCTTTTAACTTTAAAAAAAGGGGGTGTTTTCGTATTCACTATCGGCTACTTGCATCAAGAAACCGCTTTCTTTAGGTGAATAATAAGCCGATAGAATGATTCTTCAACTTACATTTCGGTGAAACGAACCATAGATCACAAATTTAGAATAGATTGAGAATAGAAATACACAACAGTGCCATTCGTCACATTAATTGTTTACTAACACGAAAAATAAATTAAAAACAATAAGTTAAAATCCACCAATGGTACTCCATCGTCTTCCCTAATCATCGAATCTCTCACCCATCAATAAACTTATGTGCTTTCTTTAAAATAGCCTTTCCATCATGATTCCCAACATTCATAAACTGTATCTATATATGGTTCTCTCAAAAACAAAAGAAAGCGCTTTCTTGAGTGCCGAACCTATGTCAGCATACCAGTCATGAAATGTAAGTTACCCCTTAGGACAACTATGTTTAACTTTTGGAATGGCAATAAATCAGGTAAAAGACAGCACTATGAGTTGGAGCTAATTCATAGCTTGTTGAATTGGGATCCGAACGAACCTATTGTCGTTCACAGCGATAATACTGACTTTCCAAGGGCTGAGGATGAAGGAAATATATTCCGCAAGAATTATGATGTACTCGTCACGGTGGCGGGAAACCGTAAATTTGCGGATAAGCCTACAATCAAACTCAACTCTCCAATTTGTAAAGGCTTACTAGGGCACCGTATCCTAATAATTAGGGAACAAGATCAACCCACATTCCATAATATCAACAGCAATAAACTGAAATCACTTATCGCTGGAATTCCTGCCACATGGGCTGATGCTGAGCTGTTTAGAGCAAATGGATATCGAGTACTAGAGCAAGGAACGTTACCAGAGACTCTTAAACTTCTCTCAGATAAAAAATGTGATTATGTGTCACTCGGTGCCAATGAAGTAGAAAGCATCTACCAAGAACACACCAATTCTCTGAATGGGTTAGTCATAGAAAAAAGTATTGTGCTTTATTACCCTCTTCCACTGGTCTTCTATGTCCACCCAGACAAAGCACAACTAGCTCAATTACTGGATGACAAACTGCAAGAACACATGCTCAGCGGTAAGTTTGATTCACTATTTAACCAACATTTTGGGGACGTAGTGAGATCCATTGGATTAGAACATCGTAAAGCTATTAACCTGGTAAATAAGGAGCTACCGCCAGAGCTAAGGTCATTTAAGTCTCAATTCATCTCGTGATTATAAATAGAAGAAACTTAAAACCATGCACCTAGATTTACAACATTAGGAGCATCCTATTTATGCTCCTAATGTCGCTATCATCAAGCCATAGGCAAGATAGCTAACGGCTTGCTTTTACATATAGCGATGGATACTTAAGTCATCAGTTTTAATATCACTGGCTGAGCCACTGACCACGCTTGCCAAGATCTTTCCTGAGCCACATGCCATTGTCCAACCTAATGTTCCATGGCCTGTATTGGTAAATAGATTCTTGATAGGCGTCTCGCCGATTATAGGCGTACCATCTGGTGTCATTGGCCTTAACCCTGTCCAGTATTCTGCCTTAGAGAAATCCCCCGCCTGTGGGAAAAGATCTTTTATCACCATATCAATCGTGGCTTTGCGTTTTTCTGGAATCAGGTAATTGAAACCTGCAAGTTCTGCCGTCCCTGCAATGCGAATACGATCATCAAATCGCGTCATCGCTACCTTGTAGGTTTCATCCATAATAGTCGAGGTTGGTGACTTATCTGCATTCACGATCGGTAGTGTTAGTGAATAACCTTTAACTGGATAAACCGGGATCGACAAGTCGACTTGTCTCAACAGACCTCGAGAATAACTGCCTGATGCAACTACGTAAGCGTCCGCTTTGAATACACCTTGAGTCGTTGTAATACTCTCGATGTTTTGATTCTGATGATTCAAACTTACCACTTCAGTATCAAACACGAACCTAACACCAAGTTGCTTGGCCTTCTCAGTCAGCGCTAAACAGAACTGATGACAATCACCGGTTTCATCATGAGGTAAATATAAGCCGCCCACCAGTTTGTCTTTAACGTCCGCTAAACCCGACTCCACTGATAGACACTGTTCAACATCAAACAGCGAGTGTTTGATTCCACTCTCTGTTAATAGCTTCATATCCTGCTGAATCGCATCGAGTTGCTTCTCGCTTCGGAATACTTGCAAGGTGCCTTTCTGCCTGCCCTCATAAGCCAAATCTTCACTGGTTCTTAGATGAGTGAGACACTCTCGACTGAAGTTTGCCACTCTTAACATGCGTGACTTATTCACGGCGTACTTGGCTTCATTACAGTTGGCCAGCATCTTACTCGCCCAAGTAACTAATTCCGGAGAAAGTGACGGTTTCACTTTTAAAGGAGCGTGCTCTTGGGTAAGCCATTTCATTGCTTTCAACGGAATCCCAGGCGCCGCCCATGGTGAAGAATAGCCGTAAGAAATCTGCCCTGCATTCGCAAAGCTGGTTTCCTTGCCACTACTATCTTGACGATCAATAACCGTCACCGAGTGGCCCTCTTTCGCCAGATACCAAGCACTGGTCAAGCCAATAACACCGCTGCCAATCACAATTACTTCCATTCTCTTCCCCTAATGTCCGACAAGGCCAAAATCTGCCGAACACAGCTGTCAGTCTAAAACTCGTTTCGTTAATGATTTGTAACTTATTCCGCACGTGTTGACTTAACAATAGAGATGGTGTTGATAAAATGTCAATTCTAATTAAAAACTAATTCGGCAGTTTGAAACTGTGATATTGGCGGTATTTGGGAGCTTAGGAGGCCTCGCTAAATAAATCGATTAAGCCTAGATATTGTAAGCGTCATGACTCAAGAAAGTAGCATTTTCAAGTAAGAAATCTAACAAGGTTTCGGCCTGTAGCGTGAGAGCGCGACCTTTCAAAGATTGAACTTTCACCGTCGCCTTCGATAGCATCTCCAACTCGGTCGCAACCACTTCAATCTGTCCTGACTTGATCTCATCGATCACAGTGAGCTTAGGCATAAAAGTTACGCCTAATCCAGCTGAAACAAAGTTAGTCAGTGCGGTCACCGAATTGGTTTGAAGCTTTGGCTGCAAGGTAAGGTGGGAGATTTGTTCGGCCTGCTTTACGAGCCTCCCCATACCGGTCGAGTTATCGATCAAGGCGAGAGAAGCGTCTTGAATATCTTGCATGACCACAGGCGCTTCTTTCATCGTAAGAAAGTGCCCCTTCGGAGCAATCAATTCGAGCGGATGACTGCGTTCAACGTGGGAGTGTAGTTTAGGGTGAGGTGCAGACGCATAGGTGATCGCGAAATCGATTTGTTGATCTTCCAACATCTTGACTGCATCCAATGCACCAGCAATCTCAATAGAAAGGTTAATATCAGGGTATCGAGCCATGAAGGTTTGCATAGGCTTTGACACCAAGTTGGTAATAAATCCTTCACCGATGGCAATACTGACATTGCCGCCCTTGAGGTTTTTCAACTTAGTTAGACGAGCCAGTACCGCCGTTTCACTACGAACAATAGAACGGTAGTAATTCAACAGTTCGTTGCCCGCCTCAGTCAGCAGTGATTGACGATTGTTGCGTTCCCATACTTTGATTTCCGCTTGCGCTTCAAGCTGTGTCAACATTCTACTCATTGCCGCGGGGTCAACATTCATCATCTTAGATGCCTTACGTAACGACCCATATTTCGATAAAGCATTAAGGTATTCCAGCGCGCGGATATTAAAGTGGTGCATTCAACTTCCTTGTGATTTAACTAACACTTAATCAAGCGTCTCACAAATTGAGTAGCAACATGTATTCCAATTTATCAAGTTCGTAACTGAGCTTACTAACTTGTGCACCGAGTCACTTCAAGCCACTACATCAAAGGCTGATATAGGTGTTTTTTTAGCTTGCTGTAGATAAAACAAAGGCGACGACTTTCGTCATCGCCTTTATGGTCATGAATCAGGTGCTAGTCTCAAGCAGTTAACAACCCGTCACTTCACTTACAGACCAACAAAGAAACTAATCACTAGCGCGTTGATCAGATCGACAAAGAAACCACACACTAATGGCACCACGATAAATGCTTGTGGGCTTGCGCCATAGCGGTGAGTTACGGCTGTCATGTTAACAATTGCTGTCGCAGTCGAGCCTAAAGTGATACCACCGAAGCCTGAGCATATCACCACAGAGTCGTAGTTTCGTCCCATCAAGTAATAAACGACGAATATCGTAAACAGAAGTGAAAGCAAGATCTGGATACTCATGACCACAGAGATATAGCCAAACAACCCATCAAGATCCCAGATACGCAGTCCCATCAAGGCCATGGTCAAGAACATACCCAAACAGATGTCAGAGATCATCGCTAAGCCTTTGCGGCCTTGAGCGATTTTCTCTTGTGTACGACGCTTCTTAAACAGTGCGCGACCGACGTTTCCGATTAAGATACCTGCGATCAAACAGCTAACGAATAACGGCAGTTTCAACCCCATTGAGTCAATAACTTCACTTAAGCTATAACCCAACATAAGTGTCAGGTTTAGAATCAACCATGCCCACAGAACGCCATAGTGGCTTAGCTCTGTTTTTGTCTCACTCTCTTGGTATGCACCAACCGTCACCTCTTCTTCATTAGAAGGGCTCACTTTGTGTTTATTGAGTAGGTAGTTGGCAATCGGACCACCAATCACACACGCTGCAATCAAACCAACCGTGTTGGAAGCCACACCGAGCTCTAGCGCGTTAGCAATACCAAACTCTTCCACAAACATTGGCGCCCACGCTAGTGTCGTACCAACACCGCCAATTAGACTGATAGATCCTGACAACAAACCCGCTTTCGCGTCCATACCAAAACCCGACGCGACAGCCATGCCAACAACGTTTTGAAGGACAATAAAAGTCGAAGCGAGACAAAGCAGGATAAACAACGGCCGCCCGCCCTTAACTAAAGTCTTAATATCCGCTTGAAGTCCAATACCAGCAAAAAAGTAAAGCAGCAAAAAGTCTCTGACATCTAGACTAAAGGTGATTTGGATTTCAAAAATATAGTAAAGCGCTGCTACGGTCGCTGCGCAGACAAAGCCACCAATCACAGGCTCTGGCAGTGAATACTTTCTTAATACTTCAGATCGCTCAATCAAACCTTTACCGATAAACAGTAACGAAATCGCGATCGTAAAAGAGAGCATTGGAGAAACTAGGGTTTCTGTCATGGGACTATGGATTCCTAATAGTTAGATTATTCATAATATTGCGTACTATTAATAATCTAGATTCATGCCAAAAAATCAAGCGATTATCGATGATAAAAACACCTAATATGGTTGATTCTGCGACGGTATTAATAGAGGTAATAACTATAAAGAAATGATTAAAGGAACAGATACTAGGGAGATATACAGGTGAGGTGGAATATAGGGGCTCTAAAACGAGAAAACCCCAGCATTTCTGCTAGGGTTTTGAATAGTGGTGGAAGGATGGGGATTTGAACCCCAGATACGCTATAAACGTATACTCGCTTTCCAGGCGAGCGCCTTAAGCCACTCAGCCATCCTTCCACAAATTGTGTGTTGAGCATGTCACTCAACGAGGCGCTACTTTATTGATTCTGCTTGCTTTGGTCAAGGGGCATTCTCAAAAAAAGTGCCTTTTTCGGTTTGTTCGATTACAAATTAACTCATTAGATCAAAAACAAACCAAATTTCATTCTTTCACTACACTTACGCTTGTTGCTTTTCTTAAGCTTGTTGATAGTAGCCTGGAACTCGAAACCATTTACGACACATATCTAGGAAGTAGCCGTAAAGTACGCCCATACCGCACGAGATAACTGCATTACTGGTTACAGCCGTCACGATCTGGTCGCCTGAAGCACCTACTGCCAACAAAATACCTGCATACACAGGAGACTGGAATAACACGTATGCCATCAAATCAGACAAATTTTTCATCAATGAGCTTTGTGAAAGTTTAGCACCATTGCGCAAGAACCAATCACGAAAAACGCCATAAGGCCAAGCGATAGCAATGTTTACCGGAATAGATAACGTTCGAGAAGCAAGAGATTGCTCAAACGTCATACCAGAAATAAACACTTCTACAATCATGCCTGAAATAAAACAGAAAACGACCATAGCAAATGTATCCGCAGCTGCGTTTCGAATACAAAATGGACCACGAGACTTCATTGACGCCAAACCTAAAATATATCACTGCCTATTGAGTGAATTAGCAACATATAAACAGGGTGTATTTACACCCTACCAGATAATGTCGCTATTAAATCATAAGATTAGCAGTCATACATTCCAAATTAAAAATCAAGTTGTAAATTAACAACCAAAAACCTCTTCAAAAGCAGTAGCTTCCACCAAAAAATCAAACCAAGGTCAAATATTGGACGATTCGTCATTTACTTACCGTAATTAAACAACATTTAAGCCATCGGTAGATTTACAGTAATGATATTAATGACATCTTGTGTAGGTGGTGATCCTAAAGAAACCTGCTCTAACGCTTTATCGACTTGATAAGTAAGTTCAGCGTTGTTCATAGGTTCAACGTGGACACGTAGACTCTCTAGTGCAAATTGAATCAGTTCTAGGTTGTTGTCTTCTAGCGCCACATACAGCGTCACTAATAGCTCTTCAGTGTTATCTTTGTTGCGAAGATCAGGTTTAGGCAATGACTCGCTTGTACTTTTTGAATCGTGTTGTTTTACGTCTTGGCTTTCGAGCTCATCCGCTTTTACGTCATGGTATTGGTAAAGCTTATTTGAATAGCGGAACAAGGCATCATCCAGTTCACGCTCATCAATCGGCTTAGCGATAATATAATCCACACCCGCCCCCAGCATACGCTCGCGAGTCTCTTTAAAGACATCAGCCGTACAACCAAACACCAATACCGATGACACATCACCTATCAAAGCACGAATAGCAGTGGTTGATTCAACACCATCCATCACTGGCATATGGTTATCCATGAGTATCAAATCAAAGCGCTCAGCAACCGCGGCTTGTATCGCTAACTCACCATTCTCGACGCTCTTACAAATGAATCCTTTACTGCTCATGAAAGTTTCAATGATCACCGTGTTAGTTCGGTTGTCCTCAACAATCAATACTTTTAAGCCGGAGTAGTCCAGTTTCTTGTGTGGCAAGCTCTCTATTTCACCAGGCTGACATGGCTGAATCTTCAAGCGAACATCAAAGCTAGTGCCTATCCCCTCTTCACTGGTAACGGTGATACTGCCATCCATCAGTTGGGCAATTTTCTTCACAATCGCTAAGCCAAGACCAGTACCGCCAAAACGCCTTGTAGTGGAAGACTCCGCTTGTTCAAACGGTTTAAAAATACGCTTTTGAGCTTCTTTAGAGATACCAATTCCTGTATCACGAACTCGAATACTAAGATAGGTGTCACTCCCGTCTACGACTTCTTTAAGGTACACCTCAACAAAGCCTCTGGAGGTAAACTTCACTGCGTTGTTCAATAAATTAAACAAAATTTGGCGAAGGCGGGCTTTATCTGAGAAGTACCAACGACCAGAAGGCACCTCAGAGTACACTTTGAATTGAAGCCCTTTCTCGGAAGACAATGTGTAGTAAACACTGTTAATACTGCCGATGATCGAATCAAGCGGGAAACGTGTTTCATCAAGATCCAATCTACCCTGCTCGATCTTCGAGAAGTCTAATATCTCGTTGAGAAGGGTCATCATATGATCGCCGGACTCATACAAACTCTTGAGATGCTTCTCTTGTTCAGAATTTAGAGGTGTTTTTAATAAGATCTGAGCAGTACCCAACACCCCATTCATAGGGGTACGAATTTCATGTGACAGGGTCGCAAGGAAAGCGGTTTTAGCATTGGTAGATGCTTGTGCTTTCACTTTTTCAGCTTCGAGATACACCGTCTTCTCATTGAAGGTTTTAATCAGGTGGCCGATCTCATCGTGGCTTGAATAATCAACGTCAATCACTTCACCGGCCTTCGAACTGTTTACTTGAGTGGCAATGTTGGTGATTGGACTGATTAAGTAACGGTTAAGTAAGTAATAACCCGCCATCACACAGAGTAGTAACAAGGGTACAATACCGCCCTCAATACTCATTACCTGACGAAACACCTCGTCCGCTACCCGTGACTTGGAGTTCACCACATCCACTTGCCAACCGAAGTCACCAAATTGATTGCTACTGATGTAGATCCCTTCAACGAGATTGAAGTTATGGGACACCAACACTTGATTGAGTTTATCTCTGAGCATAATACCAAGATTGTACTCTTCGGCGTGGTTCTTGATGAAGCCAAGCAGCTCTTCAAGCGAGAGATCCACCGTCGCAACGCCGGAAAAAACGCCTGCATAGTAGTAAGGGGATGAAGCAGTGATCATCCGTACGTGCGTGTAGGGATCAATATACACGTCGCTCCAAGAGATCGTTCCTTGTTTTTTATTGGCTACAGAGGTGTACCAATACTCTTCTTGATACGGGGTATTTTTAGGATTGTTGTAAGAAAACAACTGGTCAATCTTGCCATCGTCTGCTTTATTGAAAAAATGACTATTAAGGAGCTTTTTAGAATCAAGCGCATAAGGCTCTGGCCAAATACCTGCGCTAACGATCGTATCATCGCTCGCTGCCAGCATTGACTTCAGTAGCAGAGTGACGTCATCACCGTTACGATGCGCTTGTGCAAATCCCACTAAACTATCAACAAAGCCTTGAGAGCTGCTGAGTGGCTCTGTAATCAATGCGGATAATAGTTGCGTACGTAAGTCGAGGTTTTGTTGTAATTTGGCGCGCACAGGGGATTCTACGACGTAATACGTCACACTACCGACAATGGCAATAAACATCGCAAGGTATAATCCAAGCGCTACCATGCTTTTTTTCTTTAAAGACGACCGTATCTGCATAATTCTTTTATTGTTTTCTTTTCTGTTAAACCTAGTGTTTATCATCCATGACATCAAGCCTTTTTATATTGAAGCTTGATTGGCACAAGTTCATTGGTACTATAAGCGCAAATATGTTCCCTTTTACGGTACCTCACTTTGACTTTACAAGATATTCTTGCGCTTCCAGAGTTGGAAGGAAAGCTAATCACAGAACACAAAACAATGGGTTTTGTCACTGCAATGGCAGCGGCACCGAATGTGTTAACCCCGCATGAGTGGCTACCGTTCTTATGGGGTGGCGAAGAAGTCGCGCCTTTTACGGATGGTGAACAGCTAGAAAGCTACATTGAAGTTATCATCGAACTTTGGAATAAAACTCGCCCAGAACTGATTGAAGGTACTTGGGTTTGGCCTGAAGCTTGTCAATTAGACGACGAAGAAGTGGTTAACACTGCCGCTCGTGATTTTTGTGAAGGCTTGCTTCAAGGCTGGCAGATTGCTCGTGATGATTGGGAAACGCTAATGCCTGAAGAGAGCGAAGACAACGCGCTTGTTGGTGGCGTATTACTTTCACTGAGTATGCTTTACGATCCAGAAACTTCAATTGCTACGCTTGCAGAGCAAGGCATCGAAGGCCTAGAGCAGTTCGAAGAGATCTTTAACGCTGTTCCTGTCATGCTTTGCGGTCTAACTCAACGTGGTATTGCACTGGCTGAAGCTCAATAACAGTGAGTTTTATACTGCCAAAAAGGCCTCATTATGAGGCCTTTTTTAGTTTTCAGACAAAGTGAAAATAGTGGCTTTAGAAGCCTTTCCAATCGAAGTCATCAATGCGCTCATCAGCAATATAAAACAGCTTAGTGCCACTACTTACCACTTGGTCTAATTCTGGGTTGAGTTCAATACCACTCCCCGTATCAATCGCGATCAGCGTTGCTTGATACTTCTCTTTAAACACAGAGAAAATAGGCGCAACGGTGACAGGCTCGGCGTCTTCAGGGAAATACGTTGAATACTGCGTCATGCCTCTTGTTGAGCTCAATAACTCTTGATGAAGCGCACTTGATCCTGGGTCTACCGCAGCCTTTGCTAACATCTCAGCACCCACCGCTGGAATACATTCTGAGTTAGGGCAATGCTTGTGCAATAAATCGCTCAGCGCTTCGTCTTTAAAGTAAACAAGAAGGTGTGCCTTAGGGTTTCGGTTGGCGCAGTAAAGCGCCGCAGACAAAGTAATATCGTCTTCTGGGTTATCAATCAAGATGCAACTAGCAGACTCAATGCCCGTTTTCTCCATCTCTTTGCCATCGGTGTAGCTGTTTACTTTTACGAAATTGATTTCACCAGGTAACGGGTTCTCGATATCTGAACGAGTGCATAACACGATTGGTCTCTTACCCGTCTCTTCGTGTTGTAGCATGCGGATGAGATGAATGGTTCTTTGCTCATTCCATCCAAGCATCAAAATGTGGTTGTCCACTCTAACTCTCCTTTTTCCTAGCAAGCCCGCTCGCCAATATTCAACACCTTCTGTTGCTACCTTACCAAGCAAAGCCGCGAAAAGACTCAGTCCACCCGGAATCACAAACAATATAACTATCCATTGTCCTGCCTCTGTCGTTGGTGATAAATCACCGTAACCCACCGTAGACGCAGTCACTACTAGGTAGTAAGCGAACGTGGTAAACGAGCTGGTTAGAGCTGTTTCACCCGCTAAATACAAACTCGACCACGACAGAAATACGTAGCCTAAGAAGGTGAACAGTAAGTTTTTTCCATTCAAAACAAAGATATTTGCTTTGACCCAACGTTTGAGTTGTAACCAGATTATCATTCGAGCCTCAAATCCTTTGTTCTTACTTACATGCTAGAAAAAATACGCGATATCAACAAGATGTATCATAAGAAAAAGATACATGACCACAAAATTGATATTAGCGGCCTATACTCAGGCACAAAAAAACCAGCACTATTGGCTGGTTTTTTTGTTGATTAGATAAAAGAACGACTTACGCGTTACCTTTTACCTGCACATTTAACTGCTCTGCGAAATCTAGCATGCGGTTCAAAGGGATAAGAGACTTTACACGTAGCTCGTCAGAAACGAAGATTTCGTGTTGCTCACCACCATTCTCAAGTGCGTTTTCAATCGCTTCAAGGCCGTTCATTGCCATCCAAGGACAGTGTGCACAGCTACGACACGTTGCACCAGCACCCGCTGTCGGCGCTTCAATCAGCTCTTTTTCAGGAACCAATTGCTGCATCTTGAAGAAGATACCTTTGTCTGTCGCCACAATCATCTGTGGATGAGGCAGCTCTTTTGCTTTCTTGATCAGCTGGCTTGTTGAGCCTACAGCATCAGCCAGCTCAACCACGCTTGCTGGTGATTCTGGGTGTACCAAAATAGCCGCTTCTGGGTATACCGATTTCATTTTTTTCAAAGCATCAGCTGAGAACTCATCATGAACGATACACTCACCTTGCCAAAGCAACATGTCAGCGCCGGTTTGATTTGCGATGTAAGAACCTAGGTGACGGTCTGGGCCCCAAATAATAGGTTTGCCTTCAGCGTCTAGGCTTTCAACGATTTCTAAAGCGATGCTCGACGTAACCACCCAGTCTGCACGAGCTTTGACAGCCGCTGAAGTGTTCGCGTATACAACCACGGTGTGGTCAGGGTGAGCATCACAAAATTCTGTAAATTTGTCAGCCGGACAACCAAGATCAAGCGAACATTCAGCTTCGAGTGTTGGCATTAGAATGCGTTTTTCAGGAGTAAGAATCTTTGCAGACTCACCCATGAAACGAACACCAGCGATGATCAAAGTGCTTGCTGAATGACGGTTACCGAATTTAGCCATTTCTAATGAATCGCCAACGAAACCGCCAGTTTCTTCTGCCAGAGCCTGAATTTCAGGATCGGTGTAGTAGTGTGCAATTAGAACTGCATCTTTTTCTTGAAGTAGTTTTTTGATGTTTGCGATGTGGGCCTGTTTCTGAGCATCGCTCAATGGAACTGGCTTAGGCGGAAACGGGTAAACTGTATCGATTTTATCTAGTATATGACTCATTGCTCTTGCTCTACGCAACTTCTTCCGAGAATTAGAGTATTCTACACAGGACAGCGATTGGGATCAAAAAGGATTGGTTGCAAGCGGTGGCTAGCTAATGCTTAAAACGCATAAACAAGGCGACGTGTTGGCACCACAAAGAAGATAAGTAAACATCAAACGGAAGTAATCAGGTATAAAAAAGAGGCGCCTAAGCACCCCTATTTTGTTTTACAAGTGGGTTTTGGCCACTTTAGCCGAAGCACTGTTTGGGTACTCGGTTACGACTTGTTGGTAATATTTCTTAGCTTGCGTCGCGTTGTTGTTGCGCGCAGCTATGTCACCAAGCTTAACCAGTGCATCTGCTCGCTTGTTTGAGTCTTTGTAAGACACAACAGCAGCGAAGCTCTTCACAGCTTCTTTATCTTGCTTCTTAGCGAAATAAAGCTGGCCTAACCAGTAATGTGAGTTAGGTGTGAAGGTTGAATCTGGGAAGTCTTTTTGAAACTTTTGGAATGCTGCGATAGCACCCGTGTAATCTCGTTGCTTTAGAATCATATCTACAGCATTTTGATAAGCGGTTTGCTCATCCACATCAGTACTAAACGTACCAGAAGCGTCTTTAGAGCCTTCGCCCACCGCCACTGCTACCGTTGCTGTTCCTGCTGCTTTCACCTCGCCTCTCACGCGATCCAGTTCAATGAACAATTCACGCTGACGCTCTAGCATTTGCTTCATATCGTAACTATTTCGTTCCAGCTCACCGCGAAGTTCACTGATCTCCAGTGCCATATCGTCGATTTGCTGTTGCATTTGAAGTTGGACGAGGTTGCGATTTTGAAGCAGACGCTCTAAACGCTCAATATCTGATTCGTTAGATGCTGATCGAGAGGAAGATGATGAATTGGTTGCGGTGCTATTGAGATCGGATACTGGAGCTGGTGCAGCGAACGTGGTGTTCGCTGCACTTGCCAGTAACGAAAGCAAAATGACTCGCTTTGTGTTACTGAACATGAGGCAATTCCTCAATTATATAGTCTACTAAAATTAGTAAACTAGTACTGCGCGACGGTTTTTAGCGTACACATCTTCAGATTGACCTAGAAGAAGTGGCTTCTCTTCACCGTAGCTTACGATAGAGATTTGGTCAGCTTGAACACCTAGAGCTTGTAGGTATTTCGCTACAGCTTGTGCACGGCGCTCGCCAAGTGCGATGTTGTACTCAGGAGTACCGCGCTCGTCAGCGTGACCTTCGATAGTAACGTTCATGTCAACGTTTTTAACTAGGTAAGCTGCGTGAGCTGCTAGCATTTCTTCGTAATCGCCAGCGATAGTAGAGTTATCGAATGCGAAGTAGATTGTTTGAGTTTCACGTAGCGCTTGCTCTTTAAGCTCTTGCTCAGACAGTTGACCGTTAGCGTCAATTGGCGTTACAACAGTTGTGTCTACGTTGCCTTCTGAACCTGAAGTTGTTTGGTTGCTTTCTGTACCAGATGTTGCAGATGTTGCTTCATCAGTTGAGCTACATGCCGTTACTGCCATCACTGGTAGTGCAATCATCAAGCCTTTAAGAACTTTGTTAAGTTGCATCTTTTTTTCCTTACGTTATCAAACTTAGTTTCTACAGCGACTAAGTGCTATAGATAGTTAATTGCCACAATAGTTAACACTATCAATAGCTAAAAGAATGTATCAAATTAACTAGAGAAACGGTGACCACGCTGGCGCTCTTACGCGTCCGTTGGTTGCCGGTAATCTAGCTTTAAAACGGCCATCGATAGAAACCATCGATAGTACGTTAGTTTTGTTGTAAATAGAGCTATAGATAACCATACCTCCATTCGGTGCAATACTTGGAGATTCATCTAACAATGTTTTTGTTAGTACCTGAACCGCACCTGTTTCCAAATCTTGCTTAGCCAAGTTAAAACCTGAGTTACTGCGATTCACCATGATCAGGAATCGACCATCAGGGGTGATCTGGCCACCTAAGTTTTGGCTACCTTGCCAAGTAATACGAGATGTCGAATTATTTGACAAATTTACATTATAAATCTGTGGTTTACCACCACGATCCGATGTGAAAATAAGAGACTTGCCATCTGGGTGCCAGAATGGTTCCGTATTATTAGAACGGCCACGGGTAATTTGTGTCAGCTTACGGCTAGCAAGGTCAAGTGTGTAAACCTGCAGGCTACCTGTTTTCGACAATACCAATGCCAATGTTTTACCATCTGGTGAGAATCTTGGCGCACCATTGTGACGAGGGTATGACGTCACTTTCTCACGCTCACCCGTGTAAATATTCATGATGAATATTTCCGCTTGGCCATTTTGGAAACTCACATAAGCAAGTTTCTTACCGTCTGGTGACCATGCTGGTGACATGAGCGGTTGCTTAGAACGAAGAACTAAACGCTCGTTAAAGCCATCGTAGTCAGCAACACGAAGTTGGTACGGGTATTTATCTTTGTCGTTAACGACCACGTAAGAGATACGAGTTAAGAACGCCCCTTTTTCGCCGGTGAGTTCTTCATACACTAAGTCAGAGATGCGGTGTGCATACTCTCGCAAGCGTTTACCAGGCACTGTCGCTTTTTTGTTGAACAACACGTGGTCTTTAGAAAGTACCAATTGGCCTTCATCGCTTAGTGCGCGGCTTTGTCCTTTAGTCAATTGACCACGAACAATGTCGATCAGTTGGTAGTTCACCACATACTGCCCTTCGGCATTTTTAGTGATACTACCTGTTAGCAATGAATCAACGCCTAGGTTAGTCCAAGCATCAAAGTTGACCTCAGATTCGCTATAAGGCGTTTGAGGCATTTTGCTTGTTGCAACCGGGCTGAATTTACCACTGCGTTGTAAGTCAGAAGCGATAACGGCTGATACATCGTGTGGCAATGGTCCCGCGCCTTCCCAACGGAAAGGGACAATAGCGATAGGTCGTGCAGAGTTAATACCGTCTGTAATAACCAACTCCAGTGCCGCATGTGCGAACTGGCTGCTTGTCGCTATTAAGAAAACAAAACTCAGTAATAGTTTCTTTAACACAAGTTCGTCCTTTTACTCTGGTGATACAGTTAAGTTAATGTCTTTCAGTGAGTTCACAATGTCTGGGTCTTTAGGCAATGGATAAGATTGCACTTGTGCCACAGCACGTTTGGTTGCTGCACATAGACGGCTATCACCATCTAAGATACTCAAACTACCCAATATCGCGTTAGAGCCGGTTGGAATTAGCTTAAGGTTCACTCGGCACGAACGCCCTCGATAGCTGTCTTCTAACAACAGGTTCTGTTGAATCAGTTGGGTATAGATAGCACCGTAACGTTGAGCTTCATCACTGATAAATTGTTGCCTTGCTGAAGAGTTTTGAGTCGCTTCAGTTTCAAGACCAGCAAAGATATCGTTCAATGCTGCTTCTTGCTGTTTACGCTCTTTTTCTGCTTTTGCTGCAGCTTCTTTTGCCTTACGGGCTTTCTCTGCTGCGGCTGCCGCTTCTTTCTCTTTCGCTATGCGTTGCTTTTCAGCGCGTTCAGCAGCTTCTTTCTCTTTACGAGCTTTGTCTGCTGCCTCTTTCGCGGCTTTCTCTTTTGCCACGCGTTCTTGTTCCGCTTTTGCAATCGCCGCTTCTTTGGCTTTACGCTCGTTCTCGGCTTTCACTAACGCAGCTTCTTTTAGCTTGCGATCAGCTTCGGCTTTAGCGGCTTTCTTTTTCTCTTGCTGTAAACGCGCTTCTTCAACTTTGCGTTGTTTTTCTTTCTCAACTCGGCGCTTTTCCGCTTCACGAGCCGCTTTAGCTTCCTTAGCTTGCTTTTCTTTCAGCTTACGAATATTTTCTTCTTCAGCTTTACGATTCTTTTCAAGTCGTTCGCTTTCACGTCTTAGTTTGTCTAAACGCTCTTGCTCTTTCTTACTCGCCGCTTCTCTTTGTTGACGAATCTGTTGAGCTTGCTGGCGAACCAACTGAGGATCAATCACCACAGCTTGAACCATCTGCCCTGTAGGCTTTGGCTCTGACATCGTGAAATCCGCTCCCCAAATGAGCGCAACGAATAAAATGACGTGCAGCCCAAGAGAAATAAGAAGCGGTGATCTGAAATTATTGGATTTTTTATTATTCGCTTTCATGAATGCTACGGAGCTATTCCCTTATATCCGTTAAAAGGCCAACCTTTGGCACACCTGCACGGCTTAATTCATCAAGTAATAAAACCACTTCAGCGTATGGCGTTGCGGCATCACCACCTACCGCCACTGGAGAGTTTGGCTTCAAAGACAACTCAGCTTTCACTCGGACGATAATATCTTCCATGGATAAGCCACGTTGTACTTCTTCGTCATTAACACTCAAGCCAAACTCACCGTCTTTGTTCACTTCAACGATGATGAAACTCGCGTTGTCGTCACCCAATAGATCTTGTGCCGACTTAGCCGTTGAAGCCTGAGGCAACTCAACGTCAACGCCCTGAGTAACAAACGGTGAAGTCACCATAAAAATGATCAACAAAACAAGCATAACGTCGATGTAAGGTACAACGTTAATCTCTGCTGTCATTTTGCGTTTTTTAGGTTGGTATCCAGCCATCTATTATTCCCTGCCAGCCATCGCTTGACGGTGAAGAATACTGTGGAACTCTTCAGAGAAAGTCGCGTAGTTGTGCTCTAGCTTGCCTACTCGGCTACTGAAGCGGTTGTACGCCATTACTGCTGGAATTGCAGCGAATAGACCCATTGCTGTTGCGATCAGTGCTTCTGCAATACCAGGGGCAACCATTGCGAGCGTAGCTTGCTTCACTTCACCTAATGCGATGAATGAGTGCATGATGCCCCAAACCGTACCAAATAGGCCGATGTATGGACTGATAGAGCCAACGGTCGCCAAGAAAGGTAAGTTAGTTTCTAGTTCATCGACTTCACGAGCAACAGCAACGCGCATCGCACGGCCTGTGCCTTCCATAATGAAGTCAGGTGAAGTTGCATTCGATTTACGAAGGCGGGCAAACTCAGTAAAGCCTGCGTAGAAAATTTCTTCAGTACCAGAAAGCTCGTCTTTGCGTTTATTGCTCTCTTGGTACAATTTTGCAAGATCAACGCCTGACCAAAATTTATCTTCAAACACTTCTGTTTGTTTCGAAGCTTGAGATAATACTTTACTTCTTTTGATGATCATCGCCCAAGAAACAACAGACATGCCCATAAGAACTAGCATGACCATTTTAACTAATAAACTAGCTTCTAAAATTAGGCCTAAGATTGAGATTTCAGCAGTCACTATTCGTTAGCTCCGTAAGAATAAATGTTGGCATTGCCTTTGGTTTCATTTTTTGATTGTCGATACATGCTACCTTAACCATTGCTTTACACAATGCTTTGCCATCAGGATTTACGATCTCTTGACAGAAGACCAAGGTAGCTCGCTTCAACTCGTAAATATTTGTAATGACTTGTAAAGAATCATCAAGACGCGCGCCTTGAATAAAATCAATGTCCATATGTCGGACTACAAAACCGATGTTTTGTTCTAACAATACTTGCTGAGAAACGCCAATTGAGCGCAGCATCTCAGTTCGAGCGCGTTCGAAAAACTTAAGATAGTTTGAATGGTATACAACACCACCTGCATCGGTGTCTTCGTAATACACTGTCACTGGCCACGTAAATGGCTTAGATAATCCCTGCAATTTGATACCACAATTCAAAACGATAAAGATCTCACTATAACCTAACTCCTTATCATTAATAGTATATCGCTGTGAATTTTTTGATTTAACAGACGAAAAAAAAGGCCATCTGTATAAGATGACCTCTTTTTGGCTAAAAACCCAACAAGTATAAAGATTCACGTTGTAATGAACCTAAATCCTTTGCCTTTTATAAAAGGCGCAGCACCGTTAGGTAGAGCAAAATTGTGAGTGAAACGTATGGGCTAAACAATAGCTGCCACATCCAAGCTCTTGGCTTAAATCCGATACCGTAAACCATGCTTGAGCATACTGCCCAGATAAACATTGGCCCGATGATCGCGTTAAAGCCACCGATGCTTGTCGCATACGCTTCAGGATCCCACATCACTAAACCCACATGCATAAAACCCAATACTAGGGATAAAGCTCTTAACAAAGTCTTATCCATTGGTTGATGCAGCTTAGCAACTTGCTCTGCGAGATTACTCACTGTCTTTGTCCATCATTTCTGAATGCTCTAGCCATAGAGCATTAATGATGCCGAATGCACATGCTAGAAGTACACCCAAAATCCATGCGAAATACCACATAAAATTTCTCCTAAGTTATTTCACTTCTAGCTTAGTAAGCTGAAACGTCGTTATCTTCGATGTGTTTCTTATCTAGACGACCGAACATTTTGTAGTATGTCCAAGTTGTGTAGCCAAGAATCACAGGAACCATTACCGCCGCAACTGCGGTCATAAGACCAAGCGTTAGCTCACTCGCTGTTGAATCCCACATAGTCAAACTATGGTTAGGGTTCAGGCTAGACGGCATTACAAATGGGAACATTGCAAAACCAGCCGTTAAAATAACACCAGCGTTAGATAGACTTGAGAACAAGAATGCGAAACCACCACGCTCAAAGCGAGATGCAATCACAGCAAGCAGTGGCATTGCTACACCAAGGATCGGCGCCGCCCACATTGCAGGATACGTTTCGAAGTTTGTCATCCAAGCACCCACTTGAAGTGAGACTTCTTTGTTTAGTGGGTTTGAGTCAGCAAACGTATCGATAGTGCTCGTGATTACATAGCCTTCGATAGATTGAACCCAGAAGCCACCAATAACGAACAGAACAATTGCAATTAGACCAGTGATCTGAGCAACGTTACGAGCTCGGCGATGCAGATCTTCTGTTGTCTTCATTTGAAGCCATGTTGCACCTTGCATTACGAACAACATTAGAGCCAACACGCCACATAGTAATGCAAACGGGTTCAACAGAGCGAAGAACGTACCGTGGTACTTTGACATCATTAGACTGTTCAGATCAAATGGCACACCTTGTAATAGGTTACCAAATGCAACACCAAAAATGATTGGGGGTACTGTGCCACTAAAGCAAAGTGCGTAGTCCCAAGTTTTGCGCCATTTTGGGTCTTCAATCTTAGAACGGTAGTCAAGTGCAAGTGGTCGTAACCAAAGCGCAGCTAACGTCGCGTACATTGCGAAGTAGAAGCCAGAAAACGACGTTGCGTAAACCAGCGGCCATGCAGCAAATAATGCACCACCAGCAGTGATCAACCAAACTTGGTTGCCATCCCAGTGAGGGGCAATAGTATTGAGCATAATACGACGTTCAGTGTCGCTCTTACCGATAACAGGAGAAAGAGCGGCAACACCCATATCGAAG
Source organism: Vibrio satsumensis (assembly GCF_050337435.1). Lineage (NCBI taxonomy): Bacteria > Pseudomonadati > Pseudomonadota > Gammaproteobacteria > Vibrionales > Vibrionaceae > Vibrio > Vibrio satsumensis. The sequence continues at coordinate 15,362 of NZ_JAKJSX010000009.1, read as the reverse complement.
CCATCAGTTACGGCGAAACCAACCAGTAAAACACCGATCAATACCCACCAAATGAGTCGTAAGCTTTCGTAATCAAACATTAATATTCCCTCACTTATACTTCAACTGAACGGCTAACTTTGTCTTCAACAGAGTTATCGTTTTGTTCGAAGTGGTAACGGCCTGTCTTCAAGCTACTTGGACCTTTACGTGCGAATTTCAGCATTAGGTAAACTTCAGCAATCAAGAACACTGTGTACAATGCCAGGATAGCGAATAGAGAAGTCCAAAGCTGTTCAATAGTTAGTGCTGATGCAGCAACGTTAACCGGTAGGATTTCACCAACCGCCCATGGTTGACGACCAAACTCAGCAACGAACCAACCTGCTTCAATCGCAATCCAAGGCAGTGGGATTGAGAATAGCGCAGCTTTAAGTACCCATGGTTTCTGTTCGATTTTCTGACGACACGTTTGAACAAACGCAGCACCGAATACAAACAGCATGATGAAGCCACAAGCAACCATCAGACGGAATGACCAGAATAGAGGCCAAACTGTTGGGATTGAATCATCCGCAGCCATTTGGATTTGGTCTTCTGTTGCATCAACAACGTCGTCTGTGTAGCGCTTAAGAAGTAGACCGTAACCTAGGTCACCTTTCACTTCATCGAACGCTGCCATGTTTTCTTCAGACTTATCGCCCGCACGTAGTTTCTCAAGTAGTTCGTATGCGTACATACCTGTACGGATGCGATCAACGTGGTCATCACGTAGGTCACGTAGACCCGTTACTTCTTTATCAAGAGAACGCGTTGCAATAATACCCATTACGTAAGGGATCTTAATTGCGTAGTCAGTATCCATTGTTTCTTGGTTAGGAATACCAAAAACAGTAAATGCTGCTGGTGCTTCTTCCGTGTGCCACTCTGCTTCTACAGCAGCTAGCTTCACTTTTTGAACTTCACCAAGCTCGTAACCAGATTCATCACCTAGTACGATTACTGACAGGATCGCCGCCATACCGAAAGATGCTGCAATCGCGAAAGAACGACGAGCAAAGGCAAGGTCACGACCTTTAAGAATGTAGTATGAGCTGATACCAAGGATGAACATCGCACCCGTTGTGTAACCAGACGCTACTGTGTGTACGAATTTAACTTGCGCTACTGGGTTTAGTACAACTTCAGCGAAGCTCACCATTTCCATACGCATAGTTTCAAAGTTAAATTCCGCACCCACTGGGTTTTGCATCCAGCCGTTAGCTACCAAGATCCAAAGCGCAGAAAAGTTAGAACCAAGTGCTACTAACCATGTTACCGCTAAGTGTTGACGCTTCGACAATCTGTCCCAACCGAAGAAGAAAAGACCAACAAAAGTAGACTCTAGGAAGAATGCAACAAGCGCTTCGATAGCCAGCGGAGCACCAAAGATGTCGCCAACATAGTGAGAATAGTAAGACCAGTTAGTACCGAACTGGAACTCCATGGTTAAGCCTGTCGCTACACCAAGAGCAAAGTTAATACCAAACAATTTACCCCAGAACTTAGTCATGTCCTTGTAAATTTGCTTGCCAGTCATTACATAAACTGACTCCATAATGGCAAGTAGAAATGCCATACCTAGTGTCAGTGGAACAAATAGGAAGTGATACATCGCTGTAAATGCAAATTGCAATCGCGACAGATCAACAACATCAATCATGGTAACTCCTTTGTGTCGGCTGAATGACACTTGTGTGATTATTCACCGCAAAAATCCATGTTAAAACAATTTATATGATTGTTATTACAAATTGAAATTTGTAGCAAAAACGTACCGTTATAGTTAGATTATTGTTAAGCATGAGCTAATATAGCTGGCGCTAATATTACTGGTAAAATCAGTATGTTTCAAAAGATTTATAGGAGAAGCCTGCGTTGATTTGTATCAATTTTATTCACGCAAATTAGAGGTATTTTTGAACAATCATGACTAAAATCACACCAATTTGAGCTCTGTTAATAACAGCGCATGATATCTGTGACAAAAGCTCAGCACTGCCTCAACATATAAATCACAACTACCTATAAAGTATTAACAAAATTTATGACAACTTATTTCAATTTTTGTTAGCCAAATCAAACCTGAAATCAAAGTTTTCATTTTTGAAAGCTCTATTCGGCATTTTTATCGATTCGCGCAAAGAGTTGTTATTCAGTAAAATGCAAAAAATCCCAGCGCTTATGCAACTGGGATCTTTAAAAATGAATAATTTAACGATTAGACGGCTTATCTATACCGAAGTGTAAATAGGCTCTGTCAGTTGCGATTCGACCTCTTGGTGTTCTTTGTAGATAACCTTGCTGAATCAAGTAAGGCTCTAACACATCTTCAATGGTGTCTCTCTCTTCACCAATCGCAGCAGCCATGTTGTCGATACCAACCGGACCACCGCCAAACTTCTCCATGATCGCAAGCAGAAGCTTTCTGTCCATGTAGTCAAAACCCTTAGCATCGACATCCAACATGTTTAGCGCTTTATCAGCAACCTCTGGGCAAATATGTCCGTCGCCTTTCACTTCCGCATAATCGCGAACACGGCGCAGTAGACGGTTAGCAATACGTGGCGTACCACGAGCTCGGCGAGCAACTTCTAGCGCCCCTTCGGACTCCATAGAAAGACCAAGGCAATCAGCACTGCGCTGAACAATGTTTTGTAGGTCTTCAACCTTGTAGTACTCAAGACGCTGAGTAATACCGAAGCGGTCACGTAACGGCGATGTCAGTGAGCCAGCACGAGTGGTTGCGCCAATCAAAGTAAAAGGAGGAAGATCGATCTTGATAGAACGCGCCGCTGGGCCTTCGCCAATCATAATGTCTAATTGGTAGTCTTCCATTGCTGGATACAACACCTCTTCAACCACAGGGCTTAAACGGTGAATCTCATCAATGAAAAGGACATCATTTTCTTCAAGATTGGTCAGCAGCGCCGCTAGGTCACCCGCTTTTTCTAGAACAGGGCCTGAAGTGGTACGAATGTTGACATCCATCTCATTGGCAACAATGTTCGCCAACGTGGTTTTACCCAAACCTGGAGGACCAAATATCAACAGATGATCGAGCGCCTCATTACGCAGTTGTGCCGCTTTGATGAAAATCTCCATCTGGCCACGAACGTGATCCTGGCCTTGATAGTCGGCAAGTGCTTTAGGGCGTATTGCACGATCAATGACATCTTCATCTTTGAATACTGGGTTATCCGGTGCAATAAGGCGATCGGCTTCAATCATAAATTCTGCTATTCCTAACTATACTCTTGTTGACTCTGCGCTTCTTGACTCTGTGTAAAGGCAAAGTGAATGAGTCTATTTTGTCGAACAAGTATATCGGGTATTAAACCATCGATTTCAGAGCTTCGCGAATCAACTGTTCGCTGGTCATGCCATCTTTAGCCACTTGAGAAACCACCTTAGAAGCTTGAGTCGGCTTGTAGCCTAATGCAAGTAGTGCACTTACCGCTTCTTCTTCCGCGTCGTGAACGGTTGGCATAGAATCAATAGGAGCAGCATCCGTCGCTGGAGTAAACAGATCTCCCGCGCCCCACCCTTTCAGTCGGTCTTTCATTTCAACAACCAGACGTTCTGCGGTTTTCTTACCCACACCCGGAAGTTTAACCAGCGTAGAGATATCTTCACGCTCAACACTCTGCACAAACTGGCTCGCAGTCATGCCTGAGAGGATGCCAAGGCCGAGCTTAGGACCAACACCATTTGCTTTGATGACTTCACGAAACAGCGCACGTTCTTTAACTGTGTTGAATCCGTAAAGCAGTTGTGCATCTTCACGAACAACAAAGTGAGTGTAGATAATTGCCTCTTCGCCAACATTTGGTAATTCATAAAAACAGCTCATTGGCATTTGAACTTCATAGCCAACACCACTCACTTCGATTAGTAATTCTGGTGGCTGTTTTTCTATTAATGTACCGCGTAGACGTCCGATCACAATTCACTCTCTTGATGGAATATAATTTGAGGGACAGAATATAAAAGAACTGGATGCTTATCCAGTTCTTTGTGTTTGTTAGGATGATTTATTTAAGCTTGCTTTGCTTGGGAGACCACGCGATTCAGGCTTTCAACCAGTTCCTTGACTGATGTAACATGCCCAGTCAATTCTGAGCCGTAAGTGGCCACTAAACCTGAAACGGATTTGGTTTCTGCAACACTCTGTGCTACTTCTGAACTCGCAAGATCGAGTTCTTTCAATGAGCTCATCTGCATCGCCATAATATTGGTCAGTTGGTTTACATCAGTAGAAATGGTTTGCACCTCAGAGATAATGCCGTTCATTTCATTGGCCGTAGTTTCAATGATCGCTCTACCATGTTCCACTTCTTCTTTACTTCGGTCTAATAAGGTTCGAATTTCTATCGCGGAGTGACTGCTTTTCGCCGATAACTCTCTCACTTGGTCTGCAACTACCGCAAAACCTCGTCCTTGCTCACCAGCGCGTGCCGCCTCTATTGCTGCATTAAGTGCTAATAGATTGGTTTGCTCAGCAACCGAGGTAATCAAATCAGCGACTTTCATGATCTCTTGATTACTTTGAATGATCTGGCTGATTGCACTGGTTGAAGCTTCTAGTGATTCTGAGCTCTTCTGCGCTTTCGTTCCCACGGCTTCGCTACGCTCTTTTAGCTCACCCACAAATGAGTTTGATTCTTCGATACCTTGAGTCATTTGGTGCAATTGTTGGCTCATCTGTTCTGCTGCACTCGCCTGAGATTCGCAATTGATGTTCAGCACCTCAACTTGAGCATGCAGATCTTGCGACTGCTGGTCCAAGTGAACAGATACGCCCTGTAAGCTTTCAGAGTTTGAGTTAGCTTGCTCAAGGACAATCGAAAGTCGTCCTTCGCTTTGCGTCGCTTGATTGGCAACGTGTTGGCTTTCTGAAATCGCATCTTCTGCCATTTCAATCGCCACCTCTTTTTGCTTAGCGGTAAACGCTTGAGCAATACAGATCACCACCAGCGGCATGATTACACCAGACCAGGTTTCAACGACCACGGCTTCCGGAGTAAGTACTAACTGCGGAAATTCAAAGCCATCAAGGTGAGCCGACGTCATCATCAATGACACGCCAATCACTAGCCCACTCCATACCAAGGCGATAATGCGTGTTCCCGATAAGAAAAAAGCGACCACTAACAAAGGAACCCAATAAGCCTGAGTCGATGCCACCACACCACCGCTTTGGTAAATGATATTCAGCGCGTGCACTGCCATGCCGACAAAGCCAAAGTTCAATGCCAAGCTAGGCTTTCGGGTAATGCGTAATAGAAGTGCAGAGGCTAATTCAAAGGCGATAAGAAATACGGAAGTGGCAACCAGCAGCTGCTCTTCATGCTTGGCCCACTTGATGAGGCTGTAGACACCCACAAAGAAGGCGATAAAAGTGAAGAGTAATAAGATATCGGCTTGTCTGACTTCGTTGTTACTCCACCCATTATTTTTGGGTAGAAATAGCGCGCGCCACAGCTTGATTGGGTTCATCAGTGATCATCCTTGATTGACTTGTAAGACCTCTGATCAATGTTAATAACATGTTAAATGATACGCAATGTTATTATTTGGTTTGTGTTCGAAAGATCTCATTTCATCAAGGATTTAAGAGCGTCTTGCTTTGAGCTAAACGAGGCGTAGGCTCATGGAATGCAAGCTTTTAGAAAGCAGAGGGATGGGACTTAACGGTAGCGCCCTTTTCTCGCGCCTGTCGCCTTACCTGCCAGTGCTATCAAGGTTTTATTAGTGTTGGCGTGAGTGATCGCTACGCCTAGAGCATCGGCAGCATCGGCCTGTGGTTTAGCCGGTAACTTAAGCATGCTCATCACCATGTTTTGAACCATCGACTTATCAGCACCACCATTGCCTGTCACCGCTTGTTTTATTAAACGAGCCGCATACTCATGGACGGGCAGATCAGCATTCACCGCAGCCACTATCGCACTGCCACGAGCTTGTCCAAGCTTAAGTGCAGAATCCGCATTCTTCGCCATGAAGACCTGCTCAATAGCGAACACATCCGGCTGAAACTGAGTGATGATTTCGCTCACACCGGCGTAGATTTGTTTAAGTCGACCCGGCAGTTCTTTTTCAGAGGTGCGAATACAACCGCTACCTAAGTAATATAGATGACGACCATTTTGACGAATCACGCCATAGCCGGTAATACGAGAGCCAGGGTCAATCCCTAAGATAATAGACATAATTTCAAATACTGATTATTTATACATGCTTTATGAGCTTAGTATATCGAACGCAAAAAAAAATGCCCGTCAAATTAACGGGCATTTTCTAATTACTGACAGGTCTGGCTAATGAATTAAGAGCTCTCTATCAACTAGGATCTCTTCATCAACAAGAAAAGATAACAGGCTTACGCTTGCTCTTTTTTCTCTGCCAATTTAACTGCGATTGCTAGCTCTTCCAGTGATGCTGGGTTCGCTAGGCTTGGCGCGTCTGTTAGTAGACATGCTGCAGCTGTTGTTTTCGGGAATGCGATAACGTCACGGATGTTCTCAGTACCACAAAGTAGCATTGCTAGACGGTCAAGACCGAATGCTAGACCAGCGTGTGGTGGCGTACCGTACTTAAGCGCTTCAAGTAGGAAGCCGAACTTCTCTTGTTGCTCTTGTGCTTCGATACCTAGGATACCGAATACCGCTGTTTGCATTTCTGCGTTGTGAATACGTACAGAACCGCCGCCTACTTCGTAGCCGTTGATTACCATGTCGTATGCATCTGAATTTGCTGCTGCTGGGTTCGCTTTAAGCTCTTCCGCGTTCACACCTAGTGGTGATGTGAATGGGTGGTGCATTGCGTGTAGGTTACCTTCGCCGTCTTCTTCGAACATTGGGAAGTCAACAACCCACAGTGGAGCCCATGCAGATGTGTCTGTTAGCTCTAGATCCGTACCTAGTTTAAGACGAAGTGCGCCCATTGCTTCAGCAACGACGCCCGCTTTGTCTGCACCGAACAGAATGATATCGCCAGATTCAGCTTGAGTGCGATCTAGAATACCGTTGATTACGTCTTCGCTTAGGAACTTAGCAACTGGAGATTGAATACCTTCCATGCCTGCAGCACGGTCGTTAACCTTCATCCAAGCTAGGCCTTTCGCGCCGTAGATGTTTACGTGTTCAGCGTAACCGTCGATTTGCTTACGAGTTAGCTTAGCACCACCTGGAACACGAATAACCGCTACGCGACCTTTTTCGTCGTTAGCTGGGCCAGAAAATACTTTGAACTCAACGTCTTTAACCAAGTCAGCAACGTCAACTAGCTCTAGTGGGTTACGTAGATCTGGCTTATCAGAACCGAAACGACGAATCGCTTCAGAGAAAGGCATTACTGGGAATTGGCCTAGTTCAACATCTAGAAGTTCTTTCCACATATCGTGAACAAGCTTCTCAGTCACGTTACGTACTTCTTGAGAAGTCATGAAAGATGTTTCGATATCGATTTGAGTAAATTCAGGCTGACGATCAGCACGTAAATCTTCATCACGGAAACATTTAACGATTTGGTAGTAACGGTCAAAACCAGACATCATCAGCAGTTGCTTGAACAGCTGAGGGGATTGAGGAAGTGCGTAGAAGCTACCTTTGTGAACACGGCTTGGTACTAGGTAGTCACGAGCACCTTCTGGTGTCGCTTTCGTTAGTACTGGCGTTTCGATGTCTAGGAACAGGTTCTCATCAAGGAAACGACGAACGAAGCTAGAAGCACGTGCACGAAGCTTGATACGGTCGCTCATTTCTGGACGACGAAGATCGATGTAACGGTACTTAAGGCGCTGCTCTTCAGAGTTCGTTTGGTTGAAGTCTAGTGGAAGCGCTTCTGAACGGTTGATGATCTCTAGACCGGTCGCGTAAAGTTCTACTTCACCAGTAGCCATGTCTTTATTTACTTGGCTGTCCGGGCGAACACGTACTTCACCAGTAAACTTGATACAGAATTCATTACGCAGTTGGTTAGCGATCGGGAAGATATCTTTCATATCTGGATCGACAACAACCTGAACGATGCCTTCACGATCACGCATATCAATAAAGATAAGACCGCCTAAATCACGGCGACGGTTTACCCAGCCGCACAATTCTACAGTTTGTCCCGCCAGGGACTTGTTCAGGTTACCACAGTAATGGGTACGCATAATGAATTTCCCAATCTCTTAATTATTTACTAGTTTCCAAGCTGTCTGTGGTCATTCCACACAACAGAGCAAAGGAACATTTATACGCGGAAACTCGCTTAAAATCGACCTTCCACATTCGAATTTATTGTGTTTTATCTGGCTTTGCTGCTTTTTAGCCCATCAAGTGCGCAAAGATTCATCAAAACCGAAAAAATTGCGATAATTATATCTCGAAAGTACCTTAATCAGCAAAACTCTCGTAAAGTAGATTTTCGTTTAAACCCAAAAACTTTTTGTAATGTCTGATGGCGTGATGAATAACGGTGTAATAGATGGATGATCGTGTAATAACAGCAGAAACTTTACCTCTAAGACTTGGATTAACCATGTGGTCTCATTCTGAGTGGCAAAGTCAGTTCTACGGAAAAGGAACAAAGCCTGCTGAACGCTTAGAGAAATACACACAAGTTTTTCATACTGTGGAAGGCAACACGACCTTTTACGCTACGCCGAGTATGTCGACCGTTCATAACTGGAAAGCCGCCAGTCATGATGATTTCAGGTTCACTTTCAAGCTACCTAAATTCATCACCCACCAGCAGCAACTCAGGCACTGCCAAGCAGAGCTCAAAGAGTTCTTGATGACTATGTCGCCACTCCACGACCGCATTGGTCAATGGACGATTCAACTGCCACACAGCTTTGAGCCCAGCATGCTGCCTGCCCTACAAAAGTTTTGCACCTTGTTCCCAAAAGATATGCAGCTTGGTGTCGAAGTTCGACACTTGGGTTTCTTTGATAAAGGCGATGCTGAAAAACGCTTTAATCAATGGCTGGTCGAAGAAGGTATTAATCGCATCATTATGGATAGCCGCCCCGTGTTTTCCGCGCCACCAACCACAGAAGCGGTGTTCGATGCACATCAGAAAAAACCGCGTGTCCCCGTTCATGCGATTGCGACCGCCAATAACCCGATGATTCGATTTATTGGTCACCCTGACCAAGCGTCAAATATAGAATTTTTCAAACCTTGGTTTAGCAAAATCCCCCAGTGGTTAAGTGAAGGCAAACAACCATACTTAATGATCCACACCCCAGACAACAATCATGCGCCTGAACTTGCCATCGCTATTTACGAGCTGTTGCAAAAGCAAGTGTCTGAAAATACGTCATTATTATTGCCTGACCTGGCTCAGTTTCCTGCTCAGAAAGGCAATAACCAAATCTCGATGTTTTAGCCCCTCACCTATAAGTAACTTCGAACCTTGAGCTAAATCTCAGTTTTCGTGACAGCCGCGCTTTTTTTACGTAAAATACGCCCCCTTTTATTTGGTACGAATTTTGTGCCAATTACGCTGACTGTCGAGAGAAAATGCCATGAGCAACACAGACAATATCTTTTCCGCTCCTATTGATAAAATTGGAGACTTCACCTTTGATGCAAGGGTTGCTGAAGTATTTCCGGATATGATTCAACGCTCGGTGCCTGGCTATAGCAATATCATCTCTGCAATCGGCATGCTTGCTGAGCGCTTTGTAAAGCCACATTCAAATATTTACGACCTTGGCTGCTCGCTTGGTGCGGCGACACTTTCTATGCGTCGTCACATTCAGCAAGAAGGCTGCACGATTTTCGCTATCGATAACTCAGAAGCCATGGTTGAACGCTGCAAATTGCACGTTAATGCTTATCGCAGTGACACACCAGTAGAAGTGATTGAAGCCGACATTCGCGAAGTCGAAATCAAAGACGCTTCTGTTGTGGTGCTTAACTTTACGCTGCAATTTCTGTCTCCGGACGATCGATACGCTCTGCTTGAAAAAATTCATGCAGGCTTGCGCCCGGGCGGGATCTTAATCTTGTCTGAAAAATACGTATTCGAAGACGAAAGCTCAAATGAGCTGCTTATCGACCTGCACCATGATTTCAAACGTGCTAACGGATACAGCGAGCTAGAAGTAAGCCAGAAACGCAGCGCAATTGAAAACGTGATGCGTCCGGATTCGATCCCTGTTCACAGAGAACGATTTGATAAGATTGGCTTCTCAAGCAGCGAAGTCTGGTTCCAATGTTTCAACTTTGGTTCAATGTTCGCGATAAAGTAAACATTTTCGGTTACGTAACAGTCGCGACACCTTTAGCACGTACTAAAAGGTCATCCTCAAGAGCGAGGAACGAGCGAGTTGGGGATCTCTTATCAAACATGATAAACGAGATTCCCTAGCATGTTTGTCCACACTCTTAATCGAGTGACAAATTTAATTTCTACACCACCAACTCAGTGAAAACCTATGTTTAATTTTGCCAATTTTTATCAACTTATTGCCCAAGATACTCGCCTTCAGCCGTGGCTCAATGTTCTGCCACAGCAACTGACAGATTGGCAAAATGCAGAGCACGGTGACTTCGACCGTTGGTTACGTGCACTAAACAAGATCCCACAAGGTGTACCAGACCAAGTTGATCTGAAGAACTCAGTGACGATTGGCAGCTCAACACCATTTCACACAGGTGAGCTTAAAAAGCTAGAAAGCCTATTAAAGACGTTCCACCCATGGAGAAAAGGCCCTTACACCGTTCACGATATTCATATCGATACTGAGTGGCGTAGTGACTGGAAATGGGACCGTGTGCTTCCACATATATCCCCATTGAAAAACCGTTCGGTTCTCGATGTAGGTTGTGGTAATGGTTACCACATGTGGCGCATGCTGGGTGAAGGTGCTCGCTTAACGGTTGGTATCGATCCTTCTCATCTATTCTTGGTTCAGTTTGAAGCGATTCGTAAGTTGATGGGCGATGACCAACGTGCACACCTATTACCTCTAGGTATTGAGCAACTGCCAAAGCTAGAAGCCTACGACACTGTTTTCAGCATGGGTGTTCTGTACCACCGTCGTTCGCCACTTGATCACTTGATTCAACTAAAAGACCAATTGGTATCTGGCGGCGAGTTGGTGCTTGAAACCCTAGTAATTGAAGGCGATGAAAATGCGGTACTGGTCCCTGTTGACCGTTACGCACAGATGAGAAACGTGTACTTCTTCCCTTCAGCTCGTGCACTGAAACGCTGGCTTGAACAAGTTGGCTTTGAAGACGTACGTATCGTTGATGAAAATATCACGACAATTGGTGAACAACGCACAACAGAATGGATGACACACAACTCTCTGCCAGATTATCTAGATCCGAACGATCCAAGCAAAACGGTTGAAGGTCACCCAGCGCCAAGACGTGCGATTTTGGTAGCAACAAAGCCATAGATTCTCTGCCCACAAAGCAGTGGCATATTGAGTAAATAAAACACGAGCCTATATAAGGCAGCAAAACAACGGCTTGCCATGGTCAAAAAGTCACCGTTGATTTCGCGGTGAACATTTGCTTCCTGAGCTCACGAATTGAACAAAAATTGACTTACGTTTAATAAGTGAGCTATTTCAAATAGCAATAATTGGCGTAGCGCTCACATTGCGATTCAATATGACCAGACTCTTACAATAGGATGCTTCACGCATCCTTTTTTGTGGGCTAAACTTCTAAATAGTCTGAACTATTCTCTAATTCTCAAAGGTTTTTTTATGTTTAAGCGATTATCGCCGATTGTGGCGGTTGGTTTGCTCTCTGGCTGTACTCTGACAAACGGTGCAGCCTATCACCAAGAAACTCTCGACGCTATTTCCCGCTCAGAGACAAACATCGCAAATAAAGTTCAAAATCTTGAACTGCAACTAAGCAATCAAAGTGATTATATTGAAAGCTTAGAAGACGAAATCACTCTCCTTTCTAGTCAATTAGATGTCCATCTAACCAATATGGAACACAAAGTTATTGAAGAACTAGAGGAAGAAGAACCTGTCGTCGTTGCAGCCGCTCCTGTCGCTCCTACGTTACAACCAACCATCCTTGGCGGCATCGAAAAAGTGTCTATCGACTCAATCAAGCAAAGCTTCGATGCTCGTGTGGATACAGGTGCAACCACCTCTTCTCTAAATGCTGTCGATATCAAAGAGTTCGAACGTAACGGTAAGAACTGGGTTAAATTCCACCTAGACGACAAAGCACAAGCTGAAAAAGACCAGAAATGGATTGAAGCGCCTGTTTTACGTTATGTGAAAATCCGTCAATCAACGAATGATCAGACTGAACGTCGAGCTGTGATCGAATTATGGGTGAAAGTTGGAAAAATCCATGAAAAAGCGCAATTTACATTGGCGGATCGCTCTCAAATGAGTCACCCTGTATTACTAGGGCGCGAATTTATCAAAGACATAGCGCTAGTGGATGTAAGTAAAAAGTACGTACAAACGGAAGTTAAATAACAATAGTAGGGTAAGCTATGACGTCAAGAATTCCATTTTATATCTCTATATTCCTGCTTATCGTGGCAGGTATAACACTGAGTATGTTCAGACATACCACCTACGGTGTACCTTGGACTCCTGGGGAAACCAGACAGGTTTGGGACATTGAAGCTCGTATCGAGTTCAATGCGGTTGGTAAAGAAGCAAAAGTTTCACTAGCAGCTCCTCACACTCAGTCTAATTACACACTTATTGGTGAATCAGCTTCGTCACCAGGTTACGGCATCTCTTACTTGAACACAGAATCAGGTCGCCGTGCAGAGTGGTCTATTCGCCATGCTGATGGCCCTCAAACTATCTACTATAAGACTCAATTCCTAGTCGATAACCAAGCGAAAGTTGATGCTATACCACCAGAAGGCGAAATCACACAACCAAGCTTTGATGGTCCTGAAGAAGCTGCTGCGTTGGCATTGATTGACAGAGCAACTAAACGCTCAGCAGACAACATCACTTTCACTCGCGAACTTATCAAAACGCTTAATGACCCAGACAGCCAAAACTCAGCGCTGATTCTGAATAACATGAGCAAAGTTGAAGCGACACATAAGCTACTTTCAGCAGCAAACATCCACAATAAAGTCGTTGGCGTTATCGAGCTAGAAGATGGACGTCGTCGTCAATCTATTCAGCAAATGAACCAGATCTGGGATAACGACCAATGGGTTCTATTCTCTCCAGAATCAAGTGAACAACAAGTTCAGCCAAATCTGCTTATTTGGGATGAATCAAACGTTTCTCTACTGGATGTGGTTGGCGGTCAGAACAGTAAAGTTCACTTCTCTATGATTGCGCAGGAGGTTACTCCTACTGAAGCAACCAATAGCAAAGTCTCTGCTGATCAACTGTTAAACCTTTCAATTCACAGCCTACCGCTAGAAGAGCAAGCGATGTTCAAAACCATCATGCTGATTCCTATCGGTGCTCTGATTGTTGTATTCCTGCGTGTCATCATTGGTTTAAAAACGTCTGGTACCTTCATGCCGGTTCTGATTGCAGTAGCCTTTGTACAAACACAATTGGTAACGGGCATTGTCGGCTTCCTACTGATTGTTGGTACGGGTCTTATTATTCGAAGCTACTTGTCCAAACTTAATTTGCTACTGGTCGCCAGGATATCCGCCGTAATCATCACGGTAATCATGATTATCTCTGTGTTTACTGTAGTCGCATTTAAAGTGGGTCTAACAGAAGGTCTGTCTATTACGTTCTTCCCAATGATTATCCTATCTTGGACTATCGAACGTATGTCTATCCTATGGGAAGAAGAAGGCGCGAAAGAAGTAATGCTACAAGGTGGTGGTTCTCTATTCACTGCGGTTCTTGTTTACTTAGGCATGACTAACCCGTTCATTCAGCACTTAACGTTTAACTTTATTGGTTTACAGCTTGTTATTCTAGCGACCATTTTGCTACTAGGTAACTACACAGGCTACCGTCTAACAGAGCTTCGTCGCTTTAAACCGCTAGCGGAGGACTAAGTTATGTTTGATCAATTTACTTCACCGTTTAAGTTGAAAGACAAAGGCATAATGGGAATGAACAAGCGTAACCATAGTTATATTGGTCGCTACAATGATCGTTCCAAGTATCCACTCGTTGATGACAAGCTTAAGACTAAGATCATTGCTGAACAGGCTGGCGCTACTGTGCCAAAACTGATTGGCGTTATTGGTCATCAAGCTGAAGTAAAAACAATCCACAAGATGGTAAAAGAGTGGCCGGGTTTCGTAATCAAGCCGGCTCAAGGTAGTGGTGGTAAAGGTATCCTTGTTGTGATCTCTCACAAGGATGGCGTTTACACCAAACCATCGGGTTCGACTATCAATGAAGAAGATGTAGAGCGTCACATCAGTAACGCTCTCGCGGGTCTTTTTTCACTTGGTGGTAAGAACGATGTAGCTGTAGTAGAAAACCTCATCAAGTTTGACGAGTGTTTTGATGGCTTCAGTTACGAGGGTGTACCAGATGTACGAATCATCGTATTCAAGGGCTACCCTGTTATGGCGATGATGCGTCTATCTACTTCAGCTTCTGATGGCAAAGCTAACTTGCACCAAGGTGCTGTGGGAGTAGGTATTTGTATAGCTACTGGCAAAGCCGTTCGTGCGGTTCAGTTTGACCACCCAGTGACTCATCACCCAGATACAGGGAAAGAGCTGGCGCTACTACAAGTGCCGCATTGGGAAAAGCTACTAACGCTTGCATCAAGCGCTTGGGAAATGACAGGTCTTGGCTACATGGGTACTGACATGGTTTTAGACCAAGAAGAAGGTCCGATGGTACTTGAGCTAAACGCACGTCCTGGATTAGCAATACAGATTGCAAACGGCGCTGGTTTACTACCTCGCTTGCATCATATCGAAAACCTAGGCACACCTGCTGAATACCCAAAACCAGCAGAGCGTGTTGCATACGCCGCTAAACAATTTGGTGTTCACGGTAACGAGATTGCTCCAAACTAGGCCCATCTAAATTAAAGCAAAACGACTGAGTAAGTAATTCATACTGAATATAGCTCATTAAAAAAAGCCGCATAATGAACTGACCCCCAATAGTTGGACACCAATTATTGGGGGTCTTTTTATGTCCAAATATAGCCGAGAGCTAAAATGTATCATTGCTAAGCAATACTTAGATGGCACGTCATCTCTCTACTTAGCAAAACAATATTCAATTTCTTCAAGACAGATACGGTATTGGGCTCAAGTCTTTGCCATCCATGGTACTGATTCATTTTTACCAACTAACCATGCGGCTACTGCTCAGACAAAACGAAAAGCATTGAATTTAATGTGGACGAATGAATGGTCTCTCACGCACACTAGCGCAGTATTAA
>NZ_JAKJSX010000008.1:0-364208 GCF_050337435.1 Vibrio satsumensis | reverse complement strand
CTCCTAACGCTCTCGATTGTTCTGTTCCTTTAGACCAATCTAGTTGACCATGTTTGCGAAGCCAAACTAAAACGGTAGAGCGACCTTGGATCCCATAACGTTCTTGAGCTTGCTTATAAGTCATTTCGCCTTTTTCAACTTGGCTTACGACTGACAATTTAAAGGCAAGAGAATAATCTCGTTGAGTACGTCTACTTGTTGTTTTCATGACACTCTCCAATTTCATGTTGGAAATGTGTCAACCATATTTAGGACGGTACACAGAGATAAAAATTCGAAAGAGAAGTGAATAAAAAGCCGACTCGTAGTCGGCATTTTGATGAGCTTAAAATAATGTTTTCAATATTATTTTTGAAACAGAAAAGCAGTCGAAGTGTCACTATCTTGCAATGGATTCTTAATCTACACTCGCTACTCTAAAAGCAGTTCTGTCGATGAGTCCAAGACGTGCTTACTCTAGACAACTGTCTTTTGACCGAGCCCCTTGCTCGGTCTTTTTTTTTGCGTGTTTTAGATGGCGACACAGCGCATTAACACGGAAACGTCCAATCAACTGAACCCTAACTCAGCAAGCGACAAACAAGTGCACCCGGTTCCCTTAACGCATCCACGTTATAGCTAAGGACACATCCAGCAGATGGCGCGTGATAGCGGCGACACTCATTACCAAAAGCGTCATATTGAATTGCTAACAAATCATCTTGCTCCACGCTTTGTAAAAGCTCGACCTGAGGCAGAACAAAACCACCAATATCAGCACGAATAGATACCACATTGTTACCTTCAATCCAATCCATACTCGGCAACTGGCTTGTCCCCAACGGATCTTTTCCCTCAACTTCAAGCATCTCGTAATAGGAGAGCATATTCAAAACGCCGTCTACTGCTCTTTGAATCATTTCAGGCTGAGTAAGCTTACCCATGCCTACTTCCACCGTGATACTTGGTATTCCACTTCGATTCCAAACCGTTTCAAGAATACCCGGGTCGCCAGGATCATTAAGCACACAATCAGGTTGCATCAACCTTGCCATCTCCAAACATTGTTCAATTCGGTAATCAGCAAACACATAAAGTGGGTAGACCGCGCCACGAGTTTGAGTATGGAGATCAACAGCGAATGTCGCATTGAGCTTAAGTAAGCGATCCCACAGAGACGCAACAAAGCGCTCCGCAGCTAAACCATGTGCATCACCCGGAAAGAGTCGATTAAGATTCGCAGGACATGAGCCAGGATCTGAAGAGACGAAGTCACGACTATGGTTCAACAAACCTGACAAGTTCACCGTAGGCACAATCGTTACCGAGCCTTTTAGGGTTTTACCCACTAAGTCACGGATAATTTGCTGAGCAGCCAACACACCGTTTAGCTCATCACCGTGAATGCCGGCAGTGATCATCAATTTAGGGCCATCTTGGCTGCCTTTGAAAACAGAAACCGGCATATTCTTAGGCTGCCCTAGTCCATCACTGGTTACTTGAAACCAAAACTGATGCTCTCCAACGGGTAAGTCTTCAACATTCAAAGAGCCAATAACCTGTCTGCCTTGTAAAACATCGCCTAAGTACTCTGTTTTCATCCAACGTCTCCATCTTGTTGAGCAAAATCTATTCTCTTCTAAGTTTTTGCATCATAGAGGATATCTTAACCAGTACAAGCAGTTAATCAGATTAACAAGCTCTAAAGCGCTCCCAAAATTCACCAGCATCGACATACGTGATTCCAAGGTAAAACTTGTCAATGTGACCTTTGAAATACACGCAACTTGTATAACTATTCACAGAACACTCAGTCTGATGAAATAAAAGTGCAATAAAATCAAAACTTAAAAAAGTTCCCCATTCACGAAAATGTAATTTTATAGAAATGAAAGCTTAATTTAGCTGTTCTAAATTAGCTTCATATCGAAACGGAGAGCACATTGCTCACGGATTTTAAAATACAAGGTAAGTGATTATGAAAAAGGCAGTTCTAGCTTCTGCAGTGGTAGCGGCACTAGTTTCAGGTTCATCTCTAGCAGCAACAGTTTACAGCTCGGATGGTACGGAACTTAAAATTGGCGGTCGTGCGGAAGCTCGCTTCAACGTCTCTGATAACAACGAAAGTGCGTCTGACAGCTCTTTTAAAGACAAGTCACGTGCCCGCGTAAATATCTCAGGAAAAACTCAAGTTTCTGATGAACTATACGGCTTTGGTAAATATGAAGCTGAGTTTACAGGAGACACAGCTGTTGGTGTTAACGGAGAAAAAACTGACTCACTTACTAACCGTTACTTCTTTGCTGGTCTTGGTACCAACTTCGGAGAATTTTCTTACGGTAAGCAAGACTCAGCTCAAGTAATGTTGACAGATATTACAGATACGATGGCTACATTTGGTGCAGATGCCGCTGATGCTGTCGCTGGTAACAAAGACAAACGCGAAAACAACTTCCTTTACTCTGGCGAATTTGACGCGTTGACAGTTCAAGCAAACTACATCGCAGCCGATGAAAAAGATGCGGACAGCTTTGGTCTTGCTGCTATGTACAACCTAGGCGCTTTTGACCTTGGTGCTGGTTACGTTTCCCAAAAGAATGGTAACTTCGATGATGACCAGATTAACCTTGTAGCTCAATTCTCGATGGATGCGTTTACTGTTGGTGGCTTATACACAATGGCTTCAGTTGCAGATGAAGATTACACTGGCTACGAGCTTTCAGCTATCTTCAAAGCAACTAAGCAGTTATCACTAATTGGTGTATACAACTACGGTGAGTTCGATAAAGCGGCTGACGAAGAAGCAAATAACTTTGCTATTGAAGCAGTATATAAGTTTAACGGCCACATCCGTACCTATGCTGGTTACAAGTTTGAACAGCTAGACAATAAAGATGACCAGCTACAAGCGGGCATCCGTTACGACTTCTAATCTAAATCGACTTTAGATAGAGACTAAAAAGGTTGGACAATGGCTCAACCTTTTTCTTGTTCAAATATTCTGACTAACTTCATCGATGCTTTTTCTGGTTAAGTCTTGCTAAATCCGTATCATAGGTGGACCATATCAAATAATTAGAAGCATCATGTCACAACACCATCCGATCCAAGGCGCTAGCTGGATGCTAACCGCAGGCCTAGCCTTTGCCATTATTAATAGCCTAACCCAAATAGCTAGCATTCACTTCGGACTGACTTCTACTACCGTTGCCGTCATTCAATACGCTATCGCGTTGTTCGCGATTCTTCCTTATCTGAAAACGCTGGGGATTCGCCGCGCACTAAAAACCGACAACCTAAAATTGCACGTATTTCGTGTCTTCTTGTCTGTTATTGGTATTCAACTTTGGATATGGGCACTGGCTTACCCAGTGCCTATTTGGCAAGGTATTGCCCTTCTCATGACTTCGCCTTTATTCGCGACTATAGGTTCTGGGCTTTTTCTAAAAGAGAAAGTGGGCGCTGCTCGTTGGGGTGCAACCTTGGCGGGTTTCGTGGGAGCCATGGTTATTTTGGAACCGTGGGCAGAAGATTTTAGCTGGGCAACGCTACTGCCAGTTGGCGCTGCATTCTTTTGGGCGTGCTACTCTCTTATGGTGAAAAAGCTCTCCTCGCAAGACAGCCCATCAACCATGGTGGTTTACCTTCTTCTCCTGATTACACCCTTCAACCTTCTTCTCGCAGTTCCTGATTGGCAAACTCCGAGCGGTGGCACTATCTGGGGAATATTAGCTGTCATTGGCATAATGACTGCGCTTGCACAATGGGCAATCGTAAAAGCATACTCGGTGGCTGATGCCTCTTTCGTTCAACCGTTCGATCACGCGAAATTACCACTTAATGTCTTGGCTGGTTGGCTAGTCTTCAGCTGGGTTCCACCAGGTCGTTTATGGCTAGGGGCTGCGATTATCATTGCGTCAGTTGCTTTCATTACCCATTGGGAAACAAAAAGGCCAGCGAAATCGAAGAAAGTTTAAAGCTAATGAAATAAATAACGCTACTGTCCGTTCTATATTGATAAGAGAATTTTAAACGAGGTCGTAACCATGAAGAAACCAGTCAAGATTACACTATACCGTTGGGCAGGCAGCTGGGGTCCATTTAAAGTCAATATCCCATGTGGAGAATGTACCCTTACTAAAGACATTCTTAAGGACACTTTTGAGAATGAACTAGCCGATGTCGATGTCGAACTGGAAGTGAAAGATTGGTTATCTCATTGGTGGGAACCGCTTAAACTGGGTTCTTGGCATGCGCCAATTCTTGTCGTTGAAGGTAAAGTCGTCAGCCAAGGCGAAGCACTCAATCGCGGCGTGCTCGTTCAATCAGTAATCAAAGAGTGGACCAAAAGAGATACCCTAACAGGCAACATTGTTTACGGGAAAGCGACATGCCCATTCTGCGTCAAAGCAAAGAAAATGCTTGATGAAGCGGGTGTTGAGTACCAATACCACGATGTCGTAAAAGACAGCGCAGCTTTGTATCGTATGATTCCAGAGGTAAAAGCGCACATTGGTGAGAAAACACCAGTAACTGTCCCTCAGATCTGGCTCGATGGTAAATACATCGGTGGAGCAGACAACTTAGATGCATGGATGAAAGAGAATGGCTTAGATAGCATCCCAAATAATGTTGTCGATCTGTCCAACCAATCAGCAGGCTAAGCTCACACAGAGCTATAAATCCAATCGTGAATTAATCAGTGTTTTTTGTGTCCATCCACAACAAAACAGGGCGATGAACTTCATCAATCGCTAAAACGACAAAGGCCTTAAACATCATAGATGTTTAAGGCCTTTTAAAATTCCGTTTTTTAAAATGCTTATTTAGCCATTTTCTTCATCATTCGCTTAAGGAATGATGTTTTTTTTGGCTTTGGCTTGCCATACAATGCTTCGTGCATCATGTTTTTTGCTGCCATTTGACCAAGGTATGCATGGCCTAGTTCGTAATTCATGCTTATCTCCGCACATAATCAACTTTCCTTAGCGCGGATTTTACACTTAAAACGCCCAAAAACAAGACCTACATCACACCTTAATGCAATAAGAGCCATTAATTTGCAATAAACCTAATTTTGTCTCTGTGCTAATCAGCACTGTCTATGTATATCAATGAGTTAACCTGAATTCTGGTTTGAGCTTAATGCTCCATTCCTAATAACAGTCCAACACATTGATTTAGACGCTTATAAAAAAAAGCAGCTCAGAGAGCTGCTTTCTAAAATACTTTACTAAGAACCCTAGCTGCGCTTTGGCTGTCTGTAAGTTTTACCAGCAATTTGGTATGTGTCTTTTTGCTTCAATTCAAACATTGTTTCAAAGAACCAAGCTGCAAATTTGATTAAGTCATCGCCTTCATTCATGACATGTTCGATGTACTCTTGCTCTTCGCCTTGTTCATTTTCTTGAAGCGTCACGTGGTAAATACGCTTTTCGCCTTCCACTTCAGCTAGTGCAAATTGACCAGTCAGTGATGCAGCAGCCTCAGCGACTTCTGTATCCTCATTGGATTTCAATAACTCAAGCGCTTGAGGCAGGCCATCTAGTGCGCAGATAGCTTTTACCAGTACTTCAAATTCATTTTGCTGCATTTTGTTTTTACCTATTCAATGGACCGAAGCATTGTAGAAAACCATCAGCACAAATACAACGTATTAACGATGGTGCATTGGACGATAGTGGACTAGGCATTTAGCTATATTCCACTTCAACAGTATCATCTTTCTTGTTCATTTTGGTTGAAGACCAAAGCACGCCCCCCATAGCTCCTCCTATAATCAAGTAGAACACACCTAACTGTAGGTAAGTCGTCACCCAACTCTCGACGAGATACCCACCAAGTAAACCCGCCAAACACATCTGAATTGAACCCGACAATGCAGAGACCGCACCAGCTTGTTTCTTATGTGGTTCCAACAACATACTAATAGAGAGAGGAAAAGAGATACCCTGCGCAATAGTCAGCCAAGTAAACGCCCAAACTAAGTTAAAGATGGATAACTCATGAGTCAAAAGCCAAGTTCCCGACGCCAAGATAATCAAGATAGCTAGGCTCATCAGTTGACGCGTACTAAACCTACGATTGAGCAAGTTTAAAGCGACGCTACCTACCAGCAAGCCTGCCGAAGGGACAATCATCAATGTGCCGTATTCTGCGGCAGTCAGCCCTAACTGCTCTTGCATTAAGAATGGAAACAGCGATAAAGATACCAAACTTGCCATGTAGCTCATCCAGTTATAACTGGCACTGGTCAACACTTGGCGGTTAGTCAACAAGCGTCCGTAGTTCTTCACCACTTGGCAGGCATCAAAGCGACTCTTTCCATATGGCAAAGTCTCAGGCAACACAAAGTAACCCAGAGTGAATATTGCCAGTAGATACAGTAGAACAAACAGGAACACCGCTTGCCACCCGAGGTGAAATGAAATCCAACCACCAAATACAGGCGCAATGATAGGCATGATCGAAGCGGTGATCGAGATATAAGACAACGCTTTGGTCAGTTGAGGGCCATCATAACTGTCGCGGAGCACACTTCGTCCGAGAACCGAAGCACTACCCGCTCCTAAACCTTGCAACAAACGGCCAACCTCTAGCGCCAGCATGTTGTCAGAAAACACGACACAAACGATAGTACCAATCAAATAAACGCCCTGGCCTAACAAGAAGATAGGCCGTCTTCCCACCGCATCAGACATAGGTCCATAAAGTAGCTGAGACAGGCCAAAACCCACAAGGAACAGCGTGACGAGCAGCTGTACATCTACCTGAGTCACACTTAAGTCAGAAGCAATTAACGGCAAAGATGGCAAATAGATACTCACACCTACCTGCCCCGTAGCAATAATCATCATTGCTAAGAGTAACGGCGTTTTTTTAAAGGTCGATTGGCTCAAAAAATTCCCTATTCGTTTGATATTTGTTCATGATATAAGTTTATATTCAAAACCAGTAATTGATAATTAACCAAATTGGAATTTAATTAAGTCCTAATAGGAAACAATATGGATTGGATTCTCAACGTAAAGAGCTACGTTAGAGTGGTGGAAGAAGGCAGTTTCAATGGTGCTGCGCGTAAACTCAATACCACCAGCTCAGCGATAAGCAAAAGGGTAAACTGGCTCGAAGAACGCATCGGGACTCAGCTACTGAAGCGTACAACCCGCTCGATTAGCCAAACCGAAGCGGGCGCGCTGTTTTACCAACGAGCCAAAGATCAGCTCGATAACTGGCAGTCAATCATTGATGAAACTCGCTCAGTTAACCAAACTCCCGCAGGCTTACTGAAGATAGGTGCGACCATCGCGGTCGGCTCTAAGTTTCTGGTTCAGCACATGGACGACTTCCTTGAAAAGTATCCGGATATTAAGGTACAGCTCATCACCACCACTTCAGGACAATTACCTGAACTTGGATTGGATCTGGTGATCAGCCGAGAATTGGAACAGCTCAACTCTTTAAGCTTCAAGAAAACGCCCTTGTTTGAGCACAAAGCGGGGTTCTATGCCGCACCGAGTTACCTCGCCAAACACGGTTACCCCACCTGCGAACAAGATTTAGAGCAGCATAATTCTTTAATCTGGGGAGAGCGTCCAACCCGTGAAGTCACGCTAACCAAAGGGCAACGCATCACTTTAAACGGCAACTTTGCTACCACGAATCCAGAAGCTTTGTTTCATGCTGCGAAGCGAGGAATGGGAGTGTTGTTAACCATCAAAGCGATGATCAAAGAAGATCTTAAACAAGGGACGTTAGTTCCAGTATTACCAAATATAACCGCCGACGAAGTGATGGTTTACGCGTATTACCCTAAGCTTGATTACTCACATACGCGAACCAAGTTATTTCTGGATCATTTAAAAGAGAGGCTAGACAAAGAGCGCAGCACTCAGGCTCTGTGAAATAAGTCACATTTTAATTTGAAAAGTTATACAACACGAACAATAATAAACTAGACGCATATAGGTACTAAAACTTAAGACTGCGTAGTGCCAAAATCGTATAGACAAGATCATACACATACAGCTTACACAGTGAATCTGGTTAACTAAGGATGGTGACTATGACTCAACATACGCATAACAGCATGATAGACACAGAGCGCATTGGTCGTTTACTGAAATTGGAAGGTATCGACCTTTTAGAGTCAGCCGTACTTACTTTACATCAAACCTTTGGTACTCAGTACACCAGCATCATTGAGAAGAAGCACTTCCCAGATCAAATCGTTCCTTTGGTGATCGCCCACTCTGACCATGTACTGCATGATAAAATCAACGCACGTCATGGGCAGATCTACCAACAAGCAGTCAATCAAAGGCACCCGGATTGCTCGTTTGCTCAGCATGTCGTCCAGTCATTGCCAACATCGGCATTTAGGCAGGAAATCACCTCACAAAACTCCATCGCGATCCCTACTCGTACTCAAAGTGGTGAAGTGATGGGGGTGTTGTTCTCAACGTTTACCTCGCCTCTAAGTCCAGTTCAACAACAAGACGTGATAAAACACCACCAATTGTTCGCTGACATCATCATCCATACCTTGCGTGAAATGTGGTTCAACGACCGTTCTGAACAACTGGTTAATCAACTCAGTTACGAAGTATCACACGACAGCTTAACGGGGGTACTAAACCGAAGCTGCTTGTCTGATACCTTGGAATCGATCACTCAACAGAGCGTCACTCCATTCTCGCTCGCCCTGCTCGACATCAATAGCTTCAAAGCCATCAATGACATGCACGGCAATTATATTGGCGATAAGGTACTTCAATTTGTCGCAGAAACATTGCGTAGAACCTTACCCGAAAGCAATCTGACTTTCCGGACTGCTGGCAATGAGTTTGCTTTCATTACCTATAATTCGGACCCAATAGCAGTTTGCGAGCAAATCCTAGCCAAGATAAAACAAGGTTACAGTAATGTTGATATTAAAATCGATTTCGACGTTAGTATCGGCATCGCCCGTTCAGATGGGGGTGACAAGGACGTAGAACAGATCATCTTCAACACTAGCTTGGCACTTAAAGAGTGTAAACACAGCCAAGATACCCACATTCAATGTTACGACACTCACTTGAGGGTCCGTTATCAAAGGAAAACCGAGTTAATCACCGCCTTACGAAGTGAGCTTGAGAGTCCTATTTCAGGCAGTTATGTACCCAATGGTAATGGCATGTACGTAGTTGTGCAGCCGATCGTGGGTCAAGCTGATACTCAATGGGAATATTTCGAAGTACTTACTCGCTGGAAAACGAACAAACATGGTGATATATCGCCTATGGAGTTCATTCAAGTGGCAGAAGAATCAGGGCTGATTGTAGAACTGGGAGAACGCATCATCGAGTTGGTGTGCCGTGCAAAAACAACATTAGAACAAGGCTTGGGCTACAAGGTTAAGCTTGGAATTAACTGCTCCGCGCACGAGCTCACCGATTCGAAACGTTATATCTCATACCTGACTCGAACTATTGAACAGCACCATTTTAAGGCGAATGAATTTGTTATCGAGTTAACCGAAACAGTACTACTCTCTCCGACGCAAGAGACTAAATCCGCTCTTAACTTTCTGAGAGGACAAGGCTTCACGATTGCACTCGACGACTTCGGTACCGGCTACTCCAGTTTGAACTACATCCACAGCTACCCTATCGATTGCATTAAAATTGATGCAACCTTTATTCGTAACTTACTAACAAGCTCTACATCCGAGAGCGTTGTCTGGTTGATTGTTCAACTAGCCCATAGGCTCGATGTATCTTTGGTTGCGGAAGGTGTTGAGAAGCGTGAGCAATTAGAAAAACTGCACGCAATGGGGTGTGACAAAATTCAAGGCTATCTCTACTCGCCCCCGATGCGACCTGAAGCTATCGTTAGCTATGTCGCGCACTCAGAGCCTTTAGTTTAAACCCTTACCGAACCTTCTATTGAGAACTAAAAAGCCGCAAGAGCATCACTTAACACTGACTGTGCTTTGTGATGCTCTTGCGGCTTTAAAACAGTTTAATGGCTAGCTACTTACTAGCATTATTAACCATTGCTAGATTGCGAGTTTCTAACGCTGCCTTCAATAGCTTATCAGCTTCATCTCTTGCAGCTACAAACGTCGCTTTTTCCTTTTTAGGCACAGAATCTGCCATAGGGATATTCGCTGTCATTGCATTCACAGGACGACCGCGCTCAATTAGCTCGTAGTGCAAGTGTGCGCCGGTCACTCGGCCAGTTTTACCTGATAAGCCAATGCGCTGACCACGAGACACCGTTTGTCCTTTACGCACGAGGATCTTGCTCAAATGTAGGTAGCGTGTTTTATAGGTACTACCGTGCTGAATAACCACGTAATTACCAGCGTATGGGTGCTTACGAGTCATAATCACTTTGCCATCACCCGTCGCTTGAACTGGGGTGCCAATCGGCGTCGCGAAATCTGTACCATTGTGCGGTGAGACTCGCCCAGTCACGGGGTGTAAGCGCTTAGGATTAAATTGAGAACTTTGACGCCAACCACTGCTCACAGGGTAACGTTGGAAAGCACGCTGCAAGCTATCGCCATTGGCATCGTAATATTGCCCATCAGTATGTAAATACGCTGACACAACACGATTACGATTCATGATCTTAATTGCTTCAATTTCACGTTTTCCGGTTGCAACACCATCAACAAATTGCGCTTTCTGAAGCACTTCAAACTGATCACCAACACGCAAATCACGGCTAAAATTAAGCTTATCTTTCAACAGAGTAACAATATGATCAATCTCAAGACTATTCAGGCCAACCTTGTTAGCCGACATCGAGAAACTGCCTTGAATATCACCCACTAAAGGCTTTTGCTTCCATTCACCCGGAATAGAAATATCTTCGAATTCGTAGCTACCGTCATCAAGCAGTCGATAAACCACTTTATCTGCGACGCTAAATTGAAGCTCCATTTTGGAAAGTTCACCCGTCGCTTCATCACGCCAGAAACGTAAGGTATTGCCCGGACGAAGCGTATCTAACGCAAGAAAGTTTAAATCGGTTTCCATCACGCTCATCATCGATTTATAAGAAAATCCAAGTTGAGTGAAAATGCTACTCAAGTTATCGCCCGTTTGAATTTGATACTCAAATGTCGGTGGCTCAATAACGGTAACAGAAGAAGGTGACAGAATGGACTCAATAACGGTTGAGTCTGGTAAATCAAGATCGATCGTTTTCGTCAGATCCGATTGTGAAGATTGCAAAGCAACACCAATCGCTGCAATAAGTGGCAGCCCTAAAATAGCTACTTTTTTTACAGGTGAAAGCTCAGCAAACGGAGAGGGAAATATTTTTGAATACACGGTAAACAGGTCTTTCTACGATATAAAGGCATAGGATATGCTTTTCAAACGCATAAATCATCAATGCATTGTCATAATATGATATGAATCTGCTCAATTTAGGCTAAGTCATTGAGTTGCCATAGATGAAGAAGCAATTAAACGAGAAATAAAATTAACCGCTACATTTGAAAATAAAAAAGCAGAAACGGCTAGTATCTGCTTTTGATTGATTTACGTTATTCCGTTTCGATTAATTAATAGACGAAGCGAATTAGTTGATAATTTAGGCCAAAGTTAAGCGTTAACCGTCGATACCAAGCAGTTGTCTTCACCAAACTCGTTAGGGATGTAACGATCAGCATTCGCATCGTTAACCCATTGTTGGTCATCAACTAGGTAGCGAAATTGAAACTCGCCATCTTTAGGTAAGCGAGTTTTAAACTTGTAAACCTTCCCTTTCGCCAGTTTTTTCATTGGCGTGGCTTTCCAATCAAGAAAGTCAGCAACGATGGATACCGAGTTCGCTTCTTGAGCTTCTAGCTCGAAGGTCACTTCAACTTCATCTTTCGTTTTAAAAAAACGTTTATTAATCATTCGCAAGCTCCATTTGTAAAAGTAAGCAGACACAAAGCAAAGTGTGTCTAAATTTCATTCATCTACCTAAGATAGTATGTAATTTGGCTCACATAAACAACAGATCCTTACACTAACGAAAACGTTATTGCTTACCAATTGATTGCGTATCAAAAGAAAAGCTCATTAACACCTTTTCAGAAGGGGATTCTGCAAATGATTGTTCCGAAGAATGCTGAGTAAAGCCGATAAAGCCTTCCCCAGTGAGTTTATTTTGTGATCGCGAATCTGGCTGCTTAGCGACCTCCAATGTCTGAATCTGTATACGATCACCCAGTAAAAGTTGGTCGACTAACACCACACGGCTTCGTTGCTGGTCATGTTTAAACAGGCCAAGATAATAAAACACACCGCTGCCTTGGTTAGATATCCACATCGGCGCGACGAAGAAACTCGCCTTACCTAACGTGACAGCTGAAAGGTTATTGGTGTCTACCGTTACCACACCGCGCTCAACACCCGAATCATAGCGTCCAAAGGCTATAGCTCTAGGTTCATCGAATTCATTGATAAAAGCGTACGCGTTGGTCTCAGGTACTTTAATTGTCCATGGGTTAGTCGTCTTCAAATCAAAAACGGTTTCTACGACTGGGTCATAACTCACTTGAGAAGAAGGAAACTTCGCCAAGATCTCTTCGTCACTTAAGCTAAAGCGATAAACACCCGCCAGTATCACCACGACCAGCATGACGATTGGAATCAGTAAAATCAGAGGAATAGGTAAGATTTTCTTTTTCATGAGCAATTATATTCTTTTGTTTTCATCCAGTTGTGCAGACCATAAAGGGCTTTAGTATAATTATCAATACAGGGTTAACCAGAAGTGGAGCATGGATGGATATCAATCATATTAAAGATAGAAATATCAGAAGTTGCGAATGCCGCTGTGGATCAGTCAATCTAGTATGCAGAGGTGAACCTCAACGAACCTCTGTATGCCATTGCTATGAGTGTCAGAAACGCACCGGAAGTGTATTCGGTGTTCAGGCTAGGTTCCCAATAGAGCAAGTCACCCTAAGCGGAGAAGTGACCTCTTTCTCACGCATCAGCGATACGGGTAATGAAGTCACCTATCAGTTTTGCCCTAAATGTGGCACCACCATGCTCTTACAATCTGTTGCTGCTGCCGATTTTTATATTGTCCCGCTCGGATTATTTAAAGAGCAAGACTTTCCGCTACCAAGCTTTTCAGTCTACGAAGAACGGAAACATGGTTGGGTCAAATTCGACCATCAAATGAGTCACTATAACTAGCTTGTTACTGACCTTTATCTTTATAAAGCAACAGCATTAAAACAAACTGCAATACTGTTGCCTAAGATCAAATATCAATGCTCCACAACGCTAGCGTATCTTTTCGCTAGCGTTATAATCTGCTCCTCTTTTTAACCCAGGGTGAACAACATGATTTCTAAGCTACCTCGCTGGGTTGAATACGGCGCCTTACTGTTAGCAGGCCTTGCTGGCAGCGTTAATGCAATCGGCTTACTCGGTTTCCAACACCAAGCAATCTCCCACATATCGGGCACCATGTCTTTACTAGGCAGTAGTCTGCTCACACCAACTTCGGCTTCTGTCCATCTCCTGTTGGTGATCATGAGCTTTATGTTCGGTGCAGCGTTCAGCGGGTTCTTTATTGAAAATCAAGCACTGAAGCTAGGCCGCCGTTATGGTGTTGCTTTATGTATAGAAGGTGGATTACTGTTCTTGGCACTATGGGCACTGTTGCAAGGCTACACTTCAGGCCAGTATTTCGCTTCAGCCGCGTGTGGTTTGCAGAATGCGATGATCACCACTTACAGCGGTGCAATCATTCGAACAACACACATGAGCGGGATCATTACCGATCTTGGGATAATGATTGGCGCACGCTTAAAGGGGATGCCCTTTGACCGCCGAAAAGCCAAGTTGCTGATGTTCATTGTGGTTGGCTTTCTGTTTGGTGGTTTAAGCGGCGCATGCCTGTTTCAGCGCTTTGAAATTTTAGCGTTGGCTTTCCCTGCCTCTTTCGCCTTCATTATCGCATTTAGCTACTGGGTCTACCTGACCTATCGAACTGAATCCTCAATCAATTTATAAATACCTGGCAATATATCCTCAAACTACGTAACATCCGCAACACTTTATTCTAAACTCTTAATGAGTTGCAGAATAACCAGTGTGAATACTTAGCGATATTTGATGAATAGTATTGCAAGCGATATTAATACTGGGTAATCTTGCACCCAATGAGAAAATACGGACGTTTAGTGAATAAAAATGCCAAGGATGTGGCTTTTTTACGTGTAGAAATTCGAGAACAATAACATGTCTAACAACACGAATACTGCTCAAACAGAGAAATCTAAAGGCAGTTTCTGGGTTTTCTTAATCCCATCATTGATTGGTTTATTCCTTTTCATGGCACCAATCAGCTACCAAGGCGATCTCACCATCCCTGTAGCGATCTTAGCCAAGTCAATTCAAGCGGTTTTCGGTGAGTACCTAGTCTCTATCATCACTGCGATCGTCGCTTTCATGTCTGTAGCTTCCGTTTTAAGCACCATTTTCAAGCCTACATTCATTACATCGAATTCATTTTTAAACGGCCTTTTCAACCCATCTCCACTGTGGTTGTTGGTTCGTTTGATTGGTGGTGCTGCGGCATTCATGGCGTTCTTCCAAGTTGGCCCAGAGTTTATTTGGGAAGAAAACACCGGTGGTTTAGTGTTAGAAGGCCTGCTTCCTACACTGTTCTCAGTATTTATCTTTGCGGGTTTGCTACTGCCTCTTCTACTTAACTTCGGTTTACTAGAGTTGTTTGGCACCCTGTTAAGTAAAATCATGCGCCCAATCTTCAACCTACCAGGTCGTAGTGCTATCGACTGTATGGCTTCTTGGTTAGGTGATGGCAGCGTTGGTATCCTTCTTACCAGCAAGCAATACGAGAAGAAATTCTACACTCAGCGTGAAGCTGCTGTTGTTGGTACGACTTTCTCGGCAGTATCGATTACATTCAGCCTAGTGGTCATTGCACAAGTAGAGTTGGAACACTTGTTCCTGCCTTTCTACGCAGCAATCTGTCTGGCGGGTATTGTGGCTGCGGTAATCATCCCTCGCCTTCCGCCACTAAGCATGAAGAAAGACACCTTCATTGATGGCAGCAAGCCTCACAAAGACGCTGACGCAATCCCTGCGGGTCACTCAACCTTCTCTTGGGGTCTTGAGCTAGCGGTAAATAAAGCATCTCAAGTGAAGTCGGCTAAGTCTGTATTTGGCGAAGGCGTTCGTAACGCAGTTGATATGGTATTTGGTGTTCTGCCTGTGGTTATGGGGTTGGGTACAATGGCGCTAGTTATTGCGGAATACACATCTGTGTTCTCAATCCTAGGTCAGCCTTTCATCCCATTCCTAGAGCTACTTGGTGTACCTGAAGCCGTTGCTGCATCTGAAACCATCGTTGTTGGTTTTGCGGATATGTTCATTCCTGCGATTCTTGCCGCTTCTATCGACAACGAGATGACTCGCTTTGTTATTGCAGCAATGTCAGTAACTCAGCTGATTTACATGTCTGAAGTAGGCGCTCTGCTTCTAGGCAGTAAGATCCCAGTGAACATCTTGGAACTGTTTATTATCTTTATTCTGCGTACTCTAATTACGCTTCCAGTTATCGCTGGTGTAGCTCACCTAATATTCTAAATTAGATGCTACTTATATAAGTAAGCAGAGATAATTATAAGCCTCACTTTTGTGGGGCTTTTTATTTGCACGAAATATATACACATTGTTATTTAAAGTGTAATCGACACATTAGTTCTGCATATCATTTAATTTCATATCTTTTATTCACCCTTCCTCTTTTTAATAGAAAACTTAGCGCATAAGCACTCAATTAATACATTCTTAATTCCCCCTTAAACTCCGTCTAGGCTCATTCCCCAACTCATTGAACAAAAAAACAAAAGTAGCAAATATGTAATTAATTGAATTTTGCATTGTGTGGGTTGTTGTATTTTTGTAGTCTATTTTGTGAATTTACATTCAAGTAATTTTCAATCTAGTCGATATATATAATTACAAAAACACGATTAACTTTAGTCTTCGCAAAGCCTGTGAGAAGGGGAAAACTCAATGAAATTTAGCCATAAGGTGGTTGCTGCATCATCAGCCTTGCTGCTAGTGACAGTATCATTGCTTTCAATACAACAACTTTACACCGTAAGAAGCGCTGTAGAAAACCACGTCAATGCGAGCCTGAAAGAAATGGTCTCTGGCGTTAAAAATACCGTCGAATCAGAGATGAACGCCAAGAAGGCACTGGCTCAATCGACGACTGAAGTCATCGAGATCAACCCTGAAGATCGCGCTTACGTAAAAGAAATCTTAGAAAAACCAAAGCTTAAAAACAGCTTCCTAGCGGTTGGTTTTGGTTATGAAGCCAACGGTTATGTCATTGAAAATGATGACGGTTGGGATGCAGGTCCAGATTACGACCCTCGAATTCGTCCTTGGTACATTGATGCTAAATCCAAAAACAGTTTAGTTGTGACTGCTCCTTATGTGGATGCATCAAGTAAGAAAGTCATCATATCAGTGGGCACACCAGTTAAAGACAACGGTCGTTTCACTGCGGGTATGTTCTACGACCTAGAATTGACGAACCTTGCAACCTTGGTCAACCAAGTGAACTTGTTTGATGCGGGTTACTTATTCCTAGTGACAGCCGACGGCACAACGATTGCTCACCCAAATGCTAAAAACAACGGTGAAACACTTTCAAGCTACATGCCACAAACGACTATTCGTGAAGGTTCTCAAGAGATCGAAGTCGACGGTAAGATGTTCCTAGTTAACTTCACGCACATTCCAAGTGAAGATTGGTACATCGGCGCTATCCTAGATGAAGAGATCGCTTACCAAACGGTCGAAGACTTGAAACACAGCTCAATGATCTACTCGTTGATTGCAGTTATTCTCAGCATCATTGCACTGACTGTTCTGATTCGTGTATTGATGCGCCCACTGGATGCGCTTAACCAAGCAATTCAAGATGTAGCGAGCGGACAAGGAGACCTAACTAAACGTCTAGATACCAACACAGACAAAGAGTTCTCTGACCTAGCGAAAGGCTTCAACACCTTTACCGAAAACCTGCAAAATCAGATCATTCAATCGAAAGCGATTGGTGTTGAGATTAAACGTGGTACAGAAATCACGGTAAAAGGCGCAGGCGAATCAGCAAATGCGATGAACACGCAGCTGCAAGAGCTAGAACAGCTAGCAACTGCAATGAACGAAATGGCAGTGACTGCAACAGAAGTAGCAAACAACGCTCAGGGCGCAGCAGCAGCAGCTCGTGAAGCAGACGAAGCAACGCTAGACGGTACTTCTGTCGTAAGTGACACGACTCAAGCCATTGATAACCTCTCAGCGCGTATTGATCAAGCCGTTGCAGAAGTACAAGTACTTGAATCAGCAACAGCAAACATTGAAACGATTCTTAAGGTAATCAACGACATTGCAGACCAAACGAACCTACTCGCATTGAACGCAGCGATTGAAGCAGCGCGTGCTGGTGAATCTGGTCGTGGTTTCGCAGTCGTTGCCGATGAAGTTCGAACTCTGGCGCAACGTACTCAAGAGTCAACCACTGAAATCCGCAACATGATTGAGCAGCTCCAAGCGGGTGCAAGCTCAGTATCGAACGCGATGAACCAAAGTAAAGACACGGCTACTGACGCCGTAGAACGTGCTCAGCAAGCGAACTCTTCACTTGACCGTATCCGTGACGCGATTCAGCGCATCTCTGATATGAACATTCAGATTGCTTCAGCTGCAGAAGAGCAGAGCTTGGTAGCGGAAGAGATCAACAACAACACTGTTAAGATCAAAGACCTTTCAACACAAGTATCAAACGCGGCTCAAGAGGCGAACACAGCAATGCAGGTACAAACGGACAATGTTCGCCAACAAGACGAGCTACTGAACAAGTTTACGGTTTAACCGCCTTACCGTTTAACTAACACTCTGTTTAGTAAAGAATAAATAGCTTCATATTAAAAGCCCCGCTTACTGATTGTCAGTAACGGGGCTTTCTTTTCAATCTTTTCTTTCTAACCGATTAGACATAACTCGTGGTCGTCAGCATCATGCACTGGTTAGGCTCAACCTTAATGGTTAAGTCCTTACCAACACAGTCGAACACCTCTCCTGACAACAAATCGGTCACTGCGCAAGTCCAATTTAATGAGGCTGTTTTGCTTCGTTTCGACTTGTTGATCACCACAATGCCTTTATCACCACGGACAAACACCAGTAAATCATCATTCGCTTCAACCACACGCATCGCTTCGCCATGAACATGGTTATGGAATTGAATCATGTTTTTCATGTAAGGCGCTTGCCAGTCATTAAGCCAGCGAGGCTGGCCGTTCTGATCCAGAATACCACTGGTGCTCAGCTCACTGTAAACAAGCGGCACACCGCCATCTCGACCAAGAATGAAAGCATGAGCCAATCGCTCATCGACTTCATCCATCACATGCTCCAGAAACACCTCGTTGTTCGGAATATCATGGGTTACCGCAAACGTGATGGCTCGCATGTTCGATAGTGCTTGACCGAAACAGTAGGGGTTGATCAGTGATTTAAAACTACCCTGCTCTTCAAAGGCTTTGAAGATGGTATTGAACAGCGGGAAATCATAAGCGCCTAAGCGAGTGTGTTTGAGGTATGGTTCAAGGAACAGCTCATACTCTTCTTCCGTCGCACCGCCATCAGTAATGATCTCGCCAAAGATGTGCATTTCTTCGCAGATATCGTCAGTCCACACCTTACGCAAGTGTGACAGTGTCATGTGTTTCGCTGCATCGATACGAAAACCTTTCACACCAATCGCTTTTAGAGCTTTTAGGTACGCTCGCTGCTGTGCAACCACATTATCGTTGTCTAACAGTGTTGGTAAGCCCGGATCACTAGCTCCACCAGTAATACGCCCGTTCTGAACTTCCCATGTGTCTTTCCAGTTCTTGATACCAAACGCTTCCACGAAGTCGTTTTCATCAAATAATGGTTTAGAAAGATCACCAAACAAGCGGATGGATTCGTAATAGTCAGCCTCTTTTTGATAAGACGCCATGTCTTGCTGATTGGGATACGTTAAATCGCTGCGGATACCTGATTCGTTGGCCATGTGATTAAACACTACGTCTACATAGGTACGAAGCCCGTGTTGCTTTAACGTGTTCACCATCGCAGTGAAGTCTTGCGTGTCACCCAACTGATTATCAATCACACGATAGTCTTGTGGCTGATAGCGTTGCCACCATTGAGTACCAGAATCTCGGTCGTAGCCTTTAGGGCCGCGCAGCGATTTCATCGCCGGTGATACTAAAACAGATTTATAACCCAACTCTTGGATAAGAGGGGCGTTCTTCATTACGTCAGCGTAGCACCAGTCAAAGGCATGCAATATGACATCCGTCGCTGGGTTGCTTAACATAGCTGAACTCTCCATGTTGTTCTCCTACCAAACTCGTTTACAGCTTTCTAGATAAATACAAAGGCTAAAAGGCAAAGCTGCATAAATTTCCTCAAGAATGGCATTTATTATATGAGTTACTCATTAAAAACCCTCCTCCTCCTACCAATTACTCACGGTGGATAGTTGAGGGCGTAGCACCAATTATCGCATAACGTCTGGGATGAACACTCAGCCATTGTGCTTTTAAATGCGCAAAAAAGTCACAAAAAAGGAGCGTATATACGCTCCTTTTATTCAATCTATCACATATTTATTGCTAAGTTCTGTAAAGAACTTTAACCACATGCCAACCAAATTTTGTTTTTACAAGATGTGGTACAAGCGTCTCGCCAGAGAAACACACCTTATCAAACTGAGGCACCATTTGACCTTTTTTGAACTCGCCCAGGTCGCCGCCCTTTTTACCAGATGGACAGGTTGAATGTTTCTTTGCTAGCGTTTGAAATTTAGCGCCCTTTTTAAGCTGCGTCATGATGTCTTCTGCTAGTTCTTTATGCTTCACCAAAATATGAAGCGCTGCTGCTGTTCTTGCCATGATAATTCTCAGTTTGTTGCTGCCAGTTTACTTACGACGGTTGCTTAGAACATCGCTAATGAACTGACTGTTGTAAATCTGTTTGCCGCTAGCGACTTATCGAAATAAATTCATCGACAGCCAGCGTTTAGCGTGATTTTAACCCAAGAACAGCTATTCTTCACTCTATAACCGAAAACAACTGCCTTAAAGGCCATTAAAAACCGTATCGCGACTTGCTGCGGCTTCCATTTCCCTTTAAATTAATCCTTATAAATTAAGCGCGTATTAAGTAGGAGCCACTTATGGCCAAACCGATCAGTAAAGCGAGTCAGTCACAGGGAATGTTGATGTTCAAGTTATCCCTTACTCAAAGTTTTGCGATTGGCACACTTAAGGTCAGAGAAATCGTCCCTTTTCAACCGATGACTCAGATCCCCTACTCCCATCATCACGTGATTGGTACGGTGACTATCCGCGACCTTACGGTTCCAGTCATTGATATGTCCGCTGCGATTGGCTTCCGCCCGATAACACCCGCTGAATACCAAGATTGTGTACTTATCGTCACCGACTGTTTAAGAACAGTTGTGGCGTTCTTGGTTCGTTCGATTGATAAAATTATTGAATGTGACTGGAAGAGTATTGAATCTCCACCCACCAGTGTGGGTCGCAATGTCTTTGTAACGGGAATTACACGCTTTGAAGACCGTATTGTACAAATGCTCGACGTGGAACTGCTGCTTTCTAAGATCTACCCAGATTATGAGAATGCGCATATCCCGATGCTGACCGATGTAGAGAGAGAGCGCCTCAAAGCGTTGAACATCTTACTAGTGGATGACTCTTTGATTGCGCGTAAACAGTTATCTGATGCCTTAGACAGCATCAACATCCCTTACAGCATTTGTAACAACGGCTTAGATGCCATTGACCTAATGCGACGCCAAGCCAGTGCTGGCAATGCCATTGATCTCCTCGTGAGTGATATCGAGATGCCGGGATTAGATGGTTATGAGCTTGCATTTGAAGTGCAGAACGACAGTGCTCTAAGTCACGCTTACTGTATTTTGCACACATCACTATCCAGTGAGATCTGTGTTGACCGTGCCAATCAGGTGGGGGCACATGAAGCGCTTGAGAAGTTCAATGCGGGTGAGTTAATCGAAGCCATGCTACGCGGCGCAAAAGTCTTAAACGACGCTTCCACGGCTGCTTAAACCCTGTCTTAAAAGCTAAACCACCTTTCACTTTGGTTTAGCTTCCTACATGCCAAATCATCTAACGCTCGGTTAAGACTTTTTCGGCATTGGGCTCTTTGGCATGGAATAGCTCTTACTCACGAACTCCACTTCCTCAACCTTTTTGACGTGATTGGTATAAGACGCCAAGGCATAGAGTGTATTCGCAACTAAGTTAGCGTATTTATAAAGAATCGGATCCGGGGACTTGTTACTTTCATGGTGCTCAATGCTCACCAAAGCTCGCACCACTTTCTTAGCCTGACAACGACACAAGTGAAGTTCGCTCGACACTCGGTTCCCACCAGGTAAAACAAACCCTTTGAAACCACCTTCTAGCTGATCGCGAATGTGATGATAATCTTGCTTGAGCTCGACCAGTTCGGATTCAGTGATCGCTAATTTCCCACGTACTGAACCATTTAAATGATAGATGTTCGGTTGTAGGCGTTGCAAGATCTCGCGAACTTGTGGTTCCAACTCCAATGAAAGAACCAATCCAACTCGGCAGCAAAGCTCGTCCGACAGAATCTCAAAATCACAGACAGGACTGTCTTCATAAATAAACGGGTAGCAGAACTCGTCCCAATCTCGACTTACTGGTTTCACGTATCGATCCTTACACATAAATATTAATCAGACGCCAATATACCAAACTCTTTGATTGAGTCTGAGTTTATTAGCTCAAAGACCCGCAGTTTCCCTGTTTGATAATGAGATAGCAAAAAGCCCTCACATTGGAGGGCTCCTAAAGAAATCGATTAAACGAAATTATTCGTTAGACACTTTTTTGTGGCCTTCTTGCAGGTGAACGAAATCTACAAGGTCGTCACCCGATACTTGGTATGCCTGACCAAAGCCTTTTACGAACAGGCCGTTCTCTGCTTTAAGGTTGAACAGAGAGAAATCTTGAAGCTGGCTCAAACCATCGATGATCTCGCCGAAACGCTCTTGCATCTGGCCAATCACTTGAGTCCAAAGTTCCGTTTCACGTTCTACAACACTCGCTTGCGCATCAAACGTTAGACGCTTACGTGCGTAAAGCTGCTTCGAGCTCTCTTCGTCTTCAATCATCATCAAAGACACTTGAGGGTTTGCTTTCAAGTTACGAGCATGACGAGCAATATCAGAAATTAGAACAAAGTAACCTTCTTGGTTCTGAACGAAAGGCGCGTAACTTACGTTTGGGCGGCCTTCTTCATCAACCGTTGCAAGTTGAAGGGTACGGCGCTCTTGACGAAACTCTTTGATTTCTGGACCTAGGCGACCTTGTAGACGTTCTTGTTTTACTTGCTGTTCCATGGGTAATTCCTTTATTCACTTTCTCTGATTTATTATTTTTGCTCGAGGTTGAGCGATCATTAGCGAACTAAACGATCCTCGAGCAATGATGTCTTATTAACTATTACTGCTGATTCTGTTTAAGCTTGTGCTTTTAGTGCTTTGAAGCGTTCTACTTGGTCGGCAATAAGCTCACGCTTTTCGTTTCGGCCTAGGTAGATCTTAAAAATGTTCTCGCCCGTTTCACTGAAAAAACCGAAGTAATGACTTTCACGACCCATGAACGCCTTGCTCACCAAACCGATATGTTTAACGTTGTCGAGTTTCAGGTGACCATGCAGCTCGCCTTCTTTACCCATCAGGTTGTAGTAACCACGCGCTACTTTACCTTTAGGGAACGGTGCTTTTACTTCGAAGATTGAGCCGAATGAATGCATAATTGTGGTCACTGGGCCCCAACCGACTAAGCCTTCTAGAATCTCTTGGGCACGGCTGCCATCTAACATCACCGCCATGTCGTTTGGAAAAGCAGCAACTACTTCAACTTCTGAAACGCCTAGCTTCTCAGCAATAGCAGTAGGAAGCAGTTTTGGTTCTTCTTCTAGAATGCGTGCGACACGTTGTTCTAGGGTTTGTGTCATTTCTAATGTTGTATCTGTCATTGAATATGTGTCCGTATAAACTAAAAATTCGATATTAAGCGTGCTTCAAATTTGCATGCGGGCGTACGCCCGAACCTGACGCTTTAGGCGCTGGGTACATAGCTTGGCATTCAGCGTTAAGCACCTGAATTACACTCTGTGCTAGGCTTACCGCCCAAAAGCTGCCAGCTATAGTCAGGCTCAGATAATCTTCCGAAAGCTCAACTAAACCGTTCTTTTTCCAATGCGCGAACAGAGGCTTTAGGTAGTCGAACGTGTCTTGTCCCATAAAGCTCGGTAGCGCACTTCTTCTAACAACACCAGAATCAAAGCCTGCCTTTAATGTCGAGAAGATTGGCTCTAATGAGCTTTGCTTCGTCATCATGGCAATCGGCAACTGACCTTGTTTTATAGACTCCATGTAGCTGTCTAAAGTTCGATGTTGCATCACACCGTGGCCGCCAATGTTGCCACCAGCACCACAACCAATTGGAAGCACCTCGGCATAAGTTTTCGCTAAGCTGTTGTAAATGCTGCGTTCGCGGTTATCGCGAGTCCAGTGATTCACGCTCAGCTGCTTAACCTTGTGCTTAGCCATGAATTCAACACCCGCCAGGTACATGCTCGCCTTATCAGGCGTATTGGCCGGTGGTGGGATTTTTCCTTTCTCAACAAGATTAAGCATAGGTGCACTGCCCGCAACGATCAGTTGGTAGAGGTCAATACCATGTGCGCCAGTAGACATGTAGTCTTCTAAATCTTGTTGGAACACTTCCATAGACTGGTGCGGTAATCCGTATAGCAAATCAAGAACGATGGGCGCTTGCTCTGTACGACTTAGTGAACTGATACGTTCTAAAACAACCTCTCGGTCATCTAGGCGCTTAGCACTGCGTCGAACTTGAGTGTTGAAACTTTGAATACCGAATGAGAAACGATTGAAGCCACCTTCAAGCGCACGATCAAACATCTCGTCGCCAAATCGATTGATGCGCCCTTCCAAGGTCATTTCCACATCGTTTGCCAGTGGGAAATATTGGCGAATAGCCTTACCTAACTGTTCGACTTGTTGAGGAGACAAGTCAGTAGGTGTTCCACCACCAATGTAGACGGCGTGAAATAATCCAGACTGAGCCCAAGGCGTTTTGGCTTTTTGCTTCAACTCAACCATCAGCGCATCGAAATATTCATCCACTAATTTGCGACTTGCAGCATTTTGGAAAAAGTTACAAAACGTACAACGCACACGACAAAAAGGAATGTGGATATACAGGCAACGTTTATCCTGTTTTTTCCCTTCACTTAGCATCAGTTCATCAAAGAGCTCTAACTTCTTACTGGGGTCGACCGGAATTGAACTTCCTCCGGCGTGGGCAGAATGCTTTTTCGCAAACGCAAAACGAAGCGGATCAGGGCTAGAAACACCCAAAATTGATTCGTCAAATTTATAAATATCAAGACTCATATAATCTCTCTAAACACTTACATAGCAAAGCCTGGAAGACTATTCGCTAAAAACTGAGAGAATCATAAATACACGCAAATGATAATGCAATTGATAATTGATCTTATTTAGATTCTAAGCAATAATCCGATACAGAATTTTGATTTGGTAAAGGATTGATTGTGAACGTTCCTAGATATGTTATTGCAGGCGGTGCATCGTTAGTGATTCATGCAGCGTTATTGTTTGTCGCTCAAGAATCCAAAGTATTTGCGATGCCTGCAGGTAGCCAATCGAACACGGTATCGATCAACTTCACT
Source organism: Vibrio satsumensis (assembly GCF_050337435.1). Taxonomy (NCBI): domain Bacteria; kingdom Pseudomonadati; phylum Pseudomonadota; class Gammaproteobacteria; order Vibrionales; family Vibrionaceae; genus Vibrio; species Vibrio satsumensis. Next base: position 339,324 of record NZ_JAKJSX010000008.1, on the reverse strand, counting down.
CCTAAGAGCGTTCCCTCACAAGCTCAGCAAAAAACAACCACAGAGCCAGTTGAACCAGAGCCAATAAGAGAAAAGGTCTCACAAGCCGAACCTAAACCTGTCGAACCAAAAACGGTTGAGCCAAAGCAAGCTAAGCCAACCCCAAAGAAAAAAGCGATCACCAATAAGCCTCAGCCAAAGAAAGTTGAGAAGAAGGTTGTTGAGAAAAAGCCCGTTCCAAAGAAACCGGTGACTGAGAAAAAGGTGGTTAAGAAAGAGCGTCCAGACCTAAAACCAGAACCAAAGTCCAAACCAGCCACTCAACCAGAGAAACTGGCCAACAAGAAAATCGATAAGAATATGGACGAGTCAGCCAACCGGCCTCAGGAAGTAAACCAAGGCGTATCAAACCAAGAGCCAGTTTTGGTCACTAAACCTTCGTTCTCTGCGCGCCCTACCCCACCGAATTACCCTCGCCAAGCAAGACGTCGTGGCGTTGAAGGTGTCGCAACTTATGAGATCTGGTTAGACGCAGAAGGCAAACAAATTAAACAAGCATTAGTAAATTCATCAGGCGCACTAATGCTCGATAACGCCGCTTTAGAAGCCATTAAACAATGGAAATTCTCACCTCACACTGTCAATGGTCGAGCGATTGCTCACCGTGTACAAATACCTGTTCGTTTTAGGTTGGATTAATCATGCAACAAATCAGTTACTTACAAGATCAACTTGGCTTAATGACTTGGCCTCTTCTTATCTGTTCAGCGCTAACAGCAATGATCATCGCAGAGCGTGTATTCCAAGTCATGCTCAGCATTGGTGTGGGCAAACGTGCGATTCGTCGTGAGCTAAACCAAATCTCACCAACCAACAGTAAAGAGATTGAAGCGCTTGCTCAATCGATTTCAGGTAAACGCCCGCTACTGTACAAGGGCGTCTCAATGTTGCTTGCTCACCACTCTTTCTCAAAAGGGTTGCGTGAAGATGCAGCTGGCATTTGGCTACAAGAAAAACGCCACCAGCTCCATGCAGGTTTAAGACTGCTTGGTTTGATTGGCGTGATCAGCCCACTCATCGGTTTGCTTGGCACAGTACTTGGTCTTATTGAGATGTTTAAAGGTGTTGCCGCGACAACAGGCAGCATTACACCAAACGATCTGGCTGACGGTCTTGGCTTAGCAATGAGAACCACGGCAGCAGGTTTGATGATTGCACTTCCTGCTATCTCAGGGGCGCAGCTACTAGGGTTATGGGCCGATCGAGTGCTAGCTCAACTGGAGCATACATTGAACTATGTGAATGTGTGGTTAGAAGGCATGTCGATTCAAACCAATCAGTCCGGCGATGTGAATAGCACTACCGTAAACCAAGCTTCTACCGGTGATGTGAGCCAAGCATGATTAAAACGCCCAACTCATCGAACACGCAAAGCCTAGCGCCGGACTTAACGCCGCTACTCGACATCATTTTTATCGTGATGGTTTTTCTATTGCTTACGGCATCGGTAAAGCTGGAATCGCTAGAAGTTGAACTGCCAAGCTCGGATGTCAAAAACGTTTCTGAAGTCCACAAGGATTCGATTAGCGTCAATATTTTAGACCGCGAACCCTACTGGGCAATTAACGGTCAAGAATACATCGACTGGGAAAACTTCAAGATTGCCCTGTTAGAAGAGACTGGTTCAACGGATAAAAAACCGATCATCATTGGCGCAGATAAAGCCGCCAACGTGGAGAACCTAGTGAAGTTGCTTTCCTTCCTTCAAGAGAACGGAATACCAGCGACTCAACTGCTCACGGACGATGGTTAGAACAACACTCAATTTTTATGAAGCCTAGCGTTTATGAAATTTGGCTCCTGATAGCTAAGACCAAATAGACAGAACTAAGCCTCTCTATCTATTCGAACTCACAATGCGAACGGACTGCTCACTGAGTATCTTCGCGATACAAAAAGAAAATATAAAGAACTTATTATGAACAACTTAAACGTGCTCAATAAATCAAAGACCAAGACACATCTCCTTTCAGTTGCCGCTATGAGCTTGGCACTTAGTGCACCCGCAATGGCCAACGATGCTGAACAACCTCGAATCATCAGTGCCGGTAGTGCTGTTACTGAATTGGTTTTGGCATTAGGTGCTGAAGAGCAGTTGGTCGCGATTGATGTAACCAGCCACTTTCCTCAAGCAGAAAACCTGCCAAAGATTGGTTATCACCGAAACCTGTCTGCGGAAGGCTTACTTGCCCTAGAACCGACCACGTTAATTGGCTCAGATGAAATGGGACCAGACAACGCTATGTCTCAATTGAAATCAGCGGGTGTCGATGTAGAGATCGTCAATACCGAAGCGAATGTTGAAGGGCTATTAAAACGTATCGACCAAATCGCTAAGATTACCCATACCGAAGCACATTCACAGCAAGTTAAAGCTGAAGTAAATCAGAAGATTGCTGCACTGAAAGCAAACCAAGTACCAAGCAACGAAGCGAAGAAGGTGCTTTTCTTATTGCTGCATGAAAGTCGCCCTGCGAACGTTGCCGGTGGTGAGACTTCACCAAATGCGATCATTGAATTGGCTGGCGGTGTGAACCCTGCTGCTCAAAGCCTAACGTCTTACAAGCCACTGTCGATGGAGTCACTGGTAGAAATGCAACCCGATGTGATTCTAGTCAGTGGCCGTAGCTACCAAAAAATGGGCGGTGCTGATGCCATCCTGAAATCGTTGCCTATGTTAGCGGCAACTCCTGCAGGTATGAACAAGCAAATCATTACCGTTAATGGCAGTGCTTTGGTTGGAGGGCTTGGTCTTGAAAGCCTTTCTGAAGCGAAGCGATTAAACGCACTTATCTATCCGCTATAACTTATCTACCCGCTATAACTCAACTACCCTATTTTTACTGTTGCTTGCTTAATACTCATCACCGTCTCGCTTTTTGCGAAGTCGGTGATAAGTATTGAAGCGGGTGATAGACATTGAGGCTCTTTATGTTGCTACGATCCGTCCCACTGAAAACATCGATGTTAGGCCTAGGAGCTACCTTACTCTTCGTCGCGCTGTACTCGATCACTGTTGGGCCAATGAACATTAGCTTGGCTGACAGCGCAGCCAGCCTGCTCCAACCAAATAATGACTTAGCACCTCACATCAATTTGGTGATTCAAGAAATTCGCTTACCTAGGACGATATTGTGCATACTAATCGGCGCAATTCTCGCTTTGTGTGGCGCGGTCATGCAGGGCTTGTTTCGAAATCCACTTGCCGAGCCAGGAATCATCGGCGTTTCTGCCGGAGCCTCATTAGGTGCAGCATTAGCCATCGTGCTTTTCTCTGAGCTTTCACTGCAATACCCCGCTTTCATGAACTTTGCAGCAGTGCCTATATTTGCCTTTTTAGGTGGAGCCTTAACCACGCTGCTGGTTTATAAGCTAGGTACGGGAAAATTCGGTACTTCAGTCACCATCATGTTGTTAGCAGGTGTAGCGATCAGCGCACTCTCAGGCGCAGGTATTGGCTTCTTGAACTTCATTGCTGATGATCAAATGCTGCGTGATCTTTCATTATGGTCAATGGGTTCATTAGCGGGCGCGAAGTGGTCAGGTATTTTGCTTGCGGCTGTCACTCTGGGCGTACTATTTATTGTCTTCTACCGTCAAGCAATGTCACTGAATGCCCTGTTACTTGGCGAATCAGAAGCACAGCATCTTGGTATCCCAGTACAGAAGCTTAAGCGAAGGTTGATTCTACTGACTGCTGCAGGCGTTGGTGTCACGGTTAGCCTATCTGGCATGATTGGCTTCATCGGCCTTGTTATCCCTCATTTAGGTCGCATGTTAGCTGGCCCAGATCACCGAATTCTGTTGCCCCTTTCAGCAGTACTAGGTGCATTACTATTAACAGCTGCAGACATGTTCTCACGCGTGGTACTTGCACCAGCAGAACTGCCTGTAGGCATTGTCACTGCAATCATCGGTGCTCCATTCTTCTTGTACCTTCTATTTCAACAGAAAGGGAGAATCCTTTAATGTTTCCTTCAGCGTTAAAAGCGACCGACATCGAAGTGAAGTTCGGTAGTAAAGTGATATTAGATGGTGTTTCTATTGAGATTGAAGCAGGAAAGGTAACCACACTGCTTGGGCCAAATGGCGCAGGGAAAAGCACTCTGCTTAAAGCGTTATGCCAAGAGATTTCGAGCAAGGGTGATATCCAATATTTTGGACACACCAAAGATAAGTGGCCTTCGCATAAGTTGGCAAAACATTTGGCTATGCTTCCTCAGCACAGTACCTTGACCTTCCCATTTTTGGCACACGAAGTTGTTGAGCTTGGTGGGATCCCCTTACAAGAGTCCAACAAGAAGCTCACCAACATAGCTGGCCAAAAAATGGATGTTGCTGATGTAACACACCTAAGTGAAAGGCTCTACCCTTCGCTATCTGGCGGTGAAAAACAGCGAGTTCACTTGGCTCGAGTGCTAACTCAGCTTCATTATTCTGGCGATCAATGTATCTTGATGCTTGATGAACCAACATCTGCACTGGATCTTGCCCACCAGCACAACACCTTAAAGATCGCGAGAGATTTAGCCGACAACCAAAATGCGGCCGTAATCGTAGTGCTACATGACTTAAACCTGGCCGCTCAGTACTCCGACCGACTCGTAGTACTAAAAGATGGTCACTTAGTTTGCGATGGCAGCCCTTGGGAGGCACTTCAACCTTCTATGATTGAGGATGTATACGGCTACAAAAGTATCGTCGAAAAACATCCAACCATGAGCTTCCCTCAGGTTCACCCCGCACAATAGACTCGATTTAGAACCCACTCATTTTGAGTATTCGTTCCTAATAACAGTTAAGTCACTCTAAGCCTCGATTTTCTCGAGGCTTTTTATTGGCTCATAGCCTCTCTCCCGTCTTAAACTCCATTTTATTAGCAACCATAGCAATGAACTCCAAAACGTCCCACTCCGAGCGTTTGAGGCTCTAGAAATCAACAATATCAGTTAGTGTTGCTTAGTTTTTAGCAACTAAGGTTGAATATAAGAGGCAAACGTAAGCATTTAAAAAGAAAAGAAATAACTTCAATTGGAACTAAATAAAGTTAGCGGCAGCGGAGTGAGAACGAGAGAAAAAGAGCGAGATAAATGAAATTGCAGGCACAAAAAAAGCCCCCTCAGGAGCTTCTTTCATTGTGTATTGATTATTGGCTCATTCGAATCAATGATTTACCAATCAACCACTCTAGTTCTTTACCGCTTGTATCGCCAAACTGAGTTTCAGTCAGCTTGTATAGACGATCAATACCGTTTGCAGCGAACTCATGAGCACTCTCAGCAGTAACGATATGATGGAAAAGTAAACGTAAGATTGCTAGGAACTCAGCGTCTTCAAGTGCTGCAACCCAGCTAGCTGAAAATGCGTCAAGGCCATTTTCGAAGTCAATGTGTTCCATGAACATCTTGAAAATACGACCGTCTAAAGCAGCAGTAAAATCCGTTTTCTTTGGAAAGTGATGACTAATACCTGTACGAGAAACGCCTGTTTGTTGACTCAACGTCGTGTATGACATCTTGTCGTAACCTAATCTCAATAGCTGGTCTACAACGGCATCCATGATCTTCTGGATCGTGATTTCTGTATCTTCTTTACTACGCTTTGGCATATTCAGGCTCTTCTCTTTGTAAATCCATCTAACTCAATCAAATGAAGTCAGAATGAAAATCGTTATCAGCATTATGTGAGCAAGGTATTTTTTCGCAAGTATTTATAACTAAATTCACACAAATACTATGTACGAACAATTTTACAGTGATGTCTCTTTGGACACTTTGTCTAATTATTCTTCGAAAATCACCTTACAATCCTAAGTCGATAAGTTTAAATAACTACTTAGAATATGAAATACCCAACGAAAAATTCATTGTATAAATACCTATCAAGCGATAGATAGTCTTATAAAATCATTCCTGGCGCAACTAAGTGAATGATATTCTGACAAATTAATAACATTCCTTTTCAACAAAACGTGAGGTAAATCACATACATATTTATCGGCGCGAATGTAGATATTCATTAAGCACCTTAACAAACAACATAGCATACCAGTACAAATTAGTTCAAAGGTTTTAATTTTTGTAGATACAGTTCAAATTGCTCGTTAGAATAACCTCAGACTTTGTAAGAGGATTATTTATGAGCCAAGATATTGGTAACAATGATGTATGTGAGGCTTGCGGTTGCGCAGGCGAAATTGGCTTCATCATCAAAGAAGGCGACGATGTTGCTGAAGTAACGGTTTACGGTAACTCTAAAACCCTTATTGAAGCTGAATTCGCTAAGTATGTTGAGTTAGCAAAGCAAGTGTCTAGCAATGTTGAATTTGAAGCATCAGAGATGACAGAAGAAAGCACAGAATTGCACGCACGCTTTAAATTTGAAGTCAGCGCCGAGAAGATTATATTCGAACTTAAGACTCGCTCTCTAGCGCGTTAATATAAGCACCTGTACACATACAATTAAAAGACGAGTTTACTGCTCGTCTTTTTTTATTATTTCAACCCAACCTAGAGCACCATTAGTCTCAAAGCCATTTTCAGCCGCACATTTAATTACAACACCTGATACCTCAACGACAGCACCAACACTATATGCCTTATCATTGTAATAACAAACTCGTTGCTGTGAACCACTCTGAGTGACGATGACTGCCGCCTTGGCTGGCGTTGATATTATTTTATTAGCACTTGCTGATATTGAACACAGCACCGCGGATAAAATCACAAAAATTTTCAAAATTTTACGCTTTATTCGAATCAAAGATCTACCTTTCATTGTCTCTTAATCCTTTTTACCTACCAACAAATGAGTAAAACACTATGCGAGGATAATTTTTTCATTATAGTGTTAACGTCTATCGTAATAAGAAGCCCATTATGCTCCGAATAATTGCACTTATTATTGGTTCTTTAACCATAACAAATGTGACTGCAGAACCACTCGATCAGTATCAAATATTGAACCATCTGGATAATTACGGAAACTTATATTTACGAAATAAGCCTTACACCTCACTACCCACTGGGTTAATCGTTGATGGCAATCTAAATATAGAGAACACCGCGATCACTCGCCTGCCTAAAGGCTTAGAAGTTAACGGTAGCCTCAAAGCGTCTAACAGCCAGCTCTCTCGAGTTGCGACTGGAGTTAAGATAAAAGGCTACGCCGACTTAATTGGCAGTCAGATTACCAGTTGGCCACGAGGAGTAAGAGTGGGCGGATTTATTAACCTCACAGACACTCCACTTCAGAGGCTACCCAATGGCTTTAGAGTGAAAGGAGATCTGAGCGTGATTCGTACGCCTTTGACAGAGCTACCAAACGGGATAGTCATCGATGGCGACTTATATATAGGTGGTTCTGGGGTCACAACGTTTCCCGAGACCATGACAGTAAAAGGCAATATATACCTAGGTGGCAACAACGTTACGACTTGGCCAACAAACCTAGAACTCGGTGGCGCCGTCGCTCGATAGTTCAACCTAAACTTTAGGTCTTAAAAGCAGATGACCAGCAACAAAAAAGGAGCCTAAGGCTCCTTTTTCAGTTCCATCAATGAACTTGTTTGCTAACACTCATTAGCCGATATTCTTCACAGGGTTCGCATAGCTATCGATCAAGTATTGACGAGCGCCTTGTGGCAAAGTCGATAACTTCTCTTCAAACTCTTGCTTAACCGCAGCTGTAATCGACTCGTCTTCTCTTTCCGCTGCTAGCAAGTTAACTGGGAACAGTTTGTAGTTATCGTGGATCTGACGATCAATCTCTTCTGCAAGCGCTTCTGGCGTATCAAAACCTTGGTCGATAACCTGACCGAAACCGACATGAACACGACCTTTATTACCGATGATACCTTGAATGATACTTTCGATATCTTCAAATTCACCCTTTTCGTAACTGCCGTTTACGTCTTTTTCAAAAAGCTCTATCGCTTTAGCCATATCACATGGGTCATTCTCGTAAGAAATAGCCACAGGAACGATCTTCAATGACTTCACGTATTCAGGGAAAGCAATTTTTTGTTTACGTCCTTCAACGTGAAACATTTTCAAGATTGCTGGCTCGGTAAAATCGTTACCGTCTTTAGCGCGACCTTCCTTTTGAGCGATCCAGATTGAGTTACCCGTTTCTAGAGAATGCTTAATATAAGAAGACAGCTGCCCTAGTGCTTTCATCATCTCACGCGGTCCTTTCAAAGAACGCTTTACGATGAAGCTCTTGTTTAAACGCATCAATTCCGTCGCACATGGCTTCTTCAGCAGGTTATCACCAATAGCGATACGACAAGTCTGATGATTATTTTGATGCAGAGCGTAGTTTACCAACGCAGGATCCATAGCAATGTCACGATGGTTTGATACAAATAGATAAGCTTGATTCGCATCCAGTGACTCGACACCAGTGTACGTTACACCTTTAGTGGTTTTCGCTAGCGTGTCACGTAAGTACTTTTTCACTTCAATCTGAATGGATTCAACGCTGGTCAGCTTGCTCCATTTCATTTTTAAGTACACGCGCAAAATCGGACTCATTAATGCTTTGAACCAAGACGCATGGTTTGAAAAACGGTAGTGCAAGATTGCACTGATAAATTCTTCATCATTAATAAGACGGTTTAGTGCCGCTGGAATTTCATCATCGCCGTAAGGACGAATATCAACATATGGATCGGTTGGAGAGGTCATTTTTTCATTCATATAATAAAAAGCTGGCTCATTCTACGCGTTGTTTTGACTTCTCGCAGCTACAGAGCCCATACTTTTGACAAGGTCAGACCAGAAACATCGAAAATCCCCTGTTATTGTTGGCATTCTTTAAGATTAACGGTAATCTTGACGCCCCAAAATTAAGGTACTATCTATGAACTTCGCTATTGAATATACATCGGCTTACTTTTTACACTTGGTGATCACACCACGCAAGAAAGTACTTAAGCATAGCCTTGTATCGGTTCAAAGTGGCTTGGTTTTGATAAAGCTAGGTAAACAAGAGTATGCCGTTGAACCAGGACAAAGCATCTGGATTCCATATGACTGCCTAACATCATTGACCTACTTTCCAAACACTCAGGTTAACCGCGTCGACTTTTCTGTGCGTTTGACGGATTCATTCCCTAGACAAGCGGGCTACATCACGCAAACAAACCTCTCTTCTGCGTTACTGGAAAAATTAGAGCTAACCAAAGCTCGTACTTCAAATGCCAACAATACCGAGCAAGCATTTAAAGATATGCTTTCCGTATTGAAGCAAGAAGTATTAGCGTTTAAACCACTGCTTTGTGAAAGTGCTTTGTCTCAGCGATTCAATCAATGGAACATTGATGACTCAAACCTACCGCAAGAACACACCTTAGTGATGGTAATGCGCGAGGCGAAGAAGCGCATGCAATCTGGTCAGAAACGCGCACTTGTGATTGATGATTTGTTCTCAGGTAAAGAAGAAGAGTTCGAACAGCTGTGCATGCTAGTGTTCGGTGAAGACCTCTAGGCAAGGAGAGCCAGCACCCGTTCTTCACTCACTAGACTAGTGATGCCGAACTTCAAGTCACTCTATCACCCAAGTTTTTGAACCAAGCTAAAAACACTAGATGCTAAAAAGCCGCAAAACTCAGTTTTGCGGCTTTTTTAATTCTTAAAATTTTAACGTAGATTAACTATCTAACAGTCTAGAAAGGCAATTCAACCTGCATCATTAAGTCAGCGTCTCGCGAGTCATGCCAACGATAATCAAAGCGCATGCGCGGTTGCCCTTCCACTTTCTCACCAAAACCGATGCTGAGTTGAAGACCATGATTCATCAACCACTCTTCAGTCGACATATCATACTGTTCATCTTCAAGATCTTCTGGAAACCACATACCCAAACCAACATAGTTTGATTCAATGCTTTGTGTCAGCAATGGCGTGTCTTTACTTTGAAGAACCCAGTCAGACCAATAGTCCGGTGTGCTTTCTGGTCCATCATCACTCAGCCCACTGATTTCCATCATGCGCTGACCGAAAGATTCAAGGCTTGTAGAGAAATCTAGACAGCTATTTTCATCATCAGAGGTCAGCATGATCGAATCTAAACTAAAAAAGTCACACTCAGCATGAGCAGGTAAACTGCATGCTGCAATGATCATCGTCGCTGGTATCGCGCGCTTTAGCATAGTCCTCTGACCTCTTGATTAGTGAACTTACATTATCTGATACAGTCCACTATCTTGCAACATCTTTGTAACTGACTTTGTACTCAGTTTTGCCACATCGCTTCCACTTATCAACGCATTACGTATGTCTGTGCTACGAATTTTGACTTTTTCAGGGCAAGCCATTACAGACCACTGCTCGGTAATCTCATCTGATTTATAGAAAGATGAGAACTTAAAGAAGTTATCTGGGCCAATAACAAACGTCAGTTCAGCGTCACGATGTAACTTTTGAAGCTCACTGAGCACTGCATAAGTCGTTACGCTTTCACCTGGAGTAAATAGGCTCTTTTCGATCAAAGAAAGCTCCACTTGATCCAGTGAAAGATCGCTAATAAATGCGTTAACTAACTGACATCTCGTATCAAAGTCTAGCATCTCTTTTCCCCAAGCATGGGCAATACTTGGAACCAGTAGAATTTTGTCAAAGTGAGCCAATGAATCAATCACACTTTTGTGCCCTAAGCTCGGTGGATTAAACGCACTACCGAAAATGGCTATTTTTTCCATTATAAATTACTGCCTTCTCTTTCTAAGCTTGTGCAAAGAGGTTTTTAAATCAGATGATTTAGGTATGATAACACTAGATTTTTAATTTGCTTGCAGGAAAGGAATACGAATGGAACAGTTAATTCGTGACGAAATGCGCGTACTACCTTCAATTGACCCTCACTTCGAAGTGACTCGTCGTGTGGACTTTATCAAAACGAAACTTCAGCAGTCAGGCTGCAAGTCTCTGATCCTTGGTATCAGTGGCGGTGTGGATTCGACAACCTGTGGTCGTTTAGCGCAAATGGCAATCGACGGCCTAAACGAAAGCACTGGCAGCAACGACTACCAATTTATCGCCGTTCGCCTACCTTACGGCGAACAAAAAGATGAAGACGAAGCGCAGCTTGCTCTGTCTTTTATTCAGCCTTCTCAATCTGTTTCCGTAAACATTAAAGCAGGCGTTGATGGGCTGCACGCAGCATCGCACGTTGCGCTTGAAAATACAGGCTTGCTACCAACAGATTCAGCAAAAATCGACTTTGTGAAAGGTAATGTGAAAGCTCGCGCTCGCATGATCGCACAATACGAAATTGCGGGTTACGTTGGCGGCCTTGTAATCGGCACCGACCACTCAGCGGAAAACATCACAGGCTTCTACACTAAACACGGTGATGGCGCATGTGATTTAGCACCTTTGTTCGGCCTGAACAAACGTCAAGTTCGTGAACTTGCTGCAACTCTGGGTGCTCCGGAGCAACTTGTTAAGAAAGTACCGACCGCGGATCTCGAAGAGCTTGACCCTCAGAAAGCGGATGAAGCTGCACTGAACCTTTCTTATGACCAAATCGATGATTTCCTTGAAGGTAAAGAAGTACCTCAAGACGTATCCGATCGCTTAGTGAGCATCTACAAAGCAACACAGCACAAGCGTCAACCAATCCCAACGATCTACGATTAATTTTTGAATTAATCTCAGAACCCAAAAGGCCGGAAGTTCATTTTAGTGAGCTTCCGGCCTTTTCTATTTAGTGCTTGTCCTTTTGACCTAACGAGTCGTTAATCCACAACTTCGATATCAGTTTGAGGCACACTGCAACACGCCAGTATCTGCCCCATGTTGCGCTCATGCTCTTGTAATGCAGGCACATCAGGTTGGTGAACTTGCCCAGACTCAAGGGTCACTTTACAAGCGCCACAGAAACCAGCACGACAGCTAGAAGCGATAGACACACCGGCCGACTCAGCTTGCTCTAGCAGGGTTGATTGGTTATTACCTTCAAACAGGTAACCGTTCACACTTAACTGCAGTTGCTTCACAGCCTCTTCAGTAGACTGAGCAACACCAAACGCTTCTTGGTGGTAGTGCTGAGGATTAAGCCCCATTTGAATCAACAATTTCTTGGCATTATCCATGAAGCCATCAGGGCCACACACGAAGGCCTGACGTCTGTGTAACTCTTCAATTTTAGCGACATGAGACACGCTCAAACGTCCAGATAAACCATCCCACTCCTTAGCTGGTTGGCTTAGCGAATAAATCACACGTAAACCTGTATGCTCGTTGGCAATCTTATCGATCTCAGCTTGATAAGGAATGTCTTCTTCGCTGCTGCATTGGTGATAGAAAACCACATCATCAATCTGACCGTGATCAGCTAAATAACGAAGCATCGACAACATAGGCGTAATCCCACTACCTGCAGATAAAAGTAGTAACGGATGCGTTGGATTTTCTTCTAAATAAAAAGCGCCATCTGGGTTTTGAGCAACAAGCGTATCACCTACTTGGAAGTGATCATTGAGCCAGTTTGAGATTTGACCATCGTCCACTCGCTTCACTGAAATCGCTAAACGACCCGCTCGAGATGGGCTAGACGATAGCGTGTAACGACGAGAAACCTTCTCGCCATTAATCACCATCTCAATCGGTAGATGTTGCCCAGGCTGGTAACTTGGTAGAGAGTGGTTCTCTTTCGCTGGCTCTAGCCAGAAAGTTGTAAAGTCTCGAGCGATCTCTTCACGCTCAACACAGGTTAGATGCAGTGACTCAACCCAAGTGTCTTCATAGTGTTCTTTCTCTTTGGTTTCGAGTACTTCAACCACGTCACCCGCTTTAACTAAGCCTTCATTTTTAGCCACAAGATTCTGACCAAAGAAAACGCCACCGCGCTCATTGGCTCGGAATGTAGAGAAGGTATTAAGCGGCTCTTTTGTTGCTCTAAATTCGCCACTCTCAACATCGACTGTCGTTAGGATACAGCGCTCACAAGGCTTGACCGCTTCGAATTCAACCTCACCAATTCGAATGCGCTTCCAACCATCTTCAGCAAAAGCTTCAGTATTAGAAACCACAAAGTTAGTGCGGAACTGGTCCATTGAATGTGTTTCTGGGCTACGGCGATTGAGTTCATCAAGAGAGGCTTGGCTGATCACCAATATTGGGTAGCCGTCGGCAAAGCTCACATTATGACCGAGCTTTTCGCGAACACGATTTGATTGCTCACCACAAAAGAGCAGTTCTACGCGAACATCCAACACGTCACTGAACCAATCATCGGCCTCGTCGTTGGTGGTATACGCCGTAAAGCTGTCTTTCCACACCGTTGCTGGCGCTTCCTGCATCTTGAAGTTCGCATAATTTAGTCGCAGCGGGTCTTTGCCTTCATAAGTGAAAATCAAGCCGTCTGGTTGCAAGCTTGAAGATACCTTGACCATCTTCGGGTACTTACGTGCCGTGACCATTGAGCCGTCAGCCAATGCCAACATAAAACGTCTGTCGAAGGTAAGGCCTTGTTTTTCGACCCAAGCAGAAGAGAGCGAGATGCCGCCCACTGATTTAACGGGAAATACATTGATTTGAGATAGAGAAGGCACTTGCTCTAAAGCCTTTTGATCTGACGGTAGCTGCGACATAACGATTCCAATGTTTTGTTGTTTGTCCCAATGCTAACAAATGGTTATAAATAGATAAACTGGCAGGCATTAAACACTTGATGCTCAGTACTCTTCCTGTTCAATAAACATAATGACCACTGCACTATATTTAAGGAGATGAGCAGTATGCTATATGTTTTTTTGACAACTGATTCAGTGAGCCCGGTTTGCCCAAATAATATCCTTGAAAATAAGCTATGCCCTGCGACTTTGCAAAACGCAGATCTTCATGGTTTTCTATACCTTCTGATAACAATTCGATCTGATACTTTCGAGCTAAAAATCTGAGACGCCCCCAAAAAGCCGAATGCTCACTCCTGTTTCTCATTAAAGACCTATCAATCTTTAACACGTTTGGTTTAACTACACTAAGTAGAGCTTCACCAACGTTATATCCGCTGCCATAATCGTCTAACGCAATCTTAATCCCAAGGCCTCGACATACTCCAAACTGTGAGACCATCCGTTTCTTATCTATACCCTCTGGGTATTGTTCATTTTCTGTAAGCTCAATCCAAAGGGTGATACCTAACTTATTGCATGCCTGCCAAATTGGGTAAATATCACGAATAAAAGTAAAGCTCAAAACATGTAATGGAGAGATATTAATCGTTAGAAACTCTATATCAGTCTTACGAGACAAAAGCTCTTTCGACACAGCGAATAAGAATTTTTGTGTAAACCATGCAATCTTCTCAGAGTCTAATAGACAGCGGATTGACGATTCAACGTCATGCCCTCTTTCCCAACGTAATAGAACCTCAGCACCGACAGTTCCATTGCCATTAGTTATCGGTTGAAAGACAGGGTAAAACAATCCCTGGTCAACATCTTCAATAAGTGCTTCGGCTTGCAAATTTTCAGACAACATGCTCGTATTCATAAACAAACCTCTTTTTGTGATTGATCGATACTACAGATCAATAGATGGCAATGTTTAGCACGAACAAATCACATGTTGCTTTGAATGCCTATTTCCTGACACCAGAAGAGGACGAGAACACAAGCAGTTAAATGAATTCATGAGTCAGCTACCTTTAGGTATGTTACTAAAATGACGCCACAATCCATCTTGAGTAGCTATACTTAAATGAAATCAAATTATACATAGGGATAATGGGTGTTTGGTCAGTATTTAAAGGAATTGAGAGTCTCACTTAGTCTTACTCAAAGTGAACTTGCTGTTAAGTTAAACCTTGCAGATGAAGAGTTTCGCTCTGTAGATGTGGTAACGCTGAGCCGCTGGGAAAGAGGAAAAACTAAGCCAACGCTTGCCAAGTGCCTTAGAATCTTGCGTTGTTTACAGATAGACTTGAGCAGTTTCTATGACTTAATACCAAATCCAAACGAAACAAAGCTATTAGACGAGTTTATTCAACTCCGTTTCAATAACAGGGTAACGAAGCTTTCATCATTAAATTATGAAGCTCCACAAGAGACACAATCAGCTTTAATTACTGAGATGCCACTTCTTTTGAAAGATGATGACAAGATACTATGTAGCCTTAAAGCCTTTTACGAAACGGCAAACTATATACCAAAGGGTTTATTCGACATCAATCTATATGACTACCAACAAAACAAACGAGCTATTTTTAAAAGATTTATAACAGAAAGCGGGCAGTTGGTAGGTCACTCACTTAGTTTTATATTCGAAAGTGAATATTTTGACAAAGCAATCCATTCCAAAAACTTCAACATCAATCTAAAAAAGACTGTCAGTTATAAAAGTACGACTCAACTAGCCGTCTGTAACTATAACCGTTACTCTACTAGTTTCGAGGTGTTTAGGTGCATGTTAGTTTCTCAGTATATAAATCTAATTCGCTATTCAAATGTGCAACGTTATTACTTCTTTAATGCCCTACCTGAAAGTGGACAAATTTTAGAACAGCTTGGATTCACGAAGGTAGCGTTTGATATTGAGTCAGATACCGGAGGTTTTAAATTGGGTAACCGAGCATTCGAACATTGTTTATATGAAATTGATACTGCGACACTTCTTTCTCATCCTGAAATAATAACTCTTATAAAAACAACACAGTGGAATAATCAGAACTTAACACAAAGTAATTAGGCAAACCCAGAAAGCGCATACACTGCGATACCTACCAGATTAGAGCCCCATACGTTCTATAATTGGAACACGGTTATCGCATTGAACCTTCATTGAATAAAAAGGATTTATCATGAACAAACTCGTCATTATCATTTTATGTGTACTGCTTCCGCCTGTTGGTGTGTTCTTCGCTCGCGGCGCCGGGAAAGATTTGGTGATCAATATCATTCTTACTTTCTTCTTCTGGGTTCCAGGAATGATCCATGGTCTGTGGGTTGCCACCCGCTAACCCTTATTAACAAATAGATACCGAATAAAATATCCATAAAAACAAGCTCCTAGCTCTGAAGAGTTAAAAATAGGATGAAATGAAAGTGCTTTTCCACTATCATCCTGTCGCCTAAACGTAAGCGATTGCTTTCACAGATTTCGCTGAGTTTAGGCTCCAACTACATAACACTTCAAATGGTGGGAGCCTTCAATGACACAACTTACGATTACTCGTCCTGACGACTGGCACGTTCATCTACGCGATGGCGAAGTATTAAAAGATACAGTTCGCGATATCAGCCGTTACAATGGTCGAGCGTTAATCATGCCAAATACCATCCCACCGGTAACCGATACCGAAATGGCTCTTGCTTACCGTGAACGCATCATGGCAGAGCAACCAAGTGAACAGTTCCAGCCTCTAATGGCACTTTACCTAACAGATAACACAACACCTGATGAAATTCGCAAAGCGAAAGAGTCTGGCGCTGTTGTAGCGGCGAAGCTATACCCTGCTGGCGCGACGACAAACTCGGATTCAGGCGTAACTTCAGCTCAAAAGATCTACCACGTACTAGAAGCGATGCAAGAAGTGGGTATGTTGCTGCTGGTACACGGTGAAGTAACGGCTCACGATGTTGATATCTTTGACCGTGAAAAAGAGTTTCTAGACACAGTGCTAGCGCCGATTGTTAACGACTTCCCTAACCTGAAGATCGTTCTAGAGCACATCACGACTGCAGATGCTGCAACTTTCGTTAAGAACGCTAACGAGAACGTAGCGGCAACCATCACAGCTCACCACTTGCTTTATAACCGCAACCACATGTTGGTTGGCGGCATTAAGCCACACTTCTACTGTCTTCCTATCCTAAAGCGCAACACGCACCAATTAGCGCTTATCGAAGCGGCAACAAGCGGCAGCAAGAAGTTCTTCTTGGGTACAGACTCTGCGCCACACGCAAAAGGTGCAAAAGAGTCAGCATGTGGTTGTGCGGGTTCTTACACAGCACACGCTGCGGTTGAACTGTACGCTGAAGTGTTCGATTTAGAAGGCAAAATTGAGAACCTAGAAGCGTTCGCGAGCCACAATGGTCCGGATTTCTACGGCATGCCACGTAATGCAGACACCATCACTCTTGTTAAAGAAGAATGGAATGTTGCTGAAACCATGCCTTTCGGTTCAGACATCGTTGTACCAATCCGTGGCGGCGAGACTATTGCTTGGTCTGTAAAATAAGCGCTTGGGCTGTTAAGTAAATGCCCTCCATTTAACGAAAAGGGTCACCATAATAATTATGGTGACCCTTTTTTGTTTCTATGAAAGACTGTCTTATTATAATAAATACTTAACGATTACTTACCGCGCATTTTTCCAATCGCAGTCCAAACAGCAACGACAATCAATCCAGCTAAAACCCCAATCACGCCATTCAACAAAGTGGGAACAACCGCTGTCGCTATCGTATGTCCACGAAAATCCATAACAATCGGCTCAATTAAGTGATGAATCGCAGGAACGTTATGCACCACAATACCACCACCAACCAAGAACATAGCAGCTGTGCCGACCACAGCAAGCATCTTCATTAGCTTTGGCGCAAAGGCTACAAGCCCATTACCCAATTGAGTTTTAATAGCGCTCCCATTCGATGTTCGCTGCAGATAGAACCCTAAATCATCCAACTTAACGATACCCGCCACTAAGCCATAAACACCAATCGTCATCACAACCGCAATCAAACTCACGACAAGAATCTGAGTAAGGATACTTGTCCCCGTCACGGTACCCAGAGCTATCACTATGATTTCCGCAGACAATATGAAGTCGGTACGAATTGCGCCTTTAACCTTTCTCTTCTCATAGTCCTCAATGGATTCACCTGTTTTATCTTCATCTCCTTTGTCGTTATCTTGGTGAGCATGCGGGAAGAACTTCTCTAAAATTTTCTCCGCGCCTTCAAAACAAAGAAACAGACCACCAATCAAAAGCAAAGGCATGATCAACCAAGGAATAAAGGCACTGATCAATAATGCTGCTGGCACTAAAATCAGCTTGTTCTTAAATGAACCTTTTGCAACCGCCCACACCACTGGGATTTCTCTTTCAGCAGAAACACCTGATACTTGCTGAGCGTTCAGGGCTAAATCGTCACCCAATACGCCTGCGGTTTTTTTAGCTGCCACCTTAGACATCAGTGCGACATCATCCAACACAGTTGCAATGTCATCTAGCAGTGTTAGTAAACTTGCTCCAGCCATTTTGTTGTCTCTTTATAAAGAATTAAACCATCAATAAAATGTAACACCATCAATTCACTCATCAAAGTTATGAGTCTGTAAAAAATAAAGTCACAAGTTGTGTTTTCTATTGCTGTCTCTGTTAGACAGGAATAATCTGTCTTAATCTTTCACGAACATAAAAGAAAAAGTATAGATGAAAAGTGAATCTACCTACCCGATTGGTAAGCCAGGACAAAAGTGGCAACAAGCAGAACGTGAAGCATGGTTAGCTCAAAGAACGGTTAAGCGTGAATACCAACAAGAAGTTATACCAAAGATTAAAGCACTAGCAGATCGTTTTGACATCGAGCAATACGGCGCGCTGAGCTACGATGAAGCTCGTTTCCCGCTTTTTGCAATCAAGAGCAAAAACTGGGACGAGTCAAAGCCGACGATTCTGGTAACCGGTGGTGTTCACGGTTACGAAACCAGTGGTGTGCATGGCGCGATCAAATTCGCTGCAACTCAAGCAGAAAAATACACGGCGCACTTCAACATTGTTGTAGCACCTTGTGTGAGCCCTTGGGGTTACGAAGTCATCAACCGTTGGAACCCAAATGCTGTTGATCCAAACCGTTCTTTCTATGACGGTACACCAGCTGAAGAATCAGCAAACCTGCGTGCGTTAGTGGCGTCTCTGCCAGAGGTACTGGTTCACGTTGATCTACACGAAACGACGGATTCTGATGAAACGGAATTCCGCCCTGCACTCGCTGCACGTGATGGTATTGAATACATCGAAGGCATGATCCCAGACGGTTTCTACACAGTTGGTGATACTGAGAATCTGCAGCCTGAATTCCAAGCTGCGGTAATTGCTTCAGTTGAAAAAGTAACGCACATTGCGCCAGCAGATGCAGACGGCAAGATCATTGGTTCTGAAGTTACTCAACATGGTGTGATTAACTACCCAATGAAGAAGCTTGGCTTATGTGGTGGTGTGACTGATTGTAAGTACGGCACAACCACTGAAGTTTACCCGGACAGCGACAAAGTGACAGACGAAGAGTGTAATGACGCTCAAGTTGCTGCGGTAGTCGGTGCTTTGGATTACGTAATTCAGCACGAATTAAACGCTTAAGCTAGTACCTAGTTCCCTAGAACTAATCCCTAAAACTAAAAAAGAGCCACAAGTGACGATTCACTTATGGCTTTTTTTTTGTCTTTTCTGCTTATCTCTAATTTCTTCTTGGGCATAAAAAAAGCTCCCTTGCACGCGGTGCAAGGGAGCTTTGAATCCGATGACTAGAGTAAGTCCCTATCTAGAAACTTACTTAGTTCGCGATTTACTTAGTTGCTGGAGTAACCGTTTCTTGCCCTTTACCGACTTCTGTCAGTAGGCCTTTCAACAAACTCACACAGCCAATCAGAAGAATGATCGTAAACGGCAATGCAGCAATGATCGTGATCGATTGAAGTGCTTGGATAGATTGAGTACCACCAATCCACAGCATCACCATTGCGATAACACCTGAGATAACCGCCCAAACCACTTTCTGTTTCACTGGAACTTCAAGCTTACCACCTGCTGTCATACCATCAATAACGATAGAACCCGAGTCTAGTGTAGTGACGAAGAACACAATGATCAGTGCTACAGCGATAACAGAAAGAATGCTACCAAACGAGTACGCATCTAGCATGTGGAACAAGCTTAGAGATACATCAGTGATGCCTTGGTCGAGGCCAAGTTGCCCTACATGATTAATCACTTGCTCAATAGCCACGCCACCGAAAATAGACATCCAAGCTGAAGTGACCAATGTTGGGATAATCAGTACGCAAAGCAGGAATTCACGAACCGTACGGCCTTTAGAAATACGCGCTACAAACATACCGAAGAATGGTGCATACGCAACCCACCAAGCCCAGTAAAACACAGTCCAACCATGCAGCCATGTTGTGTCTTCACGGCCTGAGCTTTGGCTCAACGCTACAATGTTTTTCACATAGCCAGTCGCAGCCGTCGCCACAGAATCAAGCACTGTTGTGAAGTTAAGAACAGCAATTAAACCAAGGAATACAAACGCAATCACCATGTTCAGGTTACTTAGGAACTTAACGCCACCGTCCATACCACGAAGAACAGAGATGATCGCTAAACCCATAATCAGAACAATAATAGATTGCTGAAGGAAGATGTTGTTTTCCCAGCCGAACACGTGGCTGATACCACTTGCTGCTTGTGTGCCACCTAAACCCAATGAAGTCGCTAGGCCAAACAAAGTAACCAGTACCGTAAGTACATCAATTACATCACCGGTCTTGCCCCATACTCGCTCACCCAAAATTGGGTAGAACACAGAACGCATTGATAATGGTAAGCCTTTGTTGTAAACAAAGTACGCCAAGCAAAGTGCCGTCATGCCATAGATAGCCCATGCATGAAAACCCCAGTGGAATACGGTCGCACCCAGTGCCAGTTCACGGCCTGCTTCTGTAAAAGGTTCAGCATTCAAAGGCGTGCCAAACCAGTTAGTGAAGAACGCGGTCGGCTCTGCAACACCCCAGAAGATAAGCCCAATACCCATACCTGCTGCGAATAACATCGCAATCCAAGATGCCATTGAATAGTCCGCTGTCGCGTCTTCACCACCTAAGCGAACTTTGCCTAGAGGTGAGAATGCAAGAACAACGGCAAAAACTAACATGATGTTAGCTCCCCACATAAACAGGAAGTCAAACTTTGAAAGAACAGCACCCTTAATAGAATCAATTGCAGCTTTAGCATCTGCAGGCGGAAGAGCAAGAAGAGTGATGATAAAAAGAAGAGATAAGCCAACTGAGGCTACGAAGACGGTGTTATGGACATCCATGCCCCATTTACTGACGTTGTCTTGACCAACTTGATAGTCAGTAGAATCGATACTGTATTTTTTTGATTTAAAACTCATAAATTATGATGTTCGCATATCCGAATCAACGAATATAAGGACGCTCTCCATATCCAACTACTACTTGATTGGCTCGCCATACCACCGAAATAAACGTGATAAAAACCACCTCGAGTGGTGATAAATGGACTTACTAGCTCAATCCCAGGCCGCGGATTATAGCACAGCACGAAGCATTTTGACTGAGTTTTAGCTCAATAGTCACCCAAACCAAGGTTAATAGTGATAGTTAAGCTAATAAAAACAGAATTAAACAAACAAATAAAAATGTTTAAATACAGCACTTTAAATAAAAATAACGCACTGTAAAATCTCATTCAAACTTTCTAAAGATAAAATCAACAATAGCCTAATTTATTTATAGCTCTAACAAAAAAGCCCCGCTATAGGGGCGGGGAAATTACCAAAGGTAAAAGAGAAATCAGTATTCAAATGTCAGTGCTACGTCTAGCAGAGCAGCACTTCACATTTCAAAGACAGCACATTAGATCGCGAAGCAAAAACCTAGGTTATAGTCTTCGCCATTTTTTGCCGTGAACTCTTTATCTTCACTTGAAGCGTTCGGTCGACCGCTTTCATCGCCTTTCACTAAACTCACCCAGTGACGGATGCCAGAAGAACGGCTCGCCTCAGTTTGGCCAAACGTGGTGCATGTCTCTAACTGGATATCTTGAATATCAACCAATTCTAAGTAGCCGGTGCCTTTACGAGCACCGATTGTCACTTCAACGTGTGTACCGCTTTCATCACGAAATAGGATTGCTGAAGGCTTAGACTTATCGCCGGTGAAAGCCACAAAGTGCTTCGCTCGTTTTAGGCCAGTATGTTCGCCATTTTTGAAGTAAACCTGAACATGTCGGTAGTCAATCTCATAGCTCACTGCGTCTTCGTGCGAACCCGCCTCAAGAGGAAATAGAGTATCAAGCAACTGTTTCGCCATTTTTTGTTTTTCGAGCTGCTTGTCTGCTTTCACCATTTCTACGGCAAAGACAGCTTCAGCAATAAATGTTGAATGGTTTCTGTGAAGTTCTGTTTTGTCTAGTGTCAGCATATTCATAATCTATCCCTCGTACGGCTTTGAATTTCATGTAGGTCAAAAATCCTGATTGACCCTTTTCAAAATTGTTCTTTACTGTGTTGCTTCCATGTATTTCATACTACTTGTATTTTCAAAACAATTTCACAACAAAAATTTCACAGTGTTAATTTTACTAAATTGCTTTTTTACACAAACCGACATTTTGAGCCCCCAGCCCTTTATCTAATTGGGTTGAGGGCTCAGTAGAAACACTTTTACGTGTTGTTTGAATTTGTGTAATAACCAACACCAACCAGCTTATTGTCGATCACTCGATAGTAAGTGTGCTTGGTTTCCACTTTGCTCGACAGCGGGTTTAGCCATCGATAGGTATAAACGCCTCGGCCATTTTCTTTCGCTAGGTTTAACATCTCAGTGAGAATTGGCTTATCGTCAGGACTTAGGATTTCGTTGTGCGAACGCCCAACAAGCTCAGGGGATACACCGTGCGCGAGCAACTTTCCAGAGCTCATATCCATCACGAACACATACAGGTCTCCCTCAACAAAACTGCCTTCAGCGTCATTAAACTCAGCAAGGCTCTGTTGCTCAGACTCCACTATCGCGGTCATCGCTCTCGCCAGTAGGTTCTTAGCCTCGGCCGCACTGGAACGCTCTGGGTAAAAGCCCACAGCAACAATCACATCTCCAACACGCTCAAAGAAAGTGGTTTTCGGCTCACCCATGCGATCAGTTGGGTTGCTCCAGTGATACTTAACTTCACCAAAGCCGTTGTGAACCGCTTTAGTGATCATTTCACGGAAAAAAGGATTGCCGTAAACGTCTTGGGTATCCAACACACTGTCGCCCACCAACACCATCGAAGAGCCGCCACTGGCAAGGAATTGGCCATCAATACCAAGAGCAAACACATAGAGTTCACCGTCTATATATTCGGCATCACTCATGAAGTCTTTCACGCTGTCGTCACCTTCTTTTTGAATGTGCACCACCGCTTTCGCAAGCAAGGTTTTGGCTCTTCTTTCCGCATCACTGACCACATGTGGCTCTGAAATATCGAGCACATTAACTGGCTCGTTTTCTTTCGCTGTTTCTGAATGTTCAGCACGCAATCCAATGCCGCTGATTACTGCAAATACGGCACAACCAATAAGGATAATTCTTGATATATTCATAGTGACTTCTCCTAATAGCCCACTAAGGACGGTAGCCAAAGCGTAATTTGTGGGAAGAAAGCGATAACAAACACGCCCACAACAGAAGCAAGAACAAAGGGGTGGATCTTCGCGGTAATCTGCTCAACCGTGGAGCCACCGATCCCCGAGGCGACAAAGATGTTTTCGCCGAGCGGCGGCGTTGCAAAGCCTATCGATAAGGTACACACCACCACAATGCCCACGTGAGTTGGATCCGCGCCCAACATGTACATGATTGGTAGCAGCACTGGCACAATAATCATGATCGCAGCTAAGGTTTCCATAAACATGCCGATGAACAGCAGCAAGGTAATCGTCAGAGCCCACACCATGTACATGTTGTCGGTGAAACTGAGTAGTGATTCCGCCACAACAACTGGGATTTTTTGCTCAATCAACAAGCGTCCAAACACGGTG
Source organism: Vibrio satsumensis (assembly GCF_050337435.1). Lineage (NCBI taxonomy): Bacteria > Pseudomonadati > Pseudomonadota > Gammaproteobacteria > Vibrionales > Vibrionaceae > Vibrio > Vibrio satsumensis. The sequence goes on along the minus strand of NZ_JAKJSX010000008.1, from coordinate 315,509 downwards.
GCAGCAAAGAGGATTAACAATACGCGTCCGGTGATCCACGTCGTGGTTGATAGAGATTTCATCACGCTTTTGAACGATAACTCTCGGTGGATAAACACACCCACAAACAGCGAATAGAAAATCGCCACAACCGCTGATTCTGTTGGTGTGAACATGCCGCTGTAGATACCGCCAAGAATCAAGAACGGCGCTAATATCGACCATAATCCACGTCGCAAGTAGTGCCTTACATCACCAAACGACCACGTTTCGGTCAGCCCTTTATAGCCTTCTCGCTTAGCAATGAAGTAGTTGGTTACCACCAGCGTCGATGCCATGATGAAGCCTGGTACAACCCCAGCGACAAACAGCTTTGGAATCGACAGAGAAGCAAACTGGCCGTGTTGAGCAATGGCTTCCGGTGGCGCCATTAAGCCCATTGCAGAGATACCAAAGATAACCAAAGGAATAGATGGCGGGATGATAATACCCAACCCACCGGATGCAGCTGTAACTGCCGATGCGTAGCTCTTATCGTAGTCACGCTTCACCATCGCAGGCACCATTAACATGCCTACCGCGGCGGTGGTTGCAGGGCCTGAACCCGAAATAGCACCAAAGAAAAGACATGCCATTACCGTTGCCGCGCCAAGCCCGCCAGTTACGGGCCCAGCTAAGCTTTCAGCGATATCCACCAGACGTTTGGAGATACCCGCTGCCTCCATTAAGGCACCCGCAAGAACAAAGGCTGGCAGCGCCATTAATGGGAAGTTACCCACCGAGGTAAACGCGATTTGTACTAAAGCGATGGGATTTTTATCGAGCAACATATAGGCCGCCATCGAAGCGCCGGCCAGTGATACTGTGATTGGTGCGCCTAGGATTAAAAGCGTTAAAAAGCCACCAAATAAAATTAGAGTTAAATAGGATTCCATTATTACATCTCTCTATTACGACTATTCTCTGTGATGACTATTGCGCAGACTTTTGTGCCGTCATTTTGCGCAGCTCTTTGACTTCTGGATCTTCGTTGGTTGCGCCTTTGAATAAACGCTCATAATTATTCCAGATAATTCGAATCATCATCAGTGAAAACGCGATAGGTAAAATCATGTAGAAGTACTTCATCGGGATACCTGTAGTCTGAGACTTCCAAAACAGATTCATTTTGTTGAACACGAAGTCGTAGCTGAGGTAAACGAAGTAGCCGTTGAAACAGAGCCATAAGAAGTCAGCGATGGTTTCACTCACGGTCTGCACGATTGGCGGAAAGAATTTAAAGTGAAAGCTCACTCGGTTGTGCGCCGACATCTTGGCCGCCACAACAGCCCCTAGATAGGCAAACCAAACGAACATGTAAGTAGCGACCTCATCCCCCCAAGGGATAGAGTAATCAAAGAACTGGCGAGTAAGAATTTGTGTGAACAGCAATAGGACAAAGCTTGCGAGCAGCAGACAACACGTATATTCCTCAATGTTGTTTAAGTGCTTTTTTATTGTTTTAGCGACTGACATATAGCCTCCAATGTTGATTTCCACATGACAACCAGTCGCTCACGGTCCTAAAAAGATCAGGTACAGAACAGATCAACGAGTAAAGCCATGTAAATGCCCTATCTCACTGTTCTATTGCTAGGTGATTAAGTAGCAGAGAGCAGCTGATAGGGCGAATCTAATCGTTACTTTCTACCTAGTAACTCAAGAACGTCGTCTAGCTTGTCTTTGCCCCCAATGCTTGAGTAGAACTTAGGCCAAACTGACTTAGTCACCTTGTTGATCCACTCTTGCTCGTTGTCTGCTGGGTCTGTGAATACCATACCTTTCGCTTGTAGCTCTTCGCGGATCTTGTTTTCCGTATTTTCTAGATAAGCAAAGCTGTGCTCTGTCGCTTCCTGACCTGCTTCAAGAATGATTTTTTGCATTTCAGGTGTCTGTTGTTGGAAAACCGTTTCACTCACAATCAGAGGTTCTAGAGAGAAAATGTAGCGAATGTTGGTCACGTACTTTTGTACTTCGTTGAACTTCATCGCGTGGACTGTGATGTAAGGGTTATCTTGACCATCTACCACGCCTTGTTGCAGGCCAGTGAAAGTCTCAGACCACGCCATTGGCGTTGGGTTAACGCCCCATGCTTGATAAGACGCAATCATGATTTCGTTACGAGGAACACGAATCACTAGCCCTTTTAGATCTTCTGGTGAAGCAACGGGCTTTTTCGAGTTAGTCAAAACCCTAAAGCCAGAATACGCCCAACCGACAATACGAACACCAGCATCACGAATCGTGTTATCGACTAAGTCTTGGCCTACTTGACCTTGAGTCAGTAGCACTGCTTCTTCTGCGCTTTGAATCACGTAAGGCATGGTCAATAGACCAACGGTTGGAGAGAAAGGCGTCACGTTGTTGATCGCCAGTACAGAGAAGTCGAGAAGACCGATTGCCGCATCGTTTACGGTGTCTTGCTCATTGCCTAATTGGCCATTCGGGAACAGATCGATTTTCACTTTACCGTCTGTTTTTTGTTCCATCAGCTCAGAGAATGAGGTCGCTAATTCCCATTGCGTACCACCAGCAGCATCGCCGATAGCCATTTTAAAATTCGCTGCTGCCGCGGTATGAGATAGCACCGCTGTTGCTACAATAGTGACACCAGCAATAATTTTATTTTTAATCAATTTCATAGTCTTAACCTTTCCTATCATACAGACTTCCTGCCTGTACTTTGCTCACAAGGTGACCTGGTACAACTTTCCTGGTCGTAGTTCTATTTCCCTATTTTGGAAACAATGTTCGGGTAGTTACAGCCTTTCATCCTTTAACGAATACCACTGATAAAGGAACCGCTGCCCCATTCTTCGAAACGGTGCAAACATCTCTGATTCCACCACTTCCCTCACGTTGGGGAACGGAAGTTTTGATTCAAATATTGGTAGGTCGAGCTTGTGACCTTCACCTGCGATCCACTGAGCAAGGCGTTTACCTGCTTGAGCGGAATACATCACACCATTACCGCCATATCCCAGTGCGTAGAAGATGGATTGTTTTGGATTCGGCTGATAAATTCTCGGCATCATGTCGTGGCTAACATCCACCCAACCCCACCATGAATAATCGATTTGGATCTGATCGAGAGACGGGAATTTTCGGGTTAAATCCGCTCGCAACATGTCTTCATATTTCTTTTCAGGTGCGTTCTTGCCACTGATGGCACTGCGTGTACCAATCTGCACTCGGTTATCCGGTAACAAACGGTAGTAGTGGCGCAGAATTCGAGTATCAGTAATCACTTGATTGGTTTTGAAGTTACACTCGGCGATTTCGTCTTGAGTTAACGGACGTGTCACCATCGAATTAGAAAGCACTGGTAATAGGCGATTCTTAAGCTCGGAATGCAAACCTTGGCTGGTATACCCACCCGTACAAACACCGACAGAACGCGCCTTCACAACACCACCTGGCGTTTTCAGGTAATGCACACCGCCACGAGTTTCCCACCCCATAACTGGGCTAGATGGGTGAACCTTAACGCCGAGTGCCCGCGCCTTTCTTAGGTAACCAAACGCCAGTTTCCCGGCATGAATACCAATCCCTTCGGGTTCATGCATCGCGCCTGCCGCTTCTTGGTCGCCAACGTAATCACGCTTTACAGTTTCCGCATCTAAGATCTGGGCATCGTAATCGAACGTGTCACGCAGCAACTTGGCTTCTTTCTCAAGTGTTGCCATCACTTTTGGACGGTGAGCCACATATAGGTGGCCGCCCGGTTGTGGCTCACAATCGATGTCTTTGATCAGTGACTTGAATGTTTCCATGCCATCCACACACTCGCGGTGCATTTTGAGCGCCGTTTCTAGGCCCCAGCGTTCAATCCACTGAGAACGCTTCAAACGCCCAGATGCACACTGTGCTTGACCACCATTTCGGGTACTGCAACCCCAGCTCAAGCGGTTAGCTTCAATCACTGTTGCTTTAATGCCGTACATCTCAGCAAGATGTATCGCGGTGCTCAGGCCAGTGTAGCCTGAACCGATTATCGCCACATCGACATCCATGTCTGACGTGATTGGGCCATCATCTTCAGGTGGTGTACCTGCAGTATCTACCCAATAAGTCGGGGCGTATTCCTTACCGTGACCTGGGCTCTTGTCTTTAAGTGGATCGTATTTTGGATCGTATTTATCTTTTGCTTGGGTACTTTCTTTTGCTTGGGTGCTTTTCACCTTTGGCGGCACATCGGCTGCCGGTTGTTCCATTACTAAACTCATAATTCGACTCTCCTAGTCATAACACGTGAACGGGTTGTGGTTTCGTGTCTAGCTCTTGGAAGTGTTGTTAGGAGTCAAAAGAGGTCGTGTTTTACGGTAGGCATTTTTTACGCTGATTTTTCCATCTTTCAGAGTAAATACGTCGACCATGCGAGCTTCGATGACACTGCCATCTGGGTTCGTCGCAGAAAACGTTGATTCACTCACAGCGCGGTCACCGCACACAAAGTGGACAGGATCGCTCCAAGCCGCATCTGGAAAGTTCTGCCAAACCAATTCAAAGCTATTTCGAACTGCTTCGTACCCTTCGATAGTGTTTCCAAGCAAGCCTTCTCCTGCCACCGTGTGGAATACACAGTCTTCTGTCATGAAAGACATCAGCGCTTCAATATCATGGTTATTCCACGCATCACTAAAAGACTGTAAAAAGGCGGTATCGACTTGGTTTTCCAGCACGAATGTCGCTGCATTGGTTTGCATATTCATATTCCAGAATCCTTTATGTTTTCGTTATTGGTTTAAATTTCAGTAGCTTTGCGCCACTTTTTTATTAGAGTGTTTAAACTAGATCTGTGAAAATTTAACAACTTGATAACAAGCTTCGCCACTCTAACTTCGAGTTAGGTTATAAACAATCTTTAAGCTCACAGATTTCATCTTTTTATACATTAATTGGTGTTCTAATTTTATTTATCCTGTAACTCACTAGATTTATATGAGCTCTAAATAAAATCAGTAGAAATATTAGACTTTAGTCGAAATCAAAATCTTGATGATACTTTCGGCCATACTGTTCAAGTTGACGTTCATGAGTATTAACTTGCAATTCAATATTTCCGTCACCTTTATTTATTACTTGATTGTTATCTACATGGGCTTCATTTTTTAAATCCGTTAGTTTCTCTTCGACATACTCTGTCGGTTCATTTAAAACATTCATGGATATTAACTCCTTTATCAGGTTTACTTTCACTGATGGAAGAATATGAACGGACACTAGACCGTTTGAATATCCTTGCTCATCATACAAAGGCTGAATGGCATCATTGCCACCTTCCTTAAATGGGTGAATGGAATACCACTTGTCCTTGCGTGGCTCTTGCTGATCGCAGTCCGCCACATTAAATATCTGAGTTTTGTTGAGATCACACGGCGAGCTAAAAACACTAACCTTTTGATAATCAATAGCTTTAATAATATTGATACAGTCTTTACTTTGGCTATGACACACAGACCACAACGCATTGACCAGGTTATCTGTCCACTCAAGTAAACGGGTAGGAAACCCCTGTTTCTTGGCTAAACACATCAATAACCAATCGTTTATCTCGTGTGCACTCAACGAATGCCCGCCATAAACTCTCACGGTCGAGAGAATCTCTTGTTCGACACGGCGAATATTCTTTCGATTTGAGCGACCTAAGCTTGGCATCAGATTACTGTTTTCATAATCACACACGTTATAAATTAAACCACGACACCCACTACATTCAGCAATTAGCGAATCGATTATTTCATACAGTTCTTCTATTGAACTTATATAACGTTTATTTTTCACAACATGCATGTAATAGGTCACTTAATTTAAATTCGGTACAATCCAAGCATCAACATTTACGATTATAAAATTAACATCGTCAGCTATAACTTCCCAAAATAATAATAGGTATACATCTTCGTCAAAGAACTATTTTTGGATCCATTAGTTAAGGACCGATTAATAATAACGAGTGACAAAGTGTATATATCTAAAACCACTTATATACTTATGAGCCATTTAATTAGTGTTCTAATGTTTAACTAGAGATTATTGAACTAAGCGTTTATGTTCTTCACCTAAGCACTTGCCAATACCCGTTAATATTACCCGACCATGCGCTCGATAACCTTCTCGATGATGCGCTGGCCGGGCAAACTTCCTATGACTTATACGTAGTCTTTGTACTTATCTAGGAAACGAACCGGCGTTGATAGTGCATCTCGGCGGAACGGGTCGCCCAATTCCTGAGTACACATAATTTCAATGATGGTTGTTTTGCCTTCGTTCATTTGCATGTCGATGGCTTTTTGCAAAGTTGGACCTACATCTTCTAGCTTATCAACCGTGATACCTTCCGCGCCCATTGCTCGTGCGATTTCCGCAAAGCTCTGATTATCCAATTCACCAGCAACAAAGCGTCGGTTGTAGAAGTCGACTTGGTTCTTCTTCTCTGCACCCCATTGACGGTTGTGGAATACCACGGCTGTTACAGGAATGTTATGACGAACACATGTCATGGTCTCCATCAAGCTCATGCCCCACGCACCGTCACCTGCATAAGAGATAGCAGGGCGATGAGGTGCTGCTGCTTTCGCACCAATGATGGTCGGGAATGCGTAACCACAGTTACCGAAACTCATTGCAGCAAAGAAGCTGCGTGGTTTTTCAAAGCGTAAGTAGCTGTTTGCCACTGAGTTGATGTTACCGATATCCGTTGAAACCATTACGTCTTCTGGCATCGCTTTTTCTAGCTCACGCAGTACTTGGCGAGGGTGAAGATATTCACCACCAGAGAACGGAGTCTCGTGTGAGTTTTCTTCAATCATATCCAAGCTGAACGAATCACGTTCGTGCGTCCACTCATCAAGCTCTTTTTCCCACAGCGCTTTTTCTGTTGCTACTGTGTCTTGGCGAGCGCCTTTGTTGTCATCACACAATAGTGCACGACCTTCTAGTCTTTCAGCTAATGCTACAGCCGCTGCTTTTGCGTCGCCACAAATACCCACAGAAATCTTCTTAACAAGGCCAAGCATCTTGTTGTCTGCATCGATCTGAATGATTTTCGCGTCTTTCGGCCAGTAATCCATGCCATGTTGAGGCAAGGTACCAAATGGACCAAGACGTGTACCCAACGCGATAACCACATCCGCTTGAGCCATCAACTTCATTGCTGCTTTCGAACCTTGGTAGCCTAGAGGACCACACCATAATGGGTGACTCGCAGGGAAAGAGTCATTGTGCAGGTAGCTGTTCACTACTGGGGCACCTAGTCTTTCTGCCAATGCCGCACACTCTTGAACTGCATCTGCCATTACCACGCCGCCACCAGAAATGATGACTGGGAATTTCGCTTCAGCAATCAGGTCTGCTGCTTCATTCAGAGATTTCTCACCACCCGGACCACGGTCTAAACGCGCGGGTTTAGGGATCTCGGTTTGAGTTTCACCGTAGAAGTAGTCACGTGGAATATTCAGCTGAGTCGGACCCATTTCGCTCATCGCGCGGTCGAAGCATCGGCCTGTGTATTCCGCCATACGGTCTGGATGCGTTACGTGTCCTTGATACTTAGTAAACTCTTGGAACATTGGAAGCTGGTTACACTCTTGGAAACCACCTAAGCCCATTGTTTTTGTACCTGTCTCTGGCGTCACAATTACGACCGGGCTATGTGCCCAGAACGCCGCTGCAATCGCAGTCACACAGTTACTAATACCTGGGCCATTCTGCCCGATAACCACGCCATGGCGACCAGATACACGAGAATAACCATCTGCCATGTGAGCAGCACCTTGCTCGTGAACCACTGGGACCAATCGAATGCCAGCAGGAGCAAAGATATCCATTGCGTCCATAAATGCTGACCCCATGATGCCGAACATGTCGGTAACATCATTAGCAACCATAGTTTCAACGAACGCTTCTGATGGTGTCATTGTTACTGTGCCGGAAACAACCGTACGTTTTTCTTGCTCACTCATTCTTCCATTCTCCTTGAGTTAACCAAAATTTCATTTTTCGGAATGAATTGTCTCTTTTTCGAATTCAATTTCACCTTAGTAGTGGAATTTTTGCGCGTCAACTTTTTATATTAAATTGGAACAATTCATTCTAATTAATAAAACCAGATCACATTATTGGTAGTTTTTCGTACAAAAAGTGCCGTTAACTTAGAGTGAGCTGTTAATAATCGATGACATACTGCCCATCGCGGCAGTCAATGGAAGCTATTAAGAGGGAAGAAAAATGAATGATGCGGAATTGATACCAACGCAACCAGTAAGTGTGAGAGAGTGTTTTGGCATCGACAGCAACCTAACCGTATTGGCGTTTCAACATGCGGGAGAGTATGTACCCAAGGTCGATCCTAACTACTGTTTTGATCCGGAAGTAACACTAGCGATATTGGCGGGTTTCACCTCTAATCGCCGCACGTTGATACAAGGTACACACGGAACGGGCAAGTCTTCCCACATTGAACAAATTGCCGCGAGATTGAACTGGCCGTGTTTGAGGATCAACCTAGACGGGCACTTAAGCAGATTGGATTTCATAGGAAAGGACAGCATCGTCATTAAAGATGGAATGCAGGTGACAGAGTTTAAAGAAGGCATTCTTCCGCAAAGTATCCAGCAACCCATCGCTCTGGTATTAGACGAATACGATGCAGGACGACCAGATGTGATGTTTGTGATTCAACAACTCTTAGAGCAAGACGGAAAATACACCTCTTTAGAGCAAAACCGAGTGATCACGCCTCACCCTTCTTTCCGCCTATTTGCTACCTGTAACACACTTGGTTTAGGTAATTTCTCGGGGTTGTATTCCGGTACTCAAGTGCTTAACCATAGCCAGCTTGACCGATGGAACATCATCGCCACGCTTAACTATTTAGATCCGCAACATGAAACCAAGATCGTCTTATCAAAGCGCCCAGAATTGAACAATGAAAATGGTCAGCAGCTAGTTGAGAAAATGATAGCAACCGCTGGTTTAACGCGAAATGGTTTTAGAGCGGGCGATCTGTCGACGGTAATGTCTCCGAGAACCGTGATCACATGGGCCGAAAATATCCGAATATTCGATAACGTAGCCACGGCATTTAGGCTTTCATTCCTCAACCGTTGTGAAAATGAAGAGAAAGAGTTGGTAAGTGAATATTACTTCCGTTGCTTTGGTGAGGCCCTAGAAACGCCTACTCAAAGTTATGCGCAGTCGGAGTTGTAAACCATGGCCAATGTTTCTTCTCAGCAGAAAAAGATCCTCGACCTTGGTGTGTCTGTCGCTAGAGCGATCAGTGGTGAATTGAACCTGAATTATCGGGGAGAGCGTCTCTATAACGGTAATAGCCCCTGCTATTATCAGTCTGCACACACCAACGATCTTACCTTTGTTTCTCGCCATGAGTTAACAAACAGCAAGCTCTCAATGCAAGGCAAGATCGACTCATCGGCGCTGCGACTCTTGTTGTCAGATACTGATCTTCACTATTCATTACGACCGAAAAACGAAGTCGAACGTCTGTTATATGATTTTTGCGAACAGGTACGAATCGAGTCACAAGTCCCGTCTTACCTAAAAGGCGTGACTAAGAGCATTCAGTTCAACTTTGCGTATTGGAGCGACCAATATCATCAGAATGGTTTTACCGAATCTCGCATTGGGATTTTGCTGTTCACACTGATGCAGGTTATCCACACTCGCTTAACCGGTGTTCCAGTTTCTGAGCCGATTGCTGAAGCCATTGAATCAAATCGTGCGGGCATCGTACCTATATTCGGAAGCAGCCTGAAGCGCTTGAAGGCACATCGAGCCGACCAACAACAGTTTGCTCACTGCGCCAATGAACTGGCCTCTTTAGCGCAAGAACTCATCAACCAAGAACAAGAGAGTAATAACTCGCCAACCCCTACGGTTGAAGAAGACATCAAGATCCTCGCGCAGCTGGCTCTTATCGTTGATGGCGACATTCAAGATGAAGACGTCGATACCGACATAACAGGCAGCAGCAAGGTGTTCGAGCTGTCGGGCGCCAATTATCAGATTTATAACTCAGAGTTTGATCAAGTGGTTGCCGCAGATAAACTCGTCAGGCGCGCCCTGTTACTCGAGCTTAGGCAAAAGCTCACCGATGACATTATGGCGAGACAAGTGAACACCCGCCGTTTAGCCGCTATGCTCACCCGCTTTGTTGCGACGCCCCAAAGGAATCGACGTCAGGATCATTTGGAAGAAGGCATCGTCAACGCCACCACTATCACCAAACTCATCACATCACCGTTGGATCGTGCTGTCTTCTATCAACCTGACATTGGCGCATCTCATCAATGTGCCATCACATTTCTAATGGACTGCTCAGGCTCAATGCAAAAACACAGTCACAAGCTCAGTCTACTGATGGATACGATTCTCAAATCCGTCGGGCTAGCCAACATCCCTTTCGAGATTATAGGCTTCACCACCAACAACTGGAATGGTGGCAAGGTTTATCGACAGTGGCTCAAGCAAGGTCAACCGGAACACCCAGGCCGTTTAAACGAGGTTCGACACATAGTGTTTAAGGATTTTGATACCCATTGGAGGCGCTCTCGTCTTGGCATTGCGAGCCTTCGCAAAGCAGACATCTTTAAAGAAGGGATTGATGGTGAAGCGGTTCAGTTCGCTAGCCAGCGCTTGCAGCAACATAGCGCACAGCGAAAGGTTTTGATTGTGTTCTCAGACGGCTGCCCGATGGATACCGCCACCAGCACAGCCAATGATCAGTTCTATTTGGATAACCACCTCAAACAAGTGATTGAGCGCGAGTCGATCAAAAACAGTATCGAAATTCATGGCGTGGGGATGGGCGTCGATTTAAGCCCGTACTACCGAAGTAACATCACTTTAGATGTGCAGGAGAGCTGCTTATTTGGGTTGTCTAGGAGTATCTTTGAGATGCTAAAGCGTGTTTAAACAGAAAGGCTTAGGCTAGCGAATCACTAGCCTCCTTTGTCGAGAATGGTTTAGGAAGAGCCAAGCAACGACCATGCAGAAACAGCCATCAAATACCCACCAATCAACATCAACACCATAAATACCAACTTCCTGAGTTGGTCATTCGACAACGGCGGCGGAAAGCGCCGAGCAAACATAGTCACAAGCGCCACCAAGGGAACAGCAATAGCAGACAACCACAGTATGCTCGCATCCATGTCACCTGCTGCGTAGACATTGACGGTACGAGACATCGACGTACAAGCGAACACCATCAACAGTGTGCTCCGCACCAGATCGAGCGTAAAAGGCTGTCGATAGAGATGATAAACAATCGGTGGGCCCGCCATCCCAAACAGCCCTCCTGCGAGCCCAGAACTAAAGCCAGACAACAAGAAAGACACGGTTGCCGAGCGGTCTTTTCTGGTTTTTGGTTTGAACATAAAGCTCAGACCTGCGAATAACACCATTGCCCCCAATAACCCTCGCAGGATATGCGTTGCCGACTCAGTCAACTCATCCAGTAAAAACACTCCCAACGACACACCGGGGATAATACCAATCACTAACACCACCAGAATTTTGAGTTCCCCAAGCAGTGGCCTGCCCATCAACGCGACCAAACAATTAAACAAGGTCACGATACTGACCACGGCGGCAATCACGGGCAACGAAACCAGATTAAGGCTGACCGTAAGACCAATCACGATAATGCCGAGTCCAAACCCCGTGACTGTTTGGAAATAGGTACCTACCGCAATGGTGGCAAGAATAGCGAGTAAAACAGGTAACTCCATTAGCAATCCTAATTAGGTGTTTTTACTTAGTGTGAGTGCGAGCTTTAAGTGTGAGCCTTAGTATCTAAACTCAAATTCTGATTCTTCTCTTTCTTCAGCTTTTTGATCTTCTGAAGATTTTTTATCTACTGAAGCTTCTTGAGCATCAGCTTCAGTATCCGTCATTGCATTTACCGTTTTACACTGTTGTGCTTGCACGGCAGTCACCGCGATTACATTGAAGATATCTTCGGCGCTGCACCCTCTGGATAAGTCATTGGCAGGTTGATTCAGCCCTTGCAACAACGGACCAATTGCGACCGCGCCACCTAGCCTTTCAGCAAGTTTGTAACCGATATTGCCAGCCTCTAAGTTGGGAAATATCAGAACGTTAGATTCGCCCTTCACCTCTGAATCGGGCAACTTTTTCGCCGCAATTTCAGTGACAATCGCAGCATCGAGTTGAACGTCCTGATCGACGGCTATTCCGGGGCAACGCTGTTTCACTAACTGAGCAGCATTACGCACCTTATCAACCGATTCATGTTTAGCACTACCGTTGGTAGAAAATGACAACATTGCCACCTTAGGTTCTTCCATAAGCAGCGTTTGAGCACTGTTTGATGCCGCCACTGCAATTGATGCAAGCTCGGTTTCATTGGGGTTAATCACCAAGCCACAATCACTGAAAATCATGCCGCCTTTAAGATTATGGAAAGGCTCGCACAACATCATCAGAAAGAAGCTCGATACCAATTCACTGTCTGGCGCTGGACCGATGATCTGCAGCGCAGCTCGCACTACATCTGATGTGGTATAAACGGCGCCATTAACGGTGCCGTCAACCAGTCCTTCTCTCACCATCAAGTTGGAAAAAATCAGTGGGTCTTTGACCTTCTCCAATGCATCCTCATAAGTCATGCCTTTGGCTTTTCTTAACTCATACAGACGTTCAGCCAACACAGCTTTGAGTGCTGATGTTTGTGGTGAAACAATATGAATGCCTGCGAGATTAATATGATGCAACTGAGCGGCTTCGATAATCGCCTTTTCGTCGCCCACCAGCGTGATATAAGCGAGCTGTTTATCTATCGCTAATCGTGCCGCTTTGAGTACACGAGGGTCTTCAGCTTCACTCAAAACCACACGCTTACGATCTAAGTGCGCCTTATCAATAATCCGTTCAATTGCTTTCATTTTAAAATTCCATTTATTGAGATTAATTGTTCCACAATTTACATTTATATTATTGAAATAATAAAAAAGGTCAAATTTTATTCAGATAATTGAAGAATATTGATTTGGTATGTACACTCTTACACATAGACATATCGCAAGGATGAATCACTGTATGCAAACAGAAACACCACAAGTTCAAGGAGATACGCCCACTCTCCGACTTTTTGCACTATTAGAGGTGATAGCGCAAAAAGACGAGTTTATTTCCCTTCAAGGGCTCGTTGAAGAAACCGGACTACCGAAACCCACTCTGCACCGTATGCTGCAACAATTAGAATCCGCAGGCATCATTCAAAGAGACGGTGATGAAAAGCATTACAGCTCTGGCATTCGACTCAGAAATCTGGCTGAAAACCTACTGTTCAACAGCACCATGCACAGTGCACGACGTACTATTCTTGAAAGCCTTCGAGCAGAAGTCGGCGAAAGCTGCAACCTAACCGCACTATCGAGTGGTGAGATCATCTACCTTGACCGTGCAGAAACCGAAGCGCCACTTCGCTTCCACTTGCAACCCGGCTCTCGCGTTCCTGTTCACTGCTCAGCGACAGGCAAACTGTTTTTGGCGCACATGTCGAAATCACAACGCAGAAGACTGATCGAAAACGTGCCACTGACTCAGTACACAGTCAAAACCATCACCGACTACTCTGTGTTAGAGCAAGACATCGAAGAAGCAAAGATCCAAGGCTTTGCGATTGATGACGAAGAGTTTCTTCCGGGTTTGGTGTGTATTGCGGTACTCATTCCATCGCCAACAGGCCAATCTAATCTCGGCTTAGCAATCCAAGCACCTGTGATTCGAGTAAAGCCGGACGAAGCGATCAAGTTCCTACCTGCTCTTCAAAAAGCCGCGAAAGCATTGGCAAAGATAGAAGCAGACAACTGGGCGCAAGAATAACCTTGGCAGGCTAAAGCGAATCATCAGCACTGCCATAGACATCAACTCAATAACAGCACCAATACGTGTTAAGTAATCATCGAAAAGGAATCACATGCTAGAAATTAATAACCAGCGCTTACTCTCTTTTATGGTGACAGAAGCGAATAACGCGGTTGCCGTGACCAATCCAGCAACGGGTGAGCTTATTGGGCATGCGCCTATCTCATCTGAGGCGGAATTGGACAGTGCTATCGAGCGAGCTCATATTGCGCAGAAAGAGTGGGCGAAAATTCCGGCTAAATCTCGCGCTGCAATACTAAAAGCTTGGCATCAACTGATCCTCGAAAACAAGGATGACCTTGCTCACTTAATGACGATCGAACAAGGCAAGCCGTTGGCAGAAGCCGCGGGCGAAGTGGTTTATGGAGCAAGCTTTATTGAATGGTTCGCCGAAGAAGCTAAGCGCACTTATGGTGACTCGATCCCAAGTACCGCCGGGGATAAGCGTTTAGTGACAATCAAGCAGCCAATTGGCGTAGCATGTGCCATCACACCGTGGAATTTTCCAATTGCGATGATCACTCGTAAGGCCGCACCTGCTCTAGCGGCTGGGTGTAGTTTTATTGTGAAGCCTTCTGACGAAACGCCACTTTCTGCGTTTGCTGTTGTTGAGCTGGCTTACCAAGCGGGTATCCCTAAAGATCTGCTTCAAGTGGTATTGGGTGACAGCCCAGAACAAATTGGCGAGCTATTCACATCACACCCATTAATCAAGAAGATCTCTTTTACAGGCTCTACCCGTGTTGGCAGTATCTTGATGGCTCAAGCGGCAAAAGGCATCAAACGTACCTCGATGGAGCTTGGTGGTAATGCTCCGTTTGTTGTGTTTGACGATGCGGACATCGATGCTGCGGTTCAAGGCGCAATGGCTTCGAAATTCCGTAATGCAGGGCAAACCTGTGTTTGTGCTAACCGATTCTATATTCACAGCAAGGTGCACGACGAGTTTGTGGCTAAATTCGACCAAGCGGTGCAGCAACTTAAAATTGGCAATGGCTTAGACGCGGACGTCAACATTGGCCCTGTGATCAGTGAGAGAGCGAAACAAAACATTCAAGGTTTGATTGATCGCGCCATTGAACAAGGTGCACAGCCTGTCACCCCAACTCAAGAGCTTGCCGGATTGTTCATTCAGCCTGTCATTCTCAAAGATGTGAAGCACGATATGGACATCGTTCAACAAGAGATCTTTGGCCCTGTCGCTCCGGTGATGAAGTTCGACAGCGATGAAGAGCTGATCGAAATGGCGAACGACACCATTTATGGTTTGGCGTCTTACTTCTACAGCCAGAATATCCACCGTGTGTGGAAGGTAGCAGAAGCACTTGAGTACGGTATGGTTGGTATTAACGACGGCATGATCTCAACTGAGGTTGCACCTTTCGGTGGGGTTAAACAGTCAGGCATTGGCCGTGAAGGCGCTAAAGAAGGCATCGACGAGTACATGGATATTAAGTATCTATGCTTCGGTGGCAACTAAGCTTCGATGGGAACTAAGGTTTTGGCGGAAATTAGGTTTGGTGAGAGATAAGATAACTGCTTTTCATTTCTAATTTCTGATCCCGCATCTACTCTCAGATCCCGCACTAATTAACAGCTAAAAAAAAGCCGCGCTATAAAGCGCGGCACCTTGGGCTCGGTTAAAGGGGGGGTTCTTTTTTAGTATTTTTCTTTCTCTGTTTTTATTATTAGATCACTTTTCTATTTCAGTGATTTGGGCTTTTTGTGCTTCCGCTTATCTGCGGCTCAGCACTTTCCGACTCAAGCACTCTGAGCTTTCAGCTTTAGACGCATCGCGTGTAACACTGGCTCGGTATAACCACTCGGCTGAGCACAGCCTTCAAATACCAACTGACACGCTGCTGAAAACGCAATGCTGTTTTCAAAATCAGGCGCCATGTTTTGGTAGCTTGGATCTCCTGCATTTTGCTCATCAACCACAGCTGCCATACGCTTCATGGTTTTCATTACTTGGGCTTCCTCACAAATACCATGACGTAACCAGTTAGCGATGTGTTGGCTTGAAATACGCAGCGTCGCACGGTCTTCCATTAACCCTACATCGTTAATATCAGGCACTTTCGAACAACCTACGCCTTGGTCTATCCAACGAACTACGTAACCAAGAATACCTTGCGTATTGTTGTCCAGTTCATTTTGGATATCTTGAGCAGTAAGCTTTTGGTTGCCTAGCAGCGGGATAGTAAGAATATCGTCAACATTTGCTCTCACACGCTCACGAAGCTCTTTCTGACGGCTAGGAACACTCACCTTGTGATAGTGCAAGGCATGCAGAGTCGCCGCAGTTGGAGAAGGAACCCAAGCGGTATTTGCACCGGCTTGTGGGTGTCCGATTTTCGCGTCCATCATCTTGGCCATGTTATCTGGCTCTGGCCACATACCTTTACCAATCTGGGCTTTACCTTGCAGGCCACAAGCTAAGCCAAGATCAACGTTTTGATCTTCGTATGCGCCAATCCATGTCATGGTTTTCAGCTGTGTTTTAGGCGCAAAAGGACCCGCTTCCATGCTTGTATGGATCTCATCACCCGTTCGGTCTAGGAAACCTGTGTTGATAAATACGACACGGTCTTTGGCTGCGCGAATACACTCTTTCAAGTTCACAGAGGTACGACGCTCTTCGTCCATGATGCCGACTTTAATCGTGAAACGGTCTAAACCTAATGCATCCTCAATGCGTCCAAACAGTTCATTGGTGAAAGCCACTTCTTCAGGGCCATGCATCTTAGGTTTTACAATATTGATGCTGTTCGCGGTCGAGTTTTGGTAAGGGCTATTCCCCTTTAAATCGTGCATCGCGATGAGTGATGTCACCATGCCATCCATGATACCTTCAGGCACTTCATTACCTTCAGCATCAATAATTGCAGGGTTAGTCATTAGGTGGCCCACATTGCGTATGAACAACATGCTGCGGCCTTTAAGTGAGATTTCACCGCCCGTCACACTGGTGTATTGACGATCGGGGTTTAGATTACGAACGATGGTCTTGCCGTTTTTCTCTAGCGACTCTTGTAGGTCACCCTTCATTAAGCCTAACCAGTTGCGGTAAGCCAATGCTTTGTCTTCACCATCAACGGCAGCGACCGAATCTTCACAATCCATAATCGTGGTTAGTGCCGATTCCACCAACACATCTTTAATACCAGCAACATCGACGCTACCAATTGGCGCGCTCGGGTCAATTTGAATTTCGATATGGAGATTATTGTGTTTAAGCAGGATACAAGAAGGTGCGCTTGCGTCTCCTTGATAACCAATAAATTGGTTGCGATCAATTAGAGTGACTTCTTCGCCATTATCTAACGTCGCTGTCAGCGTGTTGCCAATGCTCACGTTGCTGATGCTGTATTTGGTCACGTCTTTATGAGAAACACCATTCAGCGGTGCGGCGTCATCAAGGAACCCGCGCGCATAGCTCACTACTTTGGCGCCACGAACAGGGTTAAAGCTTCCACCTTTCTCTGCACCATCGCTTTCGCTGATCACATCAGTGCCGTAGAGCGCATCATATAGACTGCCCCAGCGCGCGTTTGCTGCGTTAAGTGCAAAACGTGCATTCATGATAGGCACCACAAGCTGCGGCCCAGCTTGTGTTGCGATTTCAGGCTCTACGCTTGCGGTAGTAACTTGAAAGTCTTCGCCTTCAGGTACTAGGTAGCCAATCTGCTGTAGGAACTGTTTGTACTCTGCAGCATCTAATATTTGACCAGCACGCTCTTGGTGCCACACATCGATTTGATGTTGAAGATCTTCACGTTTGATAAGCAGTGCACGATTCTTTGGTGCCAGATCTTTAAGGATGGCTGCGAAAGATTGCCAAAAGTCCTCTGCAACTATGCCTGTTCCAGGAATGACCTGCTCATTAATTAATTGGTAGAGGGTGCTATCAATGCTCAAGCTTCCCTGTTGAATACGACTGCTCATAAAATCTCTCTCAAATTAACCGCTGACTACTAAATAAATTTACGTAACTGACAAAAATTTAGCTAATTTATGCCGCTTATATTGGATATTCACAAAAGAAATACCACAAAAACTGTGTTATCCGGTCACACCACTTTCGATTTCATTGGCGACACTTTTGATCAAGCGACGCATCCACTGGTGATCTGGATTGGTTTGTAACAATGGGCTCCACGCCATCTTCACTTCAAAGGGTTCAATCGCAAATGGGGCTGGTTTGATTAACAAATTAGGGTTGTTGCGCTGCAATTGCGCGGCTTTGGTTGGAATAGTAAGGATAAGGTTTTTCTGCTGAGCGAAGAGAATCGCAGATAGGTAATGTCGGGTAAACACCGTGATATTGCGGGTTTTACCAATGCGCATTAACGCTTCATCTATCCAACCGAGCTTTTGCGCTTCACTTGGGTTGATCCCCACTCCGGTTCCCATCCCCGTCTTACTTACCCAGATATGTTGCGCTTTTAAATAGGACAAAATATCAAAGTTATCGGCTATTGGATTATCACAGCTGAATAGACAAGAAAACCCGTCGTGCCAAAGGCTCATCTGGTGAAAGGACTGTGGAATGTCATCAAAACGGTTGATGATAATATCCACGGTGCCTTGTTCTACATCCTGATAACTCACGTCACTTGGCGTCATTATATCCAGTCGTATTTTCGGCGCTATCTCGCTCAGTTTTTTCAATAGCGGTTGAATAATGGTCGACTCAGCATAGTCACTCGCCATGATACGAAACACGCGCTCACTGTCTTCTGCATTAAACTCTGTGGTCGGCTGGAGTGTCTTTTCTACATTCGCCAAGATGTTGCGGATCAGCGGTTGCAACTTTTGCGCCCGCTCGGTCGGCACCATCCCTTCGCTGGTTCTCACCAATAGCGGATCTTCAAACAGATCACGCAATCGGCGCAGTCCATTACTCATGGCTGGTTGAGTTATTCCTAATTGATTTGCCGCTCGTGTAACGTTTCTTTCACGTAGCAACATGTCTAAATACACAAGCAAATTAAGGTCTATACGAGCAATATTCATAAGAAAAATACCGAATATAATAACTATAAATTAACAAAATTATCACATGCGTGGTTATTCTTTGTCCATAGCAAAGTTTTAATCCAAGCCAATTTGGCAACCATACCCCACGTGAAACTAAGGAATAGTTATGTCGCAAATTACACAAGATATCGAAATGATAGAAGTTGCAAAAAGCGCTGCAGGTGCTCCATGGGATGCAATCAATGCTGAATCTGCTGCTCGTATGCGAGCTCAAAACAAATTCAAAACAGGTCTAGATATCGCGCAATACACAGCAGATATCATGCGTGCGGATATGGAGGCTTACGACAAAGACAGCTCTCAATACACTCAATCTTTAGGTTGCTGGCATGGTTTTATCGGTCAACAAAAGCTGATTTCTATTAAGAAGCACTTTGATGGCAAGACAGACCGACGCTACCTATACCTTTCAGGTTGGATGGTTGCAGCACTTCGCTCGGACTTTGGTCCACTTCCAGACCAATCAATGCATGAGAAAACATCGGTTGCAGGCCTAGTAGAAGAACTATACACATTCCTGCGCCAAGCTGATGCTCGTGAACTGGGTGGCTTATTCCGTGAACTGGATGCAGCCCGTGAAGCAGGCGATGTAAACCTACAAGATCGTATTCAAGACAAAATTGACAACCACGTAACACACGTTGTGCCAATCATTGCCGATATCGATGCAGGTTTCGGTAACGCAGAAGCGACTTACCTAATGGCTAAGCAGATGATTGAAGCGGGTGCTTGTTGTCTGCAAATCGAAAACCAAGTAGCCGATGAGAAACAATGTGGTCACCAAGACGGCAAAGTAACGGTTCCACACGCTGACTTCCACGCAAAACTTCGCGCACTTCGTTACGCTTTCCTTGAACTAGGCATCGACAACGGCGTTATTGTTGCTCGTACCGATTCTCAAGGCGCTGGTCTAACAAAAGAAATCGCAGTAGTGAAAGAGCCGGGCGACCAAGGTGATATCTACAACTCATACCTAGATGTTGAAGAGATCGATGTTGCAGATATGGCAGAAGGCGACGTTTGCTTTAACCGTGACGGCAAGCTAGTTCGACCTAAGCGTCTACCTTCAGGCTTATATCAATTCCGCCAAGGTACTGGTGAAGACCGTTGTGTATTCGACTGTATTGAAGCAATCAACGCAGGTGCTGACCTACTTTGGATTGAGACTGAGAAGCCACACATCGGCCAAATCAAAGAGATGATGGACGGCGTTCGTGAAGTTCACCCTAACGCGAAACTGGTTTACAACAACTCTCCATCATTCAACTGGACGCTAAACTTCCGTCAGCAAGCTTACGATGCATTGGTTGCTGAAGGTAAAGATGTATCGGCTTACGACCGTGCAAACCTAATGAGCGCGGAATACGACGAAACTGAACTGTCTGCAAGTGCTGATGAGAAGATTCGTACATTCCAAGCGGACGCATCTCGTGAAGCGGGTATCTTCCACCACTTGATTACGCTACCGACTTACCACACTGCAGCGCTGTCTACCGACAACCTTGCGAAAGAGTACTTCGGCGACCAAGGCATGTTGGGTTACGTTGCAAATGTTCAACGTAAAGAGATCCGTCAAGGCATCGCATGTGTTAAACACCAAAACATGTCTGGCTCAGACATCGGTGATGACCACAAAGAGTACTTCGCTGGTGAGAATGCACTAAAAGCAGCAGGCGAAGCGAATACGTCTAACCAATTTGATTAATCGCTAACGCTTTTGATTAGCCGCTAAAACTAAAGCCTCCCCCGCCCTTCTCTCTTACTTCGGTAAGACCCGGGGGAAGGTTTTGAGATAAAGCTTGTACTGCCGGCTTTATCTCAAAGTCTAAGAATTGTGTTCTACACCACGGTCAGCTAAGCAACATCTGTTTAGGCTAACTGTATTCATGTTGTTGAGATTCCTGTTTGTTGATATTTCTTTTGATCGAGAGTGCCTATGACTTCAATACCTAAACACCTACAAGATGCAAAAACGCTGCTATCAGAAAATGGTTTCGTAACGGGTGATACTTGGTATCACGGCACATCTTCAGCCTTGCTTGCTTCAATTAAAGCCCAAGGTCTGAAACGTTCCGGAGACAAAGCACTCAATGAAGCCGCTTCAAAAACCATGGCAACGATTGGCAATAACTACACCGAGTCGGTTGAACCTGTGTTCCTGACTCAGAGTAAAGAGTTGGCGTATTACTGGGCGCAACAAACCGTTCGTGAGCGCAGTGTTCGTTTCGAAGGGGAAGAACAACCTATCGTGTTAGCGGTAAACCTGTCTGAAAAGCAGCGTGCAAAAGTAAGGCCGGACGTGGGTGCGATGAGCCTGTTAATGATGAGTGTGGGCGAGCAATTCATGGCTCACATGGCTAAGGTTTATCAAGAGAACAACGTCGCAGGCCCAGACATTGAACTTCGCACTGCTGATCGTATGGATTACTTGAACAAGCTGGGAATGGCTTATATTGATGAAGACATCAGCCGAGCGTGTGTACAAGAACTGTCTGAGCCTAATATTTCTGAACCAGAGCTTTCTGAACCTGCGCTAACGGATTAGGAACGTCTTCTATTGGACGTAATAAACCGACCTTATTAAAATCAAAAATGGCTCCCAATTGGGAGCCATTTTCTTATTCGTTAATCGAGCCTAGTCAGTAATCTGACTCAAATATCTAATCAACTTGCTTATTGGCACAAACGACCTTGCTGTGCAGCCTGCATCATTTCGATATCACCTTGAAGTGAACGATAAACAACCGTATTCCACACCTGACCATTATCCATTTCAAACTCGATCGCGTAGTTCAAACCCGCGACTACTTGAGTGCGAACGCTCAAGATTTTTTCGAGCTTTGCTGATGTATTCATTTGTCCAAGAACCACATCTAAAGCTTGCTTGGCTTCTGGCGTGATATCGCTTTGTGACCAACCACCTGTCAGGTTCTTAGTGCTACAGATCGGGTTTGCAGTCTCTTGTGCTTGTTCTGGAACCTCAGATTTCTGGCTACACCCTGCTAACGCAGCGACACTAAATACGGTTACCAATAGTACTTTCTTCATAATTTATCTCTACCTCTATCACTTGCGATAGGTTACTCGCAATGATATTTCATATGCAGACAAGCTTAAACCTCGAATGTCATCACTTCATCAGAGATTATGGTGTAACTACTCTATAAACACAGAAGATTGTCAGAAAAACAAAGCCGGACACTGATGCCCGGCTTTTATCCGTCTACTTTATTGATATTTAACCGATTAGTTTAGTGACATTGTCGTTAATACGGCTTGGGGATGCCCCTTTTTTAATGCCAATTACCTAACGCCTATTCTGTCAGTGAAAATACACCAACATCTCGACATCATCCCCTTGCTGCTCTGCACTCAATAAGAAGTGTATATAGCCTTCTTCTGTTATAGGGATTTGCAGATACTCATTGCTTCCACGGTAATCAGACGCGTAGTCATGCTGCCCAGCTGTTGGCCAATATGAGTGGCTGGCGAACAGATCAACGTTACCCGAATTCGATTGTTCGTTTTCAGCAGTGTCGCTCTTATCGCTGAGCCATACTCGCACCTCTTGTACGCCTTCTGGTACATAAACAGCGGCATAACGTCGTTGGTGCACGGTAAGCACTTGAGCCTGACCGGACTCCAATACCACAGGCGTTAAATCATCTTGCTGTTGAGTTGGAGGCGTTGGCGTTTCTGTGACTACCGATGCCGTTATCGACACCTCATTAAAATCGGTACGACCCGTGACACTCATGTAGTAACGACCCGACTTGAT
Source organism: Vibrio satsumensis (assembly GCF_050337435.1). Lineage (NCBI taxonomy): Bacteria > Pseudomonadati > Pseudomonadota > Gammaproteobacteria > Vibrionales > Vibrionaceae > Vibrio > Vibrio satsumensis. The sequence continues at coordinate 292,756 of NZ_JAKJSX010000008.1, read as the reverse complement.
GTAGCCCGAAGGTTCTTGTTCAAACGTCACCACTTCATTGCTGCCATTACCGTATTGGCTGAATTCAAAATCGTAGTAATGCGCTGGTTTGTTGTAGCTCATGTAGAGGTCAGCATCACCTTGAGTTTGTCCCTCAATAGACACTTCAAAATGCGTCGTGTTGTCTGGAATATCAACATAGAACAACTGCTCGCTATACGCCTCGCCACTCAACAAAACACTCTGGTTTGCTGCAAGCACTATGGCTTGGTCTGTTGGTTGCGTAGGATCTGTCGGTTCAGTGGGTTCACTTGAAACCGAGTCTAACCAACGCTCGAACTCACCATTGTATTGCTGCCCTAGCACTTTTACTTGTTGCGCCCACTCGGAGAATTGACCAGTACGAGACAATGCCAGTAAACCTTGCACCTCTTGAGGATGCTCTTCCAGCATGAAGCGTACCGCCAAGTATCCCCAACGATATATACGATTGGAGTCATGGGAGTAAGTGGTCGCAAACACATCCGACAGGCTCATCTTCCCGCTGCTAATCAAACCAATCGCTGCATCATAACCTTGCTTGTAATGCATAAATTCGGCAAAGCCCTCTAACCACCACACTACATAGCCATATGCTAGGTTGTCGTTGAATGAGCCATATTGGTTAAAGCGAGCATCAAGATAGTGAGTGTATTCATGCTCTAAATTGAGAATAGAAAGATCATCACCATTGGCATAGCGATAAGCCACAAAGCGAGCGACGTTACCGACTTCTGCAGGATTACCCTCTAAATACTGACCGCCATTGTCTGTGGTATTGCCAAACAAGAACGATGAATAATCTATGTAACTGCCTTTGCTACCAAACACCGCGACTTCAACTCGCTCGTTGTTATCATCAGCGACAGGTTTTTGACCCGTATTCGCGACTTGATGGAAGTCGGCCTCTTTGGCAGCCAACACATCACACGCCTCCATCGCTTGTGACTCCGTTAGATCTTGAGAGCGAATAATCGCAGGCCCTTGGCACTCGTAACGATGGGGAAGTACACGCGTTGCCAAGTCGCGTTTCGCTTGCTCTAGGTCTAACCCATTCAAACCTTCGGGTGCGAAGTAACTCATCATTTCGACGGCTGCTAGCCATAGCTTATCGTGCTCGCTGCCCAGTGGGTTTTGCGCCATCACTTGCTGCATAACCCGCATCGCTTTGTCTTTGGTCGCTTTATCCGGGCTGGCTAACAAGCGACCTGTTTCACGTACGGCGTTATAAACCAGAAAGCTAGCGTCAGTATCCAACGCCCACGTGTTGTCACGAGCAAAAGTCGCCAGCGTTTCGATATGTTGAGTGTGGTTTGCCATGTAATCGTAGAAATCATCTCGAGCGACATGCCCTGCCATTGCTCGAAAGAGATTATTGAGACCATCGACCCATTGTGAATCCTGCGCTGTTTCACGGTTAAAGTGATTCAATGCCGCAAGTTGCGCATCCATGGTCAGTGGAAGTTGCTTAACATTATCGACCATCAGCGTCAGACTTTTCATCGCCCCAACTTGCTCACGGCCTTGATCGAGAGCATTAGGGTTCGCCAGAAAAGCATTAACAGATAGAGCGAAGCGCTGGCTTAACGCCTCGGAGAAATCCTGCGCTCGCGCGTTATAGCGAACGTAATAAGCGGCGCGAACAAATTCGCCAAGGTTTTCAAGTTTACGAGCCTGTTCAGCATCACCTCGGTAACGGGTAATTTCTAAATTCAGAGCTACTTGAACACGGCTTAGGCTCGCTTCGCTATAGATATTGTTTAACGAACTCTCTTGAGCAGAGAACCAAGCGCCATAGCAACTGTTGTCTGCTGCTGAGACAGCGAGAGCAAGGTCAGACGCCTGCTGAAGATCAAGCACCTCACACTGACTTTGAGCAAAGGAGAAACTGGAAACACTGGCCAGCATGCAAGCGAGAGCCAAACGGTGACGTGGAAATAAACGGTTATGAGACATACAACACTCATTAGTTAAATGTATATTTTGGCTCGCCGTTATATTCCTTACGATTAACAAGGTGAATTCAGTTGCGTATGGTTTATGAGCTTGGTTCAAAAAATAGATATTTTACGTTAATTTATAAATTCAAAGGATTATGCTCAATTGATACAGGTCAGAATCGGAGCAAGGTTAAGCTCTAAGTGATTGAGAATATTCTAATTTAGCAACTTATAAACTAGTAAATGTTCTGTTGTTAAGGAGTAGCGCAAGTAGTAAACTTGCGTTCGATTATGCAACTTGTTTTTAAAAACTATAGACACAATTAGAGTTACTCAATCTCAACAAGGTAACTTTATATCAAATAACTTAATAACAATTCGTGTCTGGTTAATGAGTGCAAATCCAATAAAAATAATTATATAAACCTAGGCTAGGTTAACACCATGGAATTAACGTCGTCTTTAGTCTCACTGTTGGCTAGCAGTCTGACTATCGAAAAGAAACAACACGCGCTGATCGAGCTCGTGATCAACACTTATCAGCCACAAGATCGCACTGCACTTTTCCAAACCGTCACAGACTACCGTAGACGACTATTGGAATCGTTCTTCCCAGAACATCAACACAAAAGCCTCTCCGTTTTATTTGAATTGATGGACTATCGCGATCTCATTCAACGCTATCCAAGTAGCTTATCGACCGAGATGGCATTGCTAGAGGAAGCGGCAGGTCAGTGTTACATGCATTGGTTAGACTTTTGGTGCGAATGCGAAATTACTGCTATTAAGGCAAAGTCGCCGCTCGATAATAGTTCACCCTCTAGTATCGATCTGCCGATTAAAGACAGCGCTTATTACAGTGCGATCATCGATCAGATAGAAGATGATCAACTTGTGGTACAAACACCCAGTCACCCACAAGGAATGCCTATCAGTGATGCCATCGCTTTAAGCAACCTTGAGGTTTTCATCAAGGGTGAAAAATGGTTTGAGATGCTGCCTTTATTACACCTGTCACAAACGGGTAAGCACTTTATCCTGCTCAAACACCCAGACGATGAAGCCTTCCCAACATTAGTTTCTTCCGCCTTGATTCAAGATTGGTCAAAAAATGAAACCTGGCTAAGCTATGCGCCGCCATTCAGCAATGATCACTGGCAATACTGCTTACCAAATCATGGTTACGATTCACTTTCAGGGTTACAGCTATTCACGCCACCGATATTGTCAAAATGTGACTCTCTGCCAAAACTCGATAATCAGTTTCAGTTACAACTATCCGAAACTCGAGCCATATGTGAAGTTCTGCGCTTAACCGTCAGTGGAAATACCCAACAAAAACTCTACTTCCTCTATCTCGCTCAAAAAGAGCTGATGAGCGTCTTACATCAAGTTGGCTACAAAATTGGCTTCACCATCATTGAACAACCTTTCATGCTTCAGTTTTATCAAGCTATTGACCCAAAAGCGTATTTCCATTCGGGATATTGCGAATTGAACGATGACGGCACCACCATTTACCGTGGCTTTTGGAATTTCGAATTGATGGTCAACGTATTTAATGACACCGACTTTAAAGGCTACAAACGCGCCGTGCGTAACAGCAGAAAGTTTGGCTCAGCAGAAAAATTAAGCTCTGTTCAACAACCAGATTCTCTGCAACAGCCAAGCTCGGTAAATAAGGACGAACATGTTTGATTTCGGCTTAGAAGCCATCATCCACGCCAAAGCGATAACGCTTCTTGCGACGGTTGTTGTAGTCGTGATGTGGTTACTCTACTATTGCTACCGTCTGAAACTAAAGAGCGAAGCGATCGCAGGTACACACCACGTTGCCTACATCGCCTATTCGGTCTGTATTGTGGCGTGGATCAGCAGTAATGCGTATTTCCATACCGACTTATTATCAGAGCTTGGGCCGTCAGCAGCTGTGTTTGCAGCCAAATTTGCCAACCTCGCCTCCTTCTTTGCGTTTGCCTTCGCGTATTACTTCTCGTGTCAGCTTGCCGCCGAGCAACGCAACGGTAAGGTGCACCTATGGCAACAAGCGATTTTCGTCACTCTAACCGTCTACTCCTTGTTTATTAATTTAAGTCCGGGCTTAACCGTTGAAGACGTTATCATTGTTGGTCCAAGTCAGTTCGTGATTGAATTTGGCCCGCACACTTCGTACTTCTTCATCGGCATGATCAGCTTTGTGGTACTGACACTGGGTAACCTAGTGGCAATGCGCGCCAACAGCAGCAAGCTCACGCTGACCAAAACCAGCTATATGATTGCAGGTATCTTGGTGTTCATGTTGTCCACAGCAACGATCCACCTAGGTATGACTTACTTCTTGCGTGATTTCTCACTGACTTGGCTACCACCAGCCTTGTCTATTAGTGAGATGTTGTTCGTTGGGTATGCCCTGCTGACATCTCGTTTCTACAGCGTGAAATACCTTGCGTACATGAGCCTGAACGCCCTGTTAGTGTGTGCTATTTTAGTGATACCGTTTGGTGCGATATTCATCCCGCTGACCGAAGATAATCAATGGCTAATCGCCATTCCAATCTGCGCGCTAATAGGCATTACTTGGCATGTACTTTATAAACGTGTGAGCCGTTATGCCTCCTTCTTTGTCTACGGGAACAAGAAAACACCAGTACAGCAAATCCTTGCTTTAGAAGAAGATTTCAAGCTATCAATTGATGATGCGATGCGTCGTTTGGGTAGCCTACTTCAAATCCCAGAAGACAAACTGCGCCTTGTTAACAGCAACTACAACGAGACTTTCTACGAAGACTACCTGTCGACCAACAAGTCTGTTTTAGTGTTCGACGAACTGTCTGAAGAGCTCGATTACACTGCGCCAGCAAAACGTTCTATCAAGGCGCTCTATGAAAAGATGAGTTCTAACAACACGGCCTTGGTAATGCCTCTGTTTGGTCAGGGAAAGTCGGTCACGCACTTGTTGGTGTCATCGCACAAGAGCAACGATCAAATGTTCTCTAACGAAGAGATTTCTGCACTGCAAAGCTTGTTAACTCGTGTGCAAAGTACCATCGAAGCGGATAGACGCATTCGCCAAAGTCGTGCTCTGGCCAACTCCATTGCCCATGAGATGCGTAACCCGCTTGCTCAAGTGCAACTGCACTTCGAAGTACTAAAGCAGCACATCGACAACCAAGCGCCAGCGAAACAGATCCTACTTGATATCGAAAACGGCCAAGCTGCAATTCAACGCGGCCGACAGCTGATTGATATCATCTTGCGTGAGGTCAGTGATAGTTCACCTGAGCATGGTCCGGTGACGATGACCTCTATCCACAAAGCTGTCGATCAAGCAGTAAGCCACTATGGCTTTGAAAACGAGAAGATAATCGAACGTATTCGCTTACCACAACATGCTGATTTTGTTGTAAAGCTAAATGAAACCCTATTCAACTTCGTTATTTTCAACCTAATACGCAATGCGATTTATTACTTTGATTCGTATCCAGATAGCCAGATCGAAATCAGCACCAAAATAGACTCTTACGAGAACGTTTTAATATTCCGAGATACCGGCCCCGGCATAGATGAAGCGATTGCTCACAAGATCTTTGATGACTTCTTCTCTTACCAAAAAAGTGGTGGTAGCGGCTTAGGGCTAGGCTATTGCCAACGTGTAATGCGTTCATTTGGTGGCAGAGTTGAGTGCCATTCTAAACTTGGTGAGTTTACTGAGTTCCACCTGTACTTCCCTGTGGTACCGAATGCCCCCAAAGCAGACGCGCTTCGTACACCTTATTTTAATGATTGGAAACACAACCAAACGACTACTCAAGATAAAGCCTGCGCTGATACAGAACCAACAAGTTCGCGAGAATCTGAGAGCCATTTAGCACCTACCGTGCTCATCGTTGATGACAAAGAGGTGCAACGCACACTTGTTCAGATGTATTTGAGCCGACTTGGCGTTAACAGTTTACAAGCCAAAAATGGCGAAAATGCTGTTGAGTTGTTCAGAACACACAAAGTTGATTTGATCTTAATGGACGTGCAAATGCCGATAATGAATGGTTTTGACGCAAGCCAAATCATCAAGGCACGCTCTCCTCAAACACCAATCATTGCTTTGTCCGGCGAATCAGGACAACGTGAATTAGACATGATCAATCAGTTAATGGATGGTCGACTTGAAAAGCCAACGTCTTTGAATGCATTGCAGCACGTACTCGATAACTGGCTTGAGAAAGACTGGGCGTCAAATGCTTCCAAAGAAGCCGAAGGTGAAGAGTAGATGGCTAACCAGTAAATTAACGACTGATTAAAAATCCCCTCAAGAAAGGTTCTTGAGGGGATTTTTATTTTGGGATATTTCAGCTATTCGAAGAGATACTAAAGCTCTTTAATCTCAATTTGACGCAACGTTTCCATATACTCTAAAGTTTCATCCACATCGACTGGCTCGTACAAACGTAATACGCCAGCCCAACCTTCAGACACTTCAAAATCATAAGCTGCACCGGTACCACAGTTGAATGTGACAGACACTGTGCCATCACCGTTATCACGCATGGATTCGCCAGAAGCATAGAAGTGCTCAGAGTCGATCCAACCATCCGCTCCATAAGTGGTTAGAGAGTAGTAACCACCGCGCCCCTCAAAGTCCAAATTTGGCGTTGGAATCGTCCACTCTTGGCAGGTCGTCTTACCTTGACCTGGCACGCGCTCTAGGTATTGCGCTGTATCGGCTGGTAGCCCTGCGTAACCAAATGCCGTCACGTATTTGAAGTGGTGGTCTTCTACGTCATCCAAAGTCGCACCAAATCCCTTTAACCCTTCAATAGGCGCGCCGTGTTTCATTACATTGTTGATCAGTTTTAAACGGTAATTTTCAACATCACTAGGGTTATAGCCTTTACCTTGATAAGGCTTATCTGAATTCGCTTTGATAGAAAGCAGACTTTGGCGACGTTTGGTATCTTCGATAGAATCTGCGATACGTGTTCTGGCTAGTACATGAACATGTGTACCTGTCGTCAAGTCACTAGCTGTTAGGTTAAGTGTTTCACCACGACGAACCACCTTATGCACCAGATGATTTTCGTCCATGATATGGATGATTTGGAAATAGTCGTTGTCTTCTGCGGGCACATGGAACGTTGCACCTTCTGATACATCAACAACCATCGTCGAGTAAACAACATCACGATTTGAACGAATCACAGTTTGTGTATCTTTTGAGACTGGTTCAGCGTGCAACCAATGGTTTACACCGACCTTATTTTGGAGACCAAGAAAGTTCCAATCTGACTCCGCTTCTGGGTAGTTATCCCAATTAACACCACCAACAGCAGTATGATCATAAACAGATGAACTGTTGTTATCCGCAGCTGTTGCGCCAAATGCAGTTAATGCTAATAGCGTCACTAACGTCGTTTTCTTCATAATGATTACTCATGTCTGTTTCGATGAGCTCAGTATGTAGACACTTCATGATATACTCCAATCGATTATATGAAATCAAGATATACAGTTTGGGTATATCTAAACGGCTTCTCAATTCTGGAGTGCAGTAATCATGATGAGTAACCGCTTTAAACGATTAGACCTTAATTTACTTAAGGTATTGAAAGTATTAATTGAGGTAAAAAATACTCGAAAGGCTTCAGAGCTTCTGTTTACAAGCCAACCCTCTATCAGTCGGTCACTACAAAAGCTACGTGAGTACTTTGACGATGAGTTGTTTATTCGCTCCCAACACGGCTTAGAACCCACTTCTAAATTGCTTGAAATTAAGCAGACCTTGTTACCGGTGTTGTTGCAGTTAGAACAAGTACTTGAACCAAAGTCTGAGTTTGATGTTGCTCAGTTTGATGGCACTGTGAACATCGCCATTAATGGCTTTATTGCTAACAGCATCTCGGCAAAGCTAACTCAGATATTGTTAGCGCAAGCTCCTAAGGTCAAAGTGAATATTGTGGATTGGGGCGCGAATACTCTGGATTTACTCACCTCTGGTGAGGTTGATTTAGGTGTCAATTATTACCCATTAGAATTATCCAAACAGGTATACCAGAAACGTATCGCAAGCGATGATTTTGTCTTGGTATGCCGCACTGGGCATCCACTTGCCAACACGCTTTTGCAAAGTGACCAGCAAGAAACCTTGCAATTAGCGAGCTTGGTGGTCAGTGATTGGAACGACAATATTGCGTTAGCACCGAACGTGTTAGCCGATGTTGGCATCAATACTGAGGTAAAAATACGTTCGACTTACTTACACAGCTTATTATCTATAGTGAAGCAGAGCGACGTATTATTCCCATGCTCAAAGCTACTGGCCAATTCGCTTTCAAATGAATTTTCTTTTGTGCAGTTTCCTCACATGCCCAACATGCCAAATGGCGATATTGGCATGACTATCGGGCGTAAACATCGCAATCAACCGAAGATGCGCTGGTTGGAATCGTGTATCGAAGAGGTGTTCAAAGAGTAGTTATATGTAGTTCTGAAAAGTAGAAACAAACAAGCATGACCCTTACTGGTGATTGGCCTCTGTCATCGCCGTTTCAATCAAATCCAGCAACCATTTATATTTAGCTGAGTGCTGGTTTTTCTTATGAAAATAAGCGAACACCTCCATCTCCTCGGTTCCCTCTTCCAATCCCTCAATTGCGATTGAGCGCAAGACACCTTTATGTTGTTCAATCACCGGAGGCATGCAAGGTGCGATAATGTTGGAGTACTTGATCGTTTCAATTAACCCAACGATGGAAGTCGTTCGCAGTGCCATGTTAATCGATTTACCTTGGCTTAAGACTTCCTCTTCCAATCGAGAATGTTTGTTTTGGTCGAAATAAGCAAGGTCAACATGAGCAAATGGGAACGACAACAAATCATCAATCGTCGCGATGGATTCCTCGAAAGGATGATCTTCTCTTACTGCCAATACAAACTTTAAGGTCACCAGAGGTACGGCAATGATCTCAGCAGGCAAATTCTTAGCTTCGAAGTGAATGACAAAATCAATCTCGTCACTCTTAAGTCTTTCTAATGAATTTTGGGAACTCGTATGACTGATCAGTCTTGAAAGTGGACTTTCTACTGATAGCTGATGAAACAGAGCGGGAGTCAACCAAGGCAAGACATGAGGATTCGCCTCTATCTTAAAATCTTCACTGAGGTCCGCGGGAATAAACTGTTTTCCTTCTTCTATCGCCGTAACCAATCCATCTAATAGCGGGAAAACGCGTCGATACAGGTCGTCTGAATAAGGTGTTGGCAAAAACTGCTGATGAGACAGGACAAACAATTCTTCACCTAAGGATTCCTTAAGCTTCTTGATGCTTTGGCTAACCGCTGGTGTCGAGACAAACAACTTCTCAGCCGCTTTTCTCAAGCTCTTCTCCTGATACACCACCACAAACACTTTCAATAAGTTCAGATCGACATTGTTAAGTTTCATGAGACACCATAAAGCATTGCTTAACGAATGGTTAAGTTTATATGAATTAACTTAACAAAGTCCACTTTGTATAGTTATCCCACCTTCACGAAGTACACGGATGTAGTGAGATAACTCTATGAGGCAGCTATGTTATTACAACGTTCGATCCTTTCTCTAACCCCTCTTTTGTTAGCTAGCGGTGCTATCGCTGAAGAAACAGAAGTTCAAGATATGTCCGACCCATTAGCGGTCTACACACAAGCAGGCTTCGGCTACACCGACAAGGGCTTAAACCTAAAAGTTGGGCAAACCTACGACACGGGCAGTGATACCACCATGGGCATGAATGTGCTCGAAATCAAAGGTATCGCTGGTGAGACGATTGGTTGGAGCGGTCGAGGTGCAGACGACAGTATTGATTCCTTCCGCTTTAGAAACTTCGGTGTAGATCTAACTAATGGCCGAGGATCGCAAGTTGATATGTCTTGGGATTTCGATAACAACCAAGGCAGCGCGTCTTACAGCTTTATTCAAGCTTTACCGCAAATGGGCATGTTTAACTTCTACCCGCTCGCGGGTGTCGGTATCGCTGCAGGTGAAGAGTTGGTTGAAGGCACTGGTGGCGCTCTCGATGCCGATCAACTTCGCGACCGCTACAACATGCACGGTACTTTCTACGTCGCAGGTATGTACGCCAAGATGCAACTTACCGATAAGGTTTGGTTGAACTACAACCCTATGTATTTAGGCACAATGTCAGGGTCATCAACGTTCAAAGATTTTGGCTTTGAGGGCAATGATTCTGTACTCGCACATGAATTTGCAGCGAGCTATCAAATCAATCCAAGAGCCAACGTTCGTTATTTCGCAAACTGGACAGAAAACACAAGTATCGAAGACGGCGATCACCGTATCGAATTTAACTACCAATTTTAAGTAGTGATTTCGGCTTTAACGAGCTGGTTTCGCTTGAACGAATAAGTTTAAGTTTTGAGGACACATTATGAACATGATATCTAAAGCCCTTGCCAGTACTTTCACACATCCACTGCGATCAACAGCGATGCTCGTTTCTATAACAGCCTTGTTTTCAGCAACGGCGATTGCTGGAAACGATAACCCAACAGAAACCCTTCAAACACGTGCGGGAGACTTCACCTTCGAAACCGACTTTCTTCATGGTATTCCAACACAAGAAAGCTCAGCAAAACTGTTCGAACTAATGGACTATCAACGCGCGTCACAAGCTTACATTTGGTCAGTGCCTTTGGTGTCAAACTACGCATGGAAACAAGCCTATGCAGACATGGGGGCAGAAGATGGTCAAATTACTTATGTTGAGTCTCATGAATCTAAGCTAGGCGGCTTAACTTACAACACCTCTACGCCTTACGCGATTACTTGGTTTAACGTAGAAAAAGAGCCCGTTGTTATAGAAATCCCCACAGATGAACTGCGCGGCGCAGTACACACCATGTGGCAGATCGGAATTTCTCAGATGACCGAGCCGGGCGTCTACGTGGTAAAAGCCAAAGGGTCTGAGACACCGAGTAATCTGCCAAAAGGCGCTCAGGTTTTTGAGTCAGACACCAACTATGTTTTCTTTGGCGTTCGCTTAATGGCAGAGTCAGACCAGCAACGTATGAAAGACTTAGAGGCCCTGAAAATTACCAACCTCAACGGAAAGCCACTGAGTGATAACGGCGTAAACTTCCCTGAGCGTGGTGAAGATGCCAAACACCCAAGAGGCATGGCATTTTGGAATACGTTGAATGAAGCCATTCAAGCTGAGCCAGTAGCAGAGCGTGATCGCATGATGCACGACATGCTACGTCCCTTGGGTATTGAGAAAGGTAAGACGTTTGAACCATCAGGTCAGCAGCGTGAGATTTTAGAACAAGCTGTAGTGATGGGGGAAGCTATGGTTAAGAATATCGACTTCAACAAAACAGAACGCTTGCCACACGCAGCTTACGGTAAGGAAGGCAACTTTTGGGAAGTAGCGACGGCTTCAACACCAAACCAAGATCGTTACTACGGTATGGATCTCGATGGACGCGCAGCATGGTTCTACGAAGCTGTAACTAACGACGTAGCAATGCACGGTTTTGAGAATGGCGGTTGGGGCCAGATCTATCTAGACAACTACCGCGATGACAGTGGTAAGGGGCTTAATGGCAGCAACCACTACACTCTGACTCTGGATGGTGATGTAAACTTCGCGGATCTGTTCTGGACAATCACTATTTATAACGTTGAGAACCGCGCCATTATCGACAACGACATTGAGCGTGCAGATGTAGGTTCAAACATCGAGGGAACGGTCAAAGACGCACAAGGCAATTACACCTTCCACTTCTCGCCAACTAAGCCAGCAGGTGTGAATGAAGCTAACTGGGTGCAAACACGAGAAAACGAAAACTGGTTTGTTTACTTCCGTGCATACTCACCAAGTAAAGCATTTGTAGCGCAGCAGCCAGAAACCTTATTACCTAACTTCAAGCGTGTGGATTAATCGCCTATAAGAAATTTCATCAAGAACAATTATCAAGTTAGATGAAGTAATAAAAACAAGAAGAGGAGTCTAGTTGCTCCTCCTCTTGTTAGCTCCTTTATATTTTTAGCCTTTACATGTACAGAGAGACAAGCTCATCAAAAGTTTTCCGATTCTTACAACAATCCCATGATTTAAATAGAGAAAAGAGGTATACATAATGATGTATTATCTAAATTACTGAAATTATCATGACGCTCAAAGAGATCCTTAAAATTCCCAATGTCCGCTACTTCTTGATGTTTAGAAGCAGCTACTTTGCGCGTTTTTATTACCCAGTATTCACTCTACTCTACTTAGATTACGGGCTAACCCTTTCTCAATTCGCGATGCTCAATGTAGTTTGGGCGGCCACCATTGTGCTTGCTGAAGTACCGTCGGGTGCATTCGCTGATACCTTAGGCCGCAAGAAACTAGTGGTGCTGTCTTCGATCGTGATGTTTGTTGAGATCGCGATGATCGCGCTAGTGCCAACCGGAAACCCTGACTTGGTGTTCATAGTCTTTCTGATTAACCGGATTCTCAGTGGCTTAGCGATGGCACTGGCCAGCGGCGCCGACGAGGCATTGGCTTACGACACCTTAAAAGAACAAGGCAATGAAGAGTTGTGGCCTCGAGTGCTGCAAATCCAGCTTCGTGTCGCGTCTAGCGTGGGGATCTTTGTCACGCTGGTTGGTGCGGCGATGTACGATGTGAACTTTATGACAAATATCTTTCATTTCCTTGGATTAGCCGAGCCAGAAAGCACTAAAGACCTGATGCGTATTCCCGTATTTGCCACCCTATTTGTTGCGATGCTCGCTATCTATGCAGCGATTAATATGCGCGAAGAGAAAAAGGTGATGCCAAGCGACCAAACCAAATTAGCAACCACCATCACAAGTCTTAAATTAACGATCGATGCGGGTAAATGGGTATTTGCTACGCCTTACGTGCTGTTCATCTTGCTCTACTACAGCCTATTCGAACACACCTCACGCATGTTCCTCACCATGAACAGCCAATACTATCTGGCCATTGATATTCCTATTATCTACTTCGGTTTTATTGGCGCGGGTATAAGCTTACTTAAGATCATCTTAGCTGGGCAAAGCCGAAGATTAGCAGAGAGCATTGAGCCTAAAACCTTCATCGTGGTTATGGGATTGGCGAGCACGGCGACTTATTACTGGATCAGTTTAGGTTGGTCGATCTACGGAGTCATTCCGGCATTGATGTTAATCTTTATCATCATGACGATGAATATTTTCATCAGCTACCACCTGAATAAAAAGACCGAATCGCACAACAGAGCCACGGTCCTTAGCTTTAAAGGGCTGATGTTTAACCTCGGATACGGCCTGATCGGTATCTTGTACGCTTACTACTATAAGTTGGTTTCTCAGGGCTACACCGAACAAGAAATAGAACAGAACCTTGCCTTCTTGGCCTCACTATCTTCGTTTTTCTATTACTTCACCATACTGTTCGTTTCGATCAGCGCGCTGTTCTACTTCAAGAACAAGAAACAGCCGATCTTCTGAAGAGCGATCTAATACTGAATAGAGAATAAAGGTGAGCCTCTGGCTATAATCAGACCATGTCGCTTCTTATCATGTGATTTTTTGTTAGTATCATCATCAAATTACATCACACATGGAAGCATCATGTCTTTTAGTTGGATCGCCTTTACTCTTCTCGCAGCCTTTAGCCAATCTTGGCGCAATGCCTTTCAAAGCAAACTCAGTGGCACCATGAGCGTGGCTGGCGTGACGTTGGCGCGTTTTATTTGGGCTGGCCCAATAGCCCTTATTTACCTCTACACCCTCTATCAATGGCAGCCTGTAGCTATCCCCGACTTTTCGGGTGAATTTGTTTTCTATATTGTTGCTGCCGCCATTATGCAGATCCTCGCGACCGGCTTAATGGTGATGCTGTTCAAGCTAGAAAACTATGCGATAGGCGCTGGGTTAGCCAAGTGTGAAGCTCCTGTTTCTGCGGTGCTCTCCGTGTTGTTTTTTGGCACCGCATTAACAGTGACAGGTTGGGTCGGCGTACTTATTGGTACTTTAGGCGTGCTAATCATGAGTAGCGCTTCTGGCTGGCGAAGCTTGTCCCCGAAAGTGTTCTTGTTAGGTATGGCGTGTAGCACCGCCTTTGCTTTAACGTCTCTTTGGGTACGTGAAGCTAGCTTGAGCATTGGCTTACCCTTCCCTCACAGCGCAGCGTGGGTGCTGTTCCTAGTTATTTCCCTTCAAACAGTGATTATCTGTACGTACCTCTTTTTCAGAGAACGCGACACGTTACACCAGATATTCAAGAAGTCGAGATTGGTGGTGATGACAAGCTTAGCCAGTGTGATTGGTTCTCTTGGCTGGTTTAGTGCGATGTCACTTCAAGCCGTGCCTTATGTGAAAACGTTGGGACAAGTTGAGGTGGTCTTTATGGTGTTGATATCTTACTTCTGGTTGGGGCAAAGCATCGCGCGCAAAGACATTGTTGCACTGATCTTGCTTTCTATCGCAGCGGTGTTGGTGATGTGGCAATAATTTGAACAAACTAACGCATAAAGACCTGTCATCATCAGGCAGTGACGAGCTCGTTAATATGGCTAGGACAAATTGAAGTCATATTGCGACCGTTTGTTTTCGCTTGATACAACGCTTTGTCGGCTCGACTAATAAACCCATCCCAATTCTCATGTGGGTGAAGCTGAGCGACACCGAAACTCGACGTCAGAAACATCTCTTTTCCTTGCACGGCTGAGATCTCTGAAATAGACAATCGCAGCTTACAAGCAATAGCCTGTGCTTGTAGGAAATTGACATTGGGTAATAAAATCATTATCTCGTCTCCGCCAAAACGGAACGCGCTGGCTGTTGGCGATGTTTTTATCGCACTTTGAACCATTTCAGCAAAAGACTTGATCACGAGATCACCCACAATGTGTCCGTGTTGATCATTGATCGACTTAAAATTATCAATATCCATCATAATGGCACTGACAGGCGTAGTACCCGCCTGCTTCATGATGACTGGAACCATTTCATCTAATGCTCTGCGGTTTCCAAGTGCCGTTAAAGGATCACTGTAAGACAGGTCATGAATAGACCTAAGTAACCTTGCATTAATCAACCAGAGCATCGTGAAGCTCATCGATACGATAAGAACAATACTGACTAAAAAGGCAAGTTGATGAATAAGTGCGGCCGCCATGAAATCCTCCAGCTCAGCTGAAAATAACGTCACCGTTACTCGGAAAACCATAAACCCGCCATATATCAAAAATGACAAGGCCATCATCCGAGTTGCTAAGGTTAAGTCATCGCGTTGACCCTTCAATACCGCAAAGGCAGTACAAACAGTCACAAAGGCCAAATAGAAACTAATGAGGATGATTCGAGCCTTGATGGAAGGTTCGTAGTACGTAAAATAAATAAAACATGGCAAAAGAGCCAACATCATCAGACTACTTAGGTAGGTGCATTTTAGGGAATATTCTCGAAATAGGCATAAGCTATACAAAGCGAGATGAAAGCCAAGCGCAATGACCATGTTGGCGCCAATAACAGTGATCCAATCAGGGAGTTCCCCTCTTAGGCTCAACATCAACGGCCCACTTCCGATAACAAATATTGAAATGGAAAAAATTGAAAGCCCTTTAATGGACTGTTGGGTAAATTGGAACAGCAACAAGCCAATGCAGTAAATGAAAGAGAACAAAATAATAATAAAATTAAGTGTTCTCATATCCAGCGAAAAACCATCCATGATTTACTCTCTTCCCTAAGCCAATTAAATTATAACATGGTCAATAGTTATCGAAATCATAAATTTATTCACCAAATGAATCATTACACTTTGTAAAATAGGGGATGTGTCACATATGGGGAGATCGGTATCGCATGAGTCCATGATATGGATAGGTATGTAAAACTCGCCCCATATGGCTTTATAACATCACTGAATCTACACGCTTCTTCACTCGTTACTTGGTTGAATGACGACTGTCTGGCATTATGCGCTCAAGAAATCTGTAGTTATTACGCGGTACAGAATGAATGAAGGTAGTCAGTGGTAGAAAACAGCCAACAATTAAGTAGCCAATACGACGAACATGGTTACTTTGTTATCAGAAATTATTTCAATGAAGCTCAAATTGCATCGCTAAGAAAAGTCGTGCTGAAATTCCATGCATCATGGAAAGCAGACAACGAAGAATTCTATCAAGAAGAAGCATTTAACTCGTCTTTGATTACGGGAAGTGAGTATTTGCCAACCGAAGATAGACGCGTACTTTTCAACTTCATCAGCTCAAAAAAAGTCATGGAAGTGGTCGATGCGGTGATTCCGAACAAACCGGCATTCATGAATACACAGCTGTTCTTCAACCCAGTAAACCCGCAGCAAAAAGACTTCTGGCATCGTGACTGTCAATACGACTACGACATTGATGACCAGATGAAAGTCATCATGGAAACCCAGGTATTGCATCTGCGAGTGCCCCTTTTTGATGAGCCAGGTATGGAGCTTATCCCCGGAACACATAAGCGCTGGGACAACGAAGAAGAGTACAATGTTCGCCAAGAAGAAAACGGCAAAGTGAGCAGCGATGACATATCTGGCGGTAAGCAAATACCATTAGCAGCCGGGGACTTATTGGTGTTTTCAGCGGATATGATCCACCGAGGCCGTTATGGCTTGGATCGTTTAGCTTTGGATATTTTGATCTTCGATTCGGCGGCAGACTATGTCGACTACGTTGATGACGACTGTTTACCAACACCAGCTATGTTGAGCAATATTAGCGACCCAAGATTGTTTATGAACACGCTACACTTAAAATCAATGCAGTACTCATAATCCATAAAGGTACCCGAACTATGACTGACACTAAGCAAAATACCCGAATTAGCCAGTTCCGTTTCGGTCAGCCAAAAGAATCTCTCAAGTTAGAACATGTCGCTTTAGGGGCACTAGACAAAGATAAAGTTCGAGTACAAATTGAAGCCACTAACATTAATCCTAGTGATCTGTTGTCGATTTATGGTGTGGGCCAATACAAACATAGCCACCAGCCGCCGAGAGTACCGGGGTTTGAAGCGGTAGGAAGGGTTATCGAGTCCAGTCATGCAGAGTTTGCAGTGGATCAGCGCGTGCTTGTGGCAACCAGTGGAACATGGCAGAACTATGTCGATGTATCACCAGATGACCTGTTCCAAATTCCTCAGCATCTAGAAAATGGCTACGCCTGCCAGTTGTACATTAATGCGCTAACCGCATGGGTGTTGACGACAGAAGTGGCTAAGCTGACCCAAGAAGATGTGTTGATCATCAACGCAGGCAGCTCTGCCATCGGTAAGATCTTCTCCCAGTTATCAGTATCACTCGGCTTCCAAATCATTGTCGTTACATCACAGCCGACACAATACCCAACCACTTCCAGTTGGGTGTTAGATGCGAACGCTAATCTAGTTTATCAAATTAAGGCGTTAGACTTGCCTATGCCAACCGTTGCCTTTGATGCGATTGGCGGTTCACCCGGAACCGATCTTATTCACACCCTTGGCAACAATGGGCGCTTTATCAACTATGGGACGTTGTCGCTGGATTTTTACGAACCACGCTTCTTTGAATACGCGAAAAGCCAACACATCGATTTCAGTACCTTCTTCTTACGTTATTGGGAAGAAGCGGAAGGTAAAGATGTTCGCCGTGATAAGTTCACGACCATGCTAGATCACTTCATCACAAACGACATTCAGCTCGACATTGACCGCTATCTGCCATTCGATGAAGTGCAAACCGCGATTGATCTCATTGAATCGAAAACCATACGCTTGAACGGCAAGATCATATTACAGCCACAGTAAGTGAAAGTTGGACGATATACCTTGTTTATCTCAACAGGCAAGACGTTCAACAGCTTACAAACGTGCTTATTAATACACCAACGCATAGAAAGTTTGATCAAAGAATTCGGAGTATTAAAAGATAGCGAAGAGTTGTAGTGAGTTTCATCGTAACTTAAGTGGTTACGAGATAGTCATGAATCACATTTATTTGAAACATCAGTAAGTTACATCACTATAAATATGACACTGATCACCCATAAGGTAATCTCGATTCTATATGGTAGAGTCATACTTAAAACCACGATGTGAACATACTTATGAAAAGACACATACTATCAAGCGCCATCCTACTCTCTCTAGCCTTTCCCACCTTTGCAGCTGATGGCGACATACACGATGTCACGATACTGGGTACTTCAGATATCCACGGTCATTTTATGGCGTGGGATTACGCGGCAGATAAACTCAACACTCGTGGTAGCTTGAGCCAAATCGCGACCAAGGTTGGTGAGATCCGCAAAGAGCAATCTAACATTATCCTTGTCGACGCTGGCGACACCATCCAAGGCAACTTCGTAGAAACCTTCAAAGACGAGCCCGTTGATCCAATGATGCTTGGCTTTAATCACATGAAATACGATGTATGGGTTTTAGGTAACCACGAATTCGACTTTGGCCTTAAAACGCTCAACAGAGCCGTTACCCAATTTAAAGGGCAGTCTCTCGGCGGCAACATCAAGAACAAAAACGGAAATCCATTCTTACCGGGTTACACCATTCTAGAACGCGGTGGCATTAAGATCGGCGTGATCGGAATGGATACCCCAATGACGGAGGTCTTTGCGCAAGGTACAAACCGTTTAGAAGGCGTCACTTTCACTAATCCAACCTTGGAAGTGAAGAAAATCGTCAAAGAGATTGATGATAAAGTGGATGCTATCGTATTGGTTGCCCATATGGGGATTGAGAACGAGAATGACATTGCCGACACCGGTGTCACCGACATTGCCAATGCAAACCCAGAGCTTGATGCCATCGTCGCTGGTCACATGCACACTCGCATCGATAAGGCCGTTGTGAATGGCGTTATTATTACTGAGCCCGACAAATATGGCCGAGCCCTATCTCGTATCGATCTTCAATTTGAAGAGCGCGATGGCACATTCACTCTCGTCAACAAAGACAGCTTCACTTATAAAATCAAAGGTATCGATTCTGATGAGAATATGGACGAGCTATACCAGCCTTATCATAAACAACTCCGAGAAATGGCGAATCGACCTGTCGCTCAGCTTACCGGCGTTGATTTAGTCCCTGAAAACGAAATCCGCGGTATCCCTCAAGTCCATGTTCAAGACACAGGCATCAGTGCGCTATACCAAGAAGCGAGCTTCTTCTATGCACCTAAAGCCAATGTCATCGCACTTCAAATAGACAATGACAATGCAGAGCTCGATGTTGGCCCAATCAAAGCCAAAGACATCGCGTACAACTACCAATATGCAGGTGGCGAAATCACTGTCTACCAGATGACAGGCAAAGAGTTAAGAACCTACATGGAATGGTCTGCGGGCTACTTCAACTCAGTACAACCTGGCGATGTGACCTACAGCTTTAACCCTGAACGCAGAGCATCAAAATATTCGACCAATGACTTCTTCGCGGGTGTGACTTATACCATCGACCTCACTCAACCTGCAGGTACACGCATCACCAACCTCGTGTTTGCTGATGGCACACAGGTTACTGATGAAACAGAAATCCGTATTGGTATGAATAGCTATCGAATGGGTCACCTAACCAAGAAAGGCGGCGTACTAGAAGGTGAATCGTTCCCTGTACTCTTTGATACTGAAGCTGAATATGGAGAAGAAGCTGGCACAATCCGTAATATGACCATCAAGTATCTTAAAGAAGAAAAGAACGGTCATTATGAAGGCAAGCCTCAACAACGATGGGCACTTTCTGGTTTAGAGAGCCGCTACAATGAACAGCGTGAGATCGTAAAATCATTGATTAATGATGAAACCATATCAATCCCAACCAGTGATGATGGACGCTACACAAACATCGCTTCTATCAACGTGAAAGAACTGATGTTCAAATCTGACGAAGCCAAACAAACAGCCATAACCAAACGCGAAAAGAAACTGGCGCAGGCTAGTGAACAAGAGAGCAAGCAGATCAAACGTGAAATCACTCTGATCAAAGCACTCAACTAATCCCTGACCTCGAACCAATAACGACTTAACGACGCTGGGAGCGTGGTTAAGTCGTTGTCGTTTCCATCTTCCAACATTACATCTGTACTGAGTAAAGCGGTTGATATTGGATGAATGAGCTGCAAAGGCTAACTCGTAGTTGGTAAAGTGCTTTGGGTTAAAAGTCAGCCTGTCACTGCTTTTAGAAATGTTTAATTTGAGTAACAAGATTTTATGGATGCCAAAAGCAGAAATAATTTCAAGCAATCAGTTTTATTGTACGGGCTCTCTCTGCGACCATGCGCTGAAACATGTCTATTTAACGTAATGTCGCATTCACTAGCATCGAACCGCATCGGTGAAAACAGTTCCTCGGTTGTGTTTGCGATCTGAAAAAGCTTACTCTTTAGACCTAAATTAAACGATTTGATAGATTCGATTAACATGTCACTGTAAGGTGGAATCAATAGTCGAGTTTCTCTTTCTAACTCAACTTGTAATAATGATTCAAAGCGTTCAGTCAATAACTCTTCTATTGCTTCAACTTCACTTAGCTCATGCTCCCGCATGTAATCAAATAGTTCATTTTCTAAAGTTTCGGACGTAACACACCAACCTTGCTTTCTAAGTTCATCACTTTCGCACCATATTGCTTGATCTAAAACTCGTTGAAATAGCTCGATAACATAATGTTCATTCATCCAAATTTACCTAACAGATAATTTCTATACCTAATGTAAAATCGTCATCCCACTTCATAGTAGATTGATTATACTAAAATTTTTTACTTCATTAAAATCTCTTATGCTATTTGCGAGTTTTCAGCACCTCCAGTATAAACTTTCTACATAGTGATATGTTCAAGTGCTACCGTGCAAGATTACAACTAGATCTGAGTTATTTGAGTGCTGCTAGATAGGTATAATTTCCCCCGAAATACAACGCGAGGATTCACAGTGAACAACATTAGAAGAATGGAACAGTAACAAGCTAGAGAAACAGCACGAACCATCTAACGATAAATCCAAAAGCCTCCATAGTGACTCTAAGCTCCCACCACCAACTGTATTCTCCCTCTCACTGATCTATTTCCCTCTTTTTGAAGTACAAGTTATTAATAACTCGATATAAATCGCTCTATTGTTTGAAATTGTTGTCTACAGTTTTATAGAGCTTGCCGTTTTGGTAATTGCCACAAGTAACGACACCTTTTGATGGTAATTTTTGGTTATAAGGAAAGGAAATGGAAAGCCCAATTGTCACACTCACACATGCCAGCAAAAGCTTTGTTGATGGTAAAGATATCCATCACGTGTTGGACAATGTCGACTTCGCTTTGGCGACAAGGGCAAGCGTGGCTTTAACAGGGGCGAGTGGCAGTGGGAAGAGTACTCTGCTGAACATCATTGCGGGCTTTGAACCTCTATCTGGTGGCGAGTTGTGGCTCGATGGCGAAAATACATTAAATTGGAAAGATCCACAGTGGAGCCGATTCCGCCATCAAAAATTAGGCGTTATCTTTCAACAGTTCAACTTGCTAACGCCACTCAACGTAAAACAAAACATCGCCTTCCCTCTTCATTTAAATCAACAGAAATGGAGCGACTGGTGCGACTATTTAGTTGATGCATTGGGTATCAGCGAGCTACTCGAAAGACATGTATCCGCACTCTCTGGCGGTCAGCAACAACGAGTCGCAATAGCGCGTGCACTAGCACATAAACCCAAACTACTGCTTGCCGACGAACCCACAGGTAACCTCGACCACAAAGCAGGTATTGAGGTAATGAAGCTGCTCAGTGAAATTACCACGCAAGGCAACACTGCCGTGCTTTTGGTTACGCACAGCCCAGAATGCGCTAGCTTTATGCAGACAAAATTGGTGTTAGATGATGGTTGTTTAAAGAACGCGGAGCTAACCCCAAGAGCAACAGCGTTGTGAGTAATCCAATGAAGCAAACTGGCTTCGCTCAGAACCAGCTCATCCATACCAAGCTGACTCTGAACCTATTCGCGGCGCACTATCGTCAATCACCATTGCAAGCCGCAGCGATTCTGATCGGCATTGTGCTAGCGGTCACCTTGTTTGTCGCAGTGCAAGCCATCAACCTCAATGCCAAGCGCAGTTATGCAAAATCGACCGAGCAACTTAGCGCCCAAGCACAAAACCTTATCATTCCACCAGCAGGGCAAAACTATTTGCCGGAATCGCTCTACTTCAGCTTAAGACAAAGTGGATTAAGCGCAGCACTGCCTGTTATAGAAGGGCGAGTAAGAGACGAACAAGGTCAACGTTGGTCTGTTCAAGGCAGTGAGTTGATCGCTGCCCTCACTTCAAGAAATCGCCACGCTCGCGTCGACGAAAAAAGCAATACTCAAACCAAAGAGCCAAACATTTCCCTGTTCGACAATGCCTTACCTTTGCCGCAACTCTTAGCGAGTGAACCCATTGTGATGATGAGCCAGTCGCAACACCAAAATTTGGGAGGAGTAGACGCACTCACTTTGGATGAAGTGCTCACCCAAGTGGTAGTGCTGCCCGATGAATGGCAACTGGGCAGCAGAATGTTGATGGATATTGGATTCGCTCAGCAACTGCTTAACAAGCAAGGACAACTGAGCTATATCGCTATTTTTGACACTAAGAGCGACACTAACAGCAATACTCAGGATAAATGGCAAAGCCTTATTGGCAAGCAAGGGCAATGGATTTCCAACAACCAAAGCACGGATCTCGGTTCAATTACCGATAGCTTTCACCTCAACCTCACCGCCATGAGTTTGTTGGCGTTTTTGGTTGGCCTGTTCATCGCTTACAATGGCGTGAAGTACAGTTTGCTGAAACGTAATCGGCTGTTGGTGCAAATTCAACAAGCCGGCATTGCGCCAAGCATCGTATTTTCAGCTCTGTTAGTCGAGCTGACTCTCTTAGTCACAATGGGCGCGTCGCTTGGTTTCATTCTCGGCATTCAACTCAGCCATTGGCTACATCCCACCGTCGCGATAACGCTTGAGCAACTTTATGGTGCAACACTGCTTCCCGGCACATGGCAGTGGCAATGGTTAGTGCAGGCACTGCTACTCACGCTGGCCGCAACGCTTGTCGCGTGTTGGCAGCACTTTAAACAGCGAGTGCGACAACCCCTCTCTTCCCATGGCGGTTTCTATCAAGCGCCGGAAGCGTCTAACGAAAATCAGCTATTTGTTATCGGGTCAGTATTAACTATTGTCGCGTTAGCAGGGTTATGGCTGAGCCAGCATCACCGCTTCACCATGGCGTGGCTAGGCGTGTTAGTGGTGTCGATTCCCTTGTATCTACCCAAAACGCTCAGCGTGTTAGCAAATTGGAGCGAGCAGCGCACCAAGTCGGGATTAATGCAGTATCTGTTTGCTGAGCTGCGTGAACTTATCTCCCCTCTTTCCCTTGCCATGATGGCGTTGCTTCTCGCCGTCACCGCCAATATAGGGATGAATACTTTAGTCGGCAGCTTTGAATCCACGTTAAAGCAATGGCTTGAACAACGATTGCATGCTGATATTTACGTTAGCCCAGCCCAAGGTGAAATCGCGAATGTGGAGCGTGCGTTAGAGCAGTTTGAGAACGTTGAAACCGTCTACAAGCAATACTACGTCGATGATAACTTGCAGGGCTTACCGACTTTGATCGGCACCAAAGACAAAGACACACTTGAGCAAACCATGGTGTTCCAATCCCACCTTGATGATTTCTGGACGCGCTTTTACCAAGGTGAATTCGTGGCGATCAGCGAACCTACTGCGGTGAAGCTCGGCTTGTCCCTTGGAAGCCGACTCAAGCTCGACGCGATCCAAGACAAAACACTCATCGTCGGGGCGATTTTTCATGATTACGGCTCACCGAATGGCGAAGTGTTACTTGCACCTGATTTGTGGCTCGAAAGCGGCTTTACTGACTTACCCACCAGCTTGGGAGTCAAAGTATCTGGCGACCCACAAATGGTGTACGAACAGCTGCGCCAACAACTCAATTTGCACCCTAGCCAGCTTTACGATCAAGCACAGATCAAATCGATCGCTTTGGATATCTTTTCACAAACTTTTGCCATCACCCGTGCGCTTAATGGCGTCACCTTAATGGTGGCGGTGATTGGGTTGTTCTGCGCCTGTTTCATGTTGCTCGATGCACGCAAAGCCGCTATTGCAAGGCTGTATGCGCTCGGTGTTAGTCAGAAAAAATTGATGGCGATGGTGGTCGGGCAAATCGTTGTTCTGGTCACCTTCACTCTGATTATCGCCTTACCACTCGGCGCTATGGTCGGTTATGTGTTAACGGACATCGTTACCCTGCGCGCCTTTGGTTGGAGCTTAAATTATGTATGGAATTGGAGTGACGCAGCCAGCATCGCAACCATCACCATTTTAGTGGCTGTGATTGCGACCTTGATTCCACTGTGGCGTTTGGTCAGTAAACCCGTGGTATCCAGTTTGCAGAGTGAGGTGTTGTGATGAATCGATCAATGAGAATTTTCGTTCTCACACTTGGCATCTTGCTCCTTTTAGGGTGCGACGAGTCCACACAACAAACCGCTCAAAATATGGGTTCGATACTTGGCGCAGAAACACAAACCGACGATGGAACACAAAAAGAGGCTGAGCAATTCACGTCGGTAGTAAAAGGTATCGACATCACCTTCCCTGCCGACCATCAAGCACACCCAGATTTTCGTCATGAATGGTGGTACTTAACCGCAAACTTAATTGATGAAGACGGCAACACTTTAGGCGTGCAGTGGACACAATTCCGCTTTGCGGCTGCACCACAGGAAAGTGGCAATAGCACCAAGGAAACTACGTGGCAAAGTCAGCAAATCTACATGGCACACAGCGCCGTCACCACCAAAGACAAACACTACGCCGATGAAAAGTGGTCTCGCGACCAAGCTGAACTTGCGGGTGTTAGCGATTCGCCGTTTCGTGTTTATCTCGATGATTGGCAATGGAACTCATCAAGCAATGATCTATTCCCCGCAACCTTGAACGCTAATTCCGGTCAATTTGGCTACTCGCTAATACTCACCAGTAACTCGCCATATCAGAAACAAGGCGAGCAAGGCTACAGCACCAAAAGTAGCGATGGCAAAGTGGCCTCCTATTACTACAGCCAACCATTTATCGATGTATCAGGCAAAGTGACCATTGATGGCGTGACGCATCAGGTTTCTGGCAAAGGCTGGATAGACAGGGAATGGAGCTCGCAGTTCTTACTCGACTCGCAACAAGGCTGGGATTGGTTTGCACTCAGGCTCGATGATGAAACCAGCTTAGTCGTGTTCCAGCTACGAAACTCAGCAACAGGCGAAGCCAGTTATGCTCACGCAAGGTTAATGCAACAAGACGGTTCTGGCATTGCGATTTCACAGCAAGACATCAGCCTAACCGCCGTCAAGCAAACAGAAATCGACGGGCGAGGCTATCCAACAGAGTGGCAGGTTTTAATTCCAAGCCAGCAAATAGAACTGACAGTCTCGGCACTGAACCCCAAAGCAAAAATGCCACTATCGGTTCCCTATTGGGAAGGGCCGATTGTGATTGAAGGAACACACTCCGGTTCTGGTTATATGGAGCTTACGGGGTATTGATTGAAAAATACTACCTAACACATATTGAGTCATTAAGAGAGCGAGGGCTGAATTGAACTACCACCACTGAAGACTTAAATAGATTCTAGTAAAACCATTGGCACAATAAACTGTCCCAACACGTTCAGAGCTAATCATTTGGGCTCATTAACAATAAGATTAAATGCAGGAACAGCAATATACGGACTTTGCAAATGGCTGGGCGACTCTCCAATATCACCTATCGCAACCTAGATACTATCAATTACACAATATCAAGGTCGTTCCGATAATCCTATTAGGGTACAAATATGTTCCAAATCTCAAGTAACGGTGACATATGCAACTTTCTGTAAACCATACTTATATTTATGTTTAAGTCGGTTTGACACAGACTGACACACCTGCGGAAAAAATGAGTTTGCGTCATCCGCGTTCAACACTACAATGGAAGACTCTCAATAGTTAAGGGCTAACGATGAAAGAACTTCGCGATTTAGATTTAAACCTACTGAAACTATTGCAAGCGGTTGTAGAAACACGAAACACACATCAGGCCGCAGACAAATTGGGGATATCACAAACTAGCGTCAGTCGTGGTCTAGCTAAGCTGAGAGAAACGTTTGGTGATCAACTGTTTATTCGTAAAGCTCATGGTGTCGAGCCTTCTGAGCTAGCTGAAAAACTTGCAGAAGCCGCCGATGAAATGTTCACACCTCTACTAAAAGTCGTCGAGTCTTATCAAAATTTCGACCCTCTGCAATTTAAAGGTGAAGTGTCGATCGCAATGAACATCTTCATGCTTGAGCAATGGGGAGATGGTATTTTTAGTGCTCTAAGAGAAGCACTACCTGCTGCCAGTTTTAAATTAGTTTATTGGCAAGAACAAAGCTTAA
The DNA here is from genome assembly GCF_050337435.1 of Vibrio satsumensis. Lineage (NCBI taxonomy): Bacteria > Pseudomonadati > Pseudomonadota > Gammaproteobacteria > Vibrionales > Vibrionaceae > Vibrio > Vibrio satsumensis. Next base: position 266,296 of record NZ_JAKJSX010000008.1, on the reverse strand, counting down.
ATGAAATGCTTAATGGCCAAATAGATTACTTGCTCCTTTTTTCTCAGTTCCAATTGCCACAAGAGATTTATCAGCACCGTTTAAAAGAAATAAAACTCAGCCTCATTGCTCGTAAAGATCACCCAGTACTTAGTAAGAGTACCGCCCTAGAAGACATCCATCACCTTCCTATCACTCGGATACTCGCTGATGGGATTAACTCAAAACGCGCCCCGGTTGAAGACTTTTATTTAGCAAGAGGGTATAAAGCAAATATCGTTTTAACGACTCACAGTATTCGAGTTTTACTCAATAAATTAAAACATTCTGACGCCTTGTCTTTTGGTAGTACGTTAGTGACTGAGAATGAGCCCGAACTAAGTTGCTACCCTCTTCCGTCTATTCCAAAAGAGATGAGATCGATTCAAATTAACGGTGGATACCTGCAATCTAAACGTGGTTTTCCACTAAACCAACTGCTGCACCAAACAATACAAAATTTCTTCGATAAGGTGATTCAGCCTGAGAAGTAACTCTTTAACATCAAGTTACTTCATATTGGTCACTTATTTTGGAGCCTCTGGCAAACTAAAACTAATTGATATGCTTACTGAAGAATAAGCCAATCTCTTTGAGAGCATCTTCCGATTCAGGCATATCCGCAACGAGTCCATTCATATAATCACCATGAGACTGACCATCATAAACATGAAGCTCAGTCTCAACATCAGCGCTGCGCAGTAATCGGTGCATTCGAACCGTGTCACTCAGTAATAAATCACGAGTTCCTGAAATAAAAACAGTGGGTGGAAAAGAATCTATATTTGCGTAAATAGGTGAAATTAGCGGGTTATCCAACGCCTCACCATCAGCATATAAATCAAATGTCGCTTGAATTAATCCTTCACGCTGACCTAATGAATCAAGTCCCTTTAATGTATGCCAAGTATCTGATGTTTCATTAAGATCAACCGCGGGTGTACCAACAAAAAGAGCTCCCGGAGCAGGCAAATTCATCTCTTGTATTTTCAGTGTCGTTGCTAACGTTAAATTACCGCCCGCAGATGTGCCAAAAATTGCACTCGACTCTGCTGTTTGGGTTTTCATTAACTCTTTCCAAACGGCAACGGCATCATCAATTGCAGCTGGAAATGGGTGTAATGGCGGTTGACGATAATCAACTGAAATCACTTTTGCACCAAGACCGTCAGCGACCCAGATAGCTTCTCGTAACGCAGATTCGCCACCACCAAATACAAATGCACCACCATGAATGTGTACTAACCACTTGTCTTTATATTCAGATGAGATCACTTTTGGTGTCACAAAAAAAGTGTCTACTCCTGCAAATTGTTTTGCTTCATACGTTACTTCAAAACGTTCCGCTACCGATTTAGCGAGTTCAACTCCGTGCACATCAAACATGGACTGAAATTCAAGCCACGCCTCTGTACTTTCAGGGACAGGAAACTCTGGAATGCTGCCTCTACCTTCGATCATTTCAGCAAGCGTTGTCGATATCCCCACAGGCGTTGGAATTGTGCGCTCAGCCAAGTTGATATCAGCGATTGCCGTAGTACTTGAAAGACTAAGTACAAGCGCAGAGACAAGAGTAGTAGGCATTAAATTAGTCGGTATAAATTTGTGTAATGTTCTCATTGTGACTCCAAAGGCGACTTATGAACTGTGGTTTGCAGTTTATTTACGCCATTATTGAATTCAATGAACTTAAAATCGACGAATTAGAGAAATTCAGAATTGGGGCAATAATTAAAGCATTTATGAATTTCTCTAATTCATATTCAACCTCTCCCCACAACCATAGACTATGAGCAAATCACTACCTTATGGAGGATGTAGTGAACATTCGCGAATCAACAACGTTACTAGGACCTTACGATGTTGATATCAACGAGAAGCTCAAATGTATAAGATTTTAAAACAAGAGAAAACGCTGCTCCTCGGTATTTTGACTGTTATATTTTTCAAGATTTTAGGCGAAAACATACTGACCTCAAGTCTCTCAACCCTCTCTTATGTCATCACTACCTCTGTACTCTTTTATGTCGCCATGACCGCCATTTTCGCGGTGGTTCGCCACTCAGATTCCTTAGCAATCAAGTTGGGAGACCCGTTTGGCACACTCATTCTTACACTGTCAGTCATCTCATTAGAAGTGATCATGATCTCCTCTGTCATGTTGACCGGAGATCCGAACCCCGTTCTTGCCCGAGATACGATGTTCGCAGTGATCATGGCGGTATTGAATGGTTTTGTCGGTATTACTTTATTAGTCGGTGGGATGAAGTATCACACTCAGTCGTATAATTTGGATGGTATTAAGGCGTATTTGGTTGCCATTATCCCTCTCGCAATGCTTTGTCTGATCTTGCCAAATTTTACCAGCAGCAGTGATAACGGAAACATGTCATTCAGCTTGATGGGCACACTGGTTCTCGCATCCATTGCGTTATATGGCGTATTCCTGTTCGTACAAACACGTAGCCATACTCACTTCTTCATTGATGCCGACAATAAAAGTGAACACGACCACCACGGCCCTATAAATAGCAATCTATTTCACACTGTCATGCTCATTAGCTACTTGCTCATCGTGATACTTCTAGCAAAAGGGCTAGCTATTCCAATTAACGACAGTATTAGCGTTATGGGCGCTCCAGCAGCCCTTGGTGGCCTTATCGTTGCCCTTATTATTCTTGCTCCAGAAGCCGTTGGTGCCGTGAAAGCCGCTCTCACAAACCAACTGCAGCGTGCTATCAACCTATTTTTTGGTTCGGTATTAGCAACGATTGCACTGACCGTACCGGCCGTTTTACTCATCTCTGGCGTAATGGACCAGCCCTTGAAGTTAGGCCTAGAACCCGCAGAAATGGTGTTGCTGGCCGCGACGCTTCTCATGACCAGCGTTAGCTTTAGCAGCGGTAGAACCAACTCGCTGAATGGTGCGACCCACCTTATTCTCTTCTTCGCTTATTTGATTTTGATGTTCGACTAACACCACGCACAACAGCCAGATCATTCGATCTGGTTGTCACGTCGTTTTATACCATTAAGGAAAAAGTATGAATGAGATATTAGCCGCCATTTGGGTGCAAGATTTTGACACGCTACTTGAGATTAACTCACTCCATATCTTGCTGCTACTGCTCGCTGTTGTGTTATTTCTAGAGTCGAGCTTTGTGTTTTTGCCTCTCCCCGGAGACGGACTGGTATTGTTTGTAGGAGGACTGGTGGGATTAGGTGCTTTGGACTTTTATACCGCCCTGACTGCTCTCAGCGTATCGGCTTGTTTAGGCACGATTGTCGGTTATCTGCAAGGACGCTGGTTAGAAGGTTCACGCTTAATGAACAAAATTGAAGTCGTGCTGCCTGACGATTCATTACCTAGAGCAAGGCGTCTTCTCAATAAATTCGGGTTCCTATCGTTGTTCGTATCTCGCTTTATCCCATTCGTTCGTGTTTTAACCCCAATGCTTATGGGTATTGCACGCCTCAGCTTTATCCGCACAGCCATGATCAGCATGACCAGCTCTATCGTGTGGGTGTTAACGCTGCTTTATGCTGGAAAATACATTATGCGTCACCCATTTTTAGCCCAACACCAAGAGCTCATCACCAAATGGTTTCTCTTCACTAGCTTAACGCTGATGGCCATTGCTTTTATCACGCTGTTTGTCCGAATTATCCGTAAACGAAACCACGTTGTAGTGTAGCCCATTATTATGACCTTAATAACCATTCCATTACCTAACACTGACGCCGAGCTGCTGTACTCCGAGTTAATTTCAGCAATGAAGTCCGGAACTAGTGAGAGCATTATCAAACATATAGAAAGTGCTAACCTAACCGATTTTCCATTCGTGATTAGAAAATTCACCAACGCACAGTGTGAACAGTTTTGGGTGTTGCTTTGTACTCAAAAACCTAATCTAGCTGCTGATTTTCTGGATTTCCTAACAGAGCCAGAACGTGCACTTTTATTTTCCAACCTTCCTATCGACAGCGCAAAAGACATACTTTTACATATGCGTTCAGACGTTCGCCGTTCTCTATTACGTAGCTTACCTAAACCACTTCACAAAGCCCTTGAATCCTCCCTGCCCGAAACTTGGGAAAACGAAGAAAAAGCCGCAATGTCTTTTCCTAATGGCTCCGTGGGACGTATTTGCAAGAATGAGATCATTAAATTGGAAAGCTGGGCAACCATTTCAGACTTAGAGAACGTCTTACGTGAAGGTGAGCAAAGCTCTGAACGAATTGAGTGGCGCTACATTTATTTACACGACAAACACGGTAACTACTTAGGAGCGGTGAAAACTAGAGAACTGTTTCTCGCTCAATCTTGGGATAGATTGCTCGATCATATTGATACAAGTGTCCCCACCGTACCTGCAGATTTTGATCTCCAATCATTAAAAAGTGTGCTCGACTCTACCTCACACTCTACCGTTCCTGTTATCAACGAACATGGCTTTCAAATTGGTATTGTTGGTCACACCCAATTAAACCAGGCGTTATATGAGAAATCCGAACAACAACAACGTGAAGCCAGCGGTATATTTGGTGGCGACGAGTTTCGTACTATGCCGCTATTACAACGTAATATCCGACGCCTCACATTTTTGCTGCCATCGGTCATCTTGAGCTATGCCGCGGTATCGATCATCGCTTCCTTTGAACATATTATCGAACAAGTTGCCGTATTAGCCGCAATTTTACCTTTAGTGGCTAACTTATCCGGTGCCGCGGGTAACCAATCTGTTGCCGTTTCTATTCGAGAATTATCAACAAAGCATATTTCCGCTAGAGACTGGTTATTTGTTGTCGCCAAAGAGTTCCCGATTGGTGCTATCAATGGTCTTGCTATTGGTCTGGTTATTGCTCTACTCATGTTGATTACCCATGGTCAGCAAAGTCATTTATTACCAGTGTTAGTCGCGGGGGCCTACACGATATCGTCCACTTGTGCAGTTATGATCGGTGGCGCTTTGCCTCTAATTCTCAAGCGCGGAAACCTCGATCCGGCGATGTTATCTAGCCCACTGCTCACCACATTAACCGATGCGATTTCATTCTTTAGTGTTCTGTACCTCGCTCAGTTAATGCTTCTTTAACCTAGTTAGCTAGTCAGTCATTTAGTCATTAATTTGATTCGAGATTAAGCCAACACCTAATAATTTAACCATCACCCAATGACACAAAAAACCACCCATATTTAAAGGAAACCGTATGCATCTAGAAACGTTATTCACCTATTTAACTCTCACCGTTCTCGGCTTGTTGCCAATGATGAACCCACCAGCCGCTGCAACCGTTCTTCTTGGTTTAAGTAAGGGCCGAGACAAGAGTTATATCGTTTCACAAGCGAAAACCGTTGGGCTTTACCTATTCATCGCCATGTGCATTACTTTTTTCATTGGTGCTTCTGTTTTAGAGTTGTTTAGTATTTCCATTCCGAGCTTACGCTTGGGTGGCGGAATTATCATTTGTGCGATTGGTTTCAACATGCTGTTTCCAAAACCAGAAAGTATGGATGGCAGTGTCGGACAAGATTCTATTGCTTTAGTGCCCCTTACGATTCCATCACTGTGCGGTCCCGGAACAATGGCACTGATCATTAGCCTTGCCGCTGAAATTGCTTCTAGTGAAGAAGAGTTAGAAAAAATAAGTATTTATACAGGAGTGATTGGTGGTTTTGGTGTCGTGAGCTTAGTCGCCGCTTTTATTCTGAGCATGGCTTACCCATTACTTAAAGCTTTGGGCCAAAATGGTATTAACGCGTTTACCCGAATAATGGGTTTTCTGCTTATCTGTATGGGTGTGCAGTTCTTTACTATCGGTATTACAGAAATCGTACAAGACATCAGCGCATTGCTGTAATTTTTCGTATCAAAACCCGCACTGTAGATTGCTTATTGTGTGGGTTTTTCTGTTTAAATATAGGCACCCAGTTTCCACTCCAACAGCTCACAATACTATCCCCCTCAGAATTCCCATTCTACTTCTAATCGCTCGACTTGTTCTTCGTTCTTCTATGTAAGTGCTCCACTGATCCAGTAAACATTGAACCAGTATATATTGACGGACCAGTAAACATTGCCCCCCCCCTAACGAACATCCTCCCGAGTTTTCATCACAGAAATTCGATAGCAATGTATGAACGTTTTAAAGTGGTCACACTGGTGGTTTTCTAGCTAAATAGTACTGTTTATACATTGATAACAGCACGTATCTTTCATCAGACTTGAGTACTAAATCGTTCACTTCCTCCAGGCTAATACGAATAAAAAAGCTGATACCAACATTATTGGTATCAGCTTAATCCTACGTACTTCTGGACGTTCTTTCTTATCCTAATGAAAGGTATTGAACATGTAGATGTTAACGATAGCTTACTCGATACAGCAAGGCATAAATCACAGGCAATACCACTAATGTTAGTAGTGTAGCAAACCCAAGTCCGAATATGATGGTCACCGCCATCGACTGGAAGAAGGCATCAAACACCAGCGGGATCATACCTAGCATGGTAGTAATTGCCGCCATGCACACAGGTCGTACACGACTCACACTCGCATCCACAATCGCACGGTTAAGGTTTGAACCTTGGTCGGTTTCGATATTGATTTGCTCCACCAACACAATACCATTCTTCACAATCATGCCTGATAAGCTCAATAGTCCTAGCAATGCCGTGAACGAGAACGGAATATTCATTAATAGTAAGCCCGCAGTCACACCAATTAATGCTAATGGTACGGTTAACCAAATCGCCAAAGGCTGACGAATGGTGTTAAACAACAAGACCGTAATCAAGAACATGATCAGATAGCCCATTGGCAATGAACCCATTAGGTTGTTGGTCGCCTTTTGCTGACTTTCATATTCACCGCCCCACTCAAAATGATAGCCCTGAGGGAGTTCAATCGCTTCGATTTTAGGAGCAACCAAACGGCGCAAAGATTCAGCCGTATCATCACCAAATGGCGTCACATCGGCCATAACGGAAATCACGCGTTTAAAGTTACGACGAACAATTAGAGAGTCTTCCGTCGTCAAATTAAAGTCGGAAACAACCTGTGTTATTGGGATATAACGGCTTTGGTCTTGGCTCCACACTTGTAACTCAGGTAATCTATCGATATCAAAACGTTCTTCATCTGGCGCGCGCATCACAATCGGCATGATATGACTACCATCTCTGAACAAGCCAATCTGCTCACCATTTAAATTGCGTAACAAGGTTCTATCAAGATCACTTTTGGTTATCCCAACTCGCCTTGCTGCTGCACCATCGAGTTGCGGTTCAAGCACTTGAGTTTTCTCTCGCCATGAGTGACGAACTGCAGTTGCTTTTGGCTCATTACGCATGATCTCATTCGCTTGAGCAGCAAGTTGTCTCAACACCTGTGGGTCCGCACCATAAAAGCGCGCTTCGACTTTAGCGGCGGGGGCTGGACCTAAGTCCATTAACTTAAACTTGAAATCAATATCTGGATGTAAACTTTCAAGCCTTGCTTTCATCTGGGGTAACATCGTTTCGATCGCGGCTAAGTCTTTCACTTCAACAATCAATTGCCCGTAACTGCTATATGATTTTTCAGGTGCATAAGTCAGAATAAATCGCTGAGCACCCGCACCTACGACGGTTGTAACATTATGAACATCATTAAAGCCGCTCACTGTACGTTCAATTTGCTTTAAGCGTCGTTCTGTTTCACGAACGTCTGTGCCTTGTTGCAGCCATACATCCACATAGAAAATTGGCGTATTCGATGGCGGGAAAAAAGCTTGTTTTACAGAGCCAAACCCGATCACAGCAGAAATAAGTAAGACCAGAGTGATGACCATAGTCGCGACACGGTTTTTTAGTGCGGTATTAAGAACCGTGCGATACAGAGTAAATATCAACCCTCGATAAGGATCGATATGCTCTGACTCACCTTTAGCTATTTCTTCTCTAAACATCAGTTCGCAGAAGAACGGCGTTAACGTGATAGCAAGCACCCAACTTAGTAATAAAGAAATCGCTAATACTTGGAATAAAGACCCTAAGAAATCCCCCGTTGCATCGGCAGACAAGCCAATCGGGGCAAATGCAATGATACCAATCAGTGTTGCACCAAGCAGCGGCCACTGGGTCTGTTTAACAACGGATTCAATGGCTTTACGTTTGGTCAATCCACGTTTCAGGCCGATTAAGACACCTTCAGTTATCACTATCGCATTATCAACCAGCATCCCGAGTGCAATGATCAACGCACCAAGTGAAATAATTTGAATCTCAACGCCTAGAAGACTCATTCCAATGAAGGTACCGAGGATAGTCAGTAATAAAATAGCCCCCATTAAAATGCCAGAACGCAAGCCCATCGTAAATAACAGCACGACAATAACAATCAATACCGCTTCGACTAGGCTCATCACAAAGTCAGATACCGATTTATCAACCGCATCGCCTTGGTCGTACACCTTGTTTAATTCAATCCCGATTGGGCGAGCAAAATCGAGTTCAGACAATTTATTACTGACACGTTCACTCACATCAACCACATTGACGCTGTTCGCAAACGAGATCCCAAGAGAAATGGCTTGTTCACCATTGCTACGATACAAGGTATAAGCTTTATCCTGAAACTGGCGGCTTACCTCTGCGATATCACCTAATTGGATCAGGTCATTGCTTCCCGGCGGGCTAAATTTAAATGACCTTAACGCTTCAATTTCATTAAACTCACCAGAAGAATGGATTCGGATCGATTGTCCATCAAGTAGCAAATCACCACCGTTAGACACCATATTCTGATTTTGAATCAAACGAGAAAGCCAAGCAGGATCAAGATTCAACGTATTAAGATCTTGCTGAGCAATCTCAATCACAATATGTTCAGAGACTAGCCCGGCCAAGTTAACTTTCTTTACACCTTTAATGGCAAGAAGCTCACGCTGAAGGAATTCACCGTAATTTTGCAGTTCGCGATAAGTGTATTCATTACTCGTAATGTTGTAGAGAATGCCATACACATCGCTAAAATCATCAATGACTTGCGATGGATTCACTCCCGGTGGCATTTTAGGCTGAATATCATTCACCTTGCGTCGCAATTCATCCCATACCTGAGGCTGTTGTTCTGCTTGTATGGTCTCTTTTAATATCACCGCAATCTGAGACAGCCCAGCACTGGTAAAAGATTCGACCTCTTTGACATATTCGAGCTGAGAAATCGCACGCTCAAGCGGTAAGGTGACCTCCTCCTCAACTTGCATTGCAGAAGCACCAGGATACGTGGTGTTAACCATGGCTTGTGGAATAGGGAATGCTGGAAATTCCAATTGCCCTAAACCACGAAAAGAAAGCACACCGCCCACCAATAAAATGGCAACGACGAGCCAGCTTATGACTTTGTTTTTGATTGCGTAATTAGTTAGGTTCATTATAAACCTCGCTCACGAACGATGGGCGTAACTCTCATGCCCTCTGACAATTGACTGACACCAGCACTCACCACATAGCTATTCTGAGAAAGATCTCCAGAAACAATCGCACCACGTGCCGACACTCCTTGAATGGTGATATCTAACGGAGAGACTAGCCCGTTCTGAAATACCCAGACTTGAGGTTGACCAATCACGTCATTGTCTAAAATGGCGCTAGCAGGAACGACAAAACGCTGAGCACCTTGCTTATCGGCAATGATTTTATCGATATCAAGGTGCAGCGTTGCTCCCATACCGGGATACACAGTATGGTTATCTTTTGGCGCAGCTAGAGTAAAGGTCACTTCATAGCTTTGTGTACCTGCTGTTGCTTGCGTTTTATGCTGCTTATAAGTCACAGGGTAGGAAACTGACGAGCCATTAAAGGTCGCTAAGGGCTGATAAGATGGGTCAATTCTCTTAGCATCCATCTGGCTAAGTACGTTCTCAGGTAACTGGATCGTGACATCAATCATTTCATGATCTTGTAAAAGGACGATACCTTGGTGAGCTTGCACTTGTTGATGGTTTTCAATGTGAGTTGTTGCAATTCGACCACTGTAAGGCGCAGTAATGACGGTATCTTTCAACCTGTCTTGTGCAAGCTGTAAAGCCCCCTGTGCAACTTGAAGACGAGCTTGAATGCCATCAAACTCCGCTTGAGCCAATAGATTCTTTTTCATCATTTGGGTCGCTCGATCTAATTCCCTTTTGACTAAATCAAACTCCGATTTTTTCAATGTGACTTCAGTTTTAAAATCTCGCTGATCAAGCCGAGCAATGACTTCGCCTTTTGTCACTTTTTGCGATGGCTTTAAGTTAAATTCCACCACTTCACCACCCACTCTAAAAGCGAGCTCGACTTCCTTCGACGCAGAAACTTGAGCAGGGAAACGGCGTATATCTTGATGACCCACGGTTTGAACTTCAGTCAAACGAACAGGGCGAGGAGTGTCTCCTATCAGTGGTGAGTCTTCGGTCGAACACCCCGTCGACATAAGTAAAACAGAAAAAGAAAGAAGTATGCGTGAAGAACGAATACGAGGCATGGATATCTCCAAAGTAGCTTAAATATTTGACGCTACTTTGGAGTAAACTGAAGGCAAACACGATGAATTAGAGAAATTCAAATTAGCGGTAATCACCTTAAGGTAAAGCTTTTAATTTTAGCCATTTCCATTTGCGCGAACCGCTGAACTTTTGGCTGGGTACATAATGCTGTCTTTGATTCCATCTTTAAATTCATAGCTAAAGTCTGGGAATGGGTAGTTATTATTATCTAGCCACTGATTTACCGTTTCGGTCGCTTTCTCTTTGAGTTCATCATCAATAGGGTTAAGTGCCTGCGTCAGTTGGTATTGATTAGAGAATGCCAACTGGGCACCTACCGCTTCAACTTGCTGCATCACCGAAAACATCACATCTTCTTGCACAGCAAGAAACTCTTCATGATCTTTGCATATAATATAAGCGAGTATATCGATGTGTATCGCAAACTCACCAACACCCACAAACCTTGCTCTAACTGGCTCTTCATCGAGTCTAGGATGTTGTAATAACAGCCGCCTAATACCAACAACCAGAAGTTTGAGTTGGTCTTGAGTTAGCTCTGACCGCAACCTCAAGCGGTGGCTCATTCTACGCTTATCACGACGCTCTAGATTATCAATTTCCATGTTGGCAAACTCGGAATTAGGAATAGTAATTAATGAACGTTCTAGCGTTCTAATTCTCGTAGACCGTAACCCTATGCTCTCAATCGTCCCTAGATTGTCGCCATAACGACAAAGCTCGCCAATTTTAATTCCACCATCAGCATACAAAGTCAGTCCATTAATCACGTTTTCCAGTACAGGACGAATGGCGAGTGCTACCGCCAAACCACCAACCCCTAAACCCGTCACGATCGGGGAGATAGAGAAGCCCATAAAATCGACCACATAAATGCCCAAGATGGCAATCGTGAGGCCACCAAAAATACGCGCGAGTACCGTAATTAAAGAGGAGTCAACATACTTACCTTCGTGTTTATTAAATACATACAGCTCAGCAAAGTAATTGAAGATGGTCATGATCAACCACGCAACGAAGAAAAACTGGCCAATCAAAAAAGAGGTAGACAAAAACTGGTAGATACCTCCAGTGATCCATATTCCGTCATCAATCACTTTTCGGGTAATAAACAGGATAAAGACGACCCCAACCAAAGATAACTGGCGGCCAACTTGCCATTTCAGTCCATTTCGATACCAATGTAAGTTCCAACGTTCGCCAAGCGAGAAGCTTAACTTAATCATAAATCGACATAACAAAAAGACGCCCACTAAAGCGAACCACTGCCAAAGAGGAATCGATGCGTATAAGGTATTAAAGCTTTCTGGTAAAGATTTAATCAATGATATTGAAAATAGCGGGCCTGGGAGAATTAAAAACTCATGGTACAAATCAACGTCATGTTCACTTTTCTCAGTAGACGCTGAGATCAGGCGATACCATTTCGATAAGCTATTAATGGAAGTGGTCGTAAATAGATATTGGCCAACCTTCTCACCATTCGTCTGCCTAGCAATCAAAATGTCTGTATTAGCGAGACGCCATTGGTAACCAGTGTCACCCGCTGGTGATGCCATTTCTGAAGGGTGTAATTGAACGTCTTGGCCTAACCTATTTAGAATTTCGTGCAGCAAAATGATTCTTTCCATCACAACCACGGTTCGACTGCGATTGGGAAGGTTTGACAGATCCATGGTACGCGTTACTTGGGCATAAGCATGTTGGGCTTCAGGTAAATCGAGCTGCTCAAGTTGCCAATAATGGATCACGTGCTCAGAATACTTAATAAAACCAGACAGAGTGCTATTGGGCGTTGAGGTATCCACAAAACCGGGCTTGTCTTGCCCGTGAGCGAATGAACTAAACCAAACAATTTGGATTGAAAAGAAAAGTGTTAAAAGTCGAGCGACCATAATTGACCTTTGATTTAGTAAAGATACCCTCTCAGAGAGCATACGATTCTTACTATCAATATGATTAGTAAGAATAAAAAGTGGAATAACTCAAGAATGGTTCACTATCAGTTCGAACAATAATGAATTTCTCTAATTCATAGGATTTGTGAAGTAGTTATGCGATAAATAATCATCAATAATCGATGGAGATAAACCATGAAATACTTCCCACTTATTACCGTTATTCTTGGTTACTTAATTTTCATGTCATTTCTAACGTTACGAATATCATCATAAATATATTTTATCTTTAACTATCGCATAGCAAATCACATCACATCACATCACATCACATCACATCACATCACATCACATCACTATGCGATTAAATTTCCCTTTGCGATTAAATTTCCCTTTGCGATTAAATTTCTCTATAAAGATCACTTCCTTTAACCCATCCCTCCTATCAAAGAAAAAAAACCACACATAACAATCACATAAGAAGACAAACCAAAATAGATGTATTTGAAGGGAACTTTTCCATAAAGAACCAATGGTTGAGCAGTTATATTTACCATATATAATTATACCTATTATTTAACATTTTCATTAAACGTTATGCTTAGCTAGTAATCAATTGAACTATCATTTTTTAGTTACTGGTTATTAGCTAAACATATTATTAATTAAGTAACTGTACACTTCAAATTTAAGGTAAATACAGTCACTTAACAAAGGGGAATATTGTGGGTTAAAAGCTCATGTTGTAACTGATACCAGTATGGTGATCATTGTTTTCATCGTAACGATATGTCGCTTCAACAAACTGATTTGGCGCTAATTTGAAACCTAAATTGGTTTCAATAGATAAATCACGGTAACTCTCTTTACCGCCGACTTTCTGTTTTTGATCATTAAAGCTATAAGTGTATTCTGGTGTGACATCAAGCCAAACGACACTAGTGAATGCGTAGGTCATGGTCAGTGCTGCATTAGCTAAATAACTTGTGTTTGTCGATAAATCATTGGTATTAAAGCCTAGCCCCATTGATGGATAAAGGCTGAAGTTAGAGTCAATAGAGGTTGTTTTTATGGCATTAAAAAACACCGTATGTGAGTTTTTGCTTGTATCCTTGTAATCGGTATCCCATAGGTAATCCAACTGAAGAGCGGCATCGCTATCACTATTCGCTAATGTCGCAATAAAATTATGTTGGTAGAAATCATTAGAACCAATGTATTCAAACATGGTTGAACCATTGTTTAGATCCTGGCTTGCAGCAATGCCAGCTGTAAAACCATCACTATCATAACCTAGGTTCGCATAAGAGTAAGTCGACACTGGGTTTGAAAAGTCGATATTCTGGTTTGCATTCGCAACAGCTGAAAAAGTTAAAGGTAAAATAGCAGAGATAGTTAATACAATTTTTTTCATAATGTGTTCCTTAATATTTAATGTCGAGTAAATTGTACCTAACCAGCTATTGTTTACGACGAATTACAGAAATTCAAAATAGAGCTCACTGTAAATTATTAATAAACATACATTCGATAAAATGAGCACACTACTATTTTAAATTTTCAATAACATCCCAAATGGTCACCAATAGAAAATCTAAAATCTAAGATCATATTTGGTACATTAGACGAACGATGATGAATAATTCCTTTGGCACAAAAAAGGCTCCAATATAGGAGCCATAAGTTTTCAATTAGCTATTAGCTATAAACGATGAGATATTAACTATGAATAGGATTACCGCCTTCATCTAACAAAGGAGCTTTGGGCTTATAATGCTCAGAAGACAAACCGATCCTTTCCGGTATTGCTGTACCGATCACTAATGAAGACCAAGTGCCCACAATAATCCCAGCGAACAATGCAAACGCAAACCCACTTAATGTACCGCCTGCGATAAGGCCAATACTGCTTACCGTCAATAACGTGGTTCCAGACGTTACTAGAGTCCTAAACAATGACGATCGTATCGCTTGATCCGTAGATTCACTGGTACTCTGATTCGGTCTACGGGTCAGGTACTCACGAATTCGGTCTCCGATAACAATAGAGTCATTGAGCGAGTAACCCACAACAGCAAGCAATGCAGCAAGAGCGGTGAGATTAAATTCAATCGAAAACACCACAAACAATGCTAAAACCACCAGCACATCATGCAGTATAGCAACAATCGCGCCCAGAGCTAATCGCCATTCAAAACGCACAGTTAAGTAAAACATAATGACGATAGACGCAACAATCAGGGCTAAACCACCTTGCTCAAATAATTGCTCACCCACCTGCGCGCCAACAACTGAGCTCGACACTAGATTAAGGGGATGGCCTAGCTCCAATTCTACAGGTCTTAACCACTGCAACAACTCCAATTCACCCGTTCCGCCAATAGGAAACTGTAACTGCCAAGTTTGGTAGGTAACATCGGGCACTAGATTGGGTAATTCATCAAATACCGTATTCAAAGCTGATTGCATCGCTTCCAAGCTCACCGGGACATCAGCATTGACGACATGAGAGATACCACCGGTAAACTCAAGCCCAAGCGTGAAACCTTTGGTCGATATCAAGACAATTGATATAAACATCAACCCAAGTGAAACCAAAAAACCGTTCCACCTTACTTTTGACCACTGAATATCAGCGACTCGTTGGTTAAGCTTTGTCATTGTCATGCCCCCAAAGTTTTGTCATCCACATTTGGCTATAGAGTAATCCCGTAAACATACTGGTTAAAAGTCCAATCCCGAGCGTTATTGCAAAGCCCTTCACGGCACCATAACCAATCGCAAACAGAATAATCGCAGTGATCAACGACGTAAGGTTTGCGTCAATAATCGTACTTCTGGCCTCTTTATAACCTCTCGGTATCGCGCTCGCTAGCGATCTTCCTGAACGCATTTCTTCTTTGATTCGTTCAAACACTAGAACGTTAGTATCAACCGCCATGCCCATGGTGAGTACAAGGCCCGCAATACCCGGCAAAGTAAGCGTTGCTCCCGGTATCAATGATAAGAAACCCACAATCATGACAATGTTGGTGATAAGCGCGGCACATGCGATAACACCGAACTTTCGGTACAAAACCAGCATCGACACAAATGTCAGAGATAAACCAACCAATACGGCGAGCAAACCTTTTTGGATATTTTCTTCACCTAGGCTTGGACCAATCACTTGCTCATCAATAATGGTCACAGGTACGGTCAATGACCCAGAGCGTAGAATTAGCGCAAGGTCTTGTGCATCGGAAATTTGCCCGATACCCGTTATTCTAAAACGACTTCCTAATTGGCTTTGGATCGTAGCAATGTTGATCACTTCATGGCGTTGAACAAGTTGGTTGTTATGATCTTGATGATATTCGCTGTATAAGGTCGCCATAGGCTTACCGATGTTACTACGTGAGAAGTCAGACATTTTGCTGCCTCCCGCACTGCTCAACACTAGGTTCACTTCAGGTTGTCCAAACTCACCAACCGATGCGGATGCACCAATAATGTACTCTCCCGTTAATACCGGTTGCCTAGACAAGCGTACAGATTCCCCATCACGCGTAGTATGAGTCTGTGCAGCTTGGCTTGAATCAACAACCGTATGAAAAGAGATCGTCGCCGTCGCACCAATAACACGCTTCGCAACTTGAGGATCTTGAACGCCCGGAAGCTCTATCAATATACGGTCAGCCCCCTGACGCTGGGTGACGGCCTCAGTGATACCTAAACTTTCAATACGCTGGCGCATAATATTTAGGGTTTGCTGCATAGCGAGGCTTGCCTGCTCTTCTTTAATGCTTTCATCAAGCGTAAAACGTAATACGTTGCTGTTTACACTGATTTTCCATTCAGAAAACTGTGAACGCATGTGGTCGGTTACGCTTTGAATACTGTTTGAATCACGACTACTTAAATTAGTAATAATGATCGAGAATCCATTGTTATCTATGTCAGCAATTCGACTGCGAACCCCTTCTGCATGAGCCACGTGGCGAGCATTAGTCGATGTCGCTTCTACCAAACTTCTCACGCTATCATCTATTTCAACTTGCAGCATGAACTGCACGCCACCACGAAGATCTAATCCAAGGTTAATGGGTGTTAGCCCTACTTGGCTAAATAGCTGAGGT
Organism: Vibrio satsumensis; assembly: GCF_050337435.1. Taxonomy (NCBI): domain Bacteria; kingdom Pseudomonadati; phylum Pseudomonadota; class Gammaproteobacteria; order Vibrionales; family Vibrionaceae; genus Vibrio; species Vibrio satsumensis. The sequence goes on along the minus strand of NZ_JAKJSX010000008.1, from coordinate 249,732 downwards.
GCTGCACTGACGAATGAAAAATGAGAATGAGCTAACGGAAACGCCAATGACAATACCTGTTGTGCTTCTCGCTGTTCTTTTTTACTTTCAAAGATTAATGTAGTTTCGTCTTGCTGGTTCTCAACACCTAACGGAGTTATCTGACTTTTAACTAATGTGCTTAGCAAAGGCTCAATGGGTAATGAGCTATCAGCGTGATTAAGAACCAATGCAGGCTTTTCGCCAAAAAAGCTCGGTATGGCGCTAATCAATAAGAGAATTAGCAGGAAATAGGCAAATATTTTTTTCATGTTATCTACCCTATAAATACACATACTTCACGAGATAAAAGCTACCTTCTGGGGCTTGTAACCAGTTAGTAGCGTTCACATCACCAGGTCGGTACTTCGATATTTTGATCAGTAAGCTGCCATCGAGTTCTCGATGAAAATTCATGTTGTCGATATTGGTAATCAATTGCTGACCACTATCTGCTACCTCGTCACTTTGCCCATCCATGATAACAATCGACCACAAATCGCTTTCGGCTTCTTCCTTTGTAATTCGATACGTCAGAGATTGGTTATTACTGATTTGTTTGACATCACTCGTCGCTTCAATTTGAGGTTCACTGTCATAAATGAGCTTGGCGATTGCAGACACGTCCTCCAACATTGAGCTCGAAGACCATGCAAAACTTGAGAAAAAGCCGCTTACAAGAAGAGAGAATAACAAAAGATATTTATTGATATTTTTCATTGGGTTGACAACTGTTGATTGATGCTACTTAGATTCTTTTTTGAACCTATCTCCTTTGCTGCATTAGGTTTCCTTTCCTAGAAAACCATGAATGCAGTGATCATAAATAACCAACAGTGTCCTGAATATGGTTTACAGAAATTCAAATATGACTTGAGAGATTCACATTTGAATTTCTCTAATTCTTTGAGTCTTTAAGTGAAGTTAAGCAAACTCAATTCAAACGACATTGAGTTAAAAATTAACGTCTAATGCCAACTCAACATTTTCATTTTCATTTTCATTTTCATTTTCATTTTGGCTGATTATTTAAATCCCGAGGAATCGATAACATGAAATTCAATATTATTTATCTCAATGATCGACGCTATAAGATCTACGATATCGGAGAGGGCCAAAGTGTGATGTTTATTTTCCACAGAGAGAAAAGCATGGCCGATTTAGAAGATATTGTAAGATTGAAGCTAAAAAAGCATCAACGAGTGATCATTGTCGATCTCAGTGATGATTTCCCTAGTGATATTTCAAAAGTGACTGAGGCAAATTGCCAAGCATTGATTGAAGATCTTCACCTACTTGCAGATATTTACTGGCTTGACGATGTAGCAGTAGAAAGCGATTACATTAACAAACCAATTATCGCAACGTTGACGACCCTGTTAGGTAACAGGTGCGTTGCTTTGACTACGTTATAATTGTGTCAAGGGGGAGGCTTGTCATGTTAGCCATGCGAGAGCAGCACGGGTTACAACAAACGGTTCTTATACTGTTCTGGCGTTTGGTTCGCGTAACGTTTGAACATGGTGATAAAAGGGCTTGCTTGGTTGTAACCCAATGTAAGAGCGACTTCCTTGACCGATTGGCCGTTTCTTAACAAGTCCATTGAGTATAGGTAGCGCACTCGCAGTCGCCACTCGGTAAAGCTCATTCCAAGCTCCGTCTGGCAGTGGCGAGAAAGAGTTCTTTCCGTGGTGTGGACACGTTCAGCCCAGTCTTTCAGTGTCACTTCATCGGTTGGGTTTTCTTCAACAGAAGCCAATATTGGTGCTAGGTACTTATTGTCGGTTGAAGGCAAGAAGTGGTGTTCGACCTCACGCTGCGCAAGTTGGTCAAGCAGTACCTGAACGAGCCTTTGATCTTGCTCTGTTTCCGCAACATTTATTCCACGCTCGCGAAAGTCATCGATGATCGAAGACACAATGGGCGTGATCTTTATAAGACTGGTTTTTTCTGGCAGGTGTTGCGTGAGTTCTGGCGCGATATTTAGCGAGCAGTAGTCCAGAGGCTTACGGTTATAACTGCAATGCATCACCCCGGCTGGTACCCAAATCGCCAAATGCGGTGGTGCTAGAAATCGGGTGCTTTCCGCTTCCATCTCTAATATACCACCACTGATCAATTGAACCTGTCCCCATGAGTGGCTATGAACTCGGGTCTCAGTGTTCGACAGAAACGCTTCAAAATTCATAAATACGTTGGATGGTGCCTTGTCAATTGATAAGGATGGGTGAAGGTTTCTGGAGTGTTTTTTCAAACTTGTCTTCCTATCGCGCCTGATGTCTTTCTAAAGATACTTGTAAGTATAACGACCTGTCAAACTAGCTGCATCAACTCATTTGCGACGGAATTCACATGCATTATCTCTTACCATTTTTTACAGTCTGTATCTGGGGCGCCAATGCAATCGTCAACAAGCTTGCTGCAAGCACCATAGAACCTAGCGCGATGAGTTTCTACCGCTGGTTTTTTGCGATGTTAATTCTCACGCCTTTCTGTATTCGCCCTGTGATGAAACAGTGGGCCGTCATTAAGCCAAACCTATCGAAGTTAGCGTTCCTCGGCTTTTTGGGCATGGTGTTGAACCAATCTCTAGGCTACTACGCAGGCTTAACCACAACCGCTTCCAACATGGCATTAATCACATCTTTAGTCCCATTGATCAGCGTGTTTCTAAGCGTTCCTTTGTTGCACAAGTCGATTTCTAGTTTGAGTATTGTTGGTGGTGTGTTGTCATTGTCAGGCTTAGCTCTAATGTTAGGTAAAGGCGATCCATTGTTTTTCATGCATCAAGAATTGACTCAAGGCGATGGCTATATGCTGATTGCGGCCTTTGTTTATGCTTCTTACTGTGTGCTATTGAAACGTTGGAAAATGCCAATCAGTAGCTGGGTGGTGATCTACATTCAGGGTCTGTTTGCTGTCGCGATGCTTACGCCACTTTGGCTTACCAGCGAACAACTTTTACCACCGCAACAAGCAATCCCATTGATAGCTTACGCCGCGGTTGCCGCTTCGATTTTAGCACCTTGGATGTGGGTGAAGGCGATTGACACCATTGGTGCTGACTCAAGCGCGATGTTCATGAACTTACTTCCGGTTGTTGCGATCGTATTAGCCGCGACATGGCTTGGTGAAGAAATTAACCAGTTCCACATCATTGGTGGTGTGATGGTGATTTCAGGCGTCATCCTTGCTCAAATCAAAAGAAAACCAAGGCTTGAGGCTCCTCTCCCTCAGCAAAGCTAAACGCATGGGACAACGCTCATATTAGGGCAAACACTCAAACTCACTTTTTCACAGTGCCTACTCCTAAAGTAGGCACTGTTGTTTTATTTACAAGTCTTTCAAATGCTTTTAATAAGCGTTCATTGTGGTTGCAACATGTTAACGAGTCAGGTTTAATGCATTGAGTACCGTTTAAGTTGTAAAAGGAATTACAATGACTCAACCAGCGATCCCTGTGATCATCTCGTCCCTGCTTGCTTTATCATCTGCTTCAAGCTTTGCCGCCACTGTTCCTGCTGATACACCGTTAGCTGAGGAACAACATTTTGTACGTGGCAACGGTGCAGAGCCCAATACACTAGACCCTAGCTTCGTAAATTCAGGCATGCCCGGTGACATTATCGTCAATGATATGTTTGAAGGCTTTGTGATTGAGAACAGTGACGGGCAAATCATCCCAGGACAAGCCAAAGAATGGTCTATCAGCAAGGACGGAAAAACCGTGACGTTTGTGTTGAAAGAGAATCTCAATTGGTCGAATGGCGATCCAGTCACAGCGTCTGATTTTGTCTTTGGTTGGCAGCGCGCTGTGTCTCCTGAAACGGGTAACAACACGGGTTTTGTTTTTTCAACGGCTAACATCGTGAACGCTAGCGAGATTCTATCAGGAGACAAAGATCCCTCTGAGCTTGGTATCAAAGCATTAGATCAGCGCACGGTTGAAATTTCACTTTCAAAACCTACGCCCTACTTTATGAGTTTAATGAGCATCAAGACCTTCTTCCCTTTGCCTGCTAAGTTGGTTCAAGAGAAAGGTGACCAATGGACTCGCGCAGAAAATATCGCGACCAACGGTGCTTACACTTTGAGTAAATGGGTACCCAACGAATACGTTGAAGTCGAGAGAAACCCAAATTATTGGGATAACACGTCGACAGTCATCAACAAGGTGACCTATTTAGGCTTATCGTCTCAAAATGCTGAGCTGATTCGTTACCAAGCTGGTGAAATTGATATGACCAATCGTGTCCAGCTTGAGTACTACCAAAAATTAATCCAAGAAAGCCCTGAGCAAATCAAAGCGCAAGCTCTATTGGGCTCTTACGTTTATTCATTCAATACACGTCAAGCACCGTTTGATGACGTAAGAGTACGCCAAGCACTGAGCATGGCCGTCAATCGTGAGATTCTGGTCGAGAAAGTTACAGGTCAAGGTGAACCAGAAGCATACAGCGTGACGCCGAATAATATTCCTGACTACACAGCGCCTTTATCCGAATTCAATTCTTTAGACAGCACGCAGCGTTTAACAAAAGCCAAAACACTACTTGCTGACGCTGGATACAACGAGAGCAACCCACTTAAATTCACACTGACATACAACACCAGTGAGAACCACAAGAAAATAGCTATTGCGATTGCATCAATGTGGAAACCACTTGGCGTAACAGTTGAGTTAGAGAACATGGAATGGAAAGCGTATGTTGCAGCGAAAGGGGCTGGTGATTATCAGATTGCGCGCTCATGGGCGTTTGGTGACTACCCAGAACCTTCTGCATTGCTAGAAGCCTTCACTTGTGACCACACTGCAAATGAGAGTGGTTACTGTAACACCGATTATGATGAGCTCTTACAGCAAGCAAGTAAAACGGAAGAACAATCTAAACGCTTCGCTCTATACCAGCACGCAGAGTCGATACTTAACGAATCAGCAGCAGTTATGCCTTTATATCATTACAATCACACTCGATTAGTGCGAAATACACTAAAAGGTTTCCCTAATAATAATCCGAAAGGAAATATCTACGCGAAGGATCTATACTTTATCCAAGAGTAAAAATGAGCTGAATAACAAATATTTTTAACTACCACTTTAGTAGTAAAGAGGCTAGAATCATTTAACTAAACCAGATAAACAGCGGCTAGTTGGCTAAAACAAAATAAGGTACCGTAATGAGTACCACACGGCTTAGAAACACCTAGCATTACGCTAGGTGTTTTTTTTGCAATCAACCTTTCGAGTAACTTACTCGATAAAGTATACCTCTGTTGATGCAACACCTTTAAACACCAATATTCACCAACTTATCACCTGTTCGAAAAAATAGTCTTAATCGTGAGATTATCCGCTTTAATTTATGTCATCTTAAGTATATTGTTATTAGCAAGTAACAAGCATGTTATGCAGCACGATAATAATGAAGGAAAATAAATGAGCAGTAGCAATAGCCGACAAGATGGTAAACGAGACGTTACTCTGCGTTTTTTAGCTGAACCCGGGGATGTGAACTTTGGTGGTAAAGTTCATGGTGGTGCAGTAATGAAATGGGTCGATTTAGCGGCTTATGCTTGTTCTGCTGGATGGAGTGGTAAGTATTGTATTACCGCTTATGCAGGGGGGATTCGATTCGTTGCCCCAATCCATGTTGGCAACCTTGTTGAAGTAAGTGCGAAGGTCATCTATACAGGCTCATCTTCCATGCACATTGCTATCGACGTTCAAGCCAGCGACCCTAAAGAGCTCAATAACCGACTAACGACTCACTGTATCGTTATTATGGTCGCTGTCGATGAAAATGGTAACCCGACAAAAGTGCCGGAGTGGACGCCAGAAACGCCAGAAGACATAGAATTAAGAGATTCAGCTATTCGTCTAATGAACATGCGAAAACAGATCGGCGAAGAGATGGAAGCGCACGTGAAGTACCTTAAATAAGGTCCATATCTAGCTCTACCCTACAAAACCTAATTACAATGCCAAGCACATGCTTGGCATTTGCTTATCTAACTCAACTCCACTATATAAACTCTCACAGACTAAGCCGCGTCTTAGCCAATACTGCTTATCTCAATACGAATTGTCTCAATACAGCTTATATAGCGTGATACTCAGCCAAGGGTTGAAATGAAGCAGCTATTGTTCAGCGATTTGCTCGGACTGTAATAAAGTCGTCATTTTGCTCTGTTTAAATACCGCCAATTATAATGGATGTATTTGAATTTCCCGGAGCCACTCTTGAGCGTCACACGCCCCACTCTTAGCGAATCTACACTGAACAATTTAAAGGCTGTTGAGTACCAATGGGTTAGAACTTTGTACGTCGAAGGCTACGACAGCAATGAAATCAACCACTACATCCAAACTTGTTTTGGCGGTGACCAGACGTTTGCGGATCTATTTCGCCGTGTGGCACTCGATCAAGAAAGCATCTATGTGCTGTTGCAGCATCTTGGTTGTGCTCCTTCTAGTAGAGAATTCTAATCCCAACATCTGATTCTCTCTTACCTTTGAATCGAAACATGCTTTCAAGCAAATTAATAACCGGCAGTGATGATTACTCGCGATACATCAACAGTGGCCTGCCGTTATAGACATTTCCTGTGTAATCTGGCTAATCGTTGCATACAAATCATTGAAGTATCACGCATTGGAATATTAGCAACATATCAATAGTACAACAGCCGCTTATACTGAGAGTCTGATTTGTGAGACTAGTTCATTTCTACAAGTAACCAAAATGAAGTAGTCGGTATTTAAGAGAGAAGTAACTCGAAACTTTGGGCTTTAAAGTAGATACGAGCACGATAGTTGACGAGTAACGCTGACACAAAAAACAAAAAGTAGCAGGCATAAAAAAACCCAAGTAAATACCTGGGTTAGAGTTACAAAAACCACTAATCATTAATAGCGTAAGGAACCTGATTAGTAGCCAGCTATGCGTAACCTGAGGGTTATTTTTATTACTGATCGGCGGCCAAACCAAATGATGTAATAAAAATGCCAATATAGAGCGACCTAACGGTCGCTCTTTTTCTTTCTTATAGGGTATAGCTTATCCTTTTACACCACCTGCCGTCAAACCACCAACTAACCAACGTTGAGCAAGTAAGAACACGATAGTAATCGGAAGTGCTGATAGTACAGCCGCTGCCGCAAAGTCACCCCATAGGTAGTTCTGAGGGTATAGGTATTGCTGCATACCTACTGCTAGTGTGTAAGAGTTCACATCCGATAGTAGGATTGAAGCAACTGGCACCTCACCAACAACACCAATGAAAGATAGAATAAACACAACCGCTAGGATTGGCACAGACAGCGGTAGTAGAACCAGTCTGAATGCTTGCCAAGGCGTTGCACCATCAAGTGCTGCAGCCTCTTCCAGAGAGTTATCTATCGTTTCAAAGTAACCTTTAATTGTCCATACGTGCAGTGCAATACCACCTAGATAAGAGAAGATTAGACCACCGTGTGTGTTCAAGCCTAAGAACGGAATGTATTGACCAAGTTTGTCAAACAGCGCGTAGATTGCTACTAGAGCGAGTACTGCTGGGAACATTTGGAAAATCATCATCGCTTTCAGGATAGTTTCTTTACCTTTGAAGCGCATACGAGCAAATGCGTAAGCCGATGTTGTAGACAATGCCACAATCAAAATAGAGGTAATACCTGCTACTTTTATTGAGTTCCACAACCAAGTAAGTACCGGGAATGGAGGTGGCGTTACCGAGCCATCAGCATTCGTCACTGACATACCCAGAGCCAATTTCCAGTGCTCCAAAGATGGATTGTCTGGAATCAAGCTACCAGTTGCGAAGTTACCTTCACGGAATGAAATAGCAATAATCATTAGCAGTGGGAAAATAATAAGCGCTAAGAAGCACCACAGCGCGAAATGCGTTGCCCATAGTCGGTATTTAAGGCCTTTACCTTGTACCATAGCCATTGTCGTGCTCCTTAATCTTGAGTCAGTTTAGTGAAACGAAGGTTTAGTAACGCTAGTGCACCAACCAGTAGGAAGATAAGCGTTGCGATTGCACTTGCTAGACCGAAGTCTTGACCGCCGCCGCCTTCGAATGCGATTCGGTACGTGTAACTTACAAGCAAGTCCGTGTAACCCGCTGGCTCAGAAGTACCAATCATGTTCGGGCCACCGTTCGTCAATAGTTGAATCATTACAAAGTTGTTGAAGTTAAAGGCAAACGCTGCAATCAATAGCGGTGTAAGCGGTTTAATCATCAATGGGAACGTAATGCGCTTGAAGTTATCAATGAAGTTCGCCCCATCAATCGCTGATGCTTCGTACAAGTCTTCAGGAATCGCTTTTAGTAGACCCATACACAGAATCATCATGTAAGGAAAACCGAGCCATGTATTAACAATCAACACCATGGTTTTCGCAAGAATCGGATCGGAGAACCAGTTAGGGCTTAAGCCAAAAATGCTTTCCAGAACCATGTTGATCTCACCAAAGCTCTGGTTGAACAAACCTTTGAATATTAGGATTGAGATAAACGCTGGTACTGCGTAAGGCAGAATCAATAGAACACGGTATACAGCACGACCTTTCAACTCTTCCCATTGAACAATATTTGCCAAAATGAGACCAATTGCTAAAGTAAACGCAACGGTAAGAATAGAGAACACAACTGTCCAGATAAAGATACTAATGAACGGCTCTTTGATGCCTTCATCTTTCCAAACACGTTCGAAGTTATGAGTACCAATTTCGACAACGAAGCCCGGAGAAATCGTATTGCCAACAAATGCACCGTTCTCGTCTACTGGTTGGTAAAAACCCACTTCCATGTTTGGTTTAAGTGTTTCACCAGACTCATTGTTGTATAGAGTTTCGCCATCATCTTGCATCGTATAAAGAGGAACGACGGCAGCAAACTTACGTAAGCCACTCATGCGGATGTCATCACCATTTGGCAGGTGGAAATCAACGCTGCTGATCGCTGAGCGATTTTGGATGATCGCTTTGATCTTCTCTTTTTCACCTTGTGCAGACTCAATTACAGATAGGTCCATCTCTGTCGCTGTCATGTTTTCTAGAGAAAATACGTCAGTCGCTAACAGTTGGTCGCCATCTTTAACCACGATCTGGTGACCGTCGTCTGTCTTGTACAAAGTGAATGGGTAACTTTCACCGCTTTGGAATGAACGGTCTAATAGAACGGTTTGAGTACGCTCAAGAGAAAGCTGGTTTTTTGCGCTGTAGTTAGTAAACGCAAGCCCTACGGTGTATGCCAATGGGAAAAGAATGAATAAAATCATTCCGGCAATACCTGGGTAAATATAACGGTGGGCGTAAGTTTTCTTACTACCAAAAATGTAAAGTGCCAAAGCCGTTAAGATCACTGTAAGCAGCGCAAATGCGAGCTCACCGCGAGAATACATTAAGATTGTAGCGTAGCCATTAATTAAGCCTACACTACCAAGCAACCCCCATTTGATGAAGACGCTTTTACTGCCTGGAAGGCTTGATGGTGCCGGGATCGCATCTGAACCTTGAACTGACTGCATAGAGGAACCTGCTAACGAGATATAAAAATAGAAAAGTAAGGAGAGGTTGCCCCCTCCTTAAAAGGTAATGCTTTATTATTACTTAGTCATACGAGCTTCAGCAGCATCGAGTGCTTGGTCAACAGATTGACGACCATCAACTACGTTACCGATCGCTTCTTCCATGCTGTACCAGAACGTTGTGAACTGAGGGATGTTAGGCATGATTTCGCCGTTCATCGCGTTGTCCATTGTTGCTGCAATACGCGTGTCGCTGTCTAATTGACGTTGGAAAGAGTTAAGAGCAACAGCGCCAAGTGGCTTATCATCGTTCAAAGTCTTCATACCTTCATCTGTCAGTAGGTAGTTTTCCATGAACTCAACCGCTAAATCGCGGTTTGGAGAAGCTGTGCTGATACCACCCGCCCACACACCAACGAAAGGCTTAGACGCTTTACCGTTGAACTTAGGTAGTGTCGCAACGCCGTAATCTACGCCAGCTTTCTCGATGTTTGCCCAGCCCCAAGGACCGTTGATAGTCATTGCTACGTTACCCGCAACGAATTCAGACTCAGCTACTGAGTAGTCCATGTCTGCAGAGATAACTTTGTCTTGTACCATCTTCTCGATGAAACCTAGAGACTTCTGAACACCATCAGTCGCTACGCCCGCATCTTTAATGTCGTAACCTTCAGCCGTTTGCTTGAATGCGTAACCGCCATCAGCTGCAAGTAGAGGCCATGTGAAGTAAGCGCCACCGCGTAGAGGCCACATGATTGCTTTCTTGCCGTCTTTTTGAAGTTCAGCGTTAAGTGCTGGGATTTCTTCCCAAGACTTAGGTGGGTTAGGAACAAGTGCTTTGTTGTAGATTAGAGAAACTGACTCAACCGCTACTGGGTAAGCAATTGTTTTACCTTCGTATGAAACAGCGTCCCATGCGAAGTCTACGATACCTTCTTTGGTTTCTTTAGAAGGTTTGATATCAGCAAGAAGACCCGCTTCTGCAAAACCACCAAAACGGTCGTGAGCGTAGAAAATCATGTCTGGGCCGTCGCCCGCTGCTGCTACTTGAGAGAATTTCTCTTCTAGTTTATCTGGGAAAGCTACTGTTACTTTAACGCCAGTATCTTCTTCGAAACGTTTACCTACTTCAGCCATTCCTTCATAAGCTTTATCGCCACCAACCCAAATAGTTAGTTGACCTTCTTCGATAGCAGCGTTTGCACCAAATGAACCCAGAGCCACTATTGTGCCTAGAGCTACAGCGCTTAGAGCGTTTTTCATGTCAATATCCTTTTTATATTTATACGTAGGGCGCATTCAATTAAGACGAGCCAGTTTTCGGAGGTTATGATCTGAGAAAATCAATGACAGCTCATCATCCTAGCCACTACGCCCTCGCTATTATGGCTTAATTTCGTGATCGTCATCCGGTCAGATTAGAGAGCAAAGTCACAAAGTGCATACTCACCGTGATCCACATCACCGTTACGTGGTGGATTTATTTGAACTGGATCGCCAATTGAGGATAACCCCATTTATCTACTCCTCCCCTCCTACTCCCCCTAGTTAATTTTACGTTAGGAGGATGTACCCTTACGCCATTTCACCGAAACTGCATCCATCCAAGAGTGGATAGTAAGAACCCTTTACCAGCGAGTGTTATGCGTTAATGCATTATTCATTTAGTTGGCTTCACTGCCCGCTGGTGTCTTATATTAGCATCGAGCTAAATCTGTGATTGAATCACGGGGGAGGTTTAGCTGGATGTGGGGGAAATGGGCATCAGTTTGGCTATGACGGGTGGGCTTGGTTAAAGAAGCCAAGTCTCACCCACTTTTTTCTTACTCACTCAATACTTACCAATTCCTACAGTTACTGCTGACCCAAAAATTTCTTATAATGATAAGCAGTAAAACTTAAAATTTGATCGATCGAGGACGAGCTAGATGGCGAGTGTCACGTTAAAAAACGTTTATAAATCATATGGTGATGTACAGATTTCTAAGGACGTAACCTTAGACATCAACGAAGGTGAATTCGTAGTATTCGTAGGACCATCAGGTTGTGGTAAATCGACGCTATTACGTTGTATCGCAGGTCTAGAAGACATTACGTCTGGTGATTTGTACATTGGCGACCAGCGCATGAATGACGTTGAACCGTCAAAGCGTGGTGTGGGTATGGTATTCCAATCATACGCGCTTTACCCTCACCTTAACCTATACGACAACATGTCTTTCGGTCTGAAGCTAGCAAACGCAAATAAAGCTGAGATCGACAAACGCGTTGAACATGCTGCAGAAATCCTTCAGCTTGGTCACCTTCTTGAGCGCCAACCTAAAGCGCTTTCTGGTGGTCAGCGTCAACGTGTTGCGATTGGTCGTACTCTGGTTTCTCAACCAAACGTATTCCTACTTGATGAGCCTCTATCAAACCTAGATGCTGCACTACGTGTTCAAATGCGTTCGCAAATCACCAAGCTACAGCGTCAACTGGGTTGTACCATGATCTACGTTACCCACGACCAAGTGGAAGCGATGACAATGGCGGATAAGATCGTTGTTCTTGATGGTGGTTATGTATCTCAAGTCGGTAAGCCGCTTGACCTTTACCACTACCCTCAAAACCGTTTCGTTGCTGGCTTTATTGGTTCACCGAAGATGAACTTCATGTCGGTACACATTGAGCAAGCTGAAGCAGAGCGCGTATTGGTACAGCTTTCTAACGGTATGACTTTCTGGATTCCTGTTGACGGGACGACGGTTAATGCTGGCGATCGTATGTCGCTGGGTATTCGCCCTGAACACTTGATGTCTGCTGAAGCAGGTGACGCGACAATTGAAGCTGAAGTGATGATGGTTGAGAAGCTAGGTAACGAAACTCAGGTTTACCTAAACCTTGAAAGTGCCGATGCTGACGTTATCTATCGCCAGCCAGACACGTTAACAATCGAATCTGGTGACAAGTTGGCGATTGGTATTCCAGCGCACCGTTGTCACCTATTCCACAGCGATGGCCGCGCATGTCGTCGTTTGTACAAAGAGTATGGCACAGACTAATCGCTTAGCCTTTTAGGATATAACTTGCCCATATCGAATCCCTCTTACTCAGTAAGGGGGATTTTTTATGTGTTGGAGACAATTTTACTTACATTGAATCGTTCGTGAATCAACCATTTTTCTTGAGCTAGCTGCAATAAAAAAGGCCTAGCAACTGCTAGACCTTTATCTGTTAGTCAGGCAATAAACCCAACCGCTAATATCACTTCTTTCAGACAAAAGACCTGCCTAAATCAACTTAGTGGATTGGCGTATCACTTGTTTTGTTGAACTGGCCAAAATGCTTTTCTAACACTTCTGGTGTTAGTTTGCCTTCCGCTTCTAGTCGCTTGAACTCAGCAACAATTGCTTTTTGCTCTTCAAGTGATGGCAGTTTCACCTCAGGCTCATCGCCCATCTCTTGAGTCATCTGCTCTAGTTCTTTTTCAAAATCGCTCATGATACTTACCTAAATATTAAACCTAACCAGATTTTACTCATTTACGCTCTGTGATGCTAGAGCGATTAAGTGCAAAGCCCGAAACCAGATCAAGCTAAGGCCAGTTAGAAGAAAACAAGCCCCTAAATAAAAAGAGCTGGATTCACGATTAAATGAATCCAGCTCTTCGTCTGTGTCCCTTTCTAAGCCATGCTACAGCTTAAAGGAATTAAAGCTTAAATGAACCAACCATCTTATCTAGGCGAGAAGAAAGGTCTCGAAGCTCTTGGCTCGCCTCTGCAAGTTGCTCAGCCGTGCCCGTTGTCACTTCATTAATCGCGTTGATCTCTTCAATGTTCTGGTTGATGGTGTGAACAACGGTTGATTGCTCTTCCGTTGCCGTTGCCACTTGAGTGTTACGGTCTGTGATATCAACGATACGGTCTGAAATGCCACCCAGCACGTCCACCGCTTCATCCGACGCTGATACACCTTCAAGGGTAATCACTTTACCTGCACTCATTGCCGTTACCGCATCTTTCGCATCGCTTTGCAGTTGGTTGATCATCTTCTGAATCTCTTCCGTTGAATCTGCAGTACGGCTTGCTAAGTTACGTACTTCATCAGCTACAACCGCAAAACCACGACCTTGCTCACCGGCTCGGGCTGCTTCAATCGCTGCGTTCAATGCGAGTAAGTTAGTTTGCTCTGAAATATCACGAATAACACCCAGAATAGAACCGATGTCTTGAGTTGTAGAAGCCAGTTGCTCTACTACCTGACCCGTGCTTTCAATATCTTGCGCCAAACGACTGATCGCGTCTTTTGCTTTGTTCACCACAGAACGGCCTACTTCCGTATTACCTGAAGCTTGAGTTGCCGTTTCTGCTGCGGTTGCCGCGTTCGATGCAATCTCGCTGATTGTCATACCCATTTGGTTGATTGCAGCAACTACTTGAAGCGTTTGGTCACGCTGTTCTTGGCTGTTGTCGTGAGTAATATGCGCTTTATTAGAAACACTCTCTGCTGCCACTTGAAGCGCCTGGCTTGTCGAACACACCTCTTTCATCGACTCGTGAATCTTTTCAATGAATCCGTTGAAGCCCTTTGAAAGCTGTGCAATTTCATCGTTGCCTTTCACTTCGATACGCTGTGCTAGATCGCCATCACCTTCGCCAAGGTCACCGAAACGCTTAGCCAACAGCTTAATCGGCTGGGTGATGCTATTTGCTAGCACTACGCCCATTAGGATAAAGACTAACGCCACAACCGCAGTCATGATCAGCATCTTTTGCGCTGTCTCATCTAGCTCTGCAAATACTTCATTAGTTGGAACAACACCAATAACAAACCAGTCCATTGAGGACACATACAAGCTCGCTACAAACAGCTCTTGGCCTTGGCTTTCAGTAGTAATTAGGTTAAAGCCTGACTTGTTCAGTAACTGGCTTGCTTGAGGGCCGTAAAGTTGTTGAAGTGAAGAATCGCTGCGTGAGCGTTCACGGTGAATTTGAACATCACCTTGGCTATCGGTTAAGAATACGAAGCCTGTATTTTCAATCTTAAAACCATTGAGTAGGTTAACCATGTCATCCATCGACTTTGATAGACCTGACATCGCCAAACCAGAAGGCTGTTGGTAGTTAGCAAACATCTTCACTTCGCCATTAGCTTCTTGGAACATGCTCACCATGGTTGGCTGACCAGATTGAGTAAAGCCAAAGAACCAACCATCTTGTTGTTGGTTTAGCTGACGCAAGAATCCGTTTTGGTTCCAGTAATATGCAGTTTGACGGTTCGCCACTGAGGCATCATTCAACTGATATTGGTTGCGAACATTGTTCAGCTGTTTAACCAGTTTATTTTCTAGTGCCGGATCGCGATCCGTCGATTCGATAGCATCAGAAATAAATTCATTTGAAGCAATTTGCTCCGCCGCTAGTAATAGCTGAGAGACTTCTCGGTCAATTTCACCATTGATTCGCTCCAGCATTCCTGGAAGTTCAATATCGATCAATCGATGACTTAGTACATCTCTTGCTTGCTGTTGCGCCATCGCGCCGACAATAACTGTTGATGCAAGAACCGCGAAGGTAATTCCAAGTACAACTTTTTGCTTGATACTCAGAGAGTTAGTTTTAAACATATTGGGACCTTTAAAAAGAATAGCTCGTTATCGGTATACCCTGAACAGGACTTTTTAGTGCACGCCAACAGCAATGCACAATCTGAGTGATGTATCGGCCACAACCAATAAAACTAGAGACTTTTCTCTCAAAAAATTGCAAATATGATGTAACAACTAAATTATTTAACCTTGGAGTATCATCCATCAGGAAATATGATTATTTAGCTTTATTCAAATTCATTATGCGTGACGCCATATTTACCTAGCTAACCCTTCCAGAATGAATGTATTTAGCTTGTCTTGATTGATGATATCAATACGGCGATAACCTATTTCAATCATGCCTTCCTTCGCTAGCAACTGGAGCGAACGGCTCAGTGTCTGACGGGTACATCGAGATAGATGGGCAAGTTTGTCTTGGGTATACAAGATTGGATTTAACTCATTAGGAGCCCCATTCAAACGGCTTACCAATAGAAGTAATTTAGCTACGCGATAGTCATTTTTGAGAAGCACAGATTCTGTCGTCCACTCCATCAAGAGCCGGAATCGAAAACTGATTTCTCGAATCGCAATCTTATAAAGTTGAGGGTAACGGGCAGCGATAGCTCTCATTTTTTTGACCGGAATGGCGACGACAATCGCATCAGATGAAGAGTAAAAATTGAGATTCGTCGGTTGGTCTTCAAAACACCCTATCCATGTCAGCCAACTGCTCGGACCTAGCATGGCAATGCACGCCTCATCGCCACTTTCACTGTAACTCATCAGTTCAATGTGTCCCTTAACGACAAGTCGCATGGTATCGACAGCGGTATAGGCGGAATTGAGCAATGTTGGAACCTTATAGGTTTCTATTTTTGCGGCTCCAACTATTTCCTCAATAGCCTTCGGGTCTAACTGATTTAGCGTGGGATCATTTCTTAACACCGTCTCCAGCATCGAATGTTGTTCTTCACTACTCATCGTAGGCACGAAACTAGAATGTAAGATTTTACACATTGTTCTCAACTCGCTCCTGATAGCTTGTTAATTAATTGTTACAGATAAATTAACAATTAATCAAACATAAGTATTAGGAAACACCACAAGGTCGTGAAAAGAGGATTAAAAAATGCAAATGCCATGCGTAAATACATTGAGTCGTTGGCTCTTTAAAGGCTCTGTAGCAACAGTTTTAATTACCTGCGCTAGCTGGAGTTCTGTCTCAGCAGCCAATGATAAATTTGAAGGGATCCCAGGAGAAAGAACGTGTTTCTTCCGTTATGGTCCCGTCTCTGCTGACCCGTATATCAACGTTGCCTACCCCGATGCAGCAGTTAAGTATTGGGGATCAGCTTTTACTGTACCTGATGGTGCCAAGCTCAGGTTAGAAGGGCAATTCCCACATTCTCGCTACATGTCGTTCATTAGCTATGATGACCGTGGAAGACCGGTGCAATCTTTACCCGACTATATGATAAAACCCAGCCGAAGCAGCGTGAACCCTTTCAGAGAAGGCAGCCAGCGCGACAGCGTTCTTAGAAGCTATCAAGTCAATATTCTCGACTCTCAACCAAAAACTGATTACACCGCAGGCCAAATACGTGACGGTGCTGAAATGGATGAACTGCACACGCCGAAATCTTCAGCTAATCAGCAAGTGATCATTTACCGTATCTACGCAAAAGACGAAAACAGTGATGGCACAGGGAATACAGCATTACCTCAGCCAGTCGTCACTCTAGCCTCAGGAAAGGAACTTCGCGGGCAAGAAGCGTGTGATTCTCTGCAAAGTACACAACCGTTAAAAGCTCAATTAAATGCATTGGGGATCCCTGTAGAGAAATATCGAGAACTGGTGTCACAACCCAACAAGCCAGCGGGCTTCCCCGCGACCAACCCATCGACTTGGCACATTCAACTCGACCGAGAAAGCTTGTTAGGTATTTACACTGGGAAAGTCAATCCTGAAGCTCGCCGTAGCACGGGTGGCTTCTACCCCAATCTTGATAACAATTACATTAGAACCGTCGTCAATCGCAAACATGGCCCTGTATTTGTCCTCAGAGCGAAAGCACCTGTGACGCCAAAAACTTTCCATGGCGTTAAAAAGATGACCAAAGGTGACCTTCGTTATTGGTCGGTCTGCTCGAATAAAGGCTTCGCTGTAACCAAAGTCAACGACTGCCTTTACGATGAAGCTATTCCGGTGGACAAAGACGGGTATTACACTGTCGCCGTGAGTCGCGCCGCCGACAGGCCACGTAACGCTTTTGCCCAATGTGGTGTAGGTTGGTTACCAATGGCAGACGATGGTGATGGCATTATTGATGAAGATGCATCGATTGTTCAAATCCGTCACATGCTCGCAGCGCCGGAGTTTAGCCACGCCATCCAAAACATCCAGCAAGACAAAGATATCGCCCCGGTGATGGGGGAATACTACCCAAGAACTTTCTACACGACGACCAACAACTTCGAGCTGATGATCCCTTGCTCGGTATAGTCCTTTCCAGCTGAATAACCAATTAATAAAACTATGAAATGGCAGGTTCCCCGCCTGCCATCTATGACCGAATACCATCCATTTTCTGAGGTTGCCATGCTACTTAAACTACTATCATTGTTGTCGCTCATGTCTTTTCTTATACCGGCACAAGCAGCGCAAACAGAAGAACTCAAACCAGAACTAAAACCAGAGCAAGGACAAGAACAAATAGAAGACCTAGACGATCCTACCGCGCTGAGCTCGTTTCTGGGAATACGAACAGGGACCAACGGATATGGTGCCATCGCGCAATTTGGATTCAATAGCCCCGACAGTGTATTGGGTCACAACAGCTTCATTCAATTTAAAGACGATTTTGAAACCGTACATCTACGCCATTTTTCTATCTATAAACAAAGTGGAACAGGGTTGTTTGTCGATATGCAGCGCAACAACGCCAATGCGATTCCCGTTAACCGAGCTTCTGTTGGCGCCATCCAGATAATCCCTATCTCAGATAACCTTAGGATCAACCCAGCCCTTTTATACGGCGAAACCTGGACAGACGATAAGAAAGCTCAAAAAACACTATTTCCAGATACGTCGATCGTGACCTTGTATACCTTTATTCGCTGGCAAGTCGCCGACGACTGGTTCGTCAATTTGGTACCTCAATATACCTACAGCGTAAATGGACGAAAGATTCGCTTGTTTGAACTCGTCACCCAAGTTGGCCACAACATTACTAAGGAAACGAGCATGGCGATAAATACCGATGAAGACGACAACTTTTGGTTAACACTAAAGCACGCCTTTTAAGTCTGACTATGGTAAAACCGTTGGGCTTAACTGTACTTTGGCTAAACACTTGTAAATCATTCCATTTTTGGAAAAATAAATTACGTAGATGTACTGGAACTTTTTCCTATTAATAAGTGACCAATACTCAAAATAAGAATCAAATGGCCCCCAGAGAGTCCAAAAATGCATAAAAATAACTTCGAAATCCTTCAAAACTACCTAGAGTCTCAAATCATTGGTCAGCAAGAGCTCGTAAAACAATTGATGATCGCCTTACTGGCAGATGGTCATATCCTTGTTGAAGGGCCTCCGGGATTGGCAAAAACCCGCGCAGTAAAGTCGCTGGCTGACTGTGTCGAGGGAGATTTTCACCGTATTCAATTTACCCCTGACCTATTGCCTGCCGACCTAACTGGTACCGATATTTTCCGTCCAGAAACCGGAGAGTTCACTTTCCAATCGGGCCCGATTTTTAACTCGCTCATTCTAGCGGATGAGATCAACCGTGCTCCGGCGAAAGTGCAAGCCGCAATGCTAGAAGCTATGGCTGAGAAGCAGGTGACCGCTGGTCGAAAAACCTATGCTCTGCCTGATCTTTTTTTGGTGATGGCAACGCAAAACCCGATTGAGCAAGAAGGCACTTACCCGCTGCCGGAAGCTCAATTAGACCGTTTCTTGCTGCATTTAGAAGTGGCTTATCCAGACATGGAAAGTGAGCTGGAGATCTTGCGCCTAAACAGAGGCGAAGCGCAAGGCAATCAACCTGTTCAACCAGAGCCTATTTCTCAACAAACTATCTTCGAAGCTCGCCAAGAAGTGCTCAGCATTCACATGGCAGACACCATTGAGCAGTACATAATCAGACTGGTAATGGCGACTCGCCAACCTAAACAATACAGCGACCAACTTGATCAATGGTTAGACATGGGTGTTAGCCCGCGTGCAACCATCGCGTTAGACCGTTGTGCCCGCGCTCACGCTTGGCTTGCTGGCCGCGACTATGTTACTCCACAAGATGTTCAAGCGATGGCATTCCCTGTATTGCGCCACCGCCTGCTTCGTAGCTACCACGCACAAGCTGAAGGGGTCACTGCAAACCAAGTGATCGCACACCTTATA
This sequence comes from Vibrio satsumensis, assembly GCF_050337435.1. NCBI lineage: Bacteria > Pseudomonadati > Pseudomonadota > Gammaproteobacteria > Vibrionales > Vibrionaceae > Vibrio > Vibrio satsumensis. The sequence continues at coordinate 230,205 of NZ_JAKJSX010000008.1, read as the reverse complement.
TCACTGGTTGGTAGCGCATAGGGATAAGCGCATGAATAATCAATTACCCAACCATAGTGACGGTGTCACGTTAAATCTAGACGAACTGCTGCAATACAAAGCGCAGTCTGTTCGCTGGTTGCCTCCAGCCAAGAGCCTGTGGTCGCAACTAAACGGTCAACACGAGAGCAATCGTAAAGGTCGCGGGATGAATTTCTCTGAGGTTCGTCAATATCAGGCGGGCGACGACATCCGCAGCATTGATTGGCGCGTCACGGCGAGAACAGGCAAGGCGCATACCAAACTGTTTTCTGAAGAAAGAGAACAGCCTGTGATTTTGTTCTTAGATCTGTCGAGCAGTATGATTTTCGGCTCAACCTTGTTACTTAAATCGGTTCAACTCGCGCACTTTGCCAGCCAACTTTGCTGGTTAACCGTCGCTCAAAAAGACCGTATTGGCGCAGTGATAGATACTGGCCAAGAGATCATTGAGATTAAACCCAGTGCTAGCAACCATGCTCCGCTACGTATTTTACAAAAAGTCATAGAAATCAATAACGCAGCGCTGACCAACCCAGGCAATAACAGCGACACAACCTTAGAGCATGGGCTGAAATCTCTTCACCAGCTTTGCTCGAAAGGAAGCGATATCATTATGCTCAGTGATTTCGTCCGTTATAACGAAAGTAATTACTCACTTATCAATCAAATACGTCGACATAATCGAGTTCGCTTGGTTCATTTTTACGATCCATTAGAACAAGGTGTTACTGCATTCAAAGGTTCAAAACAGATCACCGATGGCAATAAAACCCAATGGTTTAATTTCTCCTCCAATAAAGAGAAGCAAAAACTCAACCACGCTTTTTCACTAAAGAAGCAGCAGCTACAACAGTTGGGCTTATCTCTCGCGATGCCCTATAGCTCGCTGTCGAGTGCACAACCATTGATGAGTCAGATATCAGGATCTCAGTCATGAAGCAGCCCTTAGATTTAAGCCCTGTGATTACACCAGATGCGCCAACATGGTGGCCTCTAGCATGGGGTTGGTGGGCTGTGATTGTCATAGCCATTACCCTGATTGCCTTGGTGTTCTTTATTGTAAAGCGCAGAAAAAACAACCAACTACCGAAGCAAGAAGCGCTGTCTTATTTCAGCAATCGTCAGTCTTCAAATCGCTTGTCTCCGAGCGAAGCACAACGCATCCTTCGTCAAGCAGCGCTGAGTTATTTCCCACGCGAAAAAGTGGCAGGCTTGTCTGGTGATGATTGGTTGGCGTTCTTGGATGCACAATTAGCGAAGCCGTTATTTTCCGTAAAGCAATCACAATGGCAACAAGCGCTATACCAAGATGCATCCTTGATGACCGACGAACAGAAAAAGGTTCAACAGCAATTGGTTAATGACTGCGAAACTTGGCTTCGTAAAGCCCTTCCTCCAAAGCGAGGTAATAATGACTAATCTTCTAAGCACTAACTTGCTAAACATTGAATTCGTTTGGTGGTGGATGCTTTTCCTCGTGCCACTGCCGTTTGTCATTTACTTATTGTCACCAAAGGCGAAATCAAACAGCGCCCTTAAGCTTCCATTTCTGCCAGAGGACAGTAACACCAAAATTCCGAGCACTCGCATACCAAAGGCGTTGTCAGTCATTATTTGGCTTCTGCTAGTAACGGCGAGCGCGCGTCCAGTCTGGTATGGCGAACCGGTGGAGTTTCAGCCGAAGCACCGTGATTTGATGTTGGTAGTCGACCTCTCCTACTCGATGAGCCAAGAGGACATGCAGTTCAATGGTGAATACATCGACCGATTATCGGCGGTCAAACATGTGTTGAGTGACTTTATTGAACGCCGCAAAGGCGACCGAGTTGGGTTGGTGCTCTTTGCCGATCATGCGTATTTGCAAACTCCCCTGACGTTAGACAGAGACACGCTATCACAACAACTCAATCAAGCGGTGTTAAAGCTTATCGGTACTCAAACTGCGATCGGTGATGGTATTGGCCTTGCCACCAAAACCTTCGTTGACAGCGATGCCCCTCAGCGTGTGATGATTCTACTCAGTGACGGCAGCAATACCGCGGGCGTATTAGATCCACTAGAAGCCACAGATATTGCTAAGAAGTACAACGCGACGATTTACACCGTGGGTGTCGGTGCGGGCGAAATGATGGTCAAAGAGTTCTTCATGACTCGTAAGGTCAATACTGCTCAAGACTTGGATGAACGCACTCTAATAGAAATTGCCAAACGTACTGGCGGTCAGTACTTCCGTGCGCGAGACAGCAAAGAACTGGCAACGATTTACGACACCATCAATCAGTTAGAGCCCGTGACGAACGCCACTAAGATATGGCGACCACAACAAGAGTGGTTTGTCTGGCCACTGTCGGCGGCAATGTTCTTCGCATTTATGCTGTTAGCCATTAGGAGAAACAATGTCTAACTTTACTTTTATCTACCCATATTGGTTCTTAGCGCTTGCCGTGCTGCCCGCAATTTGGTGGCTCAGCAAGAGACAATCTAAACAAGGATTACTGGCCTCTCATATCGCTCGCTACTTGGCACCAGAATCAAGCAAGCCATCGAAAAACCGTAGTACTTACTTTGGTATTTGGTGGATAGTCGGTGTCATCGCACTAGCCGGTCCCAGCTTTGAAAACAATGAACAGCCAAGCTTTGAAAAAACACAGGCGCGAGTTGTGATCATGGATATGTCGATGTCTATGTATGCCACTGACATTAAACCAAACCGTTTAACACAGGCGCGATACAAGGCTCTGGATCTGCTTTCGTTATGGAAAGAAGGCCTAACTGGAATGGTGGCATACGCCGGAGATGCTTACACCATTAGTCCTTTGACGTCAGACATCAATACCATCAAGAACCTCGTACCCAACCTATCACCAGATATCATGCCCTTCCAAGGCGGCAATGCAGCATCGGCAGTTAAGCTTGCGATTGAGATGATGACTCGCGCTCATATCTACCAAGGCGATCTGGTACTGATTGCTGATGATATTGATGGTCAAGAGAAGAAAGATATCGACTCGCTACTCTCTGGTAGTAATTGGACGTTGTCAGTCTTGGCTGTAGGCACGGAAAGCGGCGCGCCGATCTCGTTACCTACAGGTTCGATGTTACAAACCGACGCAGGACAAACCGTGGTTGCGAAAACCAACGTAGACAATATGCGCGACCTGACTCGTCGCTCTGGAGGCACATTCACTGAGGTACAATTTGATAACTCAGACGTTGAACACATCGCAAGTTATCTCGACCGAATTGCTACAACATCAGAAGTGACTAAAACCGATAACTCGCTCAATACCAGAGTGAACAATGGTTTCTGGTTATTGCCATCTTTGTTACTTCCTGTCCTTGGGCTATTTCGAAAAGGGGTTATTTGGTGTGGCCTAGCTGTGCTTGTATCGTTCAGCCAGCCGAATACTGCGTTTGCGAATCCTTGGAAAACCGATGATCAGGTGGGTTATCAATTATATCAAGATGAGAACTTCCAGCAGGCAGCTGAACAATTCAAACAACAAGAGTGGAAAGGCATCTCACAATACAAAGCGGGTGACTTCGAAGCTGCAGAACAAACACTACAAGGTTTGACTGACGAAAATGCTCGCTACAACCTCGCCAATGCACAAGCAAAGCAAGGCAAGTACGACCAAGCAATTGAAGAGTATCAACGTATTCTCGAAAGCAACCCTGAACATACTTATGCTAAGAAGAACTTAGAGGTCGTCGAACAAGCCCAGAAGCAACAGCAACAGCAACAGCAACAGCAACAGCAACAGCAACAGCAACAGCAACAGCAAGGCGATTCTGAATCCAAAGACCAGAAAGACCAAAACCAGCAAGGTCAGCAAGGTCAGCAAGGTCAGCAAGGTCAGCAAGGTCAGCAAGGTCAGCAAGGTCAGCAAAATGATTCTTCGCAAAGCTCGCAGGATCAACAACAAAGCTCTGCTGACAATGGCAAGTCGCAAAGTCAAAGCGGCAGCCAAGATCAAAGTGAAAACCAAGATCAGAATACTGACCAAAGCCAAGCTGATAACCGCTCTGATTCCAAGATGGATGAAGAAAACGACAAGCAAGCTGTGCAACAAAACAAAGCGGATCAAGCAGGTAGGCCGTCACAGGACAAAGATGACTCTGCATCTCAGACTGCTCAAGAGGCTGCTAAGGAAGACAGTGATAACAACACTCAACAAGCTGCAGCACAAGTATCAGGTCAACCTATGTCGAGCGATCCTGATATGCGAAAGCTTGAGCAAGTCGAGAGTGCACGAGACCCAAGCCAGCTGCTTAAAGCGCAAATGATTTTACAAGCACGACAAAAAAGTGCTCCTAACAACCAGAACAAAAAGTGGTAACCATGCGATTTCTTAACAAGCCATTTTTATCCATACTCCTAACGCTGGCGTTAGGAGCTTTCTCGTCCTTTTCTGCATTGGCGGCTACTGCCGTAGCGAGCGTTTCACAAAACAGTGTCACCAAAGACCAAGTATTTCTACTTAGAGTCGCGACTGATGAAAAGGTCTCTTCTGATGCTTTAGATCTAAAGGCGCTCCAACAGGACTTCTATGTTGGCACACCAAGTTTTGGGTCGTCGATGCGAATCGTCAATGGCAGCCGTTCGGTGTCAAGTGAATGGAACGTCAGCCTTGCGCCACTGCGTTTGGGGAAGGTTCAGATTCCTAGCTTCGATATTGAAGGGGCAAAAACCAAGCCAATCACCATCAATGTTGCCGTTAATAAAGCTGCACCTACTCAACATGATATGGCTGAGTTCCAGCTTAATCTGAGTAAAGACTCGCTGTACCCACAAGAAGTCGCTGAGCTGGATGTAAAACTGATAATTAAAGCTGACCCAAGAAGACTGCAAGATCCTAAAATAGCGCCACCGAGCTCGCAGAGCTTAGATGTGGAACCTATTGGTGAATCGAAGCAATTTCAAGATGTCCTCAATGGACAAGAAGTCACAGTTGTTCAGCAATCTTTCCATATATCGTCACAGCAAGCAGGACAATTTCAGCTTCAAGGGCCAAAGTTAACCGGTGCTGTTGTTTACTCAACCAACAACTCCAGCACAACGCGTCTGTTCCAACTGAACACGCCTGTTGAAACCTTAGATGTCACAGTGAATCCAGTACCAAAAGGCTACCAAGGTGAGTGGTTACCAACATCAAACTTTAAGCTGATACAACAATGGTCAGACAGCCAAGGTAATGAACTGACGGATGGCAATGCTTTAGGTGGCGACAAGCAGAAGATTGAAATGGAAGCGGGTGATTCTCTAACTCGAACCATTACTATGACAGCCAGTAACTTGACCCAACATCAGTTACCAAAACTGAACATCACCTACCCTAAAACGGTGCGTGTTTATGAAGAAAAACCGCAATTTGGCACCACCCAATCCGGTGATGCTGTCGTTGTCTATAAGCAGGTACTAATCCCTAAGGAATCAGGAAGCATCTCTCTTCCTGATGTTTCTCAAGCTTGGTTTAACACAGACTCACAATCACAAGAAACCAGCAAAGCGCTTGGGCTAGAGTTAGCGGTAAAAGCAAGTGACCGTGCGACGTCTAGCACACCACCGGTTACAGCACCACCAGCCCAACAAGTAAGCCCAACGGTTGTGACTGTTGATAGTCCGGGGTTCTGGCCTTATCTCGCCGCGCTATTCGCAGCCTTGTGGTTGCTTAGCTCAGTGATGGCTTTCTACTTCTGGTCACGCCGCGATGTAACGACAAAACCAACACACACTGTTGAACGTCAATCAGATACAGCAGAAGCGCTTATTGAAGCTCTAAAAACGAAAGATGGTGTGATGACAAGAACCTTGTTTGAACAGTGGAAAGCTGAAAACCCAGATTTGAGCGATGAGACGTTAGACGTCGTTGAAGCCGAGCTAAATAAGCTAAACCAGAGTCTCTATGGTGAAGCTAGCTCGACAAAACCATCATGGGCTCCTTCTAAAGTAATCAAAGCGGTTAAGAAGCCAAAGCGAGTTTCTAGCAAAACGCGTAAAAGCTCACTAGAAACGCTTTAATTAACTAGCAAAACTCTAAAATAACAAAGCCGTGACGACCACCTTGTGAGCATCACGGCTTCATTCGTTCTAAGATAGGAAGAAAAAGTACTGTGCTAAGAAATTGAAACCGCGACCTTTTTTCGCTTCAATGCTGAAACGATTCTATTTCTCCCTGAGTCTTTGGCTTGATACAGGGCTTTATCTGCCTTGCCATAAAGCAGGTCAAAATCGAACTGGTGCTGATCAGAGGTTATCGACGCATAACCGACAGACGCGGTTAAATATGGGCTAGTGCTACTTTCACAATGGAGGATCTTCGCCTCTTCAATACATTTCCTGATCGACTCTGCTCGCAGCTTAGTCTCAGAGTGATTGGTGCCGATCATCAACAACATAAACTCTTCTCCGCCTATACGGCAGAACGTTTCCTTATCGCTATGAACATGAGCATTAAGTATCTTACCTATGGTCCGCAGTGCCGCGTCCCCTTCAGTATGGCCATAGACACTGTTGTACAAACCGAAGTGATCAAGGTCGACAAGAATCAGTCCAAACGTGACTTCATCCTCTGTGGCAAATGCCCCTTGATCATCACAATTGAGATCATCTAAAACCTGAGACAACATACGACGGTTTCCAAGACGCGTCAGCGGGTCTAGTTTAGAAATGATATCCAATTGCTCATTAGCCAACTCTAGCTCTTGAGTGCGTTTGCTGACCTCTTGCTCAAGCGTTTCATTGAGCTTTTTGAGCTCCTCTTGAGCCATGGTTCTTTGCAATACCTCAGCAAGGCTAGAGGCAAATATACGAATCACTTCGCGCAATTGAGAAGTTAAAGGACTGCGTGTTAGCAAGTTATCAGCGGCAATAAACGCAATCGGCTCACCCGTATTAGTGGTGAGCATCGTCATTGCGGTCCAACCGACTCCGACAATATTGAAATCGTGATAAATAGGGACCGACTCTTCAAATGCAACTTGGTTAGGACAAGCACGAGCCGCAGCGACAATGTCACGTTCCACTAGCTCAGAGCGATAATAGGATTCATCAACAATGTCACCTTTAATATCTGTACCCCATGTACCTTGCATGTAGCTACAGTTCTTATCGGTAAGAAAAACCGCCAATCGGTCGATACCTAAGTGCTGAATAGCAAAACTTACTGCAGACTTACACACCTCACTGACACTATCGCAGCGAGACAACTCAACCATGCTCGAGTGCAGCATACGTATGTTCTGTTCTTGGCGTTTACGAATGTAGATTTGAGAAAGCAGAGAGCCGAACGATTCAAGCATCTGCTTTTGGTAATTGGTAATTGGCGAACGGTGAATGTAGTTGTCCATGGCGATCCAGCCGACAGGTTTATCCCCTTCTCGTAAGATCAACATACCATTCCAACCCTGTCCAACCACTTTGCCTTCAGTGTATAGAGGCGCTTGTTCAATAATAACCAAGTTGGTGTGGCTGTCAGACAGAGCCTCTATATACTCCGCTTCAAGCTGATGTAAGTCGTATTGAGTATGATGCTCGCTATTAGTTTTTCCCAGTTCATCAGTGCCGTAAGTTCCACTAAAACACCGCTTTTTCATATCAAGCAACATAAAGATCGCACGATCAAAGCCTAAGCGGTCACGTACAGCTTCTACTGACGCTTTATAGAGTGCGTCTAAAGATTCTGGATTCGATAGCTCTAACGCTACCTGATGTACTAACTTCATGTTCTCGACAAACAATTCGCGAAGCTTAATTTCATCCAGGTACTGCGCCTCTCGGGTATCCCGATGCTTAATCTCGATAGCAGCGTTCTTTTCTGCACGAACGCATTGCCAACGGGCTGCGGCGAGTTGGAGAACATCAAGATCTTGATCGAAAGTTTGGTTTATCTGTTCAGCACTGCAATTTTGAACAATTAAATAAGTTCTGCAGGCAGGCGCGTTGTCGAGCATCATGATGAATGACTCTCCACCGAGCACCTTCATATGCTCCCACTTACAAGTATTGATAGCCATAGGCAACACCCCGTCTGCGGTATCGAACTGGGCAACCCAAGGCCAAAATGTGGAAGGATAACTCGATAACGAGGTTAATTCGCCGTAAGAGAACAGCGCTAACGAATCGCTCTCCGGCGTCGGCTCCGCAAATATTCCAATCCCTTGAGGAGCGAGTACCTTAACCAGATAGTCAAAAAGAGATTCAGCCAATAAACGATGGTCGCGCGCAGCAGATATTTGTTTTGCAAAGGCTTTAACAGGCACAGCTTCCGTCCATTGGCTATTGAGAATGAAGCAAAAATACCGAAGCATTGATATGCAATCAATGTAACTAAAAATGAGATGTTAAGCGGGTCGCAATTTCACTTTTAACATTATCACAAGCATGAGAAGGACGACAAAAATGGGATTTTCTGCCCAAAATTTCATCGACATTAGGACTTTTTTAAGAACATAAAAAAGCCCCACATTAGAGTGGGGCAAAACTTCCATCGCTTATAGTTATAGTGATAATTCTGTCGATCTATTCGATTATCTAACCTGCGTTTCAGTTAGCGTACTGTCCTTTAAAAAAACTAAAACAGCACTTAGTTCATCGAATTAACCAAAGTCACCGTTTACGTAACCTTTAGTACGATCATCTTTTGGTTCGCTGAAGATAACACTCGTTTCGTTGTGCTCGACTAGCTCTCCCATTAGGAAGAAAGCAGTACGGTCTGAAATACGACGCGCTTGCTGCATTGAGTGCGTTACGATAACGATAGTGAAATCTTTCTTCAGGTCTTCCATCAATTCTTCAATCTTGTGTGTCGCGATTGGGTCTAGAGCCGATGTAGGTTCATCCATCAGGATTACATCCGGTTCCATTGCAATTGTACGAGCGATACATAGACGCTGTTGCTGACCACCAGATAAGCCAAATGCGTGTGCTTTAAGACGATCTTTTACTTCATCCCAAAGTGCTGCACTGCGCAGTGAGCTTTCTACTACTTCATCAATGTGCTTCTTGTCTTTGATGCCTTGAGCACGTAAGCCATAAGCTACGTTCTCGTAGATGCTCATTGGGAATGGGTTTGGCTTTTGGAATACCATGCCTACACGAATACGTAGGTCAGCCACATCAATATTGCCATAGATGTTTGTGCCATCCATATCCAGCTTACCTTTAATAGTAACGCCTTCAATTAGGTCATTCATACGGTTCAAGCAACGTAGTAGCGTTGACTTACCACAACCTGATGGGCCAATCAGTGCCGTAACCTGACGAGTTGGAATTGGCAGATTGATAGATTTAAGCGCTTGATTGTCGCCGTAAAACAGATCTAGGTTCTCAATATCAAATTTGTTCATGTTCGTAATCTCTAAATTCTTAAATTCGTGTCTAACTTGACGCTTTCTTTATCACGGGGGCTCTCTTTATTATTGAGCCGGCTAATGAGCTTAGTAAGTTGCCGTGTTGAAGCGTCTCGCAATCAGTTTTGTAACCATGTTGATCAAGAGAACCAATACGATTAGGACTGTCGCCGTGCCGTAGGCTTGGTTCCACTCATCGATAGTAAATAGCTCTGTTGTCAGCTTATATAGGTGAACCGTTAGTGTACGGCCAGAATCGAATACCGACTCAGGAACACGTGCCACCATACCTGCTGTTAAAAATACAGGTGCTGATTCGCCAATTACACGACCAATACTCAGAATGACCGAAGTTAAGATACCTGGCATTGCGCTTGGTAAGATCAAGCGCCAGATAGTGTAGATTTTTGAAGCGCCAAGGCCGTATGAGCCTTCACGATAAGTTTGTGGTACTGCCATCAATGCTTCTTCTGTAGTACGAATAATTACAGGAAGAATCAGGATACTTAGCGTTAATGCACCCGACAAAATCGAGAAGCCGAGACCCAGAATCGAAACAAAGAAGGTCATACCGAACAGACCAAAGATAATCGATGGGATACCCGCTAGCGACTCAGTACAGAATCGAATCACTTTCACCAATCGACTACCTACTTTCGCATATTCAGTTAGGTATATCGCCGTCATGATGCCTAGTGGTGCGGCTACCGCAATCGATGCAATTACCATGTAGATCGTGGCGATGATCATTGGGAAAATACCACGCTCTTCACCAGTACGAGTGTAATCGTCAGTGATGAAGTTCCAATCTACGTATTGCAGACCGTTCGATAAGATGTACCAAATAATCCAGAATAAGAAACCAACGGTTACAGCCGCAGCTGCCCAGATAAAACCTTTTAGGATGTTATCTTTGGTTTGACGTGCTTGTTTTAGTTTTACGCGATCCATATTACTTATCCTCGCCTACTTTGCTTTTTCACGGTTAAGATAAAGTAGAGCACCATTTAACATCATGATGAACACTAGAAGTACAACACCTGTTGCGTACAGCGCGTTAGCGTGAACGCCACTTGCGTAAGACATTTCAATTGCAATGTTTGCTGTTAGCGTACGAGCAGAATCCAAAATACCTTCTGGCATTGCTGGCGCATTACCCATAACCATGATGATTGCCATCGTTTCGCCAAGTGCGCGACCGATACCCAAAATCACACCAGTCATAATGCCTGAACGTGCAGCAGGAACGAGTAGCTTAAAAATCGTGTAGATTTTCGAAGCACCCAGTGCAAGTGAACCTTCTTTGTATGTACGAGGTACAGCACGAATCGAAGTTTCAGAAACCGTGATAACGGTAGGAAGAATCATGATCCCCAGAACAATGATACCCGCCAGGATAGTATTACCGGCTGGTACTTGGAAAATGTTCTGAATCATTGGAACGATAATTACTAGACCGAAGAAGCCGTAAACTACCGACGGGATACCCGCTAGAAGCTCAACTGCTGGTCGAATAATATCTGCAAGACGCTTGGGAGCAATCTCAGCAATAAAAATAGCGGTTAATACACCTACCGGTACACCAACAACTACAGCGCCAAGTGTCGAAACAATCGATGCAACAATCATGGTTGCAACACCGAATAGAGCTGGAGGTAACCAATCAACACCCAGAACGATGCCAGAAACACCGGCCTCTTGGAATGCAGGAATACTCTCTGCAACGATAAAGTAAGCGATAACGGCTAGCGATACGATGCCGATCACAGCACTCGATAAGAACAAGCCGTGGAAGATTCTTTCTCTCCAGTCGATGCGCTTCTTAGCACGTAGACTTGGCTTATTGATTTGAGTCGCTTCAGTATTCATAAGCTTTTCACTATTTGCGATGGTCATATATAAAATCTCAAACTTTGTGGCTCAAAAAGAGCTCGAAATAAACAAAGTTGAAAGAAAAGGCTCAGCCTAAAGCAGGCTGAGCAATAATTGAGATTGAGTCAGTTAAGATTAGTTAACTGTGATGTAGCCTTTCTTACCAGCGATAGCTTGAGCTTCGTCTGCAACCATCCAGTCTAGGAATTGTTGAGTTTCAGCTGTTGGAGCGCCTGCTTTGTAAAGAACTAGGAAAGGACGAGCAACTTTGTAAGAGCCGTTCTTAACGTTATCAACTGATGCTTCTGCGCCGTCGATAGTTAGAGCTTGAACTGTGTTGTCTACAGTACCAAGAGAGATAAAGCCGATAGCGTATGGGTTGCTTGCTACAGAAACTTTAAGTGCGCCGTTACCGTTTGCAACTTGTGCACGCTGAGAGATAGCCGATACTTTCTTATCGCCGATCTTCTTCTTAAGCTTCATGATGTCTTCGAATGCACCACGTGTACCAGATGCAGTATCACGAGTGATTGCTACGATTGGCTTGTCTGCACCACCAACATCTTTCCAGTTAGTGATGTCGCCTTTGTAGATTGAAGTGATTTGCTCAGCTGTAAGAGCAGATACTTCGTTATTTGGGTTAACAACAACTGCGATACCGTCACGAGCGATAACGAGCTCTTTCAGGTCAGCTGTTTTCTCTTCTTCTTTAAGGTCACGAGAAGAGATACCAAGATCAGCACTTCCATTTTTTGCTGCTTTGATGCCTGCAGAAGAACCTGGTGCTTGAATTTCGATGAACACTGGTTCGCCTTTATTCATGTAGGTTTCTGCAAAAACTTCAACCAGTGGAGAAGCACTGTTAGAGCCAACTACAGAGATAGTTTCTTTAGCTGAAGCTGTATTCACTGTTAGAGCGCCTAGTAGTGCGATTGCACCGATAACTGTCTTTTTCATCACAAATTTCCTTTAGTGGCGTTATTGCCGTAATGTTGTTTTGCTTGAACGGTGCCCACTTTAGAATCTGAATGTGACAGTTGTGTTTCACTTAATTGAAGCCTATATGACAACTACAATTTATTTTCTTATTCTCCCCTACCAAATAGCCTTGAAGTAATCAATTGGCCTCACTCATAGGCACCGAATATTCATTCCAACCTATTTAAGCCAAACCACTCAATATCTCGCCATCCCTTTTATTACCTAATACCACACAAGGTTCTGTGTCAAATAACCCTACCTTAAAAATGGCTAAAGCCTTGTTTGTGCAATAAATATTCAAAATTTATCAAATATCTATCTCATATATCAAAATCGAATCTATTACTGATTGAATTGTCATTCTCAGAAGTTAGAATCACCTGCTAATTACAATAATAACAATTGCTTCTGCTCATTTATTTATTCAAAGAGGGACATTACATGCGCCAACTTCTCAGTGGCTTATCAATCAAAATACAAATTCTCATTCCAGTACTCTTTTCTGTCGTATTACTTTTGACGGGTGTCATTATCGGTGGTGACAAACTGGAAAATGCTTTTAAAGATGTATCAACAGCAACAGACCAATTAATCTTACATAAAGAAGAACTCAGTGAAATCGTCGACAACAGCTACGGCATGCGTATCAAAGCGATCTACAGCTTGTTTAATCCTGACGACGTTAAAACACTGGTCGAAACGCTAAATCAAAAACGCGACCAAAATACTCGCCTACTGAATTCACTTGATACCGTACCAGGCATGCAAGATGAAGTAGCCGCAATGCGCAAAGCGATGAATCACTACGTCGACTTTTCTCGCACCACTATGCTTCCTCTATTAAGAGCTAAACACGGCAACACAGTTCTCCCTTCTGACTTTGACAACCGCTACCAGATCGCAATCGACCAATACCGTCACGCGGGTAATGAAATGGTGCAAGCGATCAACATTCTGTCTAAGAAGCTGAACCTGCTTGCGACTCAAGAAGTCGACATCAATGGACAGCAACACACCAGCACACTGGATACGGCGACCATTGCCCTGCTAGCGATTCTTTCTATCGCATTAGTCATCAGTTGGACGCTTGCTGGCATCATTGTTAAGCCAATCAGCAATATTCAAGCAACCATGCGCGAAGTAGCAAAAGGTAACCTGCTGGTTAAAGCCGAAGAGTATGGCGACAACGAAATCTCGCGCCTTGCGCAAGATGTAAACAAATCCGTTGACCAATTGCGCGACACGGTAAGTTCGCTGTCTCGAATAAGTATCGAAGTGGCTTCTGCGTCGACAGAGTTAGCGGCTGTAATGACACAATCAAGCGTTAACTCAGATCAAGAGAAGCAAGAAGTGGAGCAAGTTGCTTCCGCCGTGAACCAACTTGAGAGTACAGCAGCACACGTCAACGAGAACGCAGTACAAGCCGATTCAGCGTCTAAGCAAGCTGACGAGATGGCGACACACAGCATGAGCTTGTTTAATGAGAGCAACCAAGCAAACGAGCAAATGGCGATTCAGCTGAGTGAAGCAGCAAACGTTGTAGGCACGCTAAAAGAGCACTCAGAGCAGATTGGTAAGGTGATTGAAGTAATTCAAAGCATCTCTGAACAAACGAACCTTCTTGCGCTTAATGCAGCAATTGAAGCGGCTCGTGCTGGTGAAAGTGGCCGTGGTTTCGCAGTTGTAGCCGATGAAGTTCGAATGCTGGCGGCACGAACCCAAGATTCAACCAAAGAGATCCAAGCGATCATCGAAGGCTTGCAGGTTCAATCAGGCAACGCTAATGAGAGCATGAGCAGTTCACTGTCGATGTTAGAGCACAACCAAACGCTCTCGGGCGAGGTAAGTGCAGCCCTTTCAGGTATTGCTAACTCAGTAACCGACATGACTGAAATCAACACCCAGGTTGCCTCTGCTGCAGAAGAGCAAAGCCAAGTCACTGCAGACATTAACCGTAATATCTCAAACATCTACAGCCTAGTAAGCCAAAACGTAACCGGCATTACCCAAGCCGCAGCAGCAAGCCACGAGCTATCTAACCTAGCTGAACAACAGAAGCAGCAGTTGGATTACTTTAAGGTGTAGGGTTTAATGTACGAAGTTCAAGGCAACAGATTCAAGCTGTATGCTCTTTAGAACTTGCCTATAAACAAAAAAAACCAGCCATGATGGCTGGTTTTTCGCTTTTAGACACTACTGATCAAATTCAGCCGCTTTGATCCTTTCAATCGCTTCTACCCTTCTCAGCTGTTCTGGTAGGAAGTGTTCAGTCCGAAGTTGCGCAATCGTCTCTTGTTGCTCGGTTTCTGAGAGGGCTGAGTCGTTCAAAACATCATTTCGTTCTGCGAAGTAGACCTCTAACGAGCCTTCAAAGGCCGCTCTTTTTTGATCAAGAGCTTCAAGTCTTTGGGTTGCTTCTTCACCAACAAGTTCGCTTCTCTTTAAGTATTTACCCTGTTCATCGAGACCTTCTGAACTGGATAGCTGTGGGAGTAATACCTGATTTTGATGACTGACTTGAACGTAATCTGGCAGCTCAGATAGATAAGACTCAAGCCTTTGTTGATATTCCGACTCGTCTAGCCCTTCTTGCTTCAGAAGTAACTTTTCTAAAGCGATTTCCCTCATTCTGTTGTCATGGGTAAATAGAATACTTACCTCGCTCTCACTGAAGAATTGAGATTGGAGATCGAGCAACGCTTGATTCAGTGCGCGTAAGTCCTCAGCGGATATTGATGTGGTGTCGAATTGCACGTCCAACGACGTTAGTGCCGACTTATACTCAAGATATTTGGCAAACAGTGCTTCATCAACCAAGGCAGTTGATGATTGCTCGTAGTGCTGTGCCACATTGTCGCGAATATCTTCAAGTGTTAGTTCGGTATTACCGGACACGAAATATTCCATCATGTCTTTTGCTGATGCGTTATCGATGTCGGTGTCTTGTTGAGAGGCAACCTTCAATGAGGAGACGCGTTGTTCGTTGTCATTATGTGTATTGGGTTCTTCCTTTTTTAGATATAAAAAGACCGCCGCTGTGCTCATCAGGGCTATCGTAGTTATCGACAAAATGGCGGTCTTTTTCATTATACTTTCCTTGTTTTCTTATTAAACGGTGTCCAGCCTACAAACCAGCCAACTTCAATCGATTGGCATGCTGGCGATATAACGTCACAGGATCGGTCTCAAACAAGTGGTGAATACCCAATAAACCGTTAATCTCGTCTAGGTGGTTCATTTTGTAATCATCACCAATCACTTTGCCCAAATGCGCGCTGCATGCTCCCACTAACCCATCATTAGGTTCGTTAAAGGCTAAACCAAGGATTGTCATCGCTCCGTCGGTAGGATCAAGAAGGTTGGTAAAAGTGGAAGATCCTGTCCATGAATAGTAATAAACACCGTTGTTTGCTTGCCATTCACCATCACCACACGCAGACGTCGGAACGCCTTCAGGGTAAAACTGATTGAATGCAAGCGAACCTTCAGTGGTCAACGCTTCAAGGGAAGCAAGGCCATCTTGATCAAGATCCGTTCCGCCAGATAATAGGTTGATAAGCGTAGTCAATCCGCCAGCCAACTTAACCGCAATACCTTCCGCGGTTGAACCTTCTGATACGGTTCCACGCACGAGGTCAGCGACTTTAGATCCTTTATGAACACCGCCAATACTTGTCACCGAAGCAACCAGATCAGGACGAACCGATGCGACATAACGCGCCGTAGGCCCGCCATGACTGTGACCGACCAGATTCACTTTACTTGCCCCTGTTGCGGCTAACAGTGTTTCAACTTGGGCTAGCAATTGCTCGCCACGCACTTCAGAGCTGTTGGTCGCTGATACTTGCGCTACATAGACGCTGGCACCATCTTTGGTTAGGGATTCAGGTACGCCATAGAAATAGTCGACACCCGCTAATGTATCGAAACCAAACAAACCATGTACCAACATAATGGGGTATTTCGTTTCCGTGTATCCACTGACTTCTAATGCCGATGCGCTCGTTCCGGCATAGACACCAAAACTGGATAGACAGGCTATCGTCCAAATTAATATCTTTTTCAATGCTCTTTCCTTAAACAGATTAGACCTCTGATGAGTAAAGAGAACCGTAGTTGATGATTTTATAAAACTAAAAAGAGTGACTCGATATTTGTGATATTGAGCTTGAATTAAACAGTTGTGATGAACATTACTCAACCAAAGTCACAATAAACGAAAAAACAAGTAAGCAATTGATTAATAATAATTAAGTGAGATAACTATTAACAGTAAATGTTAATAAAGTAGGTATGGACTCTCGTCCAGAGAAAAATTAAAGAACGCAAAACCGTTGAAAGTTGGATCTATGTAACACTTATTATACGTGCTTCATATGAGTTATTGACGCAACAATGAGTAATATTCAATACATTATCTAAATGATATTTATTCTTATTATTAATAATAAAGTAATTAACCTTACTTACTTTGCTAAATGAGTACTCTAAAATGAAGAAAATGATCTTGGTATTTACGTTGACAATGCCTCTAATTGCATCAGCTATCGCAGATACATCAATGCCTCTAGATGCAACAATTCCTGACGAAGTAGCACAAGGGCAGATGCTTGATACACGATCATATATCAGATGCTGGTACCGAACCGACATATCGAATGACTCAGTTGCAACTGATTGGAAATGGGCAAGAAACGAAGATGGCAATTACTACACTATCGATGGATATTGGTGGTCGCCCTCATCGTATAAAAACATGTTCTTTAGTGGAACACCACAATCAGAAATAGAACAACGTTGCGAAGAGACACTAGACATCCAGCATGATGCCGCCGACATCACTTATTTTGCAGCAGACAGTCGGTTCTCCTACAACCACTCGATATGGACTAATGACGAAGAACTCCAAGATAATAAAATTAATCGAATCATCACATTTGGGGATAGCCTTTCTGATACTGGAAACTTATTCAACGGTTCTCAATGGGTTCTTCCCAATGCTAACTCATGGTTCTTAGGTCACTTCTCAAATGGCTTAGTCTGGACTGAGTACCTGGCTAGAGAAAAAAACATACCTCTGTATAACTGGGCAGTTGGTGGGGCTGCTGGCACAAATCAGTATGGAGTCCTCAAAGGTGTTTATGACCAAGTCACGTCGTACCTGAAATACATGGAAGCCGCAAAGAATTACCGTCCAGAAAACTCATTATTTACTTTAGAGTTCGGCCTTAACGACTTTATGAATTACGAACGGTCGGTAGCTGATGTAAAAGCTGATTTCAGCAGCGCTCTAATTCGTTTAATAGGAAGTGGGGCTCAAAACATTTTGCTCTTCACCCTCCCTGACGCCACAAAAGCTCCACAATTTAAATACTCAACAGAAGACGAGATTTCTATTGTTCATAGCAAAATAATTGAGTTTAACCTCTTCATCAAAGAGCAAGCTGAGTATTACCAAACTAGGGGGGTTAATGTCGTACTTTTCAATGCTCATGATCTGTTTAACCACATTACTGAAAACCCGCAGCAGCATGGATTTCAGAACGCTACGGATGCATGTTTAGATATTCAACGCCATTCAGCTTCCGATTACTTATATCGCCACAGTTTGACTAATGATTGCGCGACCTATGGCTCAGACCGCTATGTGTTTTGGGGAGTGACGCACCCAACTACCGCAATCCATAAATATCTAGCGGATAATATTCTCATGTCTTCATTTTCGACCTTCGACTTTGAATAGATGCAAAGATAAGAGTCCTTTCAAGCTTTTCAGAAGTTAAAAGAGCATAGGGCAAGATAAAGAGAGACGAGAAATAGACAAAGTACAGATACAAAAAAACCGCCATCATCGGCGGTTTTTAGTTGCATCAACCTTTCAAAGCCAAGCTTTTAGGTCACGCGAGTTGATTACTCGTCGTCCACTTTTGGTGCGACTTTCTTCTTAGGGATAAACACGGTATCACCCACGGCCACATTCTGGTGGAAGCTCTTATCGCGCTTAACCGGCTTCTTAGGTGTTTTCTTCGCTTGAGTATTGGTCTTCTTCTTCGCAGGGCCGCCTTTAGCAAACGTAGGTTTACGAGGCTTAATGCCTTTGAACTTACCTTTAAGACCTTCAAGAACAGAGAAAGTAAGATCTTGTTGAAGGTAAAGCTCAACACGCTTGAAGCTATCCCAATCTTTTGGACCAACTAAAGAAATAGCATCGCCTTTGTTACCTGCACGGCCAGTACGACCAACACGGTGAACGTACTCTTCGGTGTGCTTCGGCATATCAAAGTTGATTACGTGGCTTACGTTTGGAATATCGATACCACGTGAAGCAACATCTGTTGTTACTAGAATCTTGTAAACCGCACGCTCAAACTGACTCATGATCGCATTACGCTGCGTTTGGTTTAAGTTACCGCTCAGTGCAACTGCTTTAAGCTTCTTCTCGTTAAGCTTGTCGGTTAGACGATCAGTATCAGCACGAGTTGCTGTGAAGATCATTACCTGACGGTATTCAGCTTCTTCCAGAACGCGGTCTAAAATCGCTTCTTTGTGATCTAAGTGATCACAAAGGTAGAATTTCTGTGTGATATCAAGGTGCTGCTCGTTAGAAACACCCACCGAAATGCGCTTAGGTGCGTCTAGCATTTCATTTGCAATACCATTCACTTCGGCGTGATCCAGGGTTGCAGAAAACATTAGAGTCTGACGACGACGGTGCTTAGCCGCGTTTGCAATACGACGCAGTTCTGGAGCAAAGCCAAGATCAAGCATGCGGTCCGCTTCATCAAGGATCAGCGTTTCAACACCATCTAAGAACAAAGAGCGGTGCTCTAGGTGATCAGCAAGACGGCCTGGAGTCGCTACGATAAAACGAGGGTACTTACGCAGTGCTTTAACTTGGTCGTTAAAGTTTTCACCACCCAAGATAAGCGCCGCTTCGTAAGACAGGCCACCAAGCATACTACGTAGTTCACCGTAAACTTGCTTTGCTAGCTCACGAGTAGGAGCCAAAATTACACCACGAGGATCTTTAGCAGAAAACGCTTTTGTTTTTAATGCTTTATGTATCATCGGCAACACAAACGCCAATGTTTTTCCTGATCCCGTTTTTGATGAAGCCAATAGATCCTTACCAGCAATAGCAACAGGGATCGCTTTTGATTGGATCTCTGTCGCCTTCTTGAAGTCGTAATGTTTTAAGTTCTTCAGTAAGCGGTTATCTAAGCCTAAATCTTTAAAGTGCAAAGGACTCTCCAGTCATGATGGTATTGAATAAAATTAATTTAACGTGACATGATACCGCGAAAGTACTTTATAAGGATAGAGATCACAGTAAATTTATCCCTTAATCTATCTTCAGCTAGAACATTGTATGCATTACGAGTAAAGGAGCATCTACCTAAAACCACATCAAAGCCGCATCCATATTTCACATCTCATAAGTGAGACAGAACGTGATGCTCAGCTAATTACCTCAAAAATTTAGCAATTTCTTTGGTTATTGTTTTTGCGCTTAAAAAATTAGTCGCTACAATCATTAATGAAGCGACTATATGATAAAGAATGTATAGCGCATCTTTTGATGATAAATAAGCAAGGAGTTCTTATGAATAAGACGTTAATCGCAGCTGCGGCCTCAGTTTTCATTTTAGCCGGTTGTTCTTCAGAGCCAGAAGAAGCTGCAGTGTCAGAAATGGATCAACTAACTAACCAAGTTGCTCAACTTACAAGCGAAGTTGAAGCGCTTAAGAGTGACAAAGCAGCAGCAGAAATGAAGGCTCAAGAAGCATCTGAAGCCGCTATGGCAGCAAAAGAAGAAGCAGATCGTGCTAACGACCGCATCGACAATATTGCAGAGTCTTACACTAAGTAATTTAACTATAAGCGCAATTAAGCTGTAAATTTCAAAAGACGTATATACATTGCAGTAAATTGATAACACCACCTCTTCACAGAGGTGGTGTTTTGTTTTCAAGGTCAATAAACCAAAGTTCAACAGATGAATGGGAAGAACAACCCTGGGTGCTCACACTATTCGAAATTTATAAATAGCTTATTTAGTTAGAAATCATTGGCGGAGCAATTTCAACTGGCACGCCATTTTGAGCAAAGATAACCGCTTTGGCTTTTGAGTTAGGCAAGTCAGCATCTTCAAGCCACCATTCTAACTCGACAGGTATTTGTAAGGATTTCTTAGAGCCATCGCTTCGCGTCAATGGTTCATGCGCTTCAACAAACACGCTTCTATCTGGCTCTAATGACACCTTGATCGGCTCATTAATAATAGTGACCTGCTCGCCACGGCTCACTTGCTCAAAAAGCCACTCAATATCTTTAGGCTCCATGCGAATACACCCAGAGCTTACGCGTAAGCCTATTCCAAAATCTTTATTGGTACCGTGTATCAAATAGTCGCCTGCGCCATAAGCAAGCCTTAGAGCATACTCACCAAGTGGATTTTCAGGCCCTGCAGGAACGACCTTAGGCAACTCAATTCCCTTCTCTAAATACTCTTTGCGGATCGACTTCGGGGGCGTCCAAGTCGGATTTGGTCTTTTTTGGCTTATCTTGGTGATCATTTCCGGCGTATCACGTCCGACTCGTCCGATACCGACAGGGAACACATGCACCTGATTTTTCTCGGGATCAAAGTAATACAACCTTAACTCCGCAAGATTAATAACAATACCTTTTCGTGGGGTATCTGGCAGGATCAAACGGCTAGGAATACTTAGTATATATCCTTCCGGAGGTAGAAAAGGGTCTACCCCTTTGTTTGCCGCCATTAAAGAGAGAAAGCCAATATCGTATTGTTTAGCAATAATAGCTAACGTTTCACCTGATGCTACTTCATGCTGCTGTATTCTACCCACAATGCGGCTTTCTGCAGGAGGGAGCTCAAAAGTTGCCGCAGAGACCCACGACGACACCATCCCACCGGCAATCAAAGTTACTTTCGCTGCAAGCAACGCTACTTTACGTAATTGTGTTTTCATCGAGTGCAAAGGCGTCGAGTTAGCGCAATACGACATACAAATCCTTGGTTTGTCTTTTTATCAAAGTTTAGATTATCGCTGTTCAAACGTCTCTACAACGGTTAGTTGTAGCTAAACTCACGTTGGTTTACACAATTAAAAGTACCTTTTAGTACTGTTGCATATCTATATGGACACGCAAAATCGATTGCCTTTACGCTTTCAACATATTTGGTTATCAATATTAATAAAACTATAATGGCAAACCTATTTTGTGACTAAAGTCTCATGGAGCCTCGTTTTAACTCGCTAATATTGCCTCAACAAAACGAATTCAATTCAACAGAATCGGTAATTGATTAAATCCTGTTCCTATAATTACCGTTTAAACTTTGGAGAACGACCATGGCTACACCTCATATTAACGCTCAAGCTGGTGATTTCGCAGAAACAGTACTAATGCCGGGCGACCCGCTTCGCGCAAAATACATTGCAGAAACATTCCTTGATGACGTGAAGCAAGTTTGTGACGTTCGCAACATGTTTGGCTACACAGGCACTTACAAAGGTAAGAAAGTTTCTGTAATGGGCCACGGTATGGGTATCCCATCATGCTGCATCTACGTACACGAGCTAATCGCTGAGTACGGTGTAAAGAACGTTATTCGTGTAGGTAGCTGTGGCGCAGTACGTGACGACGTTAAACTAATGGACGTTGTTATCGGTATGGGTGCATCTACTGACTCAAAAGTAAACCGCATTCGTTTCAACAACCACGACTTCGCGGCTATCGCTGATTTCGGTCTTCTAGAAGAAGCGGTAAACCAAGCACGTGCACAAGAAGTTCCAGTTAAAGTTGGTAATGTATTCTCTGCAGACCTTTTCTACACTCCAGAAGCTGACCTTTTCGAAAAAATGGAAAAGCTAGGCATCCTAGGTGTTGATATGGAAGCGGCTGGTATCTACGGTGTTGCTGCGGATCTTGGTGCTAAAGCACTGACTATCCTAACAGTATCAGATCACATCATCCGTGGTGAGAAACTAAGCTCTGAAGAGCGTCAGAAGTCTTTCAACGACATGATGAAAGTTGCTCTAGAGACTGCAATCAACATCTAACGATTTGATAAAAGATACATTGAAAAGCGTTACCCCGCAGCCAGGCTCGCTTGGCTGCTCAAATAATCCCGAGGGGGAGATCGTGTCTAACGACAAGCTGCCAAAAGATGCGGATGGTTTGCAACTCAACTTTTGTAAAACATTGGCGTGTGACAACTTTGGCTTGAGCGATGCAAAACGGTATGTTTTGCAACACGCGAACCCTAAGCGTCCAGCGATGGTTTGTCGTGAATGTGGAGCTTTCCCCCCCTTACTTAACAACCGTGAAGTGTTAAGCGAACTTCATCGCCTAAGACAACTTCACAGCGATGGGCTCCCAGCTTGTCGTAATGATGATTGCGATAACTTCGGCTTATCGGTTCATACACACAAACATCTTTATCATGCCTTCGGCTACAGTGGCGACAGGCAGCGCTACAGATGCAAAGATTGCCAATCAACCTTCGTTGATAAATGGTCTGGATCCAATAAAAAACTTCAGTTTCAAGAGAACCTCATGGGTCTATTGTTCATGGGTTATTCCGTGCGTGAAATCTGTAGAAAATTAGAGATCAACCCAAAGACTTTCTATGATCATGTTGACCATATCGCCAGCCGTTGCCGTCGTAAATTAGCGATGATCGATGCTCGATGGGTTAACCATGCGAAAGATTACGAATTCGCTTCTCACTACCAACGTCTACAACCACAAAGCAACAACGGTGTGGTTTGGATAGCGACGGGTGAGGCGCATTCTGGTTATATCCTTTGCCAACACGTTAACTACTCTCAAAATGAAGAACCGTCAGGGAATGTGGACCATAATCCTTATGATGATGTTGCGCGCTTTGTATCCAAAGAACACTCTTCAGAAGCTAATCTCGAACTACCTCAGCCCTCTGACAAGCTAAAAGAACGCATTGAACAGCAATACCAAGTAATTCTAGCAAGAGGTAATGTTGAGGACCCTATGGGCAACCTCACTACATTTAGCTACCCTTCGAAAGGCGCACTAATTCGGCCGCCTTATACCTCATATGCTCACTTCCTACATGTGCTTGATATGTGTAATGAAGACAAACATGTCGCCATCTATATGCCACAAGATCCATTACTAAGATCTGCCGCTTTAAGCGTATGTTTGCCGCGCATCCAGAGTCAAAACATTGACCTTATGTATGTAGAGGAAGATTCAGGCTGGCAAGACGATCAAAGTTTCGAAAAGATCGACATCGTTCACATGAGTTGGTGGCGCGATCGTTGGGCTATCGCGAATCAAGGTGATAATCAGAAAGGTATTTGCTACCTAACAGGTAACAATCCAGAACCAAAACAGTGGTTTAACACGGCTTCTATTCAGCAAACTAAGTTCTATCAACAACGCTTTCAGCTGCTATTTGATAGCTTCATTAATGAACCTAGACGTAAGCTTCGTCCTGGAGGCATTCTTCCATTACTCGACATATTTAGAGCTTGGCACAATCTGTGCTACCAAGATAAGCAAGGGCTCACTGCAGCGCAGCGCTTAGGTGTAGCAGAGCAGCCATTGACCCTAAAGCAACTACTTTCATAAAAACGGACATCTAGATAATTATTCGGGAACTCTTTGATTTTAAAGCGACAACATGAGGTAACACCCATAATTGGAAAAGATCGATGTTCCTTTGACGCTCTGGGAAAGATAATTGGTGCTTATCTCAAATCACACTCTTATAATGATTGTGTTATCAATATGTTCGATAATTATGGATCTAAGTCTTGGACAAAAATCAGTACCTTCTTGAAACAGAACTAGAACAACTCAAAACTCGTGCCGACTCTGAGCCCTCAGTGATCCTAGAGGTTGCTCAACAGTGCCTAGTCAGATCAGAGCAAGTTCTGTTTGAAGAGGGGGCTATCCAGTCATTGATGTTAATGGCAAGATGCTGTTGGAACCTGATGGATTACC
Organism: Vibrio satsumensis; assembly: GCF_050337435.1. Classification (NCBI taxonomy): domain Bacteria; kingdom Pseudomonadati; phylum Pseudomonadota; class Gammaproteobacteria; order Vibrionales; family Vibrionaceae; genus Vibrio; species Vibrio satsumensis. The sequence goes on along the minus strand of NZ_JAKJSX010000008.1, from coordinate 205,965 downwards.
AAAAAGGTTTGAAATACATCAAAGAAGCCTACAAGCGTCAAAGCCAACTAGATACCGACCTTTTTCTTCCCGAAATTCTCCACTTACACGCGCTCCAGTTCTGGGGGCAAGCCAAGTATTACTCCGCTCAACAGTTCTGGATCAATGCCTTAGAACAATCTGCACTGGTTGATGAAGTCGAGATTCAAATTGAATGTCTCATTGGTCTGGGCAACATTTGGCGAATGACTCACGAATATAAGCTTGCACGTTCTACCCATCAGCTTGCCGTTAAAGTGGCTAACAACAGCCGCATTGGTTGGTTAGAAGGCAAGGCAAGAATACTGCTCGCCTGGGATTACTACCTGCTTAACAACTACGTTGAAATGCTGTCGGTGCTCGATGGGGCGGAAGAAGCATTAAAAGACCATAAAGATAACACCTGGCATGCTGAAGTATGGGACTTTCGAGGTCTTGCACTACTGGGCCTTGAGCGTTTAGATGATGCCGAGCGCGCTACAGCCAAAGCGCACAATCTAGCGGTAGAGCACAACCTTGTCTGGATGAAAGCGCACTCTTACATCAGTCGAGCTCGATTAAAGCTCCTGAGAAAAAAACCAGAGCAAGCAGCAGGGTTACTGAGGCTCGCTGAACAATCCGCAAATGAATTCGATAATGGTGAGTTGCTTAGCCAAATTTGTTACCAGCAATCTTTGGTAGCAGAAGAAAACCAAGATTTCAAAGCTGCGTTAGTCGCCTTTAAAAAATACCGTCAATATTCTATCGGTATGCTTAAAGAGCAAACTAATCGTGTCGGTTTGGACAAAGCACGCAGTTCAAAACGCCAGCTTGAGCAGAGAGCACGAAAGCTTATTAATCGTATTCGTGGTCAACACGAATACGATCCTGAAAAGCACCTCTCTTATGTCGTCTCTGAAACCTTTTGGTGGGAGAAACTGGTACTCTTTAAAACAGAACTTAAGCGTTCAAACCACAGCATCATTATGTTCCATCATGTCGATACTGATTACTTAGATGTCTGTACTGAGATTGCTCATACCTTATGTAATCAAAACGACTTCATCGCTAGGCTGAGTTCCGAGCGTGTTGCGCTTATGCTTTCCGAAAAAGGCGAAGTCGCAGAGCAAACCTTCCAAACTCTCAGCACCATGCTTGATATCTATCCCTGGCATAGAAGAGGATTAAAAGGTTCGAGACCCGCTGTCAGCCTCAACGATATTTTGACGTTCCCGTTCACTCTTGAACAACTTGAAGAAGACGATGCTGAGGTCACAGGATGATGGAAACTCTACTAAGCAAGATCACAGATGCCGGTTTAGACCCTTCATCGGTATCGGGTGAAGAAGCGATCATATTCTGGAACCACATTCGCCAGCACATTTCGACTACACAAACAGAGCAAGCGCATTGCTATATTATCAGCTCTGAATACCGTGCCGAATTACAACAAAAGCAAACCAGTATAGAAGAGCTAAGACTTGCTCTTGACCTACTCCATCTTCCTGCGGATATCGAAGACATTCTTACAGTAAAAACCAGCCTAAGTGACCGCTTAGTCGAAATTGGTGATTACACTTCTGCACTGAATGAATTTATCAGCTCATCAACCATCGCTGTTGAACACGGCCATATCGATGAGTATGTATTGGCAATCTTAGGCATGGGGAACTTATGCGATGCCTATGGTGATCACAACAGAGCCCTTCGTTACTATCAAAAAATTGGCAGTATTGACCATGCGATAAGCAGTCGCTCACTCCGCCTCAAGTTCAAACTCCATATGGTTGCAAGCTTGCTCCTGCTCAACCGCATTACTGCAGCCAGCGATTTACTGAATGAATGCGAAGAACTGAGTATTTTGGTAAGTGACAAGCTGCTCACTGCTCAGATATTGCTTTACCAGGCGAAGGTACTGCGCGCTAAGAAAAGATACAATGAAGCGCTACGCTGTTTGTCTAAGGTTCAATATCCAGCCAATAGTACTCAAGCAAGCTGGCTTGCGACCATGACTAGACTAGAGTTAGCACATTGCCTAAGTGCAATAGGAAAGCAAGACTATGCAAGCATGATATTATCGAGCACAGACAAGCGTGTGAAACCATACTCATCGCCAGTGCTTGCGAAGCGTTTCTATGACTCTTTGAGTGACGTATGTATGAATCAGGGCCGTTTTCAAGAAGCTCTAAGCTATGAGAAAAAAGGTTACCGAATTGAAACCGATCTGATGAAGAAGATTCCTATCAGTGAGCTGGGGGCGAGTCAATTACGCCGCCTGTCACGTTTTGAGTTACAGCTTAAACTCATCCTTTCTGAACAAGAAAACAGAGAACTGAAAGAGACGACTGAACAACACAAGAATGCAGTTGCTCAGCTACAGCAAGATGTTTTCACCGACCCACTGACAGGGTTACACAACCGTCGCTGGTTAGATGTGAAATTAAAGGATATGTTGCTGCATGAAACCTCTTTCGCACTGATGGTTATTGATATCGACCACTTTAAATCTATCAACGATGAACTGAGCCACTTAGTGGGTGATAAAGCTATTGTCAGCGTCTCTCAAGAACTTAGAGCGTACTTTAAGTTCAGAGGAGCTTCATGTGTCAGGTTTGGTGGAGAAGAGTTCTTGGTCATCCTAGAGAACAGCGATCTCGCTAAGGCAGAAATGCACTCTGAAAATTATCGAGAACGCATCTTCCAATTCGGATGGCATGAAATACTCGGAGAGCGAGGTTTAACCGTGAGTATCGGTATCACTTTACATCGTGAGGGAGAGAATACTCAACGAACCTTCTACCGCGCTGATAAAGCACTATATCGAGCCAAAGCCAATGGTCGCAACCAAGTGTGCACAGAGTGACATGTGGTTCTGTAGTTAAGGCCTGCACCTTATTGATAGAAGAACAGAGAAATTCCAGCAAGGGCGGTAAGCGTCCCGATGACACTTTGCTTTGACACCTTCTCCCCTTTCAGCGCATAAATTACCAAAATAAAGACCGGGCTGGTCGCTATCAACGTTTGCGCAATCGCAGGGTTAGCATTTTTCAATGCTACTTGTTGAAGCCATAGAGCGAGAAACGTCCCGACAAAGATTGCCCCTAATAACCACAGTTTATCGAACTTGGTCATTTCCCATAAATCTCTTTTTATCGATGAATACGGCTTCTTTTCAACGAAAGGGATAATCAGCATCACGGCAAACACGCCAATCGTCAGGCGAATCAGTGCACCTAACAATGGTGGAATGTCACCCGCCACTAACGCGTAGTGAGAAATAACCACACCAGATGCCTGACAGACACTCGCCACGAGCCCATAACCAATACCACCCCACTGCGCTTTGTCATTCGATTCACCGCTCGCCGATTTTGATGGCTGGAAGACAACGAAGGTCACCGCCAGTGTTGTAATCACGACGCCGAGCCAGCTTTGCACTGTCAATACAGCGCCAAGGAACATTAATGCCAACACACCAGAAAGAGGCGGGGCTAAAGACTCAAGTAACAACGTCTTATTGGCACCGATTCTTTTCAACGCCGCAAAATAGGCGCTATCTCCAATCGCAATGCCAATCACACCTGAAATTGCCAATATCAGAAAATGGTTAGTACTCAGTTCAAACTCCGGCATTGGGATAAAAGGCATGACCAGCAACATCATCCCTGACGCCACTACACCCTTAACAATGTTCAATTGCATCGCAGAGAAGCGATGTCCAAATTGCCCATAGATCCATGTCGCACACGCCCACACAATTGCAGCGCCAATGGCCGCCAATTCACCTATATACATCCGTATTTGTCCCTAGTGGTTATGCCCGTCATTTAGAATCGTAACTGTCATCATTTCAGCTGAAATACCAACCAGAAAGCCGAAATAGCCTCTTCAAACGCGATCGGATTTTATAAGATTCATCAATGCTTTTATTCGCATTAGAAGCGACAACACATTATTTTCAACTCGGTAAATCATTTTTATAACAATTACTTGGATGATAGCGTAGTATATTTATAACTAATATCTAACATTACAAGGATCTGTTATGTTTTTAGACTACTTTGCGCTCGGTCTACTTATTTTCGTAGCATTAGTCATCTTTTACGGCATCATCGTTATTCACGATATTCCCTATGAAATTGCGAAAGAACGCAATCACCCTCATCAAGATGCTATTCATGTCTCAGGCTGGGTTAGCCTATTCACCTTACACACTATCTGGCCATTCCTTTGGATTTGGGCGACGCTATGGCGCAAAGATCGTGGTTGGGGCTTCGCTAAATTAGAAGAAGAGCAACACGATATTCATCATCGCGTCGATATTCTCATCGATCAAGTGAGTACCCTTCAGGAAGAAATCGCACAGCTCAAGCAAGCCGGTACTGAGCAAAGCAGTCCAGAGAAAGAAACAAACAACCCTCAAGATCAGGAGGTTAAGTAATGGATTTACTGCTGATAATGACCTATGCGGCACTTTGTATCACCATCTTCAAGGTGTTCAATATCCCGCTTAATAAATGGACGGTTCCAACTGCAGTACTTGGCGGCGTCATCATCATAGGTACATTGATCCTTTTGATGAACTATAACCACCCTTTCACACAGATCGGTAACCAAGTTTACTCAACAACGCCTGTTGTTTCCGGTGTTCGAGGCAAAGTAATTGAAGTGCCTGTGGAAGCGAATAAACCTCTAAAAAAAGGCGATATTCTTTTCAAAATCGATCCTATTCCGTTCGAGGCTGAGGTCGCAAGATTAGAGGCGAAAGTAAAAGAAGCAAGCCAGGGTGCGCTAGGAATGGAATCTGATGTCGCTGAAGCAGAAGCAGCGAGAATCAAAGCGATTGCAGAAAGAGACAAAGCCCAACGTGAATTCTCTCGTTACAAACGCGGCTACGACAGTGGCGCCTTTACTGAGCAACAATTGGATACTCGCAGACAAGCTTATAAAGCATCAGAAGCTGCCGTTAAAGTGGCAGATGCGACCTTAGAAAGAACAAAAATTGCTTTGGATTCTGAGATAGGTGGTGAGAACACTGCGGTGTTAAGCCTATTAGCGGAATTGCGTAAAGCTCAGTTTGACTTAGAACAGACTGTGGTTCGCGCGCCAACAGATGGTTACGTGACGCAACTAGCCCTTCGCCCAGGTGTCATGGCCGTGCCACTTCCACTGGCGCCAGTAATGACGTTTGTTCACACCGAAGCTCAGTTCTACACCGCAGCCTTTAGACAGAACTCATTGCAGCGTCTACAACCAGGGTTCGAAGCTGAGTTTTTATTCAGAGCTCTGCCTGGCAAAGTATTTAAAGGCCGTATTGATGAAGTATTGCCAGCGATTGGTGAGAGCCAATTCCAAGCTCGAGGTGCTTTACTAGGTACGGATGCTCTGCGTACCAGTGGTCGCGTGTTTGTTAAGTTAACCATCACTGATGACCTATCTGAATACCATCTACCTATGGGTACTGCGGTTGAAGTTTCCGTTTATTCAGACAGCTTCACCCACGTATCTATCATGCGTAAGGTGCTTATTCGTATGAAGAGTTGGCAGAACTATCTATACCTAGATCACTAAGTTACCGTCAGCTAAACCAAAAAATTAGCGATGCTTAGCCCTAAAATAGAACTAACACATTGTTAATATGAATGAAAAAGCCAGACCCGCTCTGGCTTTTTTGTTGTTTGATTAACCGTAAATTTGTGTATTTTTCATCATATCTAGGTGTTCAGATGGAATTTTAGACATCTAGACACTTACCTTCCCTTATGGAAGGGTTCTACTGTATAATGCGCGCCTTATTTTTTATATTTGCCCAAAAAACGTTCTCATTGAGACGCATATTAATAATGGCGAATATTCGTTCTTTATCATGTTTTATCTTTCAGTATTCGAGGTTATCTATGAACTTTTCAGCTAAAACAGTCGTCGTTATCGCCATTGGCGCGGCACTGTACGGCATTGGTGGTTTACCTATGTTTGGTGTCCCAGTGTTTGCGAACACGACATTGAAACCAGCAATGGCAGTTCTAGCACTGTTTTCTGTTTTGTTCGGCCCAATTGTAGGCTTCTTGGTCGGCTTCATTGGCCACTGGGTAACAGACTTATTCGCAGGCTGGGGCGTATGGCTAACTTGGGTATTGGGCTCAGGTATCGTGGGCATGGTTATTGGTCTATTTCCTATGATGACTAAAAACCGTCTTCAACAAGGCGAACTGCCAATGAAAGATTTTGCGCTATTTGTCGTACTGGCTCTCGCAGGTAATGTTGTAGGCTACGGCTGTTCTGCATTCCTAGATACCATCTTATACGCAGAACCGTTTACTAAAGTCTTCACTCAACTGTCTATCATCGCAGCGGGTAATACCGTTCTGATCGCTGTTGTTGGCTTCCTGATCCTAAAATCAGTCGCTAAGCGTAACAAACAAAGCCGCAACCTGACTGAGGCATAAGCGATAATGACTATAGCATTTTCGAACTTCTCTTTTAGATATGAGTCGCTGGATAAACCGACGCTAAAAAATATCAATCTAAGGATAGAGAAAGGAGAGAAAATCGTCATTATTGGACCAAGTGGTAGTGGTAAATCTACCCTAGGTCAGTGTCTCAATGGTTTGATACCTCATGCAATCAAAGGTGAGGTAACTGGCTCTTTAGCGATAAACGGCAAGAATATCTCTGAGTTTTCGATGCACGATTATACCGAGCAAGTCGGCACAGTATTGCAAGATACTGACAGCCAATTTGTCGGCTTAAGTATCGGCGAAGACATCGCATTCGCATTGGAAAACCAGTTAATGTCGAACATCGATATGTATCCTCTCGTTAAGTCGACTGCAAAAATGGTCGACTTGGCGGATATGCTTGATCGCTCTCCACACGACCTTTCTGGTGGTCAAAAACAACGAGTATCGTTAGCGGGTATCTTAGTTGATGACGTTGATATCTTGCTGTTTGATGAGCCTCTGGCCAGCCTTGACCCTAAGACGGGCAAGGCAACGATTGAGATCATCGACCAACTGCATAAAGAAACCAACAAAACTATCGTGATTATCGAACACCGCCTTGAGGATGTTCTACATCGCGATATTGATCGTGTGATCTTAATGGAACGCGGCGAAATCGTTGCAGACATGACACCCGATGAAATCTTGGCTTCTGAACTGCTTGAGACACACGGTATTCGTGAACCGCTTTATCTATCAGCCCTTAAAGCAGCCAAAGCACCTTTAACAAGCGAACACAAGCTGTCCAACCTCAAAGCTTTAGATTACAAAAGGTTCCGTCCTGCGGTTCAAGCTTGGTTTGCTGAACGCCCTACTCCCGTTGCTGAAAAGCAGTATCAACCTTTGCTCGAAGTGCATGGCCTGACTTACTCTTACGACGGTGAAAAAAACGCACTCGAAGATGTCAGCTTTAAGATTGGCAAGGGTGAGTTTGTTTCAATATTGGGTAAGAACGGTTCAGGTAAATCGACCATCACCAAGATTATCATGGGTGTGATTGACGCGGATTCAGGCTCTTCGTACCTGAACGGCGAAGACTTATCTGAACTTTCTATTTTCGAAAGAAGTCAGAAAGTCGGTGTGGTAATGCAGAACCCAAACCATATGATCTCGCATCATATGATTTTCGATGAGGTTGCATTTGGCCTTCGTAATCGTGGCGTTACAGAAGACGAAATCAAAGACAAAGTAGAAAACGTTCTTGAGCTTTGTGGCTTGAGCAAGTTTCGCCATTGGCCAATCGAAGCACTGAGCTACGGTCAGAAAAAACGTGTAACCATCGCGTCTATCTTAGTGCTGGAGCCTGAGCTTCTTATCTTGGATGAACCGACTGCAGGTCAAGATTACCGTAACTACACATCGATGCTGGCGTTCATTCAAAAACTCAACCGCGACCTAGGCATCACCGTTGTGATTATCTCACACGACATGCACCTCGTTCTCGAGTACACCACACGTTCAATCGTGATTGCAGACAGTAAGCTGATTGCCAATGCCGCGATGACGGAAGTATTCAGTCAGCCTTCGCTGTTAGAACGCGCAAATCTTTGTACCACCAGCATTTATGAACTCGCGACCATGATGAAAATCGACGACACCAATGCATTTATGCAGTACTTCATCGACTACGAGAGAAGCGCTCAATGAATGCATCAAAAGTAAAATTCGGCATCAATTACATCGATACCAAATCGCCGCTGCACGCTCTAAATGGCATCACCAAGTTTGCGCTGTTTTTAGCTTGGGTAACCGTTGTCCTTACAACGTTCGATCTCAGACTCATCGTTGTTTTGATCCTGACGGGCTTATACCTATTAAAGCTGACTCAAGTTCCAGTACGTGTTTACAAGCCGCTATTGATTGGTACTGCAAGTGTTCTGAGCCTAAATGCCTTATTTATGTATTTACTGGCTCCACAACAGGGTCCTGAACTCATCGGCAGTGAAACGTTATTGTTGACGCTTCCTGGTAATTACTCATTGAGCCAAGAGACACTGTTTTACTTGGTGACCGTTACGCTCAAATACATGAGCATGTTCCCGATAGCGTTGATTTTTGTCTTCACAACGCACCCAACTGAGTTTGCAGCGAGCCTCAACCGTATCGGTGTTCCTTACAAAATAGCTTATGCGGTGAGTCTAACCCTGCGTTACTTGCCAGAAGTTAAAAAAGACTTCATCAATATCATGCATGCACAGCAAGCTCGTGGTGTAGATCTCTCAAAGAAAGCGCCTCTAATTACTCGAATCAAAAATGTAGCTAAGGTTCTAGGCCCGCTCATTTTCTCTAGTTTGGACCGCGCAGACGAGATCTCTAACGCAATGACATTACGAGGTTTTGGTCGACACAAAGCACGCACTTGGTATAGCTATGCACCTTTGAAACGTATCGATTTTGTTTGTTTAAGTGTCATCGCTTTTATCGTGGTGTTAGCCATTACGAAACGCATTCTAGAGCCGCAGTTATTTTGGTATCCGTTCTAGTCATCTGAATTAGCAAAGATAAACAAAGACTTTAAATAACACACCGCTCAATAGGGCGGTGTTTTTGTTTATGCCAAAATCTGATTGATAATTGAACCAATGACACAATACTGACTATATTTAACGATAAATTGACCAGTTATTTACCCTTGGAGTTTGAGATTTAATTCAGAAACTCTTAATATACTGTGTTTACAGAATATTACACTCAATAGAGATTTGTAATGGCTCGAATTACTCAAGTACAGAAACTAGAAAACCAAAAACACTACGATGAAATCGTACTAAACCTTTTTCTGGCTGAAGGACATGAAGCACTAACTTATGCAAGGATTGCTCAAGAGATTGGCATTAGTTTAACGACGCTTCAGGGCTATTATTCATCGACACGCGCTATCCGCTCAGTGCTTCACAAGCACATGTTATCGATTGTTATCCAAAGCTTAGACTTCTCGTCAGAAGCGGCGTTTGTTCAATCTTGGCAAGATGCTTTAGATGATGAACAATTCCGCTACGTTATCAAACTCATGTTTTTCCATGCATCTCAGGTTAAAAGCCCTGAAGAGTTCGACCTCAGCTCAAATGGTGAATTTCGTGAGAAGATGTTTGAGAGCTTTGGAACAGACTCCATTAGGATTATTGAAACCGTGGTAGGACGTTCTATGCTCTACCTTACGAACTTCAAGCAGCACTAAACCAAATGCTCTGAAGTAGAAAAAGGGAACCATAAGGTTCCCTTTTTTGTATTTCGACTACGTGAATTATATTACGAATTCAGCTTATAGAATACCGTCGATAGCGGCGGTAAACGCAACTCAATCGATGTATCCAGACCTTCGCTTTCTACTGATTCGATCTCAGCAGTCTGCTTCACTTCAAAACCACTACCGGCGTAGTCAGTCGAGTCAGTATTCAACAATAGTGAGTACTTACCTTGTACTGGTACACCTAAACGAAAGTGCTCGTTAGGAACTGGCGTAAAGTTAGATACCACCAATATACGCTCACCAGATTCACTGATACGTTCATGCGCTAGAATACTCGCTTCTGCGGAATCTTGAAGACGCCATTCAAATCCTTTCGGATCAAAATCAAGATCGTGCATTGCAGCTTCAGAGCGATACAGGTTATTCAGGTCTTTCGTTAAACGCTGAACACCTTGATGACGTTCGTAATCCAGCAAGAACCATTGCAGTTGGTCATCATGGTTCCATTCGGCCGTCTGACCAAATTCTGCACCCATGAAATTCAGCTTCTTACCCGGCTGCGCATACATGTAACCCATATAAGCACGCAGGTTAGCGGTTTGCTGCCATTCATCACCCGGCATCTTGTTGTGGATAGAGCCCTTACCGTAAACAACCTCATCATGAGACAGAGACAATACATAGTTCTCACTGTGGGCGTAAACCAGTGGGAAAGTAATCGTATCGTGGTGATATTTACGGTTAATTGGGTCTTCTTGAATGTAAGACAAACTATCGTGCATCCACCCCATGTTCCACTTAAAGCCGAAGCCTAAGCCGCCCATATAGGTTGGTGCAGAAACGCCAGGAAAAGCGGTCGATTCTTCCGCAATGGTCATCGCATTCGGGAAGTGTTTGTACACTTCTTCATTCATCCACTTAAGCGTTGCAATAGCGTCATAGTTTTCGTTGCCGCCGTCTGCGTTCGGAATCCATTGATCATGGCTGCGCGAGTAATCGAGGTACAGCATCGAAGCTACTGCATCCACACGGATACCATCAATATGGAATTGCTCGAACCAGTACAGCGCGTTTGCCACCAAGAAACGACGCACATGTTCACGACCTAAGTCATAGATGTACGAGTTCCAGTCTTGGTGCCAACCACGACGTGGGTCTGGATCATGGAATAACGGCGTACCATCAAAATTAGCTAAACCGTGATCGTCACTTGGGAAGTGAGCTGGAACCCAGTCAAGCACAACGCCAAGGCCCGCTTGGTGACATTGGTCTACAAAGTATTTGAAGTCATCCGGTGAACCGAAACGGCTGGTTGGTGCGAAAAGGCCAACAGGTTGGTAGCCCCAAGAGCCGTAGAATGGGTGCTCTGAAACAGGCATCAATTCAACGTGCGTATAGCCAAGATCCGTTAGATATGGAATCAGTTCTGCCGCTAGCTCACGGTAATTTAGGAATTCGCCTTCAGCATTACGCTTCCATGAACCGGCATGCAGCTCATAGAACGAAAGCGCTTCTTTACGCTTTTGCGTCACTGGACGATTCTGCCACTTAGCATCTTGCCACTCGTAACGAGCGTGATCGTAAGTCACAGAAGAAAATGATGGGTATTGCTCAGAGTAGAAACCCCATGGGTCAGCTTTATGCGGTAAGCCTTCGCCATCAGGTCCTTTTAATTCAAACTTGTATTGAGCGCCCTCTTCCAGTTCAGGAATGAATAGGCCCCACATACCATAATCGAGACGCTGCATTGGGTGGCGACGACCATCCCAAGAGTTGAAGTTACCTACCAAGCTTGCCGCTGTTGCGTGCGGAGCATATACCAAGAAACGAGTACCTGAAATCGTCTGTCCATCACGCTCTAACGTAATAAACTGAGCCCCCATGTGATGGTACATATCCTTAGGTGTGTGAAGATCTTCATAGCTCGCGTACAAATCATGATACTGGTATGGATCATCAATGATCTGCTCTACTCCAGCCCAATCAACTGCAAGCTTATAGTGAGTGAAACGTAAGTCTCTCTCTTGCTTAAGAATGAAACCACTTTCACCCTCTCGCGCTAACTCAATACGAGGTTCCTTTCCAACTATCAATTCGACTTTATCTGCCCCAGGAATCCAGACACGTAATGCACCTTGCTCAGAAGGTAAGTATGGCCCTAAAAACGCAAATGGGTCTGTGAAACAAGCCTGTGATAGTTGGGTATATATTTGTTTTTGCTTTGAAATCGAACTTAGTTCCAAAACGTTTCTCCCTAACCAAACATCCAAAAAACATAATACAAAAATGCCCGCTATTAGTGCGGGCAATATAACGACGGTTTATTCTACCAGATGAGCATTCATTATTGAGTGACCGAGGTTGTAGTTTCGTACGGCGTAAGCAAAAAACCACCTAATTTCAAGTCACTCAACGTCATTACTTACCTGCTTTTTCTCGAACGTCAGTCAGCTTAGAAGCGATACGATTAACGCCTTCGTGAGCAAAGATTTCGTCCAAGTTCATTGATAGTTTACGACGCCAGTTAGGGTACTCATCGACCGTGCCAGGAATGTTTACCGGCTTATCCATCTCTAACCAATCTTCCAGCTGAACACTCAGTAGTGTTGAACCACCAGCTGCTACGTGCAGTTGAAGAGCTTCAGCAAGGTAAGAATCCATCGGCACTTGGCTTGCATCGCGGCCAACACCTTCAGGTAGGAAACCGTGCCATGCTACTGAATCTAAGATACCTTGCTTACACTCAAGACGGTCATCGAACAGAGTTTCTAGTTGTGCTGCGTCTGGGTATAAACCAATCTCTTGACCCATCTTCAAGTCATCACAGTGCCAGAAGCCACGTAATGTTGGCATATCGTGCGTACACAGTGCCGCCATTGATTGTGATGCGTAGTGTTTCGGAGATATGAAACCACCATCTTCTTCTGATGTTTCGAAGAAAAACACCTTGTAAGAGTGCACGCCAGCATCTGCTAAGATGTCTACGATCTCATCTGGCACCGTACCTAAATCTTCACCGATAACGCTACATTGGTAACGGTGAGATTCAAGCGCAAGAATCGACAGCATATCTTGCACTGGGTAGTAGATGTAAGCGCCTTTGGTTGCGTTTTCACCCTTTGGAATCCACCACAAACGCAGTAGACCTAAAACGTGGTCAATACGCAGTGCACCACAGTGCTTCATGTTCGCACGAAGTAGCTTGATATAAGCGTCATAGCTTGTTTCTTGAAGCACTTCTGGGTTTAGAGGAGGTAGACCCCAGTTCTGACCCAAAGGACCAAGAATATCAGGTGGAGCACCAATGCTCGCATCCATAACTAAGTTGCCTTCGTCAGCCCAAGTTTCGCTGCCTGAATCTGCAACACCTACCGCTAAGTCACGGTACAGACCAACTGCCATGCCCTTCTCTTCTGCAAGAGACTGTGCATCGTTGATCTGGCAATCTGCTAGCCACTGTAGGTACATGTACAGATGAACGTTTTCTAGGTTCTCTTTGATGTACTTCTGTGTCGCTGGGCTGTCGAATGTACGGTACTTCTCAGGGAATACAGGCCATCCCCACATGCCAGAATCTTCAGCGTGTAGTTCACCATGTAGAGCATCAAACGCGGCTTGATGCATTAGGCTGTCGCCACCCTCTTCTACGAAGGCTAAGAACGCTTGAGCACGGTCGCTGTTCTTGTCTAGATGACGAGTCTTAAATTCTGCGAATAACAGAGGCAAGATACTCATCTTAAGTTCAGACACTTCGGTGTAGTTTACCCAGTGTGCTTCACGCGCTTTTTGTAGACGTTGTTGGAACTCTGCGCTGCCTACCGTTTGTTGTGCTTCTGCACTTAGTGCGAATTCAGGTACTGAACTCACATCAATGTATAGGATGTTCAACCAGCGACGAGAAGACGGGCTGTATGGGCTCGCGCCTTCAGGGTTCGCAGGAAACAATGAGTGGATTGGGTTTAGACCAACGAAATCCCCACCGCGAGAAGCGATATCAGCAACAAGCTGTTTTAGGTCACCGAAATCACCAATACCCCAGTTGTGCTGAGTTCTTAGTGTGTAAAGTTGAACACTTGGTCCCCACAGCTTTTTGCCTTGCTCGATTGGTGACTGCTTGAAACACGCTTTTGGCGTAATAATCAGTGTCATCTCGTAAGGCTTCTTACGGCGCTTACGGCTCACAATTAGCTTGTGATAACCCCATGCCAAATCACTTGGCAATGCAAACACTAAAGGGCCACCCTCGGCACGCTCGTCACGAACGACTTGAGATTGAAGATAGCCTTCAAGTACCTCTCCTTGCTCGGTTTCTAAGCGCCAGCTGAACTCACTTTCACGAGCACTCACACCTAGATTAAGCGCCACTTCTACTGGCTCACCGTCACGCAAGACAAGAACTGGGTCTAGTACATCTTTTTTGTGTTTTCTTTCTGCTGACTTAAGCAGTGCATCATCGCTGCTTGTATCGTAGCCCAACGAAGCCAATAGAGACGTAATCGTCTCGTCTGATACTTGTGCTTCATCGCCCCACGCACTAACGTAACTGTCGGCAATGTTTGCCATTTCTGCGACTTGTTTTAATACGGTCTGTTCTTTCATCGCTCTCTCCGAAAACGTTCTGACGCTTTCTATTTTGTAGGGTTGTTATCTAATTTGTTACTAATCAATTAGCTTGTGACAATCAGTTTGTAAGCATTGCTACCGGATAAGCCATCTGTTTGCTCACAAGCTAATTGAGCCAAGGCAGAAACTGCCTTGGCTACTTTTGGAACTATTAACGGTTAACCGCTTCAAGTTTCCAGATGTTGTTCACGTAGTCGCGGATAGAGCGGTCTGATGTGAACTTACCAACCAATGCTGTGTTAAGAATCGCTTTCTTAGCCCAACCTGCTTGGTCTTTGTATTGCGTGCCCATGTCTTCGTGCGCTTTCACGTAAGATGCGAAGTCAGCAAGACATAGGTATGGGTCACCACCGTCTAGCAGGCTATCAAACGTTGCACGTAGAAGACCTGGTTGACCTGGAGTGAACTCATCGCCAGTCAATAGATCTAGAGATGCTTTCAGTAGTGGATCTGCATTGTAGTAGTCGTATGGGTTGTAGCCCTGAGCTTTCAGTGCTTGAACGCCATCAACGTCTAGGCCGAAGATGTAGATGTTCTCATCGCCAACTTCTTCACGAATCTCAACGTTCGCGCCATCCATCGTACCGATAGTTAGAGCGCCGTTTAGAGCCATCTTCATGTTGCCCGTACCTGATGCTTCTTTACCAGCCAGTGAGATTTGCTGAGAAACGTCTGCTGCAGGGATGATGATTTCAGCCATGCTTACACGGTAGTCAGGGATGAATACCACTTTAAGCTTGTTGCCGATGCGAGGATCGTTGTTGATCTTCTCTGCAATCTTGTTAACTGCGAAGATGATCTCTTTCGCTAGGTGGTAACCCGGTGCTGCTTTCGCTGCGAAGAAACATACGCGAGGCTCACACTCGAAACCAGGTTCGTTAAGAATACGGTGGTACAGAGATAGAATGTGTAGCAAATCTAGGTGCTGACGCTTGTATTCGTGAAGACGCTTGATTTGAACGTCGAAAATAGCGTTAGTATCTAGCTCGATACCCATGTTCTCTTGAACCCAATCAGCAAGACGCTGTTTGTTTTCTTTCTTAACAGCCATGAATTCTTTTTGGAATTTCGCGTCTGTTGCAAACTTAGCGATGCCTTCTAGCTGCTCAAGTTTTGCAGGCCACTCAGTACCGATCTTGCCAGTAATTAGTGTAGATAGACCTGGGTTACAGAACTTCAACCAACGACGTGGCGTGATGCCGTTTGTTACGTTAGTCAGTTTACCTGGGAAGATTTCGTTGAACTCTGGGAACAAGTCTTTCTTAACCAGTTGAGAGTGAAGTGCAGCTACGCCGTTTACTTTGTAAGAACCAATCACACATAGGTTTGCCATGCGAACCATGCGGTGGAAACCCTCTTGGATGATAGAAAGCTTCGCTTGCTTCTCACCGTCACCAGGCCACATCTTGCGAACTTCTTGCATGAAGCGGTGGTTGATTTCAAAGATGATTTCCATGTGACGTGGAAGAAGACGATTGATCAAAGATTCAGACCAAGTTTCTAGCGCTTCTGGAAGTAATGTGTGGTTCGTGTAAGCGAACGTGTGAGCACTGATTTCCCATGCTTGATCCCAAGATAGACCTTTCTCGTCAATCAGGATGCGCATTAGCTCAGGAATCGCAATCGTTGGGTGCGTATCGTTAAGCTGAATCGTTTCTTGCTTAGGCAGATCTTCTAGAGCAAAACCTGCTGCTTCGTGGCGACGTAGAATATCGCGAACCGATGCTGCTGAGTGGAAGTACTGCTGCATTAGACGCAGTGTTTTACCTTTCTCGTGGTTGTCATTCGGGTAAAGAACCTTAGTAATGTTACCTGCATCGATTAGCGAGTGTTGCGCTTCGAAGTAATCACCGTTATTGAAGCTTGCTAGTGAGAATGGTGCGATTGCCTGACATTCCCAAAGACGCAGCGGGTAAACCGTGCTTGACTCGTAACCTACGATTGGTAGATCCCAAGGCATTGCTTTTACTTCCATACCTGGAACCCAAGTACGTACTTCTTTACCGTCGATGAATTCAACTTCTACATGACCGTAAAAACCAATGTGTTGTGCTAGTTCTGGACGAGCGACTTCCCATGGGTAACCTTCAACACCACGCCATGCGTCAGGTGCTTCTTGCTGGCGACCGTCTTGGAAAGACTGTTTGAATAGACCGTATTCGTAGTGAAGACCGTAGCCTACTGTTGGGTATTCTTGAGCGGCACAAGAATCCATGAAACAAGCAGCAAGACGACCAAGACCACCATTACCTAGTGATGGGTCGCGTTCTTCTTCTAGAAGGTCAGTTAGGTTTTGACCTAGCTCTTCCATTGCATGCGTGATCTGTTCGTATAGACCCATGCTGATCAGGTTGTTACCTGTTAGACGGCCAATCAAAAACTCTAATGAAAGGTAGTTAACGCTTTTCGCGTTCTTAATTTTTTCATCGTTTTCAGTTTCTAGCAGGTCGAATGTTGTGAGTTCTGCTAATGCGCGACCCATTGCTAGGTACCATGCGCGGCTATCCGCGTTTTCAATCGTTGTTGCGTAGGTTGCAGATAAATGCTTCTTAACGCTTTCTTGGAACGACACTTTATCGAAAGTTTTTTGCTGAGTTGGTTTCATTTCAGAAATCTCGCTTTAATAGTTCTAATTCATCTGTGACATATCGTGCATGGTCACCATAAACTAAACATCCTCCCGCTAACGCGACTAACTAGGAGTAGATGGGAGGGCGTAGGGGGCGTACCGACTTAGGGTTAGTGATCTGACTCTCATGTTCTGACTTCGAACAAAAACTTGAAGTGACTAAGATCACAAGCTCCCGTTCGATAACTTAACTTCAATTAATGTGACTTTTATTTAACCAGATTAAAGTCATTGTCAAATCTGAGTTTCAGATCACGAAAATAATTTCCAGCTCTCATCTTTTGCATAGATCCCCGTGTAGGGAGGAACGAAGTCACATTCACAAACCAACCCACAACGTGAGCAAAGTCTCAAATAAAGGGCGTAGACACCCAAAAACATGCAGGAGCGCAAGGTTTCTGAGGAGGATCATAGTCGGTAACGTTTTGCTTCACGTAATATGAGTAAAGACTTAAGTAATTAGGCTAATGTCATTGGAATGCACTCAACAATAGATTGGGATATTCCAGAACATAGCCACGGAATAGGTGTAAAACTTCGATATGTGGATCCCTTCGAAACTGACTCGTCCCGGCCGCTTACATAATGCAATCCTACGACCTAGGGTTCTCGATCTGCTTCACAATGCAGATTGCTATAAGCTTGTGTTGTTCCGCTCTCCAGCGGGCTACGGTAAAACCACCATGGCTGCACAATGGCTGGTAGATAAACCCAATGTGGGTTGGTACAGCATTGATGATAGTGACAACGATGCCTTCCGCTTTATCAACTACCTACTTCAATCACTTAATAAAGCGACTCAAAATGCCTGTCCGAATGCCCAAAAACTGGCAGAAAAACGACAGTTTTCATCGCTGCATTCTTTATTGAGTGAAGTGTTCGCCGAGATGTCGGAATTCCATCACGAATGTTTTCTGGTGTTGGATGACTATCACTTGGTCAACAATGACGACATCCACGAAGCCATGCGCTTCTTCCTCAAACACATGCCCGACAACCTAACGTTGGTTGCTACCAGTCGAGGTACCCCACCACTTGGTACAGCAAACCTGCGCGTTCGTGACTTAATGATCGAATTAGGTAATGACTCGTTGGCGTTTGATACCGAAGAAACCACACGCTTTTTCAACCAACGCGTAGCTGACGGCATTGATGACACCACTGCAGACAGTATTTGTAGTTATGTAGAGGGTTGGCCTTCTGCACTGCAACTTATCGCGCTACAGGCACAACACCAAAAACGCACCCTGGCACAGTCCGCAGAGTCTTTCTCTCACTTTAACCACGCCCATCTTTGGGACTATTTGGTTGAAGAAGTATTCGACCTGCTAGACAAAGAAACCCGACAGTTCTTGATGCAATGTTCTGTGCTTGATCACTTCAACGATGAGCTTGTGTGTGCACTTACACAGCGTGAAGATGCGTTAGGTATGATCGAGTCACTCAACCGTTTTGGTTTGTTCATCTACCCGCTTGAAGGTGAAAAGAACTGGTATCGCTTCCATAACTTGTTTGGTGAATTCCTCGCACATGAGCGTCAAGCTCGAATTCCTCAACAGGAAGCTGAACTGCATCGAAGTGCTGCAAAAGCGTGGATCAAGCAAAACACTCCACACCAAGCTCTGCGTCACGCACAGCGCGCTGAAGATCCAGAACTGATCATTCAAATCCTGACTGAGCACGGTTGGCCGATGTTCAACCAAGGTGAGCTTTCATCTTTAGAGATGGCGATCAAGCAACTGACTACTGATCAACTCTACAGCGAGCCAAAGCTTTCAATGCTGCGCGCATGGTTGGCACAAAGTCAGCACCGCTATGACCAAGTGGGTACTTTGTTGGAAGAGGCTGAGACTCAATATCAAGCTCGAAACATTGAACTCGATACTCAACAGCAAGGCCAATACAACGCCTTACGTGCACAAGTTGCCATTAACAGCAATGAGCCTGAAAAAGCATTGGAATTGGCTGAGCTTTCGTTGAGCCAACTGAACACCACCGTTTATCGTAGCCGCATTGTCGCAACCTCAGTTGTGGGCGAAGTGAATCACGTAATGGGTAACCTAAGCCGTGCGCTACCGATGATGCAACAAACCGAAAAACTGGCACGTCAGTATCAGGTTTACCATCAGGCTCTATGGGCGATTCTGCAACAAAGCGAAATCTTGATTGCTCAAGGTTATGTTCAAGCGGCATTTGAACTGCAAGACAGTGCATTCAAATTGATTGAAGAACATCAGCTTCAATACGTACCTCTGCACGAATTCTTATTGCGTGTCCGCGCTCAGATCTTCTGGTGTTGGAACCGATTGGATGAAGCGGAAGAGTGCTGCTACAAAGGCTTAGATATCCTTGGCCACCACTCTCCGAGTAAACATCTGCACAGCTATTCTATGCTGGCTCGTATTTCACTAAGTCGCGGCGAGATTGATAAAGCGTCGAAATTTATTGACCAAATCCAACACCTTCTGCGTCAATCGACTTACCACGTAGATTGGACAGCGAATGCGTCACTTTCTCTGATCTTATTCTGGCAAGTGAAAGGCGATAAAGACGCAATCCGCGACTGGTTGAGCGTTGCTGTTCGACCTGAATCGGCAAGCAACCACTTCTGCCAGCTTCAATGGAGAAACATCGTTCGTGCTCACATCATCCTTGAGCAATACGAAGAGGCCGAAGAAGCGCTGACTTTCCTTAAGAGTGAAGCCCAGCGTTCGCACCTGATTACAGACACCAACCGCAACTTGATCGTTGAAGCCGTGTTACGTACACAAATTAACGATGAAGACAGCGCACGTGTACTGCTTGAGGAAGCGCTTCATATGACTAACCAAACCGGTATGGTCGGTAACTTCTTAGTAGACGGTGGGACTATCGGGCATATCTTGGATAAGTTGAGCAACAAGCCTGGCTTAGGTGACTTAGAACGTCACCGCGCACAACAAATCATGAAGGATATCTCCACCACCCAGCGCAGTCGCTCGGTTCACTTCGATGAAGACTTTGTTGAGAACTTGGTTAATCACCCGAATATTCCTGAGCTTGTGCGCACTAGCCCACTCACCCAGCGTGAATGGCAAGTACTTGGTCTGATCTATTCAGGGTTCAGTAATGAGCAGATCGCTCAAGAACTCGATGTAGCAGGTACCACGATCAAGACTCACATCCGTAACCTTTACCAAAAGCTCAACATTGCTAACCGTAAAGAAGCGATCAGCACAGCGGAGAACTTGCTGCAGTTGATGGGGTACTAAAACAGGTTCACGATTCGAGATTGATTCGAGATTGATTCGAGATTGATTCGAGATTGATTCGAGATTGATTCGAGAAAGCATAAGCTAGTCACCGATGGTGGCTGGCTTTTTTTTCGCTTGGAAAATGAGGGATAACCGATAAAAACTAGAGATAACCAAACGACAGGCAAAAAAATAGCCAACCGCAATAATCGCGATTGGCTCTATATATTTGTGAACAAATCATAAGTTCACTAACAACGTCAGTTGGCTAGGTGACCCTCGGCTTAAGAAGGGTCAATGTACATAATGCAGTTAGCGTGCCAACTTTTATTCGACGTTTTATAAGCCCTGCATCGCATAAAAACCATGAATTTGTCATGCGAATTGCAAAGTGCATTTGCATAATGCAACCAAGATGCAATATCGATAAGAGATCAGTTTCATCTCTACTGTTAATGACAAATTACTAAGTGGTTGTATTTTAAATGTTAGGCAAATGTTCACTTCAACTTATTGCCTTACAGTTAAGAGAGTAATAAAAGCCCTTCCCCAATGGCATATTCATACTTTTTTTACACTAAAGTTTGTATACTGCACAAAATCACCCTCAACTCTATGAAGCAATGAACTACTTAAGTACTTTTTTCAAAGGCATGGCGATGGGCGCAGCAGACGTTGTTCCTGGCGTGTCGGGCGGAACCATCGCATTCATCACTGGTATCTACGATACGCTGCTAGAAAGCATTCGAAGAATTAACCCTAGCGTACTTGGCTTATGGAAACGTGAAGGCTTCAAAGCCGCGTTTAATCACATCAATGGTTTCTTCCTAATTTCACTGTTCGCAGGCGTATTCACGAGCATTGCGACATTTGCAAAACTGATTTCTTGGTTGTTGGTCACCCACCCCGTTCCACTGTGGTCTTTCTTCTTTGGCCTGATATTGGTGTCGGTTTTCCATATTCTTAAGCAAGTAGAAAAGCGCGATATGATTCGATTCGTGTTTTTACTGCTTGGCGTTGCTTTCGCTTACAGCATTACCGTGCTTAAGCCGCTGCAAATGGAACCAACCAGCATCAATGTTCTGATTGCAGGTGCGATTGCGATCTGCGCGATGATTTTACCGGGTATTTCAGGCAGCTTTATCCTGCTTCTAATTGGCATGTATGGCCCAGTACTTGGCGCCGTTAAATCGTTTCAAATCGATGTGCTTGCCCTATTCCTTGGCGGCTGTGTGATTGGTCTACTGACTTTCTCACATGTACTGTCTTGGCTATTGCGTTCATTCCGCGACTTCACGCTTGTGTTCTTAACCGGTTTGATGATCGGTACGCTACCTAAGATTTGGCCGTGGAAAGAGACCATCAGCTGGCGCACAAACTCAAAAGGTGAACAAGTTCCTCTGATTCAAGAAAACCTATCACCGTTTGATTTTGAAGCCGTAACCTCTCAGCCTTCTCAGCTGGTCATGGCGATTGTGATGATGTTTGTTGCGATTGCCTTGGTTCTAGGACTAGAGAAATTTGCAGAGCGCAACGCTGACTAATCATTCAGCCAACTTCTGGAAAGCGTTTAAAACGGATAATGCTTAAAAATACTAAGCTCACCTCTCGATTAAACAAACAAAAGCGAAGCCAATAGCTTCGCTTTTTTAGTTCTACCATACGCACAAAATTGCTTTTTGATACAAGCACGTATTGAGGGGTATGATAACATCGCCGCTCTTATAAAATTAGATGAGAACACGACATGCACTCTGCATTAAAGGTTGCTGCTGTTGGGATCGCTCTCGTGGCAGGCTTTTATGGGCCGCAAGCAATTCAGCAATTTAAATCAGCGATGGAGCAAGCCTCTGCTGACGTTAACTTAGATGATTACTGCATGCTTTCAACCACATCGTGTGAGCAAAATGCGGTTGCGATGACACTCGATAGTGAAACGGCTCAGCCACTCGTTCCAAGCAAAATCAAAGTAGTTTGGGAAGGCGCAGCTTCTGACACATTAATGCTGTCTCTTATTGGCTTAGAAATGGAAATGGGATCTGCTCGTTTTCAATTAAAGAGCATTGGCAATAATACCTATGAAGGTGATGTGATTTTACCTGTATGCACTTTAGATAAGATGACATGGATCGGTGAGCTCACTGATGGTGTCGATACTGTAAACCCTGCAATAAGGATGGCAAGATGAGTAGAAATTGGTCGTTAGCATTGGTTGTTGCTTTTGTACTTGGCTTTGGTATCAAAAGTTATCTTGATGGGCAAAACGAAACTCAAGAAAAACACGCTGCAAAACAAGAGTTCTCCGCAACGACTCTTTTCGGCAAGGACAACCAGCCAACGGAAATCTTTGACCAAACCGATGACAGAATTCGTATCGTTTACTTCGGTTTCACACGTTGCCCAGATGTCTGCCCAACTTCTCTAGCTATGTTAGCCGGTGCACTTAACCAAGTTTCTGATGAAGCAAAAGCCAAGATTCGCCCGATGTTTGTATCTCTTGACCCTGAGCGTGATGCAGCAGAAGCCTCATACGAATACGCACAATACTTCCACCCAATGATGGAAGGGTTAAGTGGCCCGTTAGATGTGACAACAACGCTTGCACATAACTACGGTGTTATTTTCAGAAAGACCAAGCTTGAAGGTTCAGAGTTGGAATATACCCTTGACCACAGCTCATATTTTTATTTTTTAAAGCCCGACGGTACCTTGATTACTAAAGTACCGCACACGTTAACACCTGCACCAATTGTTGAGGCTATCAACAAGCTGACGCAGTAAAACGTAACAACAAAGAACTTAACGAATAAAGTTCAAACCTAAAGTCAGGTCCCAGACCAAAACATAAAAATAAGGACAACAACATGAAGTTAAAAGCACTTGCTCTAGCAGGCTTATTGCTCACTCCCTTTGCTCACGCGAATAGCGACATTATGGTTCACGACGCGTACGCACGTGCAACACCGCCCTCAGCAGTGAACAGCGCGGTATTCACGACTCTGATGAACCACAGTGACAAAGATCGCGCTATTGTTTCTGCGACTACACCCGCAGCAGGCAAAGTAGAGCTTCATGATGTTATCGTTGATGGCGACGTAATGAAGATGCGCCAAGTTCATGAGATCACAATTCCTGCGAATGGTGAAGCGGTACTTAAACCTGGCAGCCTGCACATTATGTTGTTCGACCTAAAAGATGGTCTAAAAGAAGGTGAGCAGATCGAGATGACTCTGACCTTCGCTAACGGTGAAACGCAAACCTTTGAAGCGCCAGTTAAGAAAGTAATGAGCGGCATGAAAAAGATGAATCACGATCATCACTAATCGGATTCACAATCAATGAAATAAATTAAGCCACGATGACTTCTCGCCATCGTGGCTTTTTGCTAAACTGAGCTCGCTTTTCATTCAAAGCCTGACCACATTAATAACCAAGGAGAATAGAAGATGATTGTAATGAACACACTAAAACTGGCAGTAAAAGTAACGCGTTAATTTGTTTGGTTAATCAAACTTAAACACCGAGCTACCAACTTATCGTCATCCATTGACGACCGCACACTTTTACCCGGTTTACACTTGCTCGCACATGATCAAGGCATGCACATGACGCATGAATCAATCCGGGGTCCTATCTATTTGAATTCGCCCCAAACTCTAAAGCATTTTTGACGTTTCGACGCTTTTAAATTCATACCATCAAAGCTCGCACGTCTGGGTAAATAGACATGAATTCACAAAACGCATTTTCTCATCCAATGTCACTTCAACAACTTGGATGGCAACCTGTATTCCAACAACAACTGACACTCGAAGACTATGACCATTCCGCCATTGCTCGTATCGTCGCACATCACCGTAGTGGCTATACATTAGCATCAGAGCAAGGTGAAATTGTTCTACCCATCCACCCAAACCAACCGGCAATGACCGTTGGCGACTGGGTGATTTTGAACTCTGATCTGCAATTCGACCGCTTACTAGACCGTCAATCGCTCTTCCGCCGTAAAGCTGCTGGCAGTCGCGTAGCTGAACAATATATTTCAGCCAATATCGACACCGTTTTTATCGTGGTTTCGTTAAATAACGACTTTAATCTAAGCCGCATCGAGCGTTATCTCGCTCTCGTGAATGAAGCGCACGTTGAAGCCGTTATCGTACTCACCAAGAAAGACTTGTGTGACGACTACCAATACAAAGTACAACAAGTGCAAAGCTTAGATTCTATGCTAATGATCGAAGCGGTAAACAGCCTAGACCAAGACTCAACTCAAGTATTGTCACCTTGGTGTAAAACGGGCAAAACTGTTGCTTTGATGGGTTCGTCTGGCGTCGGAAAATCTACGCTCGTCAATTCATTGCTCGGTGAAACTCAGCAAGCGACCGGTGGTATTCGTGAAGACGACAGTAAAGGCCGTCATACAACTACATCACGCTCACTCCACTTGCTAACATCAGGTGGTTTACTGATCGATACTCCAGGAATGCGAGAGCTACAACTTGCAGACTGCGCTGAAGGCGTGAGTGAAACCTTTTCTGATGTCGAAGAGTTAGCCATGCATTGCCGATTCTCTGATTGTCATCATGAATCAGAGCCAGGGTGCAAAATACGCAAAGCTATTGAGAGTGGTGAGTTGTCTGAACGACGATTTAATAACTATCAAAAGCTATTGCGAGAGCAAGCCAGAAATGGCGCCTCATTGGCAGAGCAACGCGCGAACAGCAAACAGCTTTCCAAGATGTACAAAACCGTGCAATCAGAAAGCCGCAACATTAAAAAAGCTTCTGACTAAACCCTTGAGGTAATCACAATAAGCTTTATTTAAACAACTAAGCCCCACCTTATTAAAGACGTGGGGCTTTTTGTTTCAACTTGGTCGTAGTGTGACTATTTATGCACACAATGTTCTTATTAGTAGTGATTTACATTTCGATGTTTTCACTATAATGAGTTAACCAAATGCCACATTGCAGATTTATAGCTCATTAAGAATACATTTATTTAACATTTAGCTCTAAAAACACCACGTAGCGCAAACAATCACCCTAAAAGTAAACTATTCCTAGACACCCTCTTAGATCCCGCTAATATGACCGCCCATTCCACTAGTGTATAGTCGGATTTGGTACAACTTTATAAAAAGATACATCACTATAATAAATTAACAATTGCAGGTATTTTATGCAAAATCACAACATGCTCGCCCGCATCGCTCGTGGAAATCTCGTTCTACAGATCCTTGCTGGTATTGTTTTCGGTGTCGTTCTCGCCATGGTTTCTCCTTCAGCAGCTCAAGATGCAGGCCTACTAGGTAGTCTGTTTGTTGGTGCTCTGAAAGCTGTTGCCCCAATTTTAGTATTCATTCTTGTTGCAGCTTCTATCGCAAACCAAAAGAAAGGTCAGCATACCCATATGCGTCCAATCATTGTGCTTTATCTGATTGGTACGTTCTCTGCTGCACTGACCGCAGTAGTATTGAGCTTCATGTTCCCGACCACTTTGACACTGGTTGCTGGCGCTGAAGGTGCTAACCCACCTCAAGGTATTGCGGAAGTTCTTCATACCCTATTATTCAAACTTGTAGATAATCCAGTTAGCGCGCTAATGAACGCGAACTACATCGGTATTCTTGCTTGGGCAATCGGCCTTGGTCTTGCACTGCACCACGCATCTGCAACAACCAAAGCAGTTTTCGAAGACCTTAGCCACAGTGTTTCACACATTGTTCGCTTCATTATTCGTCTTGCGCCATTCGGTATCTTCGGTCTTGTTTCGACAACATTCGCAACAACGGGCTTCGATGCACTTGCAAGCTACGGTCAACTTCTAGCGGTTCTACTAAGCTCAATGCTGATCATTGCTCTTGTGGTTAACCCACTGCTTGTCTTTGTAAAGACAAAACAGAATCCATACCCACTTGTACTGCAATGTATTCGTGAATCTGGTGTAACGGCATTCTTCACTCGTTCAAGTGCTGCAAACATCCCAGTGAACATGAACCTTTGTAAGAAACTAAACCTAGACGAAGATACTTACTCTGTATCTATCCCACTAGGTGCAACAATCAACATGGCGGGTGCTGCAATCACCATCACTGTGTTGACACTTGCAGCTGTACACACAATGGGTATTGAGATTGATATCTTCACGGCGATTCTACTAAGCCTTGTTGCTGCAGTATCGGCATGTGGCGCATCGGGTGTTGCTGGCGGTTCACTACTGCTTATCCCACTAGCATGTGGCCTATTCGGTATTTCTAACGATGTAGCGATGCAGGTTGTAGCGGTTGGTTTCATTATCGGTGTGATTCAAGATTCAGCTGAAACAGCGCTTAACAGCTCAACTGACGTCGTGTTCACTGCGGCTGTATGTAAAGCTGAACAAAACAAAGCTTAATAAGCTCTTAGGTATTAGCTCTAAGCTCTAAGCTCTAAAAGCAAATAGCACATAAATAAAAAGGGAAGCATCAGCTTCCCTTTTTGTTGTCTTGAGTTTCTCGATTAGAGCTAAAGCTATATGTCGACTAATCGCAAGTTGCTCCATAGATAATCGTACACAGCTAATGAGCACAACTTACTGGTTTCTGTTCCAACTAGAGTCAACCGCAGACTGACTAAAGTCTAGAGAACCACTATTCTGACTAGCTTGTTTATCTGTTGGTACCTGCTCGATATTCACCTGTTGGCTATAATCAACGTTAGTCTCTTGTTCACTAGGCGCTTGAGTCTCTATGCGGCTCGTATCTACATTCAACTCGTTACCTTCTTCATCGAGCACTTCTTTCACTTTCTTAGGAACAGGTACATTGCGTTTGTAGAGCTTATTGAGCGCTTTAATTATTGAGTGCTTAGTGATTGCTTCTTGTGTCAGCTTAGTCATTATCGGCTTAGTCAGAGCCTGCAAGCCCACGACGGCATCCACACCAAGCTCCCCGCCGACCTTATCCCTTAAATGCTTTGCTTCTGAGTAACCAAAATGAGCTGAGAGGAATAACCAGATATAAGCGATGGCATTACCGTGTTCGCCATGGTCGATCCATGCTTCGCCCGCTCTAAACATCGCTTCTGCACTGTTCTTTTCTGCAGCCGTCTCAAACCAGTAAACAGCCTCGCCATGGTTAGGCTCAACACCCACACCGTTCAAATAGCTCATACCCAGTTTGATCTTGCCGTCTAGGTTATTTTTTTCGGCGGCTTTTTGGTACCACTCAACAGAGCTCTCAGCAGAATAATCTGGATTTTCTTTATCTAGACACCAGTCACCGATAAACAGCATCGCTTCGGTATTACCACCAGCCGCAGACTCTTCGATATAGGTATAGCCTTTAGGGATGTTCTTATCGGTTCCACGACCAAAGACGAGCGCTTTACCCATCTCGAATTTCGCCGATACATCATTGTCTAAAGCAGAGATTGCTAGCTGCCAAAAGTTGGCTTTCTCTCTTAAAATCAGGTCTTCTTTGCGCTTCATGCTTAGGCGTACAATGCCGTACATGCCATTGATATTATCGAGTTGCGCCGCTTTGTCGTACCAATACAGAGCTTCCTTAATATTGTTACGTTCAGCTTCTTTCGCCAAATACAGAATCGACGGTACATGCCCAGTTTCGGCTTTAAAGTGACGCTCTTTTTGCTCTTGTATGCGCGCTTTTTCAATCGCTTTTCGGTAAGCGACAGCACGAGCCTTACGTTCTTGTTCCAAGCGCTGCTTTCTTAGCGATAAAGAGATCAGCCACACCGCGACAAGTATTAACGAAAGAGCCGTCGCACCAATTGCGATTCCCATTGTACTCATAAAATATTTTAACCTAACTCGGCTGATATCAGCCTCGGTATCGAGGAGTTATCAACCTATAGTGAATGTTTCGAATTACAGGGAAACGCGCCGTTATTAAAACGTTCCGCCCTAAAATGAACTTAGCTCAGTATCTCAGGAATACATAGCGATAAAAAGCCTCCTAAGACCCATCCTTATGCACTCCATAAATGGTGTGATCTTGCTTCAATATCGATTAATTATGAAGACCACCTGTCATCAGAGAATCAGTGGTAAAAGTAATGATTCCCCATCCCTAATACCTTACATCTATGCTTAGGTAAGCTGCCCATAAATGTATGCTAGCTCAGCAACTGTTTTCGCAGAAAACTTCTTCATCAAACTCGCTCGGTGTACTTCCACAGTTCTCATGGCGATGCACAATTCATCAGCAATTTTCTGGTTACGCTTGCCGTCGATAATTTGTTTGAGGATGTCTATCTCACGCTCGGTTAATGATGCGTACGCTTGGCGATACACATTCATTTGTAAGTGCTTTTCAGAAGCGTCCAAACCTTGTTTGATTGCCTCGGCTAACTCATTACCTTTGACAGGCTTTTGAAAGAAGTTAACCGCGCCAGCTTGTAGGGCTTCAACCGCCATTGGCACATCACCATGGCCCGTCAGGTAAATCACCGACAGTGGGCTCTGCGCTTTCACCATAAACTCATGAACTTGCTGCCCTCTCATCTCTGGCATTCGGCTGTCTAATACCACACATCCCGGTGCACTCAAATCTACTGAGTCCAAAAAACTCGGGCCATCTTCAAAAGCTGACACGGTGAAATCATGCTCTTCTAATAGGAACACCAACGAGTCGCGCATCGACTCATCGTCATCAACCACATAAACAGGAAGCCTTTGATGAAGTTCAGACATAACAAGATTCCTTATGAATCACGTAAAAGAGAGAAAGGCAGTGTCACCGCAACATGACATCCATGTGGGGTAAGTGACGTGATCGTCATTTGCCCACTGTGATCTTCAATGACATCTTGGCAAATCGCGAGCCCTAACCCCAAGCCGTTTTCTTTGCTGCTCACAAAAGCTTGAGTCACTTCTTGTTCAGTGAAATCTAAGCCCGTGCCGTTGTCGATAATCGACAACATCATTTTATCCGGTTGATACTCGGTAATCACTTTAATTGTCGATGGTTCGTTATTTTTGTTGCCAATATCAGACGTAGCGCTTTGTTCGCGATGCATCTGAGCATTACACGCATCAGTCGCATTGTTGATCAGGTTTACAACTACCTGTTGCAAGCCCACTGGGTCAACATTTAGCTTGATAGGTTTGCCCACCGCATAACGTTCAATGCTGATCTTGTGCTTCTGTAATCGGAATTGCAGTAACTCAATGGTGTCTGTTAGTAACTGCTCAATATCTGTCTGAGACTTCTCTGATGAACGTTTCTTTATCATGTTTCTTAAGCGCTGGATGATCGCATCAGCACGGTCCACTTGAGACTGGATCTTCTCAAATACAGGCTCTATGTCAGTCAGCGGTTTGTTCTTCGAAATCCGCAGTAAACCGCCTTCGCTATAATTCCGAATTGCTGCCAGAGGCTGATTGATCTCGTGTGCCAAGCTACTACCTAGTTCACCAACTACCGCGATACGTTGTGAGTGCTCTAGCTGTTCACTCTTACTTTTCAGCTTGTACAGCGTCGCTTCTAGTTGTTTTTTGCTGCGACTGAATTTGTATTCCAACCAGAAGTGGTAAGCATTCAGCGATACGACAAGAATAAAGAACGCCCATGCCCACTGTTGATTGTATTTGAGCCAGATTAACGCTTCTTTCCACCAAGGTTGTTGCAGTGGATGCATGTCGAGTTGTTGGTATAGCTTATCGATCGACAGCAGGCTTGTCGGTGAAGTCCAACCCGATGCATTCGCTGCAATGGCTGGCGCACTGCTTTTTGGCACCGCAAATAACACCTGACTCATCTGCTTAGCTAATGCTGAAGAGGCTCGCTCTGTTTTGGCAAACGACCAGTTAGGGTACAAAGGCGTAGACACCTGACATCGGAACCCTTCTGGTGCTTCATTGTCGATAACACGATATTGACTAGCCACCAGTAAACCTTCGCTGATCATGCTCTCGACCAAACACGCAGGCACCACCGCAGCTTCAATGTGCCCTTCACGCAGTTGATACAAGCTGGCATCAATAGGGAAACCTAAGAACTGAGTATTAGAGAAAAAGTGATTGGGGTTGAGCCCTTGTTGCATCACTTGGTAACGCATAGTGAGGTAACCACCAAAAGCATTTTCAGATACTGCCGCAATCGGCTTACCGCTCAATTGTTCTAGAGAGATATAAGGTGACATTCTTCTGACCACTAATGCAGACCCGATACTACGCGTGCTGCTCACACCTTGATCGTTGTAGTTGTGGCTAGTCATAGTCGCCATCCAAGAGAGGTCATACTGACGTCCTAAACGAACCGCCTGACCTGGATTAGTGATTACAAAATCGACCTCGACCTTCTTTACCGCTTCGGCCATCTCTTCCAAGTTAAAGGGCTTGAGAACAAAGTGTTTTCCCGGGATACGCTCAGACAACCAGTCCATCGTTGGTTGCCAGCGTTGTTGCGCTGCAAGTTTGCCCCTGATAGCTAAAACACCCACTTCAATCGTCTGTTCTGATTCAATCGTATTTATCGCTACCGAAACGGGCTCCGTTTGAGCAGCGACACAATTACCTGCACTCAAGCTCAGCCAGCACGTACTGATGAATGTGATGAGGTTGCGAGCGGTCATGGACATCTCTTTATTCAATCGGGTTACCTATTCAAGGATTTATCAACGCGTTGAAGCACTTTTAAATAAAGCATAACAGCTAGATAGCGAAAACCACATTTGTTCTAGATCAACTTTGATCTGGGAATGTGGAAATCCACAATACCCCGTGTAGGGTCAAAATCTGACAATGAACTCAACAGAACCAATACCCATTTATAGGTACCAATATGGACTCATTGAAAAGACGGTTTCTCAGCCAGTTCGGCAAAGTTTCCGCGGGTGCTGCACTCATTCCCATTACCGGAATCAATACCGCAGTCGCAAGCACAGCCATTCGCAATAACAACCAACCTGACCGCAAAGGCGAAATAGGTAAACGCTACGCCATGGCGGTTGATTTACGTAAATGTGTGGGCTGTCAGGCATGTACAGTGGGTTGTAGCGTTGAAAACCAAGCACCAATCGGCCAGTTCAGAACCACCGTAAAACAGTATGAAGTCTCCCTTGATGATGGTTCGACTGCTCAACAAGACGTGAAATCTTTCATGTTGCCTCGCCTCTGTAATCACTGTGACAACGCTCCCTGCATCAAGGTTTGTCCAGTTCAAGCGACCTTCCAACGCGAAGATGGTATCGTGATGGTCGACAATGAACGCTGCGTAGCCTGTGCTTACTGCGTTCAAGCCTGCCCTTACGACGCTCGATTCATCAATAACGACACCCTTACCGCAGACAAATGCACCTT
Organism: Vibrio satsumensis; assembly: GCF_050337435.1. Classification (NCBI taxonomy): domain Bacteria; kingdom Pseudomonadati; phylum Pseudomonadota; class Gammaproteobacteria; order Vibrionales; family Vibrionaceae; genus Vibrio; species Vibrio satsumensis. The sequence continues at coordinate 174,489 of NZ_JAKJSX010000008.1, read as the reverse complement.
CTGCGCACACCGCCTTGAAGATGGCTTGCTGCCCGCCTGTGTAGAAACCTGTGTTGGTGGCGCGCGTGTCATTGGTGATCTCAAAGACCCAAACAGCGAAATTAACCGCCTGCTCAATGAAAACCAAGACGACATCAAGGTGCTTAAACCAGAGCAGAATACCAACCCACATGTTTTCTATATCGGCATGAACGAGCGATTCGTTAGCCACATTGAAGGGCAACCTGCGATTTATGATCCAGCCGCCATCGATAACTCATCCTCTAGCGAACAAGAATTGGCAATCGCGACACAAAGCAAACAAGGAGAGACAGCATGAATATCACTGAGGTGTTAGTTCCCGCTCAAGAGATCGCTTGGCTACCGTGGGCGGTTCAGTATTTCTTCTACATAGGTTCGGCTTACGCGGCTGCGATTCTGTTTTTGATTGCCCTGATATTTAAAAATTCAACCAGTCATCAATTTCGTGCAGCCCTGGTGCTTGTGATGGCCATCGGCGCGATTGTTGGGCCACTAGCACTAACTGGTGACTTACATCAACCAGGACGTGCTTGGCACTTCTACGCCCACATCACGCCTTGGTCATGGATGTCGTTAGGCTCTCTATTCCTACCTTTGTTCTCTGGTCTGGCTGTTGCAACCGCATGGATATATCTACGAGGTGACATCGCACAACTTAAAGAGAGTGAAAACCCGCTTCTAAAACGTTTGTCTTGGCTAACGCTAGGGCAATGGCAGGTTTCAACAAAACTAATGATTGCACTCGCTGCAGTGACGGCAGTTTCGGGCTTAAGCATCGCGCTTTACACAGGTGCAGAGATTGCGATTTTGGCGAGCCGCTCGCTTTGGCATCAACCGGCTTCACCGCTACTTTGGTTCACGACCGCATTCTTTGCTGCAACGGGTTTAACGCTGTTGATTTGGGCTCTGCTGCCTTCAAGCAAACCAAGCTTGAAACCAACAGACCTCGCTCTAGTACAAAGAACCATTACCTTAACAGGCGGCCTTGCCATCATTCTTACCTCGATTTGGGCATCTAACCATGGTCATTTCAATCTTTATGAGAACGACGCTTGGGGCATCAATTTAGGCATCATGACCACCAGTATTTTGCTGTGCATGATCTTGGTTCTTCCGCTGCAGCGTCTATCGCAAAGCAAGCTTGGCGTCATCCTTGTCGCGCTTGCGACCATGGTTTCAGCCTGGGCGGTGCGTTGGGTCACCATGATGGAAGTTCAAACCATTCCACGTTTTGATGTGGGTCCATTCCCTTATGAACTGCCTATGGGTAGCGCGGGATTGCTCGGCATTGTTGGTATGTGTGGTCTTTGGTTAGCACTTGCGTTGTTCGCCTCTGAAATCGTGTCTGTTGGATCTACAAGAACAACTGGCTCTGCACCAAAGACAACATCGAAGCCAAACCAAAATACATCGTCACCACTTAACCGTTCACATAGCTTGTAGTCTGAGGAATCATCATGGATAACAAACGTCGTCAATTTTTGAAAACAGGCCTTGCTGCCGGTGGTGTTGGAGCTTTTGCTGCAGGTTATGCGACAACCACAAAACACATGGTTCACGGTGCTATCGATGGCACAGCTGGCAAGAAAACCAACCACATCCACCACGGTAATTCGTTAGAGACGGAGTACAGTGTCGATGAGCAAGGTAAGATCTCGCCAAATCCAAACCAACGCGTGGCACCATCAATGTGTTTCGGTTGCTGGACACTGTGTGGCTTGCGTGTACGTATCGATAATCGCAATGACGAGATCTTACGTATCTCAGGTAACCCGTACCACCCGCTATCAAGTGATCAGCAGATCCCGTTCAAAACGCCGGTAAAAGACGCCTACATTGGCTTGTCTGGTGAATCAGGTATCAATAACCGCTCGACAGCCTGCGCCCGTGGTAATGGCATGTTAGAGATTCAAAACAGCCCATACCGAATTACTCAACCGCTTAAACGTGTCGGTAAGCGCGGTGAGGGAAAATGGGAACCCATCAGCTACGAACAGCTTATCTCTGAGATCACCGAAGGTGGTGACTTGTTCGGTGAGGGGGAAGTGGAAGGCTTACGTTCGATTCGCGATATCAAAACACCACTTGATCCGAACAACCCTGAATACGGACCAAAAGCCAACCAACTGCTTGTGACCAATGCGGGTAATGAAGGCCGTGATGACATCTTGAAGCGCTTTGCGTTTAACAGCTACGGCACTCGCAACTTTGGCCACCACGGCTCTTACTGTGGCTACGCGTTCCGCGCAGGTTCAGGCGCGATCATGAATGATTTAGATAAGTTCTCGCACTTAAAACCCGACTTTAATAACGCTGAGTTCATTCTTTTCATCGGTATGTCTCCGGCTCAAGCAGGTAACCCGTTTAAGCGTCAAGCACGACAACTTGCAGAGGCGCGTACTAACGGAAAACTGAGCTACACCATAGTGACGCCAAGCCTTCCTGCAGGATCATCAAGCCTTGCGGCGGGCGATCGCAACAACTGGCTTCCGATCAAACCGGGCACCGATTCAGCATTAGTATTGGGCATGATCCAATGGATCATCGAGAACCAACGTTACAACCATGATTTCTTGTCTCGCCCAAGTGCGCAAGCGATGCAGAAAGCCGGCACCACCCATTGGTGTAATGCATCTCACCTCGTGATCAGCGACGAAGCACACCCACAAAACGGGCGCATGCTTCGTGCATCGGATATTGGTTTGCTAGAAACAGGTGAGCCGATGTCTGACGATGATGGCTTCATCGCACTAGATGTGACAACGTCACTATTATCATCGCATATTCAGGTGAATGAAGCGGCTCTGTTCGTCGATCAAGACGTAGAAATTGATGGTCAAACCGTCCGTGTTAAGTCTTCTCTACAACGATTGAAAGAAGAAGCCTTCAAATACGACCTTGCTTACTACAGTGAGCAATGTGAAATCCCACAAGATCAGATTATTACGCTAGCGAAACGTTTCACCAGCTATGGTACAAAAGCAGTGGTGGATACTCACGGTGGCAACATGCACACCAATGGTTTCTACAACTCGTTCTCTATTCTGATGCTGAACGCGCTGATAGGTAACATCAACGCCAAAGGTGGTGCGATGGCAAAAGCGGGCGGCTACCCGACTTCTGTTGCTGGTCCACGTTACGACTTTACCAAGTTCAAAGGTAAAACTAAGCCTCAAGGCGTGTTCTTGTCTCGCAGCAAATTCCCGTATCACAAGACCAACGAATACAAACGCCGTGTTGCAGCTGGTGAATCACCCTACCCAACACGTGCGCCGTGGTACCCAATCTCAGCACCGCTTTTAACCGAGCACTTATCAGCTGCGATTGATGGTTACCCTTACCGCGCAAAAGCGTGGATCAACCACATGGCTAATCCACTTTATGGCGTGCCAGGGTTAGATAACCTGTTGGGTGTAAAGCTTAAAGATCCAAAACAGCTTGGCTTGATCGTCTCTATCGATGCCTTCATCAATGAAACAACAGCATTATCAGATTACCTTGTGCCGGACACGGTTACCTACGAAAGCTGGGGCATGGCAACACCTTGGCATGGCGTTGCGACCAAAGCGATCACCGCTCGTTGGCCGATAGTTGAGCCTAAAACCTCACGCACTCAAGATGGGCGCGCGATCAACCTAGAGAACTTCTTTATTGATGTCGCGAAAACACTTGGCTTAGGTGGCTTTGGCGATAACGTCATTAAAGACAGCCAAGGTAACTGGCACGGCATCCATAGTGCGGAAGATTTCTACCTACGCTCTGCGGCTAATCTAGCGTTCGTTAAAGGCGGAGTGCCGAATGTAGATGCCGAAGATATCGTTTGGTCTGGTCTAGAACGCCTTGTACCTGTGATGAACAAAACGCTCAAGCCAGAAGAGATGCTCAAAGTGGCGTATATCTTCGCACGTGGCGGTCGTTTTGAAGACGCAACCAATGCCTACACCAATGAAACCATGAAGTACAAATGGACCAAACCATTGGCAATCTGGAATGAAAAGCTAGGTACTTCTCGCAACACCATCAGTGGTGAACAGTACATGGGTTGCCCGACATGGTATCCACAGAAACTGGCAGACGGCACACCTTTAGCAGAGCAATTCCCGACCAAAGAGTGGCCATTTACTCTAACCAACTTTAAATCCAACATTCACAGTGCAGTATCTAACTTGTCACCACGTTTGGAGTCGATCAAAGGCGTGAACCCAGTTTACATTCACCCGCAAGACGCCTCTTCTGCTGGCATCAAAACAGGCGACGTATTTGCCATTGAAACACCGAGTTCAACCACACACGCGTTGGCGATGGTGATTGATGGCATCAAACAAGGCACATTAGGCTTTGAACACGGCTTTGGACACAAAGAGCTCGGCGAACGTGCGCACTGGATTGGGGACATGCAGCAACCGGTAAAAATGAAGTCAAACGATGGCGTTAACATCAATGATATTGGTTTAATTGACCCGACGAGAGAAGGCAAAGGCGTCATGCTGGATTGGGTGGTGGGCGCAGCAGCAAGACAAGCGCTTCCCGCTAAGATCTACAAAGTTTAATTTAAACTCCGTAAGATCTCACTTAAGCACTTATCCAACCATGTCCCTACTCATTCGTAACTAGGAACACAACAGAGCAACTTCGTCCTTCGAGGTTGCTCTGTTTTTCGAACGGCAGCCCTACCCCAAGCAATCAGTCAGTCTTCACTACGCCACAATTTTTAGCCAGTCTCCATAAAGTCACTATGCTTATACAATCGGTGCCATAAAAGAGCCTTAACAAGCAGTTACACCGAGGCGAACATGGCAGCTCCCTTGCATTTCGTTAACGGCGATTTGAATCAGCTTTTTGGGACTCACTAAATACCACCATGACGATTAAGGTTATTAATGTGAGATTTACCTCAAGTTCCAAGCGAATTAATGTGGAAATCCACAATAGCGTAAGTGCTCAATTATGCCGAAAATGCGTGCATTACAACCAATAGCGACGCCTCATGATTAAGCTGAATATAAAAACTCAAACTCTCACGCTTTGCATCGCTGCTTTAGGAAGCCTTTCTTTATCCGGTTTTGCACAAGCAGCGCCTAACCCTATGCCCGAAGCCGCAGAAACCTGTAGCGGGTGCCATCAAGCTGACGGGAAAGGTATGCCTAACATCGCCCCTATGCTTGCTGGGCTCAATGCCGATTACCTCGAACATCAACTGATTCTATTCTCTAATGGTGAACGTCAAAGTGCGATCATGAAAGGCATGGCCGATGGTGTGTCTGATCCTGCTATTCGTCGTGAAGTTGCGGAATACTTTGCCTCACTACCTTCATACGAATTCACAGATTTAGAACAGCGCGGCTCACAAGCCGATATTGATAACCCGTATCGCAAGCTTGTATTCCAAGGCGATTGGGATAGAAACATTCCCGCTTGTGCCACGTGTCATGGCCCTAGTGGTATGGGCGTAGATAAGTTCCCTCGCCTAGCAAGCCAGCACGCCGACTACATTCAAGCGCAACTCAACGCTTGGAAAAGCGGCACTCGCAAGGGTGATGATTTGAACATGATGGGAAATATCGCTGGCAAGTTGACCGACGATGAAATCAAGAACCTGTCTTACTACTTCGCATCTTTCCGATACTAAAGGGCTCGCATGAAAACATTACTTTTAATTACCGCAACCCTTGCCTCTGGAATCGCTTATGCCGAAGGTGAGTTACCCGATCGCCAAACCGAACTGCCAGCAGTCGAGAAACCTCAAGATAACAAGTATCTGGTGCCACGAGACTTGGTCGATATTCCTGCTGGGGAATTTGGCGACAAAGTTAAACTGGGCTATTCACTGTTTGTTGATTCGCAGCAGATGCGCGGCGAATACGTGGGCAACGAGCAAAACTGTGTCAACTGCCACATGCAAGCGGGCATGAAGCCCAACGCAGCACCGCTTTGGGGGGCGTACATGGCCTACCCTGCTTACCGTAAGAAAAACGACAAGGTCAACAGCTACGCAGAGCGTATTCAAGGCTGTTTCACCTATTCAATGAATGGCCTGCCACCAGCCGTGGGTTCAAAAGAGATGGTCGCACTGACGGCTTACTCATACTGGTTGGCGATGGGCGGCATCTTAGACAAGAACGGCATGCAAGACACGCCGGTTCCTGAGATTAGCGATGCTGACTTACAAGTCGGTGGTAAAGCTGAAAGTTTCCCTCTACCAGAAGAGCTGTTAAGCAAATACCCAATCGATGATCGCAGCAAGTTGGCAGGCCGCGGCTACCCTAAGATTGCTAACCCTGAACAAGAGCCGTCAATAGCGCGTGGTGAAAAGGTTTACCAAACCAGCTGTCAAACATGTCATGGTGAAAATGGCGAAGGCATTAAAGGAGCTGATGGTCGCTCTTACTTCCCACCATTATGGGGTGAGAACGCGTTTAACTGGGGCGCGGGAATGCACCGTATAAACACAGCGGCTTATTTCATTTACGAAAACATGCCGCTTGGTAAGAGTCAGCAACTTTCAATTCAAGATGCATGGGATGTGGCAGCTTTTGTGAACAGCCATGAACGCCCACAAGACCCACGATACAAGGGTGATGTTGCCGGCAATGCTAAGCGTTACCACAACCACCAAGGTTACTATGGTAAAGAAGTCGACGGTCATGTACTGGGTTCAAAAGCGTACCCAAGTGGCAAGGAAGCGATTCACAACCACTAACTTCAATCAAAGGGCACTCTTTGTGGAAAAAGAGACGCGCACGCCAGCTATAGCTGAACTTTACATTGTAAATTAGTGAGCGTTAGAAAAGTAAAAAGAAACCAGTTCATGTGACGTTCTGGCTTCTTTTTTGATTTGATATGGCAGAGAAGCCGTTAATCTTGCTGCATCTTCTCCCAAATCGTCGGCGACCCAATATAATCTTGCACTGAGGTGATGAACTCTTTCACTAGCTTGGTCTGCTTACGGTGTGGGTAGACGGCGTATATAGCAGTATCCGCTGTTGAGATAGCGTAATCAGGAAGCAGTGTCACTAAGCCCAACTCTTTCATCGATGCGTACAGGTTTGATTGATCAAGAAAGCCATAGCCTAAGCCATCTTTTACACAAGACACCATGGTGCGAACATCACTCACCTTATAGTTGCCACGAATCGTTAGGCTCTGGAAAGTGTTGCCATGCGGCTCTTCACTGATTCTCAGATGATCAACCGTCATATCACCATTGGTATAAATCACAGCGGGTAACGCGAGCAAATCTTGTGGCGTTTTAGGTTCACCATGCTGCTTCACAAAGTCGTTCGAGGCGACCAACATAAAGTTACTGTCGGCAATCTTCTTGGCAATTAGATTTGATTCCACCAACTTGCTGAAGCGAAATGCGATATCAAACTGCCCTGCGATAATGTTGGCGATCTTGTCGTCTAATGACAGCACAATCTGAACATCTGGGTACTTTCTCATGAACTGAGTAATGATAGGTTGCAAGTATTGCTGACCAAAATAGATGGGCGACGTAATTCGTAGTACACCTTTGGGTTCAGACTGGTATGAATCAGCAATGCCTTGGATCTGGTTAATAGTATCTTTCAGCACATAGGTTTGCGCTAAAATATCTTCCCCTGCCGACGTCAACGAGAACGAACGCGTAGAACGGTTGAGCAGCTGAACACCTAAGTCTTGCTCGAGTTTTTTTATCTGTTTAGAGAGTGAGGAATTGTCCATGTCGTGCAAGGTTGCCGCTTTGGTAAACGACCCTTGTTGAACGACATCTAAGAACAATAACAACTGATTAGTATTTGGCACTACGCCTCTCCTGAAATAAAACTCGACTAGCGTTCATCTTTGGGGGTATCCATCACAACCATGGTCGTTATTGATTGAACCTGAGCGCACTCCCCAAGCACATCGGCATGAAACTTCTTATAGCCCGGCAGATCTTTGGTTTCTACTCTCAGCAAGTACTCGTTAGCACCGGTAATGTTGTGGCATTCCACTACCTCTTTTTCCATGCTGACATGTTGTTCAAACTCTAGTTGAGCCGATTTGCTGTGACTCGATAAACCAATCGAAACATAAGCAATAAAGCCGACACCCATTAGGCCATTATCCAGAACTGCGCGGTAACCTTGAATGATACCTTTACGTTCGAGATCTTGTACTCGCCTTAGGGTCGCTGAAGCCGACAAGCCAATTCGTTCTGAAAGCTCAATGTTGGAGATTCTGCCGTCCAATTTAAGCTCTTGCAATATCCTTTCGTCAAATCTATCCATAGGTACTTATTATTGTGCATTTAGTGATAATAAGTGAAATAAAAGCACATAATTGCCTCACTTTCCACCTACTATGTTTCTCAACACGTGAAAGTCATGACCGGTCAGTCACTTCGTTCATTTTACTGCTGGAGAATCACAATGCCTTTAGAACAACTTAGCGCACTTGCCTTGTTTGCGTTTGTCTCGACCTTCACACCAGGTCCAAATAACATCATGCTCATGACATCAGGAGCCAATGTTGGCTTTGCCCGTACCATTCCGCACATGCTAGGAATTGCTCTGGGATTTGCAGCCATGTTACTGCTGGTTGGTTTCGGCTTGATGGGCATTTTCAACGCTTACCCTGTCTCTCACCAAATATTGAAATACCTGAGTCTTGCTTACCTCGTGTGCCTTGCGATTAAGATAGCATTGAGCGGTAAAGCCAAAAGCACCGAAGCTTATAAGCCGATGACCTTCATTGGCGCAGCAAGTTTTCAGTGGGTAAACCCTAAAGGTTGGTCAATGGCACTGACTGCGATTTCAGTGTATAGCAGTGGCAGTTCATGGTGGGAGCTTGCGATCATCGCGGCGATATTCACGCTAGCCAACTTACCATCAGTGACATTCTGGACGGCAGCAGGCAAACAGCTACAACACTGGCTAACAACGCCAGTACGCATCAAAAGCTTTAACTACGGTATGGCGGGCTTGCTGTTAGCGTCGACCATTCCGATGCTTTAATCGAATAACTTCTATGTTTTAACGGTTAGTACTCCGGTGCTAACCGTTATTCTCGTTAAAAGTAACCCACCAGATCACTAAGCCAACGACCAAATATCACCTGCCCGCTCGGGGTTAGCGTCCACACAAACACCGCAACATTCATTGCCACTGTCAGCCAATAGATAGATCTGAACGGCTGCTTTTGCGTTTTATGGCGTAGCTTATCTTGAGCAATCAAAGCCCCTAACCAGCCACCAGCAACAGACAAAATGTGCAGGGTTTTCTCAGGCACACGCCAATTGCCATTAATCGCGGCTTGCTTGTCCTTTGCGTACACAAAAAACGTCACGACACCGATAACGAAATACCACACCAACAGCGCTTTAGAACTTCCCGCAAACAACACAGACACCGCCACCAGAACCAGATAAGTGGTAGCGATTTGAATAGATGAAGACAACATCAACTCCTTTGGGCAACAGCTCACATACTGTAGCTTACGCCCTGTAGATTTTGATAAAGATGGATAACTGGTGGTTTCGCTCACAAGAAACCTACCTTCTCCTTAAATGCACTGTGGAATTTATAGGAATTGCAAATATCTGCAAATGAAACTGACGTAATCTACCTACTTTTTTGCTTCTCCTTGAGTGCAGCTATCATCCCTAATACATAAAAATTACTAATATTGATATTAAGAACAAATAGAACATGAAAACTTTATTACTCTTGAAAAATAAGAACATTACAAAGTGATATTAATCTCACATTAATAAGGATGAGCTCTCATCCTTATTAACTACGCCTAGCTTCTACGCCCTATATTATTGATATTAAACAAATGAGTGATTGATCCAATTAATTTAACCACAACCAGATACAAAGCGTGATACTGACACTAGGTTTCCTATATTTACTAATTAAAAATAACTTTATACATTGCCATCACAAATAGTTGACCTTAGTTAAAGCTAGGATATTCATCTTCATAAAAAGTGAAATATGGATATCAAACGTGAACAACATAAATATTAATAAGAACATCACTCTACAACGCACCTTCAACATTACAAAAAAGAGAAGCTTCAAACGCTCAACACTAGCCAAAGCGATATTGCCTCTCTTCACTGCCACCCTTATCGCAGGCTGTGGTAGCGATAACGACAGCGACACGGATGCTGGCAACAGTGGCTTATACAAAGCTGGCGAAAACGAAGTCGTTGTTTACTACAAACGTGATGTCGCGGCTGCGAGCACGTCTAGCTCGACCTATGATGGCTGGGGGTTGCACCTTTGGAATGGCGAAGGCTGCACCAGCACTGACTTAATCGCAATGGGTCTTAGTGAAAGCGGTACCAACTGGGACGCACCATATGAATTTGACGGCATCAGCGATACCTACGGTGCCTACTATGTGTTAAAAGTCGATCCTGATGCTTCTGACCCGCATAAATGCATGAACTTCATCTTACACAATGGCGACGAAAAAGCGTTTGGTAGTGCAAATTCGAAAATCGAGTTAGCCAAGCTTGGTGATTCGCAAGGTGTATTCGGATTCCATGGCAGCAGCGAGTTGTACTACGACCCAATTTCAGAAAGACCAGTCAATATTGATGGCCAAAAAGCACATTGGTTAGACGCGACCACCATTGCTTGGGAAGCCGCTAGCAATGCCGATTCTGTCAAACTCTTCTATGCATTAGATAACAGCATCACGATGAACGACGACAAAGAAATTGTCGGCGGAACTGCAATTGAACTAAGCAAAGACGGGGAGCTATCTTCTGAATTGAAAGAGCGTTTCCGCCACCTTGCAAGCTTACCAGCCCTTGCTATCGACGTTGACGACAACACGTTACGCACCATCTTAAAATCTCAGATAATTTTTGTTGCCTACAATGCTAATGGCGATGTTATCTCTTCAACTGAGGTTCAAAAACCAGGTGTACTTGATGCGGTATTTGCTAGTGAAGATACTGGTAATGCGATGGGTGAAGAACTAGGTGCTATTGTTGAAGGCAGTGCGGCTACCTTCAAGCTTTGGGCACCAACAGCGCAAAATGTAGAACTCATCCTATACAGCGAAGATCTGCAAAGTTCCCAAGTGATCCCAATGACGGAAAGCACTGAGACGGGCATTTGGGCGACTGATGCTGTGTCTAATGCAGTCAACAGTTACTATCGTTACCAAGTGAAGGTTTACCATCCAACCACAGGTAACATTGAAACTCGCCTAGTAACCGACCCTTACTCACTCAGTTTGTCGAAGAACTCTGCATACTCTCAAGTCATCGACCTTAATGATTCAACCTTGAAACCAGCGAACTGGGACGACTACGAACGACCAACCGTAGAGAAAGACGAAGACCATGTACTTTACGAGTCTCACCTTCGTGACTTTAGTTTTAGCGATAAGCTAGGTACAGCGAACCTAAATGGAAAATACCTCGCTCTCACAGAAGCAGATCGTGAGTCAGTCAAACACCTAAAAGAATTGAAAGATGCGGGCTTGACGACGCTACATATCTTACCGGCATTCGATATCGCTACCGTTGATGAAGATGAAGCGAGCCGTGTCGATATTACTGACACAGTTGGTAAGCTATGTGATGTAAAACCTACCGCTGCGTTGTGTGGAAGCGAAGACGAAAACAAAATCATCGAAAAAGTACTCGATGGTTATGATCCTTCAACAGGCGATGCACAAGCGTTGATGAATGACCTGCGCATGCTGGACAGCTTCAACTGGGGCTACGACCCATTCCATTACACGGTTCCAGAGGGGAGTTACGCGACAGATCCTAATGGTTCGAAGCGCATTCTAGAATTCCGTCAAATGGTGAAAGCCACGCACGACATGGATCTCAAGCTGATCATGGACGTGGTATACAACCACACCAATGCGTCTGGTGTGAACGATAAGTCGGTACTGGATAAGATTGTCCCTGGGTACTACCACCGTCTTAACGTCAACACTGGTGGCGTAGAAAACTCGACTTGTTGTGACAACACTGCGACCGAAAACCTGATGATGGGTAAATTGATGGTCGACTCTCTTAAGGTGTGGGCTGACGACTATAAAGTGGATGGTTTCCGTTTCGACTTAATGGGCCACCAACCAAAAGACGTGATGGTCGAAGCGCTAGAAGAAGTACGTAAAATTGACCCGAATACTCTGTTCTACGGGGAAGGCTGGGACTTTGGTGAAGTCGCCAACAACGCCCGCTTCGATCAAGCGAACCAAGTAAACATGGCGGGTACAGAGATCGGCACATTCTCAGACCGTTTGCGTGATGCAGTTCGTGGCGGTAGCCCATTTGATGGTGGCGTCGATTCAGAAGGCAACCACCCACTTCGCTTTAACCAAGGCTTTGGTAATGCAGCGATTGCCAATGAAGAAACCAAGACAGATCAAGGCTCAATCAACGGTCGTTTACATAACCAAGACCTTGTTCGTTTGGGTATGGCAGGTAACCTCGCAGAATACGTACTGATTGATTACAAAGGCGATACCAAACTGGGTAAAAACGTTGATTACAACGGGGCGCCAGCTGGTTACACCAAGATGCCTTCAGAGAACATCTCTTACGTTTCAAAACACGATAACCAAACGCTTTGGGATAACAACGCTTACAAGATCGCCACTGGTACTAGCTCTGCAGAGCGTGCGCGTATGCAGTCTGTATCGCTTTCTACCGTGATGCTAGGCCAAGGCATACCATTCATCCATATGGGTTCTGAACTGCTACGATCTAAGTCTATGCAGCGCGATTCTTACGATTCTGGTGACTGGTACAACCGCGTAATGTTTGATGGTACTGATAACAACTGGAACGTCGGCTTACCTCGTGAAGACAAAGATGGTGCGAACTGGGATCTGATCAAAACCATCATTGCGGACCCAACGGCGAAACCAGACGCAGACGACATTGAATTAACTAAGCAGCAATTCCTAGAGCTATTAAAGATCCGTAGCTCAAGCGAACTGTTCCGATTAGATACGGCTGACGAAGTTATGAAGCGTGTCGATTTCCGTAACGTTGGCGAAGACCAAGTCGAAGGCTTGATTGTCATGTCTATTGATGATGGTGTGTCCGCAGGTACAGACCTCGATCCAGAGAACGATGCGATTGTCGCGGTTGTAAACTCAACCAGTGAATCTCAATCGTTCAAGATCACAGGAGCGACAGGCTTTACGCTTCATGACGTTCAACAAAACTCAGCTGACGACACAGTGAAAAACGCAACCTTTACCGCTGAAACCTTCACAGTACCTGCACTAACCACCGCTGTGTTCGTGCAAGCTCAAGACGGTGCACAAGGTGCTGGTTTGCCGGTTGATAACTCAGACAAGGATGTGTCTAGTATTCCACCATACGGCCAAACAACAGTTTACGTTCGTGGTGACATGAATGGATGGAATCCTGTTGATGATTGGGCGATGAGCTTTGTTGCTAATGGGGTTTATTCTGTAACAGGCAACTTGGAAGCGGGTAACTATGGCTTCAAGTTTGCTGATGCTGATTGGGTATCACCTAACTTTGGTTGTGATTCCGTTGAACTTGCTGATGGTTCAATCGACCTAGGTACTGATGGTAACTGCCAACTAAGCGTAACAGAAGCTGGTAGCTATACATTCACTCTGAATGCGATTCACGAGCTGGATGGCAATGTAGACAAGGCCGTTGTTTCTGTAACCAAGCCGTAGAATTTACAAAATATCAGAACAGGTAATTACTCAAGGGAGACATTAGTCTCCCTTTTTCTCTGTTAGCCCTAATGACATTGAAGTGAAGTAAACATCTCTCCATTCTATTTTGAGCAGCAGCTCACATACCTCAGTAACTACGCCCTGAATTTATTAATTAGGGAGGATAAAGCTTCATTCCGATTAGGCTAGCCTCCTAGCTAAAAGAACAAAGACCTACACCTCTACTTCAAAGATGGAATATAAGTATGTACACCAAGAAACATTCAATCTATCAAGTCTTTACACGTTTGTTTGGCAATAAAAATACACAGAACACACCTTGGGGCTCCATTGAAAAAAATGGTGTCGGTAAGTTCAGTGACTTTACGGATACAGCCCTAACTGAAATTAAAGAGCTTGGGATTACTCATATTTGGTACACCGGGGTACCACACCATGCTTTGATCAACGATTACAAGAATATCGGTGTATCTGATGACCATCCTAGTGTTGTAAAAGGCCGTGCTGGATCACCCTATGCAGTCAAAGATTATTATTCAGTAAACCCCGATCTTGCTGATGACCCTGCGCAACGTTTGGAAGAATTCGAAGATTTGATCAGAAGAAGCCATGACAACGGCTTGAAGGTCATCATAGATATTGTCCCTAACCACATAGCTCGCAATTACGAAGGTCTAAATAACCCTGAAGGCACCTGCGATTTTGGCGATCAAGACGACACAACTGTTGAGTATCATCGTAATAACAACTTCTATTACATCCCTAATAGCTCATTCGAACTGCCAGAAATCGACCTCGCATTTCTCCCACTTGGTGGTGAGCAACACCCAGCTTTAAGCTCCCCTTTCCTTGAAACCCCAGCCAAATGGACAGGGAATGGATCTCGCTTAAGCAAGCCGAACTTTGATGATTGGTATGAAACTGTCAAAATTAATTATGGCATTCGACCTGACGGCTCAAAAGACTTCCCAGAGCTACCAAATGACTATGCCAAGCGTGATCACCTAGATCATTACCACTTTTGGCAAGATGTTGACGTGCCGAATTCATGGGTTAAATTTCGAGACATCGCTTTGTATTGGCTAGAAAAAGAGGTGGATGGGTTCCGTTACGACATGGCTGAGATGGTACCTGTTGAGTTCTGGAGCTATCTCAATTCATCAATAAAAATGAAAAACCAAAACGCCTTTTTAATGGCTGAGGTATATCAACCGGATTTGTACCGTGATTATATTCACTTAGGTAAAATGGACTACCTGTACGACAAAGTTGATCTTTACGATGGCCTAAAAGCAATTATGCAAGGTAAGGCTTCAACGGCAATAATCCCAGAGATTCAGCATCAAATGATGGACATTGAACATCACATGATGCACTTCTTAGACAACCATGATGAACAGCGTGTCGCTTCTCCAGAGTTTGTTGGTAACCCACAAATCGCAAAACCAGCAATGTTGGTCAGTACACTATTGAGCAGCTCGCCAACGATGATTTACTTCGGACAAGAAGTCGGTGAACCTGGCGCAGAGAACGCAGGCTTCGGCCAACCCTCCCGCACATCCATATTTGATTATATAGGCGTACCTCAACATCAGAAGTGGATGAACGGTGGAAAGTTCGATGGTGGGCAACTCAATGAACAAGAAAAACAACTCAGAACTTTCTATCAACGGGTGATGAATTTTGCACTCGAGCATTCATCAATGACCGGGAAGTACTTAGATTTACATCAATCCGGTCAGCTAAGTGATTCGATTTACGCTTTCTTGCGATTTGATAAAGAAGAACTGGTTATTGCAGCTACCAACTTCAGTCAAAGCACTACGGAAAATATTCAGCTAAAGATTATCGCGGAAGTTATTCAAGAGTTAGGAATCGTAGATGGTAACTATGCAGTCAACGAGCATATTGAAGGCATCCAACAGCTGACACTATCTGTTAAAAACGGCGTTGGTTACTTAAATGCTGAACTAAAACCTCTAGCAGCCCTAGCATGGGTATTGACCATATAACCGATTTACCTCACAGCAATTTATGGCTTTAGGATAGAGTACGCATAAGAGGTACTTAACGTGATATTTCTGTCATGTTAAGTACCTAGATACGACAATAAATGACTAGATTAGGTCACCTAAAATCAACCTTCTAATCGCGTTTACAATCTAATTGAAATTAACGTTCTGTAAGATATCGATGAAACTCTTAATCTTCAGGTCATCCGCCCCCTGCTTCGCGTAAAGTCCAACATTCCCTCGCTTAGAGTCATCAATCAACAAAGTTTCAAAACCTCTTTCTTCCATCCAATCACACATTTTATGACTGTATGGCATCACAGCATCTGACATTCTTAACATATCTAAACTAGCGAATAGAGAATCAACGTCATAGATATCGCGTCCTACTGTTTCAGTGTCACGCCCTCCAGGCTGTGAGTTTACGTGATCTGAGAGTACGGAATTGTGCCTTGAATGATCGGGAGTGACTTGGAGTATTGGAAACTCCAACATGTCGCGCCTTAACAAACTGGAGCCTAAGTTTTTCTTCGCTAGTAATGGATGACCACTTCGAACGAACACTGCTTCTTTGTCTTGAAATAAGGGATAAAAAGTCACCTTGCATCGTTCATGCAACCCATAAATTTCATGGCCAACAAACAAATCGATATCGCCTTGAACCAAGTGGTGCATCAAGGACAAATTATTTCCGAATTCCAAATGTAGTGAACCTGTCGATTCATTTTTCTTATATTCAGCAACAGCCCCGCAAACAAATTGCTCCCACCAAGCTTCTCCAGTGCCTAACTTTAGCTTACCTAATTGACGCTGCTGCATATCAGTAAATCGGTGCATTAACGACAGATGCTTTTCTTGTTGCTCTTGCGCAAATTCACGAAACAAAAGCCCATATTCGGTGAGCTCAACGCCTTTTGATTTCCGAACAAAAATAGCGACACCAATATCACTCTCAAGCTTTTTGATAGCCGCGGTTAAGGAAGGTTGGCTAATATTCAGCTTTTCAGCAGCACCTTTAATGCTACCGGTATGGGCAACCATCAGAAAATATCGGTATAGCTTATTCATAGGATTCTCTTAGTTTGCATTCGATCACAAAATGCGAGGTTAGAATTTCAGCAAATTAGACCACCGTACACACTGCACAGCGAATAACCTCCATGATATAGGATTTTTCTATATAGAACATTAGGAATGCTATTTCCCACAGAAAGTTGAAGTGACTATAGTAAAGACAATTAACTAATTAAGTGGAAATTGAGATGGAACAGAAATGGTGGCATGACGCAGTAGTCTACCAAATTTACCCGCGTAGCTTTTTAGACTCAAATAATGACGGTATTGGCGACCTGAATGGAATTATAAGCAAGCTCGACTACCTCAAAGAGCTTGGTATCAATGTCATTTGGCTATCTCCCGTGTATCAGTCTCCAATGGATGATAATGGTTATGACATCTCCGACTACCAAGCGATTGCTAAAGAGTTTGGTAGCATGGAAGACATGAAACGTCTTATGGACGAAGCCAAGAAACGTGACATTAAAATTGTCATGGATTTAGTGGTAAACCACACGTCAGACGAGCACCGCTGGTTCGAGCAAGCACGCTCCTCAAAAGACAACCCATATCGAGATTATTACATTTGGCGCGATGCAAAACCGGATGGCAGCGCACCAGATGATCAAGAATCGATTTTCGGCGGTAGCGCTTGGCACTGGGATGAGCAAACACAACAATACTTCTTCCATCTATTTTCAAAACGTCAGCCAGATTTGAATTGGGAAAACCCGAAGGTACAAGAAGAAGTTCATAATATGATGAACTGGTGGATTGATCTTGGCATCGGCGGCTTCCGATTAGATGTGATCGACCTTATCGGTAAAGAGATCGACAAAGGAATTACGGGCAACGGGCCAAGACTACACAAACTATTACAACAAATGAATCAGGCTACCTTTGGCAATAAAGATTTGTTAACCGTTGGAGAGACTTGGGGCGCAACACCAGAGATCGCTAAGCTATACAGCGGACAAGATAGAAATGAGCTATCAATGGTATTCCAATTTGAACACATTACCCTGACATGGGAAAACGGTGACAAATGGAATCCGATTCCACTCGACCTTAGAGAGTTCAAGAATGTTCTGACTAAATGGCAGCTAGAATTGGCAGATGGCGGCTGGAATTCCCTATTCTGGAACAACCACGATTTACCACGCTTAGTATCAAAATACGGCGACGACAAAAACTACCGAGTTGAGTCAGCCAAAATGCTTGCGACTTGCTTACACTTCTTGAAGGGTACGCCCTATATCTACCAAGGTGAAGAAATTGGTATGACGAACGTCGCTTTCGACAGCTTAGATCAGTACAAAGATATCGAGACTCATAACTTCTACAAAGTGAAAACGGAATCTGGTATAACTCATGAGCACATGATGGACGCCATTCATGAGAACAGCCGTGATAATGCCAGAACACCAATGCATTGGAGTAATCAGGCAAACGCAGGCTTCTCCGGAGGAACACCGTGGATTGAACTCAACCCAAACTATCCTCAGATCAATGTTCAAGATGCATTATCGAACCCAAATTCAATCTTTTATCACTACAAGAAATTGATCGAATTACGAAAAGCTCACCCAGCAATTGTTTACGGATCATTCGTTCCTGTTTTTGAAGAACATGACAAAGTTTTTGCTTATGTCCGAGAGCTGGATGGTGAACAACTACTGGTTGTATGTAACTTCTCTGGGGAGTCACTCGCTCTTGAAACGCCTGAACAATATCAAACTCAAACACCAGTTTGCTTAATCAGTAACTACGGTGAAATTCTAAGTGTCGATGCGCAATTACACCTAGCTCCGTATGAATCATTTGCGCTAAAACTCTAGCCCCTCTAAAGATCCAGCCCCCATGTAAAGGCAAGGTCACACCTTGCCTTTTTTATTATCCTAAAGCTTTGAACCTAACTTACACAGCACAAGCCAGCATAAGCAATCTTCTCCCTATCAAACTGTTGTCCAAACACCATCAATTTGTTTGAGCCCACCTTCACATTTCTTTTCACGTTCAACATCACAAAAGCGTTCCAGCAGCCTCTAAAACTCTAGGTTTATTATCATGGTATAGATTTTTACTATATCTCCAGCCCATTTACCTATTTCTCAAGACGAAAATAAACCGATAAAATCAAGCCAGATAATAAGAACTGATAGAAGTGATTATCGTTATGGATAACCTTCTGAATATGGAATGAAACTATGAAACCTCTATTGAAAACACTGTCTATTTGTACACTTGCTGCTCTTTTCAATGCGCCAGCTTTTGCTATGGAAGAAGGCGAAATCACGATCTGGATTAACGGCGATAAAAGTTACGCAGGCCTTGCTGAAATTGGTAAACAATTCGAAGAAGATACTGGCGTAAAGATCAACGTTCAGTACCCAGATTCATTAGAAGCGAAGTTCCAACAACACGCAGCGACAGGTGGCGGTCCTGATATCATTTTTTGGGCACATGACCGTTTTGGTGGCTACGCAGAGTCAGGTTTACTTCATGAACTAAACCCAAGCAAAGAGTTCAAAGATAAGCTCGTCGACTTCAGCTGGGATGCGGTTACGGTGAATGGTAAAATTGTCGGCTACCCTTTAGCAATCGAAGCTCCTTCTCTAATCTACAACAAAGACCTACTACCTAACCCGCCAAAAACATGGGAAGAGCTTGCCGCTATTCAAAAAGAGATGGCTAAACAAGACAAAAAAGCCATCATGTGGGATGTGAAAAATGCTTACTTCACATGGCCAATGATCTCTGCAGGTGGTGCATTCGCATTCGAGAAAACAGAAACGGGCTATAACGCTAAAAGTACAGGCGTTAACAACGAAGCTGGTGTTCACGGTCTCCAATTCTTAGTTGATATGGTAAACCAAGGGGTTGTTAACCCGAATATGGATTACTCAGTCGCTGAAGCTGAGTTCACTAATGGTAACGTCGCGATGACCATTAACGGCCCTTGGTCTTGGGGGAACTTAGATAAGCTTGGTGTTAATTATGGCGTGGCAGAATTACCAACATTAAATGGTGGTAAAGGTAACCCGTTTGTTGGAATTCTAAGCGCTGGTATCAATGCTGCAAGTCCAAATACAGACCTTGCGGTAGAGTTTTTAGAAAACTACCTATTCCAAGACGATGCATTAAAAACCATGAATGATGACAAGCCTCTTGGTGCAGTTACATTAAAATCATTCCAAAAAATCCTTGAGAGTGATGAGCGTATTAAGTCAACAATGACCAATGCTGAAAACGGCGAAATTATGCCAAACATTCCTCAGATGACCGCTTACTGGTTCGCTGAAGGCGCTGCTATCGATAACGCAATGCAAGGTAAGCAAACCGTTAAAGAAGCACTAGACACAGCTGCGAAGCAAATTACCAAATAACCCTTTCTTCTTATTAATATCCTATTGTCCCTTTGGCACAGCGTATGCTGTGCCTTTTTTGTTTTGGAAGTCACCTCGTTATGCAAATCCCTACTCTTTACCTAAAAGGTACATTTAATGGTTGGGGGTTAGACACCCCACTAATTAAAGAACAAGACGGCTCTTACCGAGCTAGCATCTGCCTATCTACCGACCAGTATCGTTTCAAAATTTCGGATTTAGATGGAACCAAGCAATGGACTCTTTCAGGGCATGAAAGTAATGCAACGACTTGCAACCTCGAACAAACAATACCTCTCATCAACACGCAAGGCATTGGCAATGACCTATTGCTATCACCAACAGAAGCAGGTCAATACTCATTGAAAGTTGGACTCTCCTCTTCGACTCCAACGCTCACCGTAACAAAAGGCGAATACAATGATCTATCAACACCTCAACGAGAAGCTGTTGATAGCCACCTGATTGAAGTTGAGGAGGCGTTACCTAGCTGGAGCCACCCTGATTTTGCAATGCCGCACGACCAACTATTCCAAAAACTCGCTATCTCAGACACACAATCATTTCCGTTTGTTTTTGGAGACAATGTCGATGGCTATTATCACGGAACAACCTATAGCTATGTAAACAGTGGAAAGTACCGCCATCATCAAGGCTGGATTCTGGGAAGCTTTGCAAGCTATGTCGATGGTAAACTCAATAATAAATCAGAGGCAAAACATGCCAGTTTGATGCCTTATGGTATTGAACATCATTATGACAATAGCCAAGAATCATTAAGCCTTATTCAAGGTTCTAGGCTCATGTCGTTAACGGTTTCATCGAACACTCCAAGTGCTCTAAGTTTGATTCCAGAACTCAACATACCGACTGTTCATTCCAAAGTTCATACCTCAAACAAAAATGTAGTATTTGAGCTAAGCGAACAAGTTTGCCCCGAAGGCTCTCCAAAGTTTGTAGCTATCGGCAGTCATAGTGCAATGCATGCGAGAGAGGTATCGCTAGACTCTCACCATGAACTTGACGACGTTGTTCTGCTATCAGAGAGCAACGTAAAACTCATGCTGACCACGGCGAAAAAACAAACAAAATTCCAGATCTACTTAGGATTTGCTGAAAGTCTCGACGCTGCGACTTCATTAGTAGATCAAGCTGTAAAAAATAACGAACACGTACTGCACCAACAACGCATTTATAAGTTCTTAACCAATAACTACTTATGGACTAACGACCTTGAATACAACCGAGCGGTTATGTGGTCGCGCCTTGCAAGCCGAACCTTTGTGAGTCATGAGTTCGGCACTGGTATTTGGGCTGGATTGCCTTGGTTCAAGGACTGTTGGGGGCGCGATACGTTTATCGCGTTGTCTGGCACAAGCTTGGTAAATGGTTTATTCAACGAAGCAAAAGAGATCATCGAAAACTTTGCATCAATGCAAATGCTCGACGAAAGCTCCGCGAATTTTGGTCGAATACCTAATCGAGTAACCAGTAAAACGAACATCATTTATAACACCACTGATGGCACTCCATGGATGATTCGGGAAGCACTTGAATACATCAACTATTCTGGAGATAAAACCTTTGCGAAGGCAATTTACCCAACTCTCAAACGTTTCATTAAAGGCGTCGAAAAACACTACTTAACTGAGGATAGTTTGATGGCACATCGCCATCCTGATACATGGATGGATGCAAAAATTGATGGGATGACACCATGGTCTCCTCGCGGGCCGAAAGCCAATGACATTCAAGCTCTCTGGTTTGAAAGCTTAAATTGTGCCATTCAACTCGCTACATTGGTGGGGGATTCTGAATCGATAAAAAGTTGGCGACGCAGAGCCGACAGGGTGAAGGAAACCTTCGCTGACAAGTTTTGGGATAACACTCATCATCGTTTGGCCGACCATCTATTAGAAGGCGATGAACCTGACTATAGCGTGCGCCCAAATCAACTTATGACGATTTCTATTCCTCAGAAGGTTGAACTCAATCAGAGCGAAAGAGAGCAATACATCGTAAAGAACGCTGTCGAAAAGCTCCTGTTTCCATGGGGGATATGTTCATTACAACAAGAGCATGTCGATTTTCATCCATATCACGACAACCAAGCTAAGTACCATAAAGACGCTGCTTATCACAATGGGACGATTTGGGGATGGAATGCTGGCTTCACCATCACTGCTCTCAACAAATTTAAGCAACAGGATTTTAGTTATCAGCTGTCCAAAAACTTGGCGAAACAAATCCTAACTCAAGGCTGTAGAGGAACCATGAGCGAGAATTTGGATGCGTATCAAACGGGTGATAGCACTCTGATAGAGTCAGGGACATTTGCACAAGCTTGGTCAGTATCAGAGTATGCACGTAATGCGCAGCAGGATTATTTGGGATTCCGCCCGCGCTTGTTAGACAACGAGATTCACCTGACACCAAACCTTCCAAGCTGTTGGAGTGAATTAGTAGCTTCGTTACCATTTGGTCAGGGAAACCAACTGCAACTATCATTTGAAGCTAAAAACGGTGCCTCTCACTACAGCATTCAATCAAAAAATCCTAGTCGTGCTGAATTAACATTAGTTCTCACGCTCGATATAGATCGAGAGTCGGTTGCCGTTATCTCGACACCATTAACAGATCAGTTAGAAATAGTGGTAGACAGTCATCAACAGGTCACTGTGAGCCATAAGCAAGCTCATATTGATATCAAACCTAAACCAAATTACGCCATCTTAAATGACTTACAGTTTGCTAAGCCCGACTTTACAAGGAAGCACCATTGTTTGATGAACAATGACTACCTATTAAACAAACGAAATAAGCAAGAACTAGCTGCCGCCAAGGATTAAAGTGAGTTAATAGAAAGCCTATATAAAAGAAGACCTAATATGACTAGGTCTTCTTTTATTTTCTAAAAATAAAGTCGATGAAATCAGGGAATCGCAAAGACCAAGCCAGCTCATTGTGTTTATGTCCATCGCACTCCTGGTAAAAAAATGTCACATTCTTCTTTTGAGTTAATAACTCATTTACTTCCCTCGAACCACTCAGATATACACCTGCAAAGTTTACCTTTGTATTGTCACGGGCTTCATCCGTTCCCATATCCATATATATTTTTATTGGATATGAGAAATCAGTATCCTCTATATACTGGAAGTATGAGGGTTTATTAAACCAAAAAGCTGGTGAGAACACCCCGATTGCACCAAAGATGTTCTGGTATAGACAGCCGCCATACAAACTGATTAACCCACCCATGGAGCTACCAGCAAGATAAGTAAATTCACGGCTCGGCTTGGTTCTGTACTTTTGATCGAGATAAGGCTTCAATGTTTGACTAATAAAAGCCATATACTCGTCACCTTCACCACCAAATTTAAGTAGCCCGTCATCAACGCCCAATTCTTTTATGTTTCGATGTGCTTTCCAAGGTGAATACTCATTATAACGGCCCATTTTATCGAGCTCATCGCTACTGTCGATTGCGACGACAATTAACCCTGACAACTTACCAAGCCTTTGCATCTCATCAAGTGTCGTTTGTGCTTCCCAACACATCCCATAAGTCGCTGTAGACTCTTCAAAGACATTCTGACCATCGTGCATGTACAAAACTGGATAAGCTTGATCTGACTGGTGGTAGCCTATTGGAAGGTATATTCGAATCGTTCGAGTACGATTCAATTGTGGAATGAAGAACTCATCAATAATAATCAATTCAGATCGCATCAAAACCTCAAACCTAAAATTTCTATAAATTCAGATATAAAAAACGCCCCTGACAGGAGCGCTTCATCTAATCTATTAAGTTAATAACCTACTAGACTATTTTGCGTTAACGGCTCTAACAAAGGCTTCTTGAGCACCTTCCACATTAAGCGCCTTCGCTTCATCCAATAAGCCTAAAGCTTTAGGTACGTCACCAGATTCAACCGCATTTTTTATAGCGGATAAGTAGAAATCTTGTGTTTCTTGTTGAACACGGATTTCCGGAGTGACTTTAGCTTTATTAGTTGCCACAGCAGCTACAGGTACTACTGCAGCTTGAGCGCGGTAAGGACGAAGTTTTAAGGTTTCAACTTCTAGTTCTAAACGACCACCTAGTTGATTTGTATATACAGGATCAGTGACCATAGGCATCACTTCACCAAATTCTTTCGCTCGAACTTTCGCAGGGTGATCGACTTTAATCGCCTTCCCTAGCTCATCAGCTGGTGTGTAGATAATGATATAAGGTGTTTTACTTGCATCAACACGTAATCGTTCAATGTAGCTAGTACGAGTAAAAGCATCGGATGCCTGAACCTTAAAGTCTTCGAATTTTAGCGTTTTTAGTGGCTTGAAGTTCTCATCAAGAAGCATAGCTTCTGGAGCGAAAACAGAATCATCGATCATCAAACTAGAGAGCTTTACTACCATCTCACCAGAGCGTTCGCTGAATTTGAACGCTGCAAAGTGGCTATTACCGGTCGCAAATGTACCGACAGGTGAACCCAAGTCGATATCAAATTTTAAATCTTCATTGTCATTCAATTGTGCGTATGGGAACTGCGAAAAATCGCTGCAGCATACTTCTGCATTGGTTGGTGCATCTAATTTAGTTTGAACTTGAGCATCTGAAGCACAACCGCTTAGCAAGGCACCTAGTACCACGGCTAACATAGAGCTTTTATTTTTCATTTTAATCTCTCTCACTATTGGTTGTTGTTGGGGAAACGGAAAAAGGCAGCCAATTGGCTGCCTTCGACTGCAAATGGTTTAGAACCAAATTTCAGTGTGCACACCGAATACAAACTGGTCATTACCGTTTTCGATACCAATTTGCTTAGCACTTGCATCGTCATCAGCTTTGATGTAGCTGATGTAAGGTTTTACCTGTGGACGACCGAAGTAATCTGAGTTTGCCGTAAATGCTGTAGCAATCTCTAAGTTAATGATGTTACTTTCTACATCGTCACCTGTACGACCCCAGTAACCTTCATCACCTTCTTCGTGACCGTAAGAAGCTGTTGCTTCTAGACGAATGTTGTCATTCAGTTTGTAAGAAGGGCGAGCTGCAACAATATAACGTGTTAGGCCTTTAGCGCCCCAAAGTTCATCAAGAGCTGTGATATATGTCGCTTCTGTACCTAGTTGCCATCTTTCTGAGATATTTAGTACACCGTAAGAAGTCAAGAATAGAGACTCTGCATCATCATTACCGCCAGACCAGCCACCGAAGTTAACACCACGGTTTTGCATTACACCAGTACCGTATGCAATCGCATTTTGTGTCCAACCATCTAAGCCGTAGTAGCTTGTATTAAGCGTTACAGATGCACCGATACCGTCTTCGTTTTCACCGCCATCGATTTGTTTCTGACCATATTTAAAGTCAAAGTCCATGCTACCGATACCAACATCTACACCGTAGTAGTAAAGGTCAATAGATGAAGCCGTTGAACGGTCATCGCGGTTTTCAATTTTACAAGGCTGAGCTGGGTCGTAGTTAGGATCGGTTGGGTCTGTACATACTAACTGATCTGCTTCACCCGCTTCAGGGTCCGCCATTACGTACGCAATACCTGCCGTATTACCACCTAACTTAGTTTGAATACCAGCACCGATACCTGATGATTGCTTCCAGAACTCACCAGACAGAATACCTGCGGCACGGTTTAGGAAACGTTGACCACCCCAAATTGAAGTGTCTTCACCTAAAATGCCGCCTAGCTCAACATATGCTTCCTTTACTTCAAATTGAGCTGTTGTATCAGCTTTTTGGCTACCAGAAGAAGTATATGCATAAGAGTTGCCATTACCATATTCAGTACGAAGAACGTAATCAGCCCACACACCATTTTGGTATTCAGAGTGCTTCTTAATTACAAATTCAACTTGGTTAGTACTCTTACCGTGTGTACCCGCTGTTTTGTAATCTGGCTTACCAAATTCAGTGTCTACAGTTTTTCCATCTACTACACGAACGTTTGAAGACATGTAACCATGAACTTCCCAACCATCAGCAATAACGTCAGTAGGGTTTTTCACCTCAACTTCCATTGCAGAATCACCACTTGTTACATCAAGTGCCACTTCATTTTCTGCGAACGCTGAACCAGCGACTAATGCAGAAGCCACTGCAGCAGCAATCAAACTTACTTTTTTCATTCTTAACTCCATTAAGGACGATTTATTTTTAGGTTTTATATTTTTGCTCTCTTGCGACAACCAAAGGCAGTTATGGCGGACGTAAGATAGAGAGGTTTAGGGTTTCCCCTGATTCGTTTCAACGGAGCCAATATTAAGAGGGGATGACAAGTTTTACTTCCTCCGCCCTGAACTAAATCAAGGGGGATGAGAAGGGAGTAGAAACTATACAGAACGGTGTTTACAGGAGTTAGATCACTTAATCTAGGAGGAGTAGACAGCACACAGATCTAATTATTCACCTTAAGTGAGATCTACTTCAAATATATAATTTGAACCTAATCGGTAAATTATTTTTTTAACAATAATTATTCTGTGAAGTTGCTTGACCTTACTGTGACAAAGCTTTTTACTTATAGTTCACTGATGTCGATAAACGAACAAGAAATCAAGCAATGACTAGAACGCTCGCTCGCCCTTATCCACTAGGCGCAACGCTAGGAAACACTGGCTGTAACTTCTCAATTTATTCTCCTGACTGTAAATCCCTCTCTCTTGCTCTTTTTGACGAGAACGATGAATTCACCACTTATAAGTTGGAAAATGAATACGCTGATATCAGATATGTTTTTATTGATGGTATAAAAGCGGGGCAAAAATACGGCTTCATTGCTGACACTGACAATGGGCCAATCCTACTTTCAGACCCGTATGCCAAAGCAATCAGCGAACCGCTCGATTACGTCACGCCGTATACCAATGAGAAGAGCTTTGCTATGGCGAAATGTGTTGTTATTGATGACACTTTCGATTGGCAAGGCGTAGAAAAACCAAGAATTGGCCGCGAAGAGACCGTTCTTTTTGAAACCCATGTAAAAGGCCTATCTCAACTTCATCCTGAAGTAGCAACCAATACTAAAGGCCGTTACTTAGGGTTAGTTAGCCCTGAAATGCTTGCGTTCTATAAACAGCAAAATATCAATTCTCTACAACTTTTACCTATTGCCGCGTGCATGCATGAACCCCACCTATTGGATATGGGGAAAGTGAACTATTGGGGTTACAACCCATACCTGTTCATGGTGCCAGACCCTCGCTATGCAGAAAAAGACGCTGTTACTGAGCTCAAAACCGCGATTCGTGAACTGCACCGCAATGGTATCGAGGTCATCCTTGACGTCGTATACAACCACACAGCTGAAGGTGGTGAAGGCGGGACAACGTTCAATCTAAAAGCGCTGGATAGCCGCTACTACATTAAGCATGGTTGTCATTACGCGAACTTCACAGGTTGTGGTAATACGGTCGACCTTACTCACCAGCCAGCACTAAACTTGGTCATGGATACCCTTCGTTACTGGGTCAGTGAGTTCCAAATAGACGGCTTCCGTTTTGATTTGGCAGCGACACTGGGCCGTGAAGGCGATAACTACAATCCAGAGGCCGCTTTTTTCAAAGCCGTTGCTCAAGATCCTGTACTTAAAGAAACTAAGCTCATCGCTGAACCTTGGGACATCGGCCCGAATGGCTACCAAGTTGGTAATTTCCCGTTAGGTTGGAATGAGTGTAACGACAAGCTCAGAGACATCACTCGTAGCTTCTGGCGCGGTGACCAAGGATACCTTAAAGAGTTTGCAACGCGCCTAATGGGCTCTCGCGATATCTACAGTGCGGCGCACTGGCCTTACAAACTCACCGTAAACTACATCACTTACCATGATGGTTTCACTATGCAAGACCTTGTTTCTTACAAGCACAAACACAACGAAGAGAATGGTGAAAACAACCGCGATGGACACGGTGACAACCGCTCTGAGAACTATGGTGTTGAAGGAGAAACAGAAAACCTGTTGGTTATCGCCACGCGAGAGAAGCAGAAACGTAACTTCATGGCGAGCTTACTGTTTGCTTTTGGTATTCCACATATTCTGACGGCAGATGTGTTATCTCATACTCAAAAAGGTAACAACAACGCTTACTGCCAAGATGGCGTAACCAGCTGGCTTAACTGGGAAGATTCAGAGCGTAAGAGTTACTTCAAGACTTGGTTGTCTGAGATGATCTCCGCACGTCAGCAATACATGGTGCCATTTATTAAAGCATTCAGTGGCGAAAAGCGTAACTCTAACCGCATCTTCTGGAGGCGTGTCGATGGCACACTCATGGAGCATGATGACTGGAATCGTTTAAGCTCAGTTGCGCTGCATTTAGGCATTGGTAAAAATGGTGACGAGTTGATTTATCTGATCAACCAAACCAACGCACCAGCACGTTTTTCTTTACCTAGTGATCGTGATCAAAACTGGGTGAAGATCTGCGATACTAACCTACGAAATGTAAAACCAGGTCATGCTGAAGGTGAAATGTTATTGTCGCCAACTTCGATGGCAATTTTGCACTATTCACCAGGCAAAACTGAGTTAAGTTAAAAGTTAAGCCAACGTAATAAAACACCGAAAACCATAGAAGCCAGTTATATTTATGACTGGCTTTTTTGTTAGCCTAATATCACAAAACTCATTCATTTATATGGAATCATTTGCATTGATGTGATTACGAAAACTGTTTAGTATGGCCGTACTATAAAAATGAATCTATAACGTCTTTGGATATCATGGCTTTACCTAAAACATTAATTCGGCTTTTTAAACCATACATTACTTTATTAACTGGAGGGATGCTCTATCTAGCTGTGGCTCAGCTTGAAAAAGTAGAAACAGCAGCAACTGAACAATCATCGTCAAACATTCGTATCGCAAGCTCCACTATTCGTTCCAACATCGAAGCGACATTCGGCAAGCTCTATTTTTTAGAAACCAGTCTAGGCCTACCTAAAACGGCTCCAATCGGTGATAAAAAATTCAGAGAATTGAGCGATAATATTCTAAAAAGAACGCCAAACTTCTCCGATATCGTTCGATACCAACCACAATCCCAACAATATATATCAAGTCGTGGATTACCTCTTTCCCATGAACAAATCGATTCCATAAAATGGAACTCAATAGACAGTGTGGTTGAGGATTTCTACATCTCTTCGATTTACCAAAAAGCAGATGGTCGTTGGGTGTTCGCAGTTAAACATACAGCGGAAAGATTGAATGAAGAAATATGGATTGAGTTTGACCTTTTACACACCACACAAGGATTAAGAGACTTAAAAACGCTTAATCACGGCTATGTGTTTGTAGTTGACCGAGCAACAGAACGACTGGTCTTCCACCCAGACCCAAAGCGTATCGGATCTAAATCAGTCAGCTATCACGCAGGTATCAGCCATCAACTCTCACAAGGTGAAACCGTTGGTAAGCACGAATATTACTATCAAGATAACTTCAAAATATCGGTATTTGACGCTGACAACAGCTTGAACTGGGTATTCATCGCAGGCACCGATCGCCATGATATCTTAACCAGCTCACACCAATTTACGTTAACTGGCTTGGTACTTGGTTCACTGCTTCTATTGTGGATTGGCGCAAACTATCTGGCTTATCGTTTGAATGTGTCCTTGTCACAACTGAATAAAGTCGATGACCTTGTAAGCTTTAAGCGAGAGTTAAGATCCATACTGGACAGCTTCACCTACCAAAAAGGCATTCAATTCTGTCTCTATCAGCCTGAGAACCACGCATTCAGTACCATCGACTATCACGGAAACAAGTCAACGGTACATTGTGACAAAGCCCTTGCAGAGCGATTTACACCGGACACCATGGCTTACAGAAGCGGAAAATACGCCGACCCATTAGCGTGTAAACTCAAAATACACCAACGTCATTACTGTATTCCTTTGCACTCTCGTAAGCAGTTGATCGCAGTGTTGTACGTAAACGCAAACTTACCGATCAGCCAGAGTATTCTGCGAATGATCCGGGATTACACTGAGGTCTCTTTATCTAACTTACTGCTTCAACATCAATTGAGTAGCAAAGATCTGATGACGCAGTTAGACAATAAGAGCAGTTTCAGTATCGCCATCGAAAACTACGCGAGCGAGCCCGATACCTATGTTGCTCTGCTTGATATCGATAACTTCGACCACGTAAACCGTGCCTACGGTGAAGCAGTCGGTGACAAGATGATCAAGCTGACTGCAGAATCGATACGTTATTACTTCCCGAAGCCGAAAGGACTTTGCTTGGCGCGTGTTGGAGGAAAGGAGTTCGCGGTATTGTTCAAAGCCAATGATGTGAAAGATGCCAAATTCCAGCTAGACCAGTGCCGAGTCGGAATCGCGGAGAAAACCATCGTCACTCCAGATATCACCTTATCGCTAGGGGTTAGCGTGGGGTACTCACAAATAGAAGGCGAAACAGACTCAGCTTTAGCGCTAGCGGAACAGGCAAAGCTTATCGCGCAACAGCTTGGTAAGAACCGAGTGGAAAGCCACATCAGAGCCGTTGCCAAAGCATCTTAAACGCATTCCAACAAGCCTATAGACTATCACACACGACAAAGCACCTAGGGTTCCAAATTCAAGGTGCTTTTGTTTTTCTAGAAAGTCATTACAATGCGCCTTCGATAAGACAATATCCCCTTTTCTAACGACACGAATCTTATGAAGCTAAGTAACCGACTGCAAACTCTCCACTCCCTTGTCAGCAATGACTACCAGCATATTTGGGACTGTTGCTGTGATCATGGCTTTTTGGGTGTTCAACTGTTGTCGGATAATAAAGCACCTCAGATTCACTTTGTCGATATTGTCCCGTCTCTAATGAGTGAACTTGAAGACAAGCTAGCGCACTACTTTCCACAAGATAATAAAGCTGAACAAACGGTTACCAGTCAATGGCAAGTCTACTGCATGGATGTCGCCGCTATTCCGCTTGAGAAACATACTGGCAAACACCTAGTTATTATTGCAGGCGTCGGTGGCGATCTCACTCAGAAACTCGTCGATGACATTCATCGTCAACACCCAAACAAAGCGATCGATTTCTTGCTTTGTCCGGTGCATCAGCAATTCGAGTTGAGAAGCCATTTAAAGGCGCTCAATTTTGGTCTTATTGATGAAATGTTGCTCGAAGAGAACCGTCGTTACTACGAGGTGTTATTGGTGAGTAATAACCAAGGTGATTCAGAAAATAGCCAAAACATTAGCGAGATATCAAACGTAGGTGACAAGGTCTGGACACCAAGTTGTGATGAACAAATGAAGGTATCACAGCAATACAAAGCCAAAACATTGCAGCATTATCTTCGCATTCATCAAGGCCAAGAGCAGCAAGGTAAACCCAGCGAAGTGAAGCACATCATTGATGCATACCAAGCGATTTAGTCCTCACCTGTTCTGCATATAGCATTGATTTTACTACCACTAGATTATAGTAAGTACTAACTTTATCGCTTACCGTTAGTAAAGCCGATTAAATAAAAAAGCCGACAGTTCAATGAACTATCGGCTTTTTTAATGCTATCAATTTGGTTTAAGCTTACTGCTCTTATTTCTTATGAACCGCATCAGGCTCACCAGTCGTTTCAACCTCAGAGGGCGTATCAACACCATAAACTGTATCAAGATAGTCGTCTTTCTCTTTCCACGTATTGTTCAACCAACTGTGGAAGCGACGTTTAAATGCCTTATCTTCAAAGTAGTTACCATTCACGTTCTCATCCATTGCATGCAGTTTAATACGCACAACTACCTTGGTCATTTTGCCTTTCAGCATATCTTCAAATGGAGAAGTCTGGTTTTCCGGATAAGCCAAAGTAACATCGACGATACCATCTAAGATTGGACCCATTGCCGATAGAGCAAACGCCACACCGCCAGTTTTAGGCTTGAGTAAGTGACGATAAGGTGTTTTGACTGTCGCTAGTTTCTCATGATTGGCACGAGTCCCTTCAACAAAGTTCACCAAGGTTGTCGGTGCAAGTTTGAACTTAGTACACGCTTTGTTGATTGCATCGAAGTCATCATTACGACGCTCTGGGTTACGCAGCAAAAACTCACGAGAATGGCGTCTCATAAAGGGCATATCTAGCCCCCAACATGCCAACCCAACAAATGGGACGTACAGCAGTTCATGCTTAAGGAAGAACTTAGTCATCGGCATTTTGTCTTTCAAGATAGAAGACAAGATCACGATATCCGCCCAACTCAGATGATTCGACATCATCAAATACCACTGTTTGGTCGAGATATCTTCCCCGCCTTCCACTTGCCACTCGATGTCGTTGTTCACGTTCAACATCCAAAGGTTGAGCGAAGCCCAGCACCAAAATGTGAAGTTAGCTAAACGAGTACACGACTTCTGTACAACAGAGATTGGCAGAATCAGTTTGATGAGGCCAAAGAAACTCACGGTAAACGCAGTCATTGCAGTATTGATGGTCACGAACAGTACGTTCAAGGCCATACGAAGATTATCAAGCATAAAACACGGCTATATTGAGATCGAAAGCCGCCATTATACTCATCTACAAAATATTCTCTTTAGTAATTGGTTGAATATCCGAGGGGTCAAACCACTGTACTGATTTAGCCTATGTCCAAAGACCAGCTCATTGTTCTGAATCAACAAAGTCAGCATCAAAAAACACCAGCAGTGTCATTTAGACTTAAGGCGAATCATGTCTATTTGACACAATTAAGGTTTGTTTTTACTACAAACTAAGTATTGATAAGCATTCTCATTATTGGCATGCTACATGCAACTCCAAAGTGTAAATAGTTGAGTATCCTTAATGAGATAACCTCTCTTCTTAAAGGTGATGATATGACAGATATTCCTCATGGTTTGGTAACCGGAAAAGTCTTACATAAAACACAATGGACAGCCCAGCTGTTCTCACTTCAAGTCAGTGCTCCTGTCTCTCCTTATCAGGCAGGTCAGTTCACGAAACTGGGCTTGCTAAATAGTGAGGGTGAGTTCGTAAGACGCGCCTATTCCATGGTAAACGCGCCAGATCACGAACAAGGACATCAACATCTGGAGTTTTTGATTATTAAAGATCAGAACGGTCAGCTTTCACCTCAACTTCATGAGTTGAAGGTAGGCGATGACATCTTTGTCGGTAAAGACCCAAGCGGTTTTATGACCTTAGATGAGATCCCAGAGATCGCCGATGATCTATGGATGCTTTCGACCGGAACCGCGGTTGGGCCTTTTATCTCAATGCTCGAAAGCATGCAGATACAGCAGCAAAACGGCTCTGAATCTGAAAAAGTCACCTCATTCAAAAACCTTGTACTGGTTCATGCCGTAAGAACAAAGCAAGACCTGACTTATCGAGACCGTATCACTCAACTCGTCGATCACTTTCAAGGGAAACTCAAGTATGTGCCAATTATTTCTAGAGAATCAGTCACCGGAACTTTGCGCGGACGAATCCCAAGCTTGTTACTTGGAGGCGACCTTGAGCAAGCCGCGTCTGTCGCTTTCAATCAAACCCGCAGTTTCTTCTACCTTTGCGGCAATCCGCAAATGGTTCGCGACACAAGTGAAGCACTAACCAGCTTAAGTTTTGAGAAGCACTTACGCCGAAAGCCTGGCCAATTCAGCAGTGAAAACTACTGGTAATCACAGTCACCAACTCCATCAAAGCTAAAGCTTGTATTTAAAATACAGACAGATAAGAGGTTTTATATGAGTCATTTCCGTATTCCGTCACACTGGAAAATTCAACGTTCAACGCCATTTTTCACCAAAGACAACATACCGGCTGCATTGCTTAATCACCATAACACCGCAGAAGGCGTATTCGGCCAGATCTGCGTAATGGAAGGCACCGTCACCTTCTATGGTTTTGCTGATGCCGACGCGACAGAACCAGAAAGTGTTATCACGATCCAAGCAGGGCAATTTGCCACAAGTCCACCTCAATATTGGCATCGAGTAGAGCTGAGCGACGACGCGCAATTCAACATTAACTTCTGGTCAGAAAAGGAAACTAAGAAGACGCTCAACACTCGTAAAAGCAGATAGAGATGTCAATCGGCTAACCTTATGCTGAAATTAGTAATTGTGACTAAATAGAAAAATAACCTTAATAATAACAATGACTAATGATGATAGACAAGATTATAAAACTCTAGCACACTGCACAAAGTTATTTGTTTTACTCCCGTTTCAGATAATGAATATGTGGGGTTCTTTATATTTTAGGTAAGAGAGGAAGCCATGCTCAACATTGCTTTTTTTAGCTCAAAATCATACGACGAAAAGTCATTTAACCTTGCAAAAGGCGAACTCAACGCTGACTTTCATTTTCACGATTTTCGCCTCACCACAACAACCGCAAAAATGGCGCACGACAACGAAGTCGTTTGTGCATTTGTAAACGATGACCTATCTGGAGACGTACTAGAGATTCTTGCACAAGGCGGCACAAAGCTGATTGCAATGCGCTGTGCAGGCTTTGATAAAGTCGACCTAGACGCAGCCAAAGAGCTTGGCCTGCAAGTCGTCCGTGTCCCTGCTTACTCACCCGAGTCTGTAGCAGAACACACCGTCGGTATGATGATGTGTTTAAACCGTAAGCTACACAAGGCATATCAGCGAACTCGTGATGCGAACTTCTCTCTTGAGGGGTTAGTTGGCTTCAACTTCCATGGTAAAACCGTCGGTGTTATCGGCTCTGGTAAAATTGGCTTAGCAACCATGCGTATTCTGAAAGGTTTAGGCATGAACATCTTATGCTACGACCCGTACCCAAATCCATTAGCAGAAGAGCTTGGTGCTAATTACGTAGAACTCGACGAGCTTTACCAACAGTCCGACGTGATTTCTCTGCATTGCCCAATGAGCAAAGAGAACTACCACCTGTTGGATGCAACGGCATTTGGCAAGATGAAAGATGGTGTGATGATCGTCAACACCAGTCGTGGTGAGTTGCTTGATTCAACAGCCGCAATTGAAGCGCTCAAACAAAGCAAGATTGGTGCGCTTGGTCTTGATGTGTATGACAACGAGAAAGAGCTGTTCTTCCAAGACAAATCTAATGATGTGATTGTCGATGACGTATTCCGTCGCCTATCTGCTTGTCACAACGTCTTGTTTACAGGTCACCAAGCTTTCTTGACCAAAGATGCTCTGTTCAACATCGCCAATACAACCCTAACCAGTGTTGATGCCTTCTTTACAGGCAACACCAGCGGCAACGAACTGGTTTAACAACAACTTGAGTTAGTAGCAGACTGAGTTAAAAACAAACTAGCTCTACAAATACAAAGCCACGCTATTCCTAAGTGAACAGCGTGGCTTTTTCGTTTATGCCAATATCGAAAGCAGAGTTAGATGCAGAAGTGGCAATCCTCGATATCTAACCCATAGGTCCCTTTGCGAATAGCCAGATGCTCTTCTCCTGCCTTCACACCCATCTGATAACCCGCATCCAAGATGCTTTGATCCATAGTTAAACGCTTGACCGCGAATGCTTCCGGCGGCGCTATCACCTTGATGGTCGCATCTTTGGGAGGGTTACGAATAAACTCTAAAGATTGGTTGTAGTTTTCGGCACGCACCGCCATCGACTCAGCAATGTTGGGGAATTTCTTTAATAGTTTTTTCAGCATCCACTGATACTTCTGCGGCTTCATTCGGTAGCTCAGAGGGTGAGAGAGAATCACCGTAATGTCTCGCGCACCACGACGATAAGCTTCACGAACCGGAATCGAATCAGCGACACCACCATCGGTATAACAACCACCAGAGAAACATGGAGTTTCGCGGTAAGCGATAGGTAGTGCCGTTGTAGCTTCAACCACGTTAGATAAGTTTTCCGGCTTAATATGATAATAGTCAGCACTGCCAGTATCCACATTAGTCACCGCGGCAAGCAGTGGAATACTTGAGAACAGCTCAACGCAATCAAGCGGATAACGTTGATTGGATTCGTTCCATAACCACTTCACGTCCACTAAGTTACCACCTTTGGCAAAGCGTGCTGGATTGAAGAAGGCTTTATCCGTCGCCATCGTAGTAATCACGTTATAGCTGCGTTTTGGCGCTTGAGATAAGTAACCAACCAGATTCGACACACCAGCAGACACACCAATGGCGAAATCATAGGGACGGAAATCGTCTTCCATATAGGCGTCTAACACTCCGGCAGCGAAGATGCCTCTCATTGCCCCACCTTCAACGATTAATGCGCTTTTACTCATCTCAAACTCTACTACTTTATAAACTGATAACCGTAGGATAATCCCGTCCATCCTATAAAGATAATGGGATAGATTTATCATTCTGATAGGTAAAGACTATCAAGAGAATTCGGCTATAAAAAAGGCCGCTGAGTGATTAACTCAGCGGCCTTGTTACTATTTAAACGAGTTTATTGATTACGACTTAAATTCGCTCACATCGATTTCAAGCAGTTTACCAATGCCTTCGCCATATGCTGGGTCGGCTTTGTAACAGTGTCTTAGGTGACGCAGTTGAATCTCTTTAGGCACACCACCTAGGTTACGTGCTGTGTTATCGAACAGGATTGCTTGTTGTTCTGGTGTCATTAGACGGAACAAGTCACCTGGTTGTGAGAAGTAGTCTTCATCTTCGCGATGATCCCAGTGCGCTGCCGCACCATCCAAGTTCAATACTGGTTCTGCAAAGTCTGGTTGCTCTGCCCATTGGCCTTCATTGTTTGGCTCATAGCCTAGTGTGCTACCGAAGTTACCATCAACACGCATTGCACCATCACGGTGGTAGCTATGTACTGGGCAACGAGGTGCGTTCACTGGAATATGCTGATGGTTAACACCCAAACGGTAGCGCTGCGCATCACCGTAAGCAAACAAACGGCCTTGAAGCATTTTGTCTGGTGAGAAACTGATACCCGGAACCACGTTCGCCGGGTTGAATGCCGACTGCTCTACTTCTGCGAAGAAGTTTTGTGGGTTACGGTTTAGCTCAAATTCACCCACTTCAATCAATGGGTAGTCCGCATGTGGCCAGATCTTAGTAAGATCGAATGGATTGTATGGTACTTTCGCCGCGTCCGCTTCCGGCATCACTTGTACTTTCAGTGTCCATTTAGGGAAGTCTTGATTGTCGATGCTGTCTAGCAAGTCACGTTGGTGACTTTCACGATCATCGCCGATCAGCTTCGCTGCTTCTGCATCAGATAGGTTTTTAATACCTTGCTGAGATTTGAAGTGGAATTTAACCCAGAAACGTTCATTATCGGCGTTGATGAAGCTAAACGTGTGACTGCCAAAACCGTGCATGTGGCGGTAAGTTGCAGGAATACCGCGGTCACTCATCACGATGGTAATTTGGTGCAGAGCTTCCGGTAAAGAGGTCCAGAAATCCCAGTTGTTCTTCGCACTACGCATGTTAGTGCGCGGGTCACGTTTCACCGCATGGTTTAGGTCTGGAAACTTCAGAGGATCACGAAGGAAAAATACTGGGGTGTTGTTGCCCACCATATCCCAGTTGCCTTCTTCAGTATAAAACTTCAATGCAAAGCCTCGGATATCACGCTCTGCATCAGCCGCGCCACGTTCGCCCGCTACTGTCGTAAAACGTGCAAACAAGTCGGTTTTTTTACCCACTTCAGAGAACAGTTTTGCCTTGGTGTATTTGGTGATGTCATGCGTAACTGTAAATGTGCCGTAAGCACCAGAGCCTTTCGCGTGCATACGGCGCTCCGGAATCACTTCACGATCAAAGTGTGCCAATTTTTCTAAAAACCAAACATCTTGCAGCAGTTGAGGGCCACGTTTGCCCGCCGTTTGAACATTCTGGTTATGAGCGACAGGACAACCCGCAGCTGTGGTCAGTTTTTTACTCATGGTCTATTCCTTAAGGTTAAAGATATCGCATCGTTGCCACATCTTAGATTTAAGTGGATTCAATACTTTAAAAACCACTGAAATAATATGGATAAAGAATAGACCTGAGTTGGCAGAAAATATAATCGTTTATATTTATCGTTGCTATCTATAAAACCTATCAAACTGCATCATTAAGTAAGCGTCTGTTTGATATTGGTTTATTGTAAAATAGAAGCCCCTAATTTAAGCGTCGCAGCAATGTTTCTCGCCGTTCTTGTTAGGTTCACTTCTGCTTCTTTTAACACCTGATTAAGTAGCTGAGGAGAGCGTACTGTTCCAAACAAACTACTCATTTCACCATACAAAGCCTCTACTTCAGTACCCAGTGATCCGGCAATACCTATGGTTGGAATACCTTGTAAACTTGCACGCTTGGCAATGCCATAAGGTGTTTTTCCTTGCAGGGTTTGGTTATCCATCTGTCCTTCACCAGTTATCACAAGGTCTGCGCCTTTCAGCACGTCATTGGCTTGTAAAACATCGAGTACCATCTCAATACCGGGTTTAATCTCCATATCAAATAACAAACCTAGCCCCATCGGAGCACCACCCGCCGCGCCATAACCCGTACGATTTTGAACGGGATCATCCCCACGAACACAACCTTGCGATTCAGCAATTTCTGCAAAATTCGCAAGCGCCTTATCAAGCATTAATACCTGTTCTGGGGTTGCACCCTTTTGTGGGCCGAAGATATGGCTGGCACCATTATCACCACACAGTGGATTATCGACATCGCACGCGACGATAAGCTTTATGTCAGCACAGCGAGAATCTAACCCTGTAAGATCAATAGATGCTAACTCCGCTAGCACAGCACCACCTCGGCTAAGATCTTGTCCATTATCATCTTGCCCTTTACTATCTAACAAGCGACCACCTAGAGCTTGAACAATACCCGCGCCACCGTCATTAGTCGCACTGCCACCCAATCCAAGAATGATCGTTTGAGCACCCTGCTCTATCGCTTCTAACATCAGTTGCCCAGTACCAAAAGAAGAAGCAACCAAAGGATCTCGTTGGGCTGGAGTCAGTAAATCCAATCCAGATGCGGCAGCAATTTCAATCAGTGCGGTTTTGTTTGGATTACGCTCTGACGGTTCAAGCATTGCCCATTCTGCGTTTACAAGTTCACCCAGCGGCCCTTCTACTTGGTGGATTCGCTTCTGCCCTTTTAAGCCTTGCAGTAAAACATCGACCGTACCCTCGCCGCCATCGGCCAGAGGTAAAGTCACATAGTCAGCGTCAGGAAAAATTTCACAAAAACCCTTTTCAATACACGCTGCCACCGATACCGCCGATAAAGATTCTTTAAACGAGTCTGGTGCAATAACAATTTTCATACTGAGAGATCCAAAAGATTAGTAATTTTGATGAGTGCCCGATCCAAAAATGCCCCTATTGAAGATCAGCAAAGCTAATCACTTAATAGGGGCAGTATATAAAGGTAAGCAGTATTAGTTAGTAACGGCTGTCTTTACTTGTGATTTCTCTTTGCTTTTTAGCCACACAAATACAGCACCTAGAACCGCAATTGGAATCAGTGGGTCGATCAACGTGCCGCCTTTACCAAACACTAGGTTAAGAATCATGATGATGCTTGCACCAATCGCCCATGCGATAGTTGAAGACACAGACCAGATCTTAATTTGGTCAGCAAGTTCAGTAATGCCTAACGTACGGTTGATGATGTGGAAGTATGAATCGTTCAAGTGAGAGAAGCCAACTGGACCTACCGCACAAGCAAGCGCTACGAATACAGGATCTAAGCCTAGTGTCTCAACCAACGGTAGCGTCATTGTCGCTGCAACCATCATAGAAGCCGTTGCTGAACCTTGGATTAGACGTAGCATAGATGCAATCGCTAAAGGAACAAGTAGTGGTGGGATACCACTGCTTGCAATCGCTTCTGCAACTTGAGGGCCTGCACCTGATGCTTTAAGTACGGCACCCATTGCGCCACCACAGCCAGTTACTACAAGAATTAGACCTGTAGTAGACAGAGCATCGTCCATAGAGCTAACCATGTCTTTACGCTCAATGTGGCGAGTAAGACCGTATAGCGCCATAAGAACACCGATACCAACAGCAACCACAGGGTTACCAATCAAAGAGATCACAGTGTGCATCGCACTGTCACCTTGACCAACAAGTGTGTTGATTAGGATGAATGCGATTGGTAGCAAAATTGGACCGAATGATAAAAAGTTACTTGGTAGCTCTTTGTCATCTGTTTCTTTTACTTTCTCTAGGTTCGCCCAGTCAGCTTGGTTTGTGATCCAGTTTTCACCATTTGGTACGCGGTAGTACTCATTGCCTACGCGGCGGATGTAAATCATAGAAAGCAACATCATAGGGATAGATACCATCAAGCCCCACAGCATGTATTCACCTAGATCGACACCTAGAATACCTGCAACCGCAACCGGACCCGGAGTTGGTGGCACAAGCGCATGAGTGATCAGTAGGCCAAGCGCCAGAGTCACACCTAAGCCAACCGCTGATTTACCTGTGTCACGTGAAATTGCGCGAACAAGAGAGTGTAAAATAATGTACGCAGAGTCACAGAAAACTGGGATAGCGACAAGTACACCTGTAAAACCTAGTGCTAAGTCTTCACGACCTTTACCACACAGCTTTACAAACGTTTTTGCCATTCTAACAGCCGCACCAGAACGCTCGAAACACGCGCCCATGATAACGCCGAACGCGATAATCAAACCAATACCACCAAGCACGCCACCAAAGCCGGCTTTAATTGCGTTGATCAGCTCTGTTGGTGCCATACCAGCGAATAGGCCCATGATGATACTTGCAATAATCATCGCAAGCGCCACTGGGATTCTTGTTTTAATGATCATGCCCATCATGGCTAAAATGCCAATTACGATGCCTATCAGTGCTCCATCCATTTTTATATTCCTTTTGTCTCTTTCTTCATTTTTAGAAAATTTGTAGGGTGGTGCATATGGGTGATACCGGGTCACCCATTGCACTTTATCGTTATGTGTTGGCTTACCTGTAAGCCGTGTTATCTAAATCAGTTTTTACTTTTATGATTCGTTACATATAAACGCCATTCACACCGCGCTATAAATAACTTTTTACCCAGCTAAGCCCCTCTTCTGTCGTGCTTCTTGGGTTATATTCACAGCCAATCCAACCTTGGTAACCTGAATCATCCAAAACACTAAATAAATGTGGGTAGTTCAGTTCGCCTTCCGATGGTTCATGCCTCTCTGGTACAGAAGCAATTTGGATATGACCGGTATAAGCAGCAACTTCACGAATCAAAGTACTTAAATCACCATCCATGATTTGCGCGTGATAAAGGTCGAGTTGAAGTTTCACATTTGGTCTATCGACCAACTTAATCAGTTCGACAGCTTCACGTTGATGCGCCACAAAATAGTTCGAAACATCACGGCTATTAAGAGGTTCAATCATCAATTCGATGCCTTGCTCAGCAAACTTATCAGCCGCAAAACGAATGTTTGAGATGAAGGTTTCAACGTGTTGTTGCTTAGTAAAGTTCTCATTCAATATGCCTGACATTGCATGGACTTTTTTACAGCCCAGAGCTGTCGCGTACATAAGCGCCGTATCAACACTAGCTTTAAATTCCTCTTCACGATCTGGAATAGCGGCAAAACCACGCTCACCCGCATCCCAATTACCTGGAGGCATGTTAAAAAGCGCCTGCTCAAAACCGTATCTGTCCATTTTCTCTGCTAGTTCTTCTGCTTCAAACGCATAAGGGAATAGATATTCCACCGCTTTGAAGCCCGCTTGGTGCGCTTTTTCAAAACGCTCTAGAAACGGCACTTCAGTGAATAACATGGTTAGATTTGCTGCGAACTTAGCCATTATTTACCTCTCCCTTTTAGGTCCATGACTTCTTCGTCTGTCAGGTAACGGATATCTTTATCTTTCAGCAGGAATGCCAATTTAGCGGTCTCTTC
The DNA here is from genome assembly GCF_050337435.1 of Vibrio satsumensis. Classification (NCBI taxonomy): domain Bacteria; kingdom Pseudomonadati; phylum Pseudomonadota; class Gammaproteobacteria; order Vibrionales; family Vibrionaceae; genus Vibrio; species Vibrio satsumensis. The sequence goes on along the minus strand of NZ_JAKJSX010000008.1, from coordinate 132,464 downwards.
TAATTCTTCAGCATTATCCACGGCATCAACAAAATCAGTGCCAGTGACAACAGGTCCGTGGTTTGCCAATAAAAAGGCTCGATAGTCGCCAGCTCGTTTTGCCAACTCTTCTGCGATTTGTGGATCCCCCGGACGTAAGTAAGGAATCACAGGTAATTCACCAATTCGCATCACAAAGTACGGCGTAAACGCCTTAATCGCGTTGTTGCGATCAAGCCCTTCAAGGCATGACAGCGCCGTAAGGTACGTAGAATGCAAGTGAACAATGGCATTGCATACAGGATTATTACGGTAAATCGCTAGGTGGAACGCCGCTTCTTTTGAAGGTTTCTTACCTGAAATGTGGTTGCCGTCGATATCAACAACAGACAATTCCTCAGCGACAAGGCGGCCAAATGAAGAGCCTGTTGGTGTTGCCAAGAAGTGTCCATTTGGCAATTTAATCGACAAATTGCCCGCCCCACCTGTCGCATAGCCTCGTTCGAACATTGAACGAGCGAGCGTCACCATTTGCTCTCTTAACTGTTGCTCGTTCATCAAAATTTCACTCATCTGAACCTCGCTTATGAAAAGAATGATTGCGCTTTAGCGAAGAAGTTTTCATCTCCGAAATTGCCCGATTTAAGCGCCAGTGAAAGCTCACCTTCAACCGATTTCACCCAAGGCACACCCGGTGCAATTTGAGGACCGATATGAAAACCTTTCACCGCTAAGCTCTGTGTCACTACGCCTGATGTTTCACCACCAGCAACGATGAAGTTTTTCACTCCATGCTGTTGTAGTTTGATCGCCAGTTGGCTAAAGAACTGTTCAACGGCGTGGCTTGAAGCTTGCGCGCCATACTCTTCTTGAATAGCTTTAAGCACGACAGCATCTGCGGTTGCGTAAACTAAAGGTGCAAACTCGCCTTGGTTATTGGTCATCACCCAATCGAAGACTTCATCGGCGTATTGGTCATTGGTTAAGCAAGCTTTCACATCGATAGCAAAGTGAGGAGCAAGTTGCTTGTATACCGCAACTTGTTGGTTAGTCATCACTGAACAAGAGCCTGAGAACACAACCGTTGCCGCTTTTACTGGGGTACCGGCGTGTTTTGCATCGCTTTGGTCAGCAAGATGTTCTGTCCAATTTTTAGCGATACCAGCGGCTAAGCCTGAGCCACCTGTGATTAGCTTCAGAGGTTTCACGGCTTGACCTAGCGTCACCAAGTGCTCTGCATTGAATGCATCAACTACCGCGTAGCGATTGCCTTGAGCTTTTAATTCGTCAAAACGGGTAGTGATAGCATCAGAACCTTGTTCAATAGTCTGGAAGTTAACTAAGCCAGAAACGCCTTCTGATTGTGCATCCATCATTCGAACCACACTTGAATCTGTCATTGGTGTAACAGGGTGATTACGCATACCGGAATCACTTAATAACTCACCAAAAACAAACAAGTGTCCGTTGTAAACCGTGCGACCATTTACTGGTAATGCAGGGCAAACGATAGTGAAAGATTCTCCAAGCTCAGCCAAAAGCGCATCTGTCACGGGACCGATGTTGCCCTCAGCAGTACTGTCGAACGTTGAGCAATATTTAAAATAAAACTGTTGGCAACCTTGAGATTGAAGCCATTTAAGCGCAGCAACAGAATCCGTTACCGCTTCGTCAACTGGGCAAGAGCGAGATTTAAGGCTGATCACCACAGCATCTGCTGATGCGTCAAACTCTCCCGTTGGAATCCCATTCAATTGGATAGTGCGCATACCGTTTTCAACCAAGAAACCAGCAATGTCTGTTGCACCTGTAAAATCGTCTGCAATAACACCTAATAACATGATTATTTCTCTCCTTTTGACGAGTCAACGCCCGGAAGGTCAATGCCCTGGAACACTTTAATCACAGCACTATCATCTTCTTGGCCAAAGCCTGCATTACTCGCACTAACGAACATGTTCAATGCTGCACTTGATAATGGAAGTGGGAATTTTAGGTCTTGAGCGGTATCCGATACCAAGTTCAAATCTTTTACGAAGATATCGACCATAGATTTTGGAGAGTAATCACCATCAACAACGTGCTTCATACGATTCTCGAACATCCAAGAGTTACCCGCTGCGTTAGTCACTACGTCATACATCAGGTCTAGAGGGATATTCGCGCGAGCAGCTAGTGCCATTGCTTCTGCACCCGCCGCAATATGAACACCTGCAAGTAATTGGTGAATGATTTTCACTGTCGCACCAAGGCCAATCGCTTCACCGATGTTGTAAACTTTTGCCGCTGTCGCATTGAGTACAGGAGCTAATGCCTCGAATGTGGTAATCGTGCCTGAAGCCATGATGGTCATTTCACCGGCTTCTGCTTTTACTGCGCCACCGGAAACGGGCGCATCGAGCATCACAAGATCATGTTCAGCTAGCTGAGTTTCGATTTGTTTAGCGTCTTCTGCTGAGATCGTTGCCGAGACCATAACTGGTGTGTTCGGTCTAAGTGCTGCCGCAAGGCCAGTCTTAAACAGTACCGTGTTAACTTGAGCGGCATTCACAACCAATACCAAAACAGAATCCAGTTTGTCTGCAAACTCAACGGCATTCGTCGATACCGCTTTAGCACCATATTCACCCAGAGTTTCAAGCGCTTGCGGATTCAAATCGAAACCATACACATCAAGCCCTGCACGCACGCATGACTTAGCTGCGCCCATACCCATAGACCCTAAACCGATAACACCAACAGATTGAACTTCATTCATAGCAAGATGCCTTTCACGTAATTATTGAATTCTAGATTTGTTAATTCTTGTTTATGTTTGTGATTATATGTGAAGCAACCGAGTGCGACTTAGTGATAAGTCACACTTTTAACAAAAGTTAACATTCGTGGGTGATTTACCCCTTTCGAGGCATTAGATAATGGTAATTCCCGCAACAATCACAGTTCTTATTGCTGTATCACAACAGATATTCACAGATATTCACAAAACAACGAAAGGTTGATAGGATGATGAAAAATAAGAACATAGAAGAAGAATCATGATTCCAGCAGAACGTCAGAGAACCATTTTGTCACTATTATCACACCAAGAAGTGATCAGTATTTCTGAGCTTGTTGATCACCTAGAGGTGTCTCATATGACTATTCGTCGAGATATCGTAAAGCTAGAGACATCAGGAAAAGTGATTTCAGTTTCGGGTGGTGTTCAGCTGACCAAAGCACTTCACAGCGAGTTGTCACACGACATAAAGGTAGAGCAACAAGCAAGTGAAAAGGCTCAGATAGGTCAACTAGCTGCTCAGTTGGTTCCTGAGTATTCAACTATCTACTTAGATGCTGGAACAACCTCTTTGGAGATCGCCCACCAACTTGCAGGGCGAGATGATCTGCTTATCATCACCAATGACTTTGCAATTGCCGCGTACCTAATGAACAACACACAATCTGAGATTTACCATACTGGGGGCAAGATTGACCGTGAAAATCAATCGAGTATTGGGGGCAAAGTGGCTGAGTTCTTGGCAGGGATGAATATTGATATTGCGTTTATCTCTTCTTCATCTTGGAATCTAAAAGGGCTCTCAACACCTTGTGAAAATAAGGTATTAGTCAAACAAGCCATTGTTCAAGCAGCCCATACTAACTATCTGATTTCAGACTCAACCAAATATGGGCGCATCGCTACCTTCCACGCCTTAGATTTAGGTGTGCTTGATGGCGTGATCACCGACATTGATCTTTCTGGTAGTGTGATTGATGAGCTTCAAGATAAAGGCATTAAGGTCATTAATTCGTAACTGCTCACCCCATCAAGCTTCAGGCTCACCAACCAAACATTCAGAGCCTGAATACTCCCAATCAAAAACATCTATTTATCCACTCGATAAAAATAATTCTTACAATTAAGTGTTTATATCCATTAATAATATTGTCACCAGGCGGCATAATAGTCACAAACCCCTTCAACGAGTCTGGTTATGTTCTACAAACACCTTTTGGTATTGGCTTTACCACTTACTTTTGTGCTTCCTGCACAGGCCGAAACATTTGATGAGCGAATGGAACGTATCGGACAAGAAAATGCGCTAGCGAAAACCATGACTGACACGCAGGTTAAGTTGATACAAAAAGTAGTGCAAACCAACCACTGCGCTAAGGTGGCATTAACTCATCACCAACGCATTTTGGGTCAATACCAAGTTGAGACATCCTCTTCCGAGTTGTTCGTCAAATGGCGTCAACTCGGTAAGCAGTTAGACGCTCAATACGAAACGGATTACCCCGGATACCCTAAGCACGCTTTTCAAGAATACCCAGCAGCTTCAAGCAAAGTCGATGGTTACCTTTTTGCTTTAATCGACAATGGTTTAAACGAGCAATCGTGGATCGCCAAAGAGTTCAAGCAGTGTAAAAAGAATAAGCTAATTTCAAAAACCTAAACTTGAATTAGCGTCGGTTCGAAATAGCGCTAATTCAAATTCGCCCTCGTTGAAGTTCGCTCTAATAAAGCAAAAACAACCCTTCATAACCGCCAATCTCTATTTCACTCACATACTCACCAACGTTACCGTTAGCATCAACAGGTTTCATTGGGACATCCAGTGTGACAGTAAGTTTTACCGCTTCATAAAAGTTCACGCTCTTACCGTGGAAGTCGGTTCGGTATAACACTCGCCCATTGCTGAATTCTCTCGCTAACACCATGTCCTCAGGACCACCAGCAACCACCTGATTTTCAGATTGATACATAAAGTACGTGAACGTCGGTAGAACGTGAGTCATGCCATTGGGCAGGTCAGCATGCACCATTTCGTTCATCGAGGAATCGCCAACGATGGTGTAGTCCGCGGGTTGAGGTGTCGTTGTTGATAGCATCAAAGGAATCGGTTCAAAGCCTTGTGGGATTTGATGACTCGGCTCTCCCAAATCAACGGCCAATAACGAACTTGGTTGGTAGGCGATGTTTTTAGGGACACCACTTTGCCAGAAAGTGTCAGCAGTCGTATTGCCACTTCCATAGACGTAACCATTGTTCCACTGATTAAAGTAGCTATGTTGAGCGTGTCGATTGAGGTGATAGATCGCTAGGGTCGAGTATTGGTCTCGCTTCCAATTCTCTTCACTATTTCCAAGATACTGAACTCGCCCATAACGCGTTGTCGCCTGAAAAATAACACTTTGCCCATTATAGGCGAGCGCAGAATTATCCCAGAATTTAGAGATCCCCGAGTAACCACTAAACCCAGTAGACGGAAAAATGTAGTGCTCGCGTAAATACAGAGATCCCGCCTCGCTAAGATGAGACTGTCCATTTCGACCCAGTAAGTTCGCGGTTCCGATATTCAACCCAATCGACGCATCACTTTCTAAAGCAGATAGGTTTTTGAGAAACACTGAAAATTGTTGTTTATAGAGTTCATCCGCTTGATTCGAACCCGCAACAGCTCCTAACTCTTGAACATGCCCGCCAGAATGAACATAGAACTGGTTCGAACCAATGAGTTTATTTGTGTCGTCGTTGTACGCACCATTCAAACCTTGGCTTGCCCAGCTTTGCTTGTAGTAGCGATGAATAGCAGATAGATAATCCGCGTTTGCGACGTTCGTTAGCGACCAAGATGAGTTAGCGCTCCACATTCGACCAAATGGCACCACTCTTGATTCCCAACGAAAACGCGCTGTTGCGTTCTTATTGGTTCGATTTCGATACTCGCTTGGCGACAAGTAGTTATCGCCATCTAGGTCTGCAGACACATCAAAACCGCGGATTTTTCGCCATTGGCTGATAGCATTGCCGTCCGGGGTTGAAGTCGGAGCATCGGTTAATTTGACAGTTGGAAAACTGTTCTTGAGTTTCACTTCTTTTAAACGCGGCCTGTCGTCGGCGTTCTCACTGCGCCAACGAACTCTTACAACGTATAAGCGCCCACCATCTCTCAAAAAGGTGGAGCCAAAATACTGGCCGCCACCATAGCTCGCACCACTGCCATCATGAGTTGTGGCTCTTACCCAGTTATCCGGAAGGTTCCAAATCACCGATTGGTTTTTGGTCATATTGAGCGTTTTGTCTTTCTTTACATCGAGCCTCTCCCACTGTGAAACCCTTCCGTGAGAATCAATAGCTGTTGGGTATTCAATCCAAAATTCGCCGCTGCCAGCAAACTGTGAGAACTTAAAGGTCAGCCGTTCGAACTGCTCAGCATGATAGACATACAAAGCCCCACCCTGTTCGAAATTCTCAAACACATCGGCATCCCACGGAGGCTCTTGATACAGCCAAAAGCCAGCATGGTCTTCACTGGCTGTATAGCCCAAGATCATAGGTTTTCGGTTTAAAAGAGTCTTTTCGCCGTGAGTTTTATCAACTTCGGCAATGACAGTATCTTCAGAAAAGTGCAGGAAATAGTCTTCGAAGTTGAGGCCTTCAAACTCAACTTGGTTACGGAGATCGTTCTCCAACCAACCCGAGTTCATCGCCATGACTTGGTTGTACATATAACCAATTGTCATGGCCCGCTCATTGTCGGCTTTGTCGGCATAAGCTCCGAAGACAATGTCACTGTTGGTAATTTCCCAATCAATGACAGCATTCGCAGATAGTGGCGAGCCCGATAGATCAACACCCGCTTCATGTTGCCCTGGCAGCACGACCGCAGTACCAACAGCAAAAGCGTAGCCAGCGATTAAACATGACGGTATCAGTGAGAGCAGCCCAGAAATGTAGGTTTTCATGATTCAAATTTCCTAATCGATACTGTCATGCCTTAAATCACAAGACGAAAAGTCAGCCAACTTACGTGTCAATTTAGGAATCAAAATACGAAAAAAGTATCGGTTAGAAATGTGCATTGATCAAGCGTCAAGTTGTCTTGTTAACTCGCTTTCAAAAAGCGACTTAAAATACCCGAATTAAGTCAGAAAGTTAGAAAGAAATCTAAAAACTTATAATCTTAATTTTGCTTACAAGCCAAGCATTCGAGAGTCACGATTCTCTGCTTCACTTTTTCTCATTATGAGAATTAAGTCGAACGGTTATTGAACGCGCAATTGCCAAAAAGGCAACTCAGTTTGGGAGAAGTTAATCTTGTTGATCGAAGGAAACGGAACCTAGGAATTAGATTCAATGCATCGAATCTCAGTTTCAATGCCACTCTATTGAAACTCAATTGGGATAGGTTAGTCTCGGAGTCTATATAAGAACAATGGCAATAAAGGGTGGTAAATAAAGCGATGTACGTTGACTATCATAAGCGGCTGATTCCCGTTATACGCTATCTAGAGAAGCACTTTAACGAGCCACTCAACCTAATCGAAGTCGCGGCGTTAGCCAACTTTTCACCCTACCACTTTCATCGCACTTTTAAGGCCGTTCAAGGCGAGACGCTTGCTGATTTCATTCGCCGATTGAGACTGGAAGCGGCAGCGAATGATCTCTTCAAATCCAAGCAGCCCATTATTAATATCGCATTGGACTATGGGTTCTCATCGTCTCAAAGTTTTGCAAAGGCATTCAAACAGCACTTTGGTGTCACACCGAGTGCATTCCGTGATTGTGAAGATTACCAAGCGTTCAGCGAGTTAACTCGAAATAGCAAGATTGGACACACGTTGCGCAAGAATGGAAACGATGCTGGTGCTGGCAATTCATATACTGACTCCGAACGAACAACATGGAGTATGACAATGAAAACGCAACAATTCGAACCATCAAAACTGGCGTATGTACGAGTGACTGGCCCTTACGGACAAGGTTATGAAGAACCAAGCGGTCGTCTTTATCAATGGGCCGAAATGAAAGGGTTAGCAGGGAACAGCTGCATATTTATCTATCATGACAATCCGGAAATAACACCGAACGATAAATGCCGTACTGACATCTGCTTGATGGTTTCAGACGACACCGAAGTACCAAGTGGGATCGAATTGAAAGATTTCCCTGGTGGACAATATGCAGTGATGCGCCAAACAATCACCGAGCCAAGTCAATACGCTAAAGCGTGGGACGATCTCATGCGTAAGGTCATAGAGTCCGGCATTGAAACCGAAGACCGACCTTGCTTTGAACTTTACCACAGCTACGATCTGCAAACTCAACATTCAGACGTTAGCTTCTGTACTGCAATTAAATAATAAGAGTAAATACCGTTACAAAGCCTACCTCGTGTAGGCTTTCGTCTCTTCAGTTCGCTTTCCAACTAGCGCTGTGATAAAGCTCCTTAAAGCCTCTGGTTCCACTTCCCTTGATGGTCACGGTCGCAATTTTCTTGTGTATCGTAACTGATGTGCTTGTCAGTATTCTTCAGTTGAATCCCAACTTGATTGAACGCTTTTTGGATAACCCCGGAGACATCTTGCTGACCGTCACCATTCAAAAAATTCGTTCTATCCTGATTGGTATCGAATACACAGACGATTTTCAAACTTTGCGGAAATGAAGAGAAGTTGACCGAGTGAGTCACCCACAAAAAACCATCGAAGCCTTTTAGCGTGTCTTCACAAACGTCAGTTAGCACATCTCTGATTTGGTTTTCGATCTTCTTATCTGATTTACGCATGAAGCAAAGCCTCTATTTAACACCTTAAAATGTAAGGTTTTTTGGTCAATGTAGTCTCAACCGATATTGGACACTGCGACTGTTTCAAATGCAAAGTATTTATTGGGAATTATTGGCTAGAGGTTTTAGAGAAACGCCCCATACTTGATAACGTACGAGGCATCAAACATGAGGCAGATACAGGGTTTGGTTAAGACACTAGCTCGCCGCTTGTTCCCAATCCGTCAGTAACTTCATGATTACGCGAGAGTCTTGGTGAGTCGCCATTGGCGCTACAAGTTGTGTGTCACCTCGCTCAACTGCTTGGCGAATATTTCGCACTTGATAATGGAAGCCGTCACCTTGCGCTTCAGCTTTCACTTCACGTGTCGACGTTTCATAGATCTCAACCGTGAACGAGTTTTCTTCGGTCGGTAACCATGGGTTGGTGTCGAGAGTGATACAGCCTTTACTGCCTAAAATCGTAAAACCATGCTTTAAGCCGTGGTCTTCTGCAGTATGAATTTGCGCGGTAAAACGGTCGTTGAAGCGCATCATCGCCGACGATTCACAGATGTTGCCATCTTGGCCTCGTCGACCGATTGCTGAGATCTGCACATCATCGAATACACTCTCACCAAACTGTTGTTGTGCGACAGAGTGAATCAGCGACATTGGATAACAACCCAAGTTGTACAGTGCACCCTTGCTCGCAGGGTTAACGAACTGATCAATCGCCGCAACATAAGATCCTTGAATTGAGCGCACCTCACCAATCTCACCGGTTGCCAACTCTTGATGAAGCTTGGCGATAAGCGGGTGGTTTAGATACATCAAACCTTCTGCGAAGAATACGCTCGCTTCTTTCACCGCTTGCAGAGCTCGTTCGGTTTTTTCCATATCAACCGATAACGATTTTTCACACAGAATCGCTTTGCCGTTTTGAGCGGCTTTAATCACGTATTCGTGGTGAACGTGGTTAGGTAGCGCGATGTAGATAATGTCGACCGATTCATCTTCAATCAAAGCTTCATAGCTGTTGAAGGTCAATGTTGGCTGGTACTGCGCCGCAAACTCATTGAGTGTTTTCTCTGTGCGTCCAGCAACGGCATACAGCTCACTTTGAGCATCGCCTTTAATCGCATCCGCCATTACACCTGATATAAAGCTGGTTCCTAGGATTCCCCATTTCATGGTTTATTTCTCCTGCTTCTGAGTTTCGAACGCTTGAACCAACTCGGCAATGTCACGCTCAATAAACGCTTGGGTATGAGGCATACCAAAGTGCTGATTAATCGCTTCACGGTTTGCGTATTGCTCAAGCAAAATCACGCGGTCGCTTTGGCTTTGATCATAGGTTGCTATTGCTTGTAGGCAGCCCGGTTCACTCTGCATGTCTAAGCAAAACTGTTCGATGGCTTCAACTGCAGCCTCTCGTTCAATGTTGGTTTTAATCTTAAGTTCGGCAGTAACAAAGATAGTTTCGTTTGTTTGAGGCATTTCACGCTCTTATTTTAATCAACTATTGGTTTGCCATTAATATAATTAACCCCTAATAATTGATAAACTCACCTTTTGTTTATTTTTTATCAACCAAGAGTGTTTAATGGATAAGTTAACTAGCATGAAAGTCTTCGTTTACGTGGTAGAGCAAGGCAGCTTTCGTAGTGCCGCCAACCACTTCAATCTGTCGGCGACCATGATCAGTAAACATGTCCATCATCTTGAATCGAGCCTTAACTCTCAGCTGATTCATCGCACTACGCGTAAGCAGTCTTTAACCGATTCAGGGCAGCTCTACTATCGAGAATGTAAACGAATTCTGGAAGACATCAGCAATGCTGAAAATCTAATTCAAACCTTAGAAAACCAGCCTCAAGGCACGGTCAAAATAAACTGCCCAGTGACCTATGGGAACAAGGTGCTTGCCCCGATAGTGGCGAAGTTCCTTGCCAATAATCCGACGATTAATGTCGAGCTCGTACTGAACAACGATCTTGTTGATCCCTACTCTTCGGATATTGATTTGATAGTGCGAATTGGTGACCTGTCTGACTCCAGTTTAGTCGCTCGATATTTAGGTGATTACGAGATGTGTTACTGCGCAGCTCCTGAATACCTAAACCAACATGCAGAGATTCGTGTATTAGAAGATCTCGCACAGCACCCATCGCTTGGATTTAGTTACAGCAGCCGTCGTGATGTGAATGGTCGTGAACCCCAACTCCGCAATACCCAAAACAGTGAGCCGCAACTCCTAGCCCCTAAGAACCACCAAGCAGCGTATAGCTCGGGGAATAAAGGACAAGTGCGTTTGATGTCGAACAATGGGGATGTGTTGCGATATGCCGCTCTACAAGGCGTAGGCGTGTTGTTACAGCCAACTATCTTAGTCGCAGAAGAGATTGAACGTGGTGCTTTGTTGGAAATTTTACCTGGTATGGCACCATTACCAAAGCCGATTCATCTACTCTATAAAACCAAACAACTGTCTCTGAAAAACAGAACCTTTGTCGAGTTCTTGTTAGCCGAGCTTTCTAAATAACTAGAGTGATCAAAGCAACTAAGGTGGGCTGCGTTACTAATGGCTTTGAAGCAACGATGAAGGTTAAAGCGTTTGCCAATGACTCATCAAGTAACTGCCAAGGCCAGAAGGCGTAGTATTGTGAACGACCATCTCATCACATTGGTTGAACACCATGAAGTGTTTAAGTTCATCAGATAAGGCATGAATCAACGACTCATAGCTTTTGATTCTATCTTCCACAACCAAGTTACGAATATTGAGTAAACGATTCTTTCTGTCGACCTTGCAATCCATTCGCGCCACTAGCTCTCCTTGCCATAGAATCGGCAAACTGAAATAACCAAACTGGCGCTTAGCTTCTGGAACATAGCACTCAAGCAGGTAGTCAAAGTTAAACAGTGATTGCATTCGCTTACGCTGAATCAACAGATTATCGAACGGAGACAGTATCTTTAACTTGGTTCGAGATAGTGGCTGATTAAGTAACTCAAACGCATTAGGCAACACGTAGTAATCAGCACCTTGAACATCCGCTTTCACAATTCGCTTGTCTTCAAGCATATGTTGGAGTGTCTTCTGTATCAGTGGCTTGGTGTTCTTAAGGAGATAGCTCATCTCCGATGCGATGCCCACACCGTTCGTTTCTAAATAACGAATAATCAGGTGCTCAATGTACTCTTGTTCTGTGGGTTCAGAGGTATCAATACCACTCGGCAAAACTCGCTCGGTTAGGTCATACACCTTATGAAAGTTCACTCGGCTTGGCACCATTAAGTCACCTTGCATAAACAAAGTTTCTAGCGCCTGTTTAGCCGGTTTACCACCCCACCCGCCGGGGTTGGGTCTATCCCCTTCAAAGTCTTTCGCCATCAATGGCCCTTCGCTCTCAATACGTTTGAGAACATGAGCCATGAGTGCCTCATCTTTTTTATACCAATGCTTCAGCTTACCACTTGCGAACGCGTTCTTTCGATGCAGGCTGAAGCGGTAGTCTCGGATAGGTAAATACGCGGCAGCATGCGACCAATACTCAAAAACGTCTCGACGCTCTAACAGCTTATCAAGGTGGTTCAATTGGTAGTCTGGATTGCGATTCCACAGCGTATGATGGTGGGCTCGCTGAATCACAGAGATCGTATCAATTTGCACATAGCCAAGGTTTTCAATCGCAGACAGCGTATTCGCCAAAGCGCCCCCATTACGTTGATTTTTAGGCGACAGCTTTTTAGGCGGTAGTTTTTGCGAAAGCAGTACAATTTTTTTCGCTTGTGCGAGTGAAAGTGATTCCATGAACTTCAGACTTTAATTGATAGCAATGACCGGCTTATGATTCAGCAATAAGCTCTTGAAGGATCTGCTTGTACGTTTCGACCGTCTGCGCGCCAGTGACTGCACTCTTGCGGTTAAATACCACGGTAGGAACCGCAGAGATCCCCATACGTTGCCACTCAAACTCTTGCGCTTCTATTTGCTTCAAGTTGTCGGTGTTCTTTAGGCACTTCAGTGCCTTCGTTGAATCTAGCCCAACCGCTTCAAGTTCTTGCGCGATGACCTCAAGATCAGACAGATCTTTTTGCTCTGTGAAGTGAGCGGTAAAGAAGCGTAGCTTTAACTCAGTCTGTTTACCGTGCGCTAGTGCAAAATCCAGTAGCACATGCAGGTGGCGTGAATTGACCATTCTCATGTTGTCATAGAAGTTAAAATCGAAACCAACCGCTTTGCCACGAGCCGCAAGCTGTTCACGCGAACTTTGGCTCTCTTCCGCACTAGAACCGTATTTCCTCATGATATGGTCACGCAAGTTTTCACCCTCTTGCGGCATATCGGGATTCAGCTCAAACGGCTGCCATTCAAGTTCAATTTGCTCCGCTAAGCCAAGTTCCGTAATGGCTTGCTCTAAGTTTTTGTAGCCGACCACGCACCATGGGCACATTACGTCAGAAATAATATCGAGTTGAAGTTTCTTGCTCATCGTCATTCCAAATATAGTTGATAAGGCATGTCTACAGTAAAAGCAGGCATCCAATTTATCTTCAGACTACAACAACCTGAACAATCGTTCAAATTCAACTAATACCAATCACAGCACCTGTAGCCAACAAAAAAGCCAACTCATATTACCGAGTTGGCTTTGACCAAAATCTGTTCGAGCTAAAGCGCATTATGCTAGCAGCTTCTCTAGCACTTGGAACACACCCGCATCAACGTTACTTGGCGCACCAAAACGTGCGATCTCTTTCAGCTTAGGATGTGCGTTTTCCATTGCGTAAGAGTGGTAGCTCTCTTTAAGCATTTCCAAGTCATTCAGGTAGTCACCAAAGCTCATGGTCTGCTCGTAAGTGAAACCTAATGTGTTTTGCAGATGCTTGAGCGCCGCACCTTTTGACGCTTCAGCGTTCATCACATCCAACCAAATTTTTGCGCTCACAACCACTTGGTAATTCTCACCAAACTTAGCGTCGATGCTTGGGTTTACTTTCTCTTGTGAACCATCAAAGTGGCAAATAGCAACCTTGATGAAATCGTCTTCTACCGCCAGCAAGTCTTCTACTTGCTCACGGCGATGGTAGTACTTAGAGATCTCAGCTAAAGCACGCTCGTCTTTAGTTTCGATGTATGCCGACTTCTTACCACACAACACAACATGAGCGCCTTCGATAGCACGCGCTTCTTTGATGATGTCTTTGATGGCATCAGTATCAAGCAAGCAACTGTAAAGCTCTTGGCCTTTGTGCATCACTAATGTGCCGTTTTCAGCAACAAACATCATGCGGTCTTTAATTGGAGCAAAAGTTTCCATTAAGCTGTAATACTGGCGACCCGACGCAGCAGCAAAGATAATGTCTTGAGCTTCTAGTCGCTCGTACAGGTTGAAAAATTCTGGGGCTAATTTTCCGTGTTCATTAAGCAGAGTGCCGTCCATATCAGCAGCGATAAATTTGATGTTCTGTTGTGGCATTTCAGATACTTACCTTAAAATTGTAATGAGTCCACAATGTCGTGGGCAAGTCGTTGATTATATCTCAATCTAACCTAATTGATCCCCTCTAACATGATTAAATAACTAACATAAAAATCAATAAAAAGTGAAAAAACTGGGACTCATCATTAACTTATTGTTCCATTTATAAATACGCCATACTTTTGTGATATTACTCCCATAAAAACACCCCTAGCAGTGTTATTTTGCACAACTTTGCAACGAGTTGTTCACCTACATATTGCTTATTTATAATTTATGGTTGTTGATTAATGTTTTTTAGCTTCGAAATATTCCTTAAAGCCCTAATCACAACGAGCCTGATATTAGTCGTCTTCATTGTTGACCCACTTGGAATCAGAAACTCTGCCGAAGACCACTATGAAGATCATATTCTAAGATTATGGTCTCCATTCTTTAGTGAAACAGTTTCTGAAGACATTGTAGTTGTATTAATTGATGACCAATATATAGAAGAAACTAACACTTACCCGGTTAGCTACCGAAATCTTGCCCGGCTACTTAAAACTATCTCACGTTACGAACCACAATCCATGTTCTACGATATTCTTCAACATCATGAGCATTCCGATAATCTAAAGCGTTGGTTGCGCATGCTGGATAACCAGAAGTTCCCCATTTTCATGGCCAGCAACACCAATTATGACACTGAACAAAGACTTAATGATCCGGAATCACTAAGACACAAAATATCAAATGTCGCACAACTGGCAGCAGTATCTTGGAGTGGTGAAGGACGATACTACCCGTTGTCTGTCCCATGGAATGATAAGACAATGAACACCGTTGCGGCTGCGATGTATCAAGACTGGTGCGCACGAGACAAACAGTGCGATACCACATCCATCGGCAATATGGATGACGCGGTCATTGTCCAATGGAGCAACAAACACGCTAGTAACCAGGAGTCATTTTTTCCACTTGGGTTTGACTGTGGAGAACACACCAGCCAGTTTCAACAGTTAAAAGAGTTACTTGTCGTAAGCCTTACTCAAGGCATACAAGACCAAAATGATGTCGATGCCACGCTCAGAAAACGCTGTCCGCCCTTTCTTACTATTGCAGCTTCCAAGCTCAGTGCTCCTGGTGCAGCTGGTTCACCTGAACTAAAACAAGCCATTAAGGGGAAAATGGTACTCGTTGGTTACCATGTTACTGGTGGTGTCGATCTAGTTGTTTCACCCGTTCACGGCACGCTTCCTGGGGTCTACTTTCATGCTATGGCACTCGATAACCTAGTCACACTTAAAGATGACTACTGGCGTTCCCCTGACGACACTGGGTTATTTAACCTAAGTATTGCAGATATGGTTGAGATTTCAGTGCAAACCATCGTTCTATTTTTAGTCATTTGGTTTCGCTTTAACTTTCTAGAACAACAAGAAAGTCTGCAATTCAATGAAAGACAAAAACTTTGGGGCGCTTTCGTTCCGATGATAATCATCATTGCTGTCATCGCCATTTCAGTTGCCATATCTCACTTTGTACTTAACGTCGGTGCACCTAATTGGTATGGATTGGTTCTGATCATTTTTATCGACTTGCCGGTGTTTTTCTTCTTCATATTTGAAGCTTTCAGACCAAAACTCGAAATATATCGAGAGAAAGCCTGTGTATTCGCAAAAACAGCCAAGCATAAATTAAGAAAAATACAATAAACACATAATATTCAGTAAATAAGGAACATTTATGAAACTATTATCAACGCTAGTTCTAGGCTTATCATTAGGTTTTTCGACATCAGCAGCCATGGCGCAAGACCACGTCAAGATTATTGACTTTTTAGTCGATAATGTTTGGGTGTGTGACAAGAATAATGAATGCGCAGACGTATCAACGAAGACTTTACCTGACCCAACCCAAAGTGGGCTCATTGTTGAAAACTATGACCGCAAAGAACAGATGGTAATGGTCAAAATTGATGGCCAAGAAAAATGGTTTGACCAAATCGAAGTGCAGCTCAATAAAACTGCGGTGGCCAGTGTCGTATGTAGCACACAAGTCATTAGTGCCAAAAGTGACAGTGGTACTTACGCAACCCTTGGTTTAGGTGAGGGGTGTAACTAATGAAGAAACTATTTTGGCTAGCTGCGCCTTTATTAATATCAGGATGTGCCGTCGACAGCCTCAATAATCTTGTAGGCAGCAAATATGAATCTTTCGATGGTAAATATATCGACCAACACCTTGGTGAAACAAATTCTCCAAAGAAAAATACCGAGGCGAGCGCTGAGTTTTCGAATATAGTCAACACGCGCGCCGCTGCCGATAAAGACCTGATCGCAAACCCATACGTTAATAAATACCTAGAAGGTATCTTAGCTAAAATTCTTAAGCAGTGGGGCCAACCTGTCGATAACGACATTGCCATTATGGTCTCATCTGACCGCAGCTACTCTGCTTATGCAACACCTAGTACCATCGTCATCACTCAAGGCGTATTAGCCGATGCGGAATCTGAAGATGAGGTAGCGTTCATTATTGCACATGAGCTTTCCCATATTTTACTTAAGCATAACGACACCAATGAATACTTTGCTAAGCAAAGCGCTTTAGTCAGTAAAACGGCAAACATAGCAATGAGTACCGCACTCATCACTGATATGAAAACGGAAAAAACAAACAATGGTTACAAAATAACTAACCAAAATAAAAGCTCGACCAAAAATCTAATTAAAGACTCCTACCGTGCGGGTTTAACCATTAACCGCTTAAGTCGAGACGTTATTAGCTCTTCAATGAGCCGTAATGCTGAAGATGAAGCAGATCTACTCGGCATGGATCTCTTAGTAAAAGCGGGGTACAGCCCAAGAGCCTTCTCACCAGTACTTGAACGACTAGACAGTAGTCAGAAGTATACAACAGCTCAGCTCAAGGAAAAAAAACAAGACTTTCAAAGCTTTGTTAGCCTAGCGAGTGATGCGAGTAAGCACTTATCCAGTGAAAACAAATGGAGTAACTTAGGCTATTTAGCTGCAAATGAAGCTGGCACTCAACTTTTGCAGAGTTTTTCTGCCAGACATGCCTCTCCAATAGATCGCAAGAAAGACCTATCAGCTTACGTTAAACGTGAATATAGAAAAGAGCGTAAAAGATACGTGTCATCGACTGAATTCGAGAGGGTGGTAAAAAATGGTAAAGGCAAGCAGATCCAACAGAACTATTGGTATGCATCCGAGGCTTTTAAAGCCTTAGAGTTTGGAGATATAAAAACTGCAGAAACGCTCGCAAGAAAAGCAGTATCTGGTCCAACTAAAAATCATGCTTACCCGCGTTTAGCTTTCTATGGAGTACGAAAAGCACAAAACTTAGACTCGAAAGCACTGCAGAATCTAGCCCTGATCAAGAACTGGGACTACGCCTCAATTCAAACTTTCACGTTAGCTGCACAATCTTATCGCGAACAGAAAAAGCCAACCAACTCGCTCAAACTTCTCGCAAAAGGTGAACAAGTTATCGGAACCCAAGTTCCATTCTTCCCCGAGTACATTTCAGCACACAAAGCATTAGGAAATGACACCCAAGTAGCGGAGCTTCTTACACAATGTAAGGGATTAAGTGAAAGTAATATCGTTGCTCAATGCCATAACAGTGCAGGAGTTGCGATTCCACAAAGCGCAGAATCAAGTAGCAGCCTAATGGATTCTTTTAATTCTTTAACCTCGTTGGTAGAACTTTAGTCACAATAGGCACCAGTAAAAGATTTCATTATTGGTGCCTTCATTTGCTAAGGGGTCACGCCTGCCAACTTCAACCAAACTTCACGGTAGTCTTGCCTATTAGCCTTACTTCCCTGAAACTCACTTCGAACAATCAGCCCCTCTAGAAAGACCATCATCATTTCAGGTCGCACGTCATGAGATTTCTTTTCCGGAAGCAACGACACAATAAGTTCTTTCAACCATGATTTGTGCTGTTGTGAAAGCATCGCAATGTCATCTTCCGACTCTTTAAATTCGGCGAGTGCGTGCATGAACATGCAACCTTTGAAGTCAGCTTGTTCAAACCACGCAAGGTGCCAATCTAACAGCGCATCAAGTTGGTTTTGTAACCCAGAAGTTGATGATAGCACCGCTTCTAAACTCGACTCGAAGCGCTGATGACGCCTTTCTAACACGGCTTCGATCAGCTTGGTTTTCGAGCCAAAATGGCGGTACATGGATGTCTTGGAAACCGCCGCTTCGTCTCGGATCATATCCACCCCAACAGCGGTATAGCCAAACTGATTAAACAACGACTCAGCTACATCCAGAATCAAATCTTTTTTACTCATCGTTCATCAACCTCAAATCGCTCTGAAATCGTAGAGCTCAATTTCTCGTTGCAAGAAGTGTACAGATCTGTATCATTCAAATCAAACAGTACAGATCTGTACACTTTCAATAAAACGAGATAACGAAGAGGAAACGATTATGATCAGCAAACTATCTGGTGGTGGAAACCTTCCTCCGAAGGCAAGCATTAGACAGCTTGTTAAAGGTTTTATTGGCGGTACGCTGGGCATCTTAATCTTGTGCTTATTAGCCGAAAGCTCTGGTTTCCCGTGGTTAATGGCGCCATTTGGTGCGACGTGCGTACTACTGTTTGCGGTGCCGGCATCGCCGTTAGCGCAACCTAGAAACGTCATTGCGGGTCACTTTCTTTCGTCTGCTGTGGGCCTAATCGCGTTATATGGCTTTGGGGATTCTTATGTGGCCATGGCTATCGCTGTCGGCTCATCCATCATGTTGATGCAATACTTTCGAGCGATTCACCCACCCGCAGGCGCGAATCCGATTGTGATAGCTTTGGCAGGTACTGCGCATGTGGATTGGACGTTCTTATTCACTCCCGTATTAATCGGCAGCATCGCTTTGGTTGGTATTGGTACGCTATTGAATAACAGCGATTCACAGCAAAAGTGGCCGTTATACTGGTTTGGTTCGTCCAAGTCTTAGTCCGTTGAATTTCAATGGTAAGTTTGGATTTTGACACCCAATTTAAAAGCAAATTGAAAGATCACATTGACCCTTACATAAAATGGGCTTACTATTAATCGTCTTTTAACGATTATGGAAAGCGAAACATCAATATGAACGAAACTTGCTCTACAACTGGTGGCTGTGCTCTACCAATCGGACATGGTGATGCCGAAGCTGAAAAGCAAATGGCAGCTCTAGCGAAAGCGCTCGCTCACCCGGCAAGAATACGTATATTGAGTATCCTTTCAACGTTAGAAAAATCGGGCGGCTGTTTGAACAGTGACTTGGTGAGTGAATTAGGTTTGGCTCAGTCAACGGTATCTGAGCACTTACGAATCTTGAAGAACTCAGGCTTTATCACTGCCGAATCGATACCACCGAAGATGTGCTATCGCATTAACCGAGATAATATTCTGCAATTTGAATCGCTTATCGACACCATTTTAAAATAGATTAACCACGCTTAGTTTGTCGAACACAATAAACTAAGCGTATTTTTTGCCTTTAAATATCGCTTTTCGACGATTAACGATATCAACCAAAGAGATAATATCATGAAACCAAAATTAGGTTTTCTCGATCGCTACTTAACGCTGTGGATCTTCATCGCCATGGGCATTGGTGTACTGCTTGGCACCTTGTTCCCACAAATCGAACAGTGGAACGAATCGATGTCTGTTGGCACAACCAACATTCCACTTGCGATTGGCCTTATCTTAATGATGTATCCACCTTTGGCTAAGGTTAACTACAACCTATTAGGCACTGTGGTCAAAGATAAGAAAGCCATCAAGCTCTCTTTGATCATGAACTGGTTTGTTGGCCCAATCCTCATGTTTGTACTGGCACTGACTTTCTTAGGTGATCACCCAGGTTACATGGTGGGTGTTATTCTGATTGGTCTTGCTCGTTGTGTGGCAATGGTTCTGGTTTGGAACGACATCGGCGGCGGTAACAAAGAGTACGGCGCGGCATTGGTTGCTCTAAACAGTGCATTCCAAGTGGTGAGCTACAGCTTTATGGCGTGGCTATTCATCAGCGTTCTTCCACCTGTATTTGGTTACGAAGGCATGATGGTTGATATCTCGATGATCGATATTGCACACAGTGTTCTTATCTACCTAGGTATCCCATTCCTAGCGGGCTTCTTAAGCCGTAAGATCCTAGTGTCGATGAAAGGCGAGCAGTGGTACAACGACGTGTTTATTCCACGCATCTCACCAATCACACTGATTGCTCTACTGGCAACTATCGTTCTAATGTTCAGCCTAAAAGGCGAGATGATTGTTGAACTGCCAATGGACGTATTGTTGATTGCTGTCCCACTGACTATCTACTTCACAGCGATGTTCTTCATCAGCTTCTTCATCGGTAAGAAGATGGGCATTGAGTACGACAAGAATGCATCAATTGCATTCACAGCGACGGGTAACAACTTCGAGCTAGCGATTGCCGTAGCAATCTCTGTATTCGGTATCAACTCAGACCAAGCGTTTGCCGGTGTTATCGGTCCACTGATTGAAGTACCTGTGCTGATTTACCTAGTGAACGTTGCACTTAAGATGAAAGACAAGTACTACAACGGTCTAACAGTGAAATCTGCGAACTAGAAAATCGCGTATCGCTTTAAACAGAAAGGCTCACAAATTACTTTGTGAGCCTTTTCTTTATTCAGTTTCTTCCAATTTAAGTCTCATCCAGCTTATGTTTCGTCCAATAGGCCTTTCAATGCTTGTTCAAGCCAAAGCAATGCAGGCCCTTTCGAGCGTGTTTTGGATAAAACCAGATCAACCGGAGGCGACCATGTTTTGTGATCAAACGAGACATTAATCTCCACTAAACGCTGCTTATTAAGCTCCTCTTCGACAAGGTGTTTGGGTAAGTATGCCCACCCAATATCACTGCCGAGTACCACCTCTTTAATAACAATAAAGCTATTTGACCACCACACCTTACCGGCAATCAGCGGAAACTGATCCATCACCTTACCTTTGTCTCCCCTCAACATTAACTGACGATGCGGGAGTAAATCAGAAAGTTTCGCAACACCTGTTTTTGCGAGCGTATGACTTGGATGACACACAGCAATAAACGGCAAGTGGCCGATAAAACAAGGCTCAGAGCCGACGTCAAAAGCCAAGTTGGTAAACATCAATCCAATGTCGGCTCTCTCTTCGATAATCAACGGGTTGACCTCAGTTGTGGTACACGCAACCAGTTCAACTTCAGTAGCAGGGAATTGTTTACTGAATTGACTAAGGATCTTAGATAGGTTCGGGACCAACAATGAATCATCTAATGCAATTTTGATGAGACCCTCTTCACCGCTCCTCATCGCATTAACCGTCACATTCAGATCTTCAACCTGAAGTACAATCGCTTTCACCTGTTTAAATAACTGCTCGCCCGCCTTGGTTAGTGAAGGCTTTCGAGTCGAGCGATCAAAAAGCTCAACATTAAAATCAATTTCAAGATTACTGATACCTTGACTCACCGCCGACTGCACCTTCCCTAAATGACGAGCACTGGCAGAAAATGACCCTAATTCAACGGCATACACAAACATTTTCAGCTGTTCAATGTTGTACATTTGGCTTCTCCACAAACAAACCATCACCATATGTGATGCTAACTATCTTTATATTATCACTTAACTAGATATTATTTAGCCAAGTCATTAGCCCATCGGCGGCTATTTAATCGTAAAGAGAGTTAGAAAATGTCACATAAAGAACGCATGTTACACATGGTGCTATTTGAATTGGTTGCTTTGGTTTTGATGGCAGGGCTTGCAACCTATATTACAGGAAACGGCGCAGGTGAAATGGCAGGCTTAGCGCTCGCAATATCATTGATAGCAATGGCTTGGAACTACATTTACAACTATGGCTACGACAAAGTATTCGGAGCTGACCGCAGTAAACGAACCAAGAAAACACGTGTTGTGCACGGATTGGGTTTTGAACTTGGCTTAATGACAGTGACTCTACCTGTCTTGATGTGGGTTCTACAACTCGACTTCCTAACCGTACTGATCATGGACATCGGCCTAGTGATTTTCTTCGTACTTTACGCGATTGCATTCAACTGGGCGTATGACTCGATTCGAGATCAATTGGTAGCGAAAGGAAAAGTTGCAGCTCTGGTTTAGAACTGTAATTTCGTACCTTATAACAAGAACAAACACCCAAATTAAACTGCCAAACTACACCGTAGCTGGCAGTTTATTCACTTATGCATATAAGCTCATTTGTTAACGCCCTTCTAACATAGCAAGAACATCACATAGCCCTTCGTAATTAAGTCTAATAATCCACCACTCACGAAGTAGCATCACAAATCCAAACATAAACTCCTCGTACCAGTTGCGCATCCGTTTACATATAGGTAGTTTGAGCGGCTTCGCAACCTATCAATTCGAGTAATGACGTTCATGCGAGCATCTTTTCCGAGCAAAAGTGTTCGGATTAACATTTCAAGTGACTTTAATTAACAATTTTATGCTCAAACGCTCATTTTTGGTGTTCGTTTATTTTCGAGTTCGCAAATATATGCACAATATACGTGCTAGATAAGCAAAACTAAAAAGGACTCGAACATGACAACAAATAAACACCCTTCTTTATTTGGGCAATGCTTGGCTGAATTTATCGGTACAGGATTACTCATATTTTTTGGCGTTGGCTGCGTGGCCGCACTGGTATTAACAGGTGCGACATTCGGACAATGGGAAATCAGCATCATCTGGGGCTTCGGTGTTGCGATTGCAATTTACTGTACTGCCGGCGTGTCAGGCGCACATATAAACCCTGCAGTAACCATTGCATTAGCTATGTTCCACGGCTTTGATAAAGCGAAAGTGCTGCCTTACATCATTTCGCAACTGCTTGGCGCATTCTGCTCTGCAGCATTGGTTTACAGCCTTTATAGCAACCTATTCACTGACTACGAAATTGCACATAACTTCGTTCGTAGCAGCCAAGACGCACTATCAACTGCTGGTATCTTCTCGACTTACCCACATGCTTCACTCTCTTTCTTCGGCGCTTTTGCTGTGGAATTCGTGATTACTGCAGTGTTAATGTTTGCCATCTTAGCGTTAGGTGATGAGAACAATGGCGCATCTCGCGGTGCAATGAACCCTCTACTGATCGGTATTCTTATCGCAGTTATCGGTGGTTCTTTAGGTCCACTGACTGGTTTTGCAATGAACCCTGCTCGTGACTTCGGACCAAAACTGTTCGCTTACTTTGCAGGCTGGGATTTCGCACTAACAGGTGCTCGTGATATTCCTTACTTCATCGTACCAATCCTTGCTCCAATTGTGGGTGCATGTTTTGGTGGTTGGTTGTACCCACGCGTTATCGGTGCTTACCTACCAATTGAAGGCCAAGGCTGCACAATTCCAAACCAATGTGAAACAGAACAAGAAGCTGAACAAGCTCAAGCTTAATCACTAAGCGCCCCTACATTTACTAAAATATAAATAATAAAAGAAAAAGGATTCTTACCATGACCGAGCAAAAATACATTGTTGCCCTAGACCAAGGCACCACAAGCTCTCGCGCTGTAATCCTCGACCACGATGCAAACATCGTAAGTTCTTCTCAACGCGAATTTACTCAGATTTATCCTAAAGCCGGTTGGGTTGAACATGATCCAATGGAAATCTGGGCAACTCAAAGCTCTACATTGGTTGAAGCGCTTGCTAAAGCAGGCATCCGCAGCGATGAGTTAGCAGGTATTGGTATCACTAACCAACGTGAAACCACCATTGTTTGGAACAAAGAGACAGGTAAGCCTGTTTATAACGCAATCGTATGGCAGTGTCGCCGTACAGCAGACATCTGTGAAGACCTTAAAGCACGTGGCCTAGAAGACTACGTACGTGACAATACTGGCTTAGTCCTTGACCCGTATTTCTCAGGTACAAAAGTAAAATGGATTCTAGACAACGTTGAAGGCGCTCGCGAAGATGCTGAAGCTGGCAAATTATTGTTTGGTACGGTTGATACTTGGCTGGTTTGGAAGATGACTCAAGGGCGTGTTCACGTTACGGATTACACTAACGCGTCACGTACTATGTTATTTAACATCAACGACCTATGCTGGGATCAAAAGCTTCTTGATGAGATGGGTATCCCTTCATCAATGATGCCAGAAGTGAAACGCTCTTCAGAGGTATACGGCCAAACTAACCTTGGTGGTAAAGGCGGTACTCGTATTCCAATCGCGGGTATTGCGGGTGACCAACAGGCTGCACTTTACGGCCAAATGTGTGTAGAAGCAGGCCAAGCGAAAAACACTTACGGCACAGGCTGTTTCCTACTGATGAACACAGGCCAAGAGAAAGTAACCTCAAAGAATGGCCTACTGACTACGCTAGCGTGTGGTCCTAAAGGCGAACCTGCATACGCACTTGAAGGTGCAGTATTCATGGGCGGCGCATCAATCCAATGGCTACGTGATGAGATGAAGCTACTGGCTGGCGCTGAAGACTCTGAGTACTTCGCAACAAAAGTAGATTCTTCAAACGGTGTTTACGTAGTACCTGCGTTTACTGGTTTAGGCGCACCATACTGGGATGCTTACGCTCGCGGTACGATTGTTGGCCTGACTCGTGGTGTTAACTCCAACCACATCATCCGTGCAACCCTGGAAGGCATTGCTTACCAAACGCGTGACGTACTAGACGCGATGCAAGCGGACTCTGGCATCAAACTAGCAAACCTACGTGTTGATGGTGGTGCAGTAGCGAATAACTTCCTAATGCAATTCCAATCAGACGTACTGGATACCGAAGTTCACCGCCCTGAAGTAACAGAAGTTACCGCTCTGGGTGCCGCTTACCTTGCTGGTCTAGCGGTCGGTTTCTGGGACAGCATTGATGAACTTCAAGACAAAGCCGTTCTTAACCGTACGTTCATGCCACACCACGACGAAGAGAAGCGTAACCGCCGTTACAAAGGTTGGAAGCGTGCTATCAAGTGTGCGCAGGTTTGGTCTGAACTGCACGATGACGACGAAGAGTAATCTAAGCGTGAGTTAACAGAGGAGTTCGAATAGTCACTCTCTTGTCGATTGGATTGTTCGAACCTCAGTAAACGAAACTAAAAAGAGCACTATTTTGTGCTCTTTTTTGCGTTTCGGGCTCAAATTTACCGCTCTGAGCACCGTTTTTGCGGTTTAGACACGATTCCTTACCATCATTACTTCTCTCTCTTCGTCAATTCGAGCACAATAGCGCGAGTTTATATTTTCGATTTTGACGCGCTAGAGAGCCTTTGGCGTGCAGGGAGTGGTAAGTTAAGTGAAGCAGATACCAAGACACCAGCAGATTGTAGACCTGGTTAAAACACAAGGATATGTGAGTACCGATGAGCTCGTTGAAAAGTTCGATGTCAGCCCACAAACCATCAGACGAGACCTCAACGAACTGGCCGATAGCAACAAAATCCGTCGCTATCACGGTGGTGCGACCATACCTTTAAGCTCAGAAAACACCTCTTACAACACGCGTAAAGCGCATAACTTCAACGAAAAAGACGTGATCGCCGACGAGCTGGTTAAACACATCCCAGATGGCGCAACCTTGTTCGTTGATATCGGAACCACACCAGAATCGGTTGCTCGCGCACTCAACAAGAACCATAAACAGCTAAGAGTTGTGACCAACAACATTAACGTTGCGAGCATCCTTCTGCCGAACCCTGAGATTAAGGTTATCTTGGCGGGCGGTGAAGTGAGAAACCGCGACGGCGGCATAGTGGGTGAAGCAACACTCGATTTCGTTAAACAGTTCCGACTCGATTTTGGTATCTTGGGGATCAGTGGTATCGACTTTGACGGCTCACTACTCGATTTTGACTATCACGAAGTTCGAGTGAAACAAGCCATCATCGAAAACAGCCGCAGTATCTTCTTAGCTGTCGACCACACTAAGTTTGGCCGTAATGCGATGGTTAAGCTCGGTAATATCTCTCAGGCACACATGGTGTTCACTAATAAGCAGCCGCCGGAAGAGGTTCTCAACATCCTGAAAGATTCAGACATTCCGTTAGAAGTCATCGAGACAACTCGCCCTGTGAGCGAATAACTCACCCAGTGCTCGATGAGGCCACTTTCTTAAATGAATCACGATTCTTTATAGAAAAGTTAAAAAGTAAAACTTGCTCACGACCACTGTCGCTTCTATGCTCGAATTAGACTTATTTGAACCTCTGCTTTCATAAGCAGAGGTTTTTTTATGCGCAAATCACATAAAACGCGCATAAACGAAAATAATAAATGACCGCAAACGAAAGTTCATATAGGATTCAATTATGTTCTAAAATGCTCGTTCGCTCAGAAAGAGGTCAAAACCATGAGTGCTCAACAAAATAATTCAAACAACAGTACATCTTCCACTTTAGACTTGATCGTGATTGGCGGCGGTATCAACGGTGCAGGCATCGCGGCAGATGCATCAGGTCGTGGTCTAAACGTTGGCTTATACGAAGCAAATGACTTCGCATCTGCGACGTCTTCAGCCAGCTCAAAGCTTATCCACGGTGGCCTACGCTACCTTGAACATTACGAATTTCGTTTGGTTTCGGAAGCACTCGCTGAACGTGAAGTCTTGTTAAGAAAAGCACCTCATGTTGCTCAACCAATGCGCTTCCGTTTGCCTCATCGACCATTTTTACGCCCAGCTTGGATGATTCGCTGTGGCCTATTCCTTTACGATAACTTGGGTAAGCGCACCACTCTTCCGGGAAGTAAGACAGTCAACCTAGCGAAATCAGGCCTACTGAAACCAGAAATGAAGACAGGCTTCGAATACTCAGATTGCTGGGTTGATGATGCGCGTATGGTATTGCTCAACGTGTTGGCAGCAAAAGAGAACAACGCAGAAGTTCGTAACTACTGCCGAGTTGAAAAAGCGCACCGTGAAGGCGGCATCTGGCATGTGACGATCCTTGATGTGATGACAAACCAACGTTTTGAACGTAAAGCGAAAGCGCTGGTTAACGCGGCTGGCCCTTGGGTTAAGCAGTTCTTTGATGATGGATTAGAGCAGGCTTCACCGCGTAATATTCGTCTGATCAAAGGCTCACACATTGTTGTGCCACGCATTCACGACGAACCACAAGCGTACATTCTGCAAAACAAAGACAATCGTATTGTGTTCATGATCCCTTACCTAGATAAGTTCTCGATCATCGGCACCACCGACCTTGAATACAAAGGCGACCCTCGTAACGTCGCAATTGATGATGTTGAAGTGGATTACTTGATTGATATCGTTAACCAGCACTTTGTTAAACAGCTTGGCCGTGAAGACGTAGTTTGGACATACAGTGGCGTAAGACCGCTTTGTGACGACGAATCTGATTCACCACAAGCGATCACTCGTGACTACACATTGGAATTGGACGCAGAGCTTGATCAAGCACCATTGCTTTCGATCTTCGGTGGCAAGTTAACCACTTATCGTAAGCTCGGCGAAGCGGCGCTTAAGAAGCTTGAGCCACACCTAACCAACATGGGTACACCATGGACAGCGAACGACACGCTTCCAGGCGGTAACTTTAGTTGCAGCAGAGAGCAGCTTGCGAAGATGATCCACACAAAATACCCTTGGGCATCTGAAGCGCTATTGCTTCGCTACGTGACTCAATTTGGTACTTACACATGGAAGCTATTGGAAGGCGCAAATAGCGAAGCTGACCTTGGCATCCAGTTCTCAAGCGAAGCGCATGGCGTTTATCAAGTTGAAATCGATTACTTGATCAGTGAAGAGATGGCAATGACTGACGAAGACATCTTGTGGCGCAGAACCAAACTTGGCTTGTACATGAGTGAATCAGAGCAACAAGCGGTGACGGATTACTTGAAACAGAAACTACAAAGTAAAGTGGTAAGCTTTTCTCAAGTAGGCTAACCCCACCAGCCCAAACATGGTTCAAGAGCATAACTAACCATGAAGCTTAGCGTCCCCCGCGCTAAGCTTTTTATATATCCAATGAAACCCAAGCTTATTTGTTCAGATAGGGACGGGAATGCAGAAACAAAAAAACTCCCGAAGGAGTTTTTATTGTCTCAATCTGCAATTCGCTAACTAACTATTTAATTTAGCTATTCAGCAAAATAACCCGCTAGCTAGGCAATTAAGCGAGCATGCAGTGAATCTTTAAGCTCAGAACGATCATGTTTTAGTTGGTGCATCGAGCCGTCATCAATGGGTGAATCTTTCAGCTCTAGTTTACGAATCTCTTTATCAAGGTTGTCGTATGTCTTCATATCTGCTGCAAAGCCATCGTCAGTTTTAGCAAGCTCAGCAATTTTGTCTTTCATTTCAGGAAATTCGTGAACAAGAGAGTGATTTTCACCTAGCATAGAAACCTCTTAAGTTGAGTAAAGTGATTGGTATTAAGCATTCATTATTTACCTTAGCAAGGGACTCAAATAACAAATGAGATCCAGTACACAGCCTAGAATTTAGACAACTCAAATTAACAAATTTACAACCTTCCCCCACAAAAGCTATGGTATTGGATTGAGGTTTTTCTCAATAACAAAATCTACCACTGACGATATACCATATCACCAAGTTGTTTTTAGCCTTTGAATAAAACAAAACCTCACTTGATCGTGAGGCCTTAGACAGGTCGTTGTTATAAACGATAGCTAACAAATATTGCTACATAAATTGGGGTTAGCTATTACAACCCCCCGAATGTACTCGATTCATATCATCACCAACCTGTGATTCAGACCCCGTAGACTGGCATCCTGCCACGAATAATAGCGTTACAGATAAGATAAGCCATTTCATAATAAACCCTCTTTTGATCATGACTAAAGCATAGTGCTTAAAAGCGCAGATACCTCAGCCATTAACTAAAGCCTTACCTGCCAATAAAGCCTTGGTTAATGAACAAAGTGTCGCTTCATTAATTAACGACCTGCTTTTGTACAAAAAACTTTCACTCCCAAGAATAAAAATTGCATAAAAGTGAAAGAGGACAGGCATGGAACTAAGAATAAGAGCTAGATGCTAATCACTCGTCGCCCAACGACCTTGATGCTGCAGCTTTTCTATCTCGTCGAAGTTCACGCTGTACATACAAATCTTTACAGAATTGAGCCCGCTAAGTGTGGCTTTCACACCCTCGTTAATGGATTTGTAGTAGCTCACTGTCGATTCCCAACTCATGCCACCAAGCAAACCGATCGTTTTCATTTTCTATTCCTTTAATTTCTGACTATCCCGATTAAAGCGTCATACGTTGAAGATTTATAGTACGTTCTTGCTGAAACTGAGACGAAGGCTTCGCTATTTAGCAAAAAGGCTCGAATTAACAATCCGAGCCTTTGTTGTTTTATCTGAAAGTTTATGAGGGTTAATACACCCCACACCAATCGGATTTCATGTCGATCAGCGTCCAGTCCTCTCTGGAATTCGCTTCATCTAGCGCTTTATCCAACTTACCAACATGAGACTTACGGTCGTACTTCCACTCTCGCTCAGCATCAGTGTGATGAACAATCATCGCCATTGAGTTGGGTTGGCTCGTTGCCCATTGCATCATAGCTTGGTCACCGTCTGAGTTGCCTACTGCTAAAATAGGCTTCTTACCGATAATATGCTGAATATTCGTGACCTTTCCAGCTTTGTCATCAATGGTCAAAATGGACGAATCCTTAGTAACCGTCGGCTTACCATCGTTGTAGCTGTAATTGTATTTAAGCGCGCTGCCGATGATCTGTTCGGTAGGAATGTGATAAGCTTGCGGAGCCCACGCTCGCATGAAATCAACACCACCTCCCGACACAATGTAAGTTTTAAAGTCATGCTCTTGCAGGTAAGTCAGCATCTCTTTCATTGGCTGATAAGTAAGGTCTGTGTAGGCTTTATTGAAGCGTTTATCTTTTGCTACCGCCAACCATTGCTCAACGTCTTGCTGGTATTGTTCTACTGTCATACCAGAATGTGTCGCCATGATGATTTTCAATAACCCTTCTTCGCCACTGCCCAGAACACTTTCAATATCATCTTTAAGCACAAACTTAAACGGTGCTTCTGTTTTCCATTCAGGGTGTTCAGGCGCCATCTCTTTTACACGATCTAGCGCAAAAGCAAGCTGGAAGTAGTAAGGCTTTTCTGACCAAAGCGTACCGTCGTTATCGAATACAGCGATGCGATCTTGGACCGCAACGAACATATCAGACTCAGCTTTAGTGGCTTGATCAACAAAATCCACAATAGCAGATTTACTCTCACTATCCTTCCATGAAGGCAGTAGATTCGGATCACAGTCTTTAGCAAAAGATGAGAAAGAGAGGCTGGATAAAATCGCGACAGATAAAAGGGTTATGTTCTTCATAGCAACTACCATGTTATTGAATTAATTGTAGCGTTTAATTCAATTCATCCTAATTGGTCTACTCTGATTTTCCACTTATGAACACTATAACTAATACTCATGTTGGTATTGGATTGGTGCCGCAGCGAATACTGGCTAGGAGTGCCATACGACGTATTTCTTGAGCATTTAAATTTAAAAGGAGGATAAGCAACAAAAGCAGAACTTCAATTCCTCAAAGTTCTGCTTTAACAATCCATTACTGCTTATACTCTGCGCTTTTTGAACGCGTGCCAGCCGGCGCTGAAAATTGTTTTTAACACCACACCGAGTGCGCTTAATTTAGGATCGGCGTTCTTGCCAGAGGCAATACGCCACATCTGATGTTCATACCAAACCAGCCCGACCATCGCCACTTTGTCTAATGCGGGTTTTCCTGTGGTTGGCACCGTTAATGGCATGCCGTGGCTAGGGTTTTCGATTAACTTGTTAGGGAAATCAGGATCAACCGCCATTGTGCGTGCAATACCAATAAAATCGGTTGCCGAGGTGTTTAGTGCTTCATTCATAGCTTGCGCGGTTCGAAAACCACCTGTGACCACCAGCGGAGTGCTGACGAGTTTTCTCGCCTTCACCATGTAATCCATAAAATACGCTTCACGCTTTACCGTGCTGGCCTTGATTGGTTCTGTTTTGCTTTTTGACCCCATCATTGATGGGCTTTCATAGGTGCCGCCGGAGATCTCAATCAGGTCGATACCGTTATCACTCAGTGTTTGTACAACCTGCATCGACTCTTCTTCAGTGAAGCCACCTTTCATAAAGTCAGCACTGTTGAGCTTAATCCCGACAGGGAAGTCGTCACCAACCTCTTTTCGAATCGCGCAATAAACCTCAAGCACGAAACGAAGTCTGTTTTCGAGTGAGCCACCCCATTTGTCTTGGCGTTGATTGTGTCTCGAAGACAAAAACTGACTTACAAGATAACCATGAGCACCGTGAATCTGCACGCCAGTAAAACCCGCTTGTTTTGCAAGCTTTGCACTCAACGCGAACTTATCAATGATTGCGATTATTTCCGTCTCAGTAAGAGCTCGTGGCGTATTGAAGCCTTTTTCTAATCCACGCTCTAAAGAGATAGCCGAAGGAGCTACCGGGCTATCACATAAGAATTTAGGAATTTGCTTACCTGGGTGATTCAGTTGCATCCATATCTGCGAACCATTCTGTGTTCCGGCACTCGCCCACTCACGAAATACGGTTAAGTCACTGTGCTCATCCAACACAACGTTTTTAGGTTCACCAAGCGCACCTCTATCGACCATCACGTTGCCCGTCATGGATAGACCAATTCCTCCTTGAGCCCAACGCTGGTAAAGCGTGACTAAACCTTGCTTAGGATTATGGTGTTTATCACCTAGTTGTTCACTCATTGCCGATTTGAACAGGCGATTTTTAATCACTTGACCATTAGGAAGAGAAAAAGGGTCGTTGAGGCAGATTGGATTCATGCGCGTGGTTACTTTCTTTGGTCTATATATTGCGTCTAGTATGCCCTATTTTATTCTACAGTTCCGAGCATTTAACGCCTATTTCGAAACAAGTTTCGCTCAATAAAAAATGCCAGCGGCATAGCAACTGGCATTAATCGATTATAAACAAAACCTTAAACAGGTGACTTAAATCATCACTTTACCGTGGATTTTTTGACCTTGGTAAATGGTGTCGATTTCCATTTATCTGTTCTCACCTCTTCACCGGGCGTGTACATGCGTAACACTGAATACCATTGGTGATCGGGGATAGGTAAGAAGTTAGGATCATCTTCATGCCCTTTTACATCACTACTCATGTAAATGGTGTAGCTGCCATCAGCATTAGGCGTTAGCGTTCTGTCTCCACGGGAATGACGGTTTAACTCGTTTTTCTCCATCAATCGGGTTTCACCACTGTAAGCCGTGTATGACCAAAAACCACCCTCTTCTAGCGGTGGCGCATCGAAGGTCACCGTGTAATCGTATTTTCCGCCATCGAGCGCAGCACCTTCACTATCAAAGAAGTCACCGCTATACATAGTGTGCTTCGCAGGCAGCCCCCATTGGCCCATTAAGGTGCCGTAGGCGTGCTGAAAGCTTGGAACCTTAGTCATTTCATCGCGAGTGCCTAACACGTCACGTGAATCATCAAAGCCCGCATTAATGATTCGTTCCAGTCCGTCTTTTTGACCAGACTCGATCATACTAAGCTGCTCTGCCGTAAATGGATGATTGGCTTTGTCTAATTCAACATCTCCTAAGCCAATGTACTCGAACAGTTCAAGCAGCTTTTGGTCATGCGTCTTCATTGTTCCTTCAGACAGGATGAAATTGGTTCGTTCGACCCAATTAGAATCTTCAGGGTCTGGATACTCGCGTTCAACAGGATCTGGCCCTTTCTGACCTAAATATTCCGACAACGTCCTAATATTCCATTGATCCATTAACTTTTGAGCAGTTGCAGAATCGTCACCACCAAGGTCCATGATTCGCCCCATCATCTTGACCAGCGGATGCTCGACATAGATGACTTGATCGACACTCGCAGGCACTTCACCTTTCCACCCTTCAACTGCATACATGAAGCTGCCGCCTTTTGTGCCTCGCTGTGGAGAGCCAAAAGCCGAGTCAGTAAAGTGCTGCATATTCATGGTATGAAACAACCAGTATCGATTGTCATCATGGTCTGGAATCGTAATGATGACCGGTTCTGCTGCTAGGTCCATCCAACCCATCAAGTGTAACGTGTCATTGTTAATCGTCGGATGCGCAGTGTAAGTGTCGTCAGCAAGTATTCGAATATTTTGGAATCGATTCAAAGGGTAGTCTTGCTCAACGACGGTTTTGTAAAAGTATTTGTATGCTTCATCTATCGAGTACGCGTACTCATAGGCAAGTTGTGCCAATAGCTGATTATCCTTTTTGAGCGACGCTAAACTCGCCATCTCAATGGGTAGAGTTTCCGTCTTGATCCCAATAGATGCGCTCGTCGCGTCCACGGATTGGCTCGCGAGTACCGAAGACGGAAGTGCAACCATGAAAGCACAAGCCAGTGTTGTCGCAAGTACGTTTTGTTTCATCATTTAATGTCCTAACTAAAAGCGAGTACGGAAGGTGATCCAAGTGTTGTTGTCAGTATCACCACTAAAAATGATGATGTTGTCACTATCGACCTTGTAGCCCAGCTGCATTTCAGTAGAGAAATCTCGTGTGTTCTCACCATCTAACCCGTAGGTGTATTGAGGAGCGAGTAGAAGATAAAATTGGTCAGCAAAATCGTACTTTAAGTAGTTAATACTACTGATGATTTGCGTGTCCTCAAACTGATTACTCTCCTCCCACATTTGTCCGTACGTTAGGGCGCTGTACAGGTTAACCTTGTCGCTCAGCTTGAACGACTGCATGATGCCCGCCGACGCATAGTTTGAGGTCATGCCGTCGTTGGAGAAGTCGTGTCCAGCATCAACAAACAAGCCAGTGCCCGTTTTCTTGTTGGGTGTGAAGAATCGTGCTCGATAGTTTTCAAAGTTGTTTTTGCCTTCCAGCTTACCCAACACCCCCCAATCGCCACGATTCACGCCAAATTGGAAGGTAGCGCCAAGCCCTTTATTGCCCGCAATTAACTCACCTCCCGTATAAACGGCCATGGGGTCAGCCATGTCACTGGCAGGTTCTTCTTGAGCGGAAACGGAAAATGCAAAGGAGATAAGAGCGAAGATAGAGAGTGTAAAAGTGGAAAAAGTGCCCGTGAGCAGACGTAATGGTTTCTTCATATTGTAGTCCAGTAGTCAGGTGTGCTTGTTACAGCACACCTTGCATTAGTCGTATTTGGCGTTAGTCAGCAACCACTGATTTATCTGCCATACCAATACCACCAGCTTTTTGCCTAGGTGGGAATGCTTTCAGTGATTTTTGATAATCTGCGGCGGCTTTTTGAAGCTCTGGCAGTACCCATGTTTTTTCTTTCATCCAAAGGAACCAACCGCGAGTATCAGGGCTACGCTCATATGGGTCTGCCTTAATGTTGATGAGCATACCTAGTGGCCAATCCTCTACTGGAGCAATCCATTCCGTTTTGGTTTTTAGATGTACTTTCCACTCATCCACGCGGAATGCGTTAAGACTTTGTTCGTTGTAGAAGAAGAACTCATGACGCTCACTTGCTGATCCGTTTGTCAGCATGTCTAACTGGTTATAACCATCAAGATGAACTTGATACTCTTCACCGTTCAGCTCTTTACCTTCTAACAGCTCTTCCTTAATGTTTTCTTCACCCACGGCGGCCATGATTGTTGGAACCCAGTCTTCAGATGTCATGAAGCCATCGGTATATTCGCCTTGAGGGATTTTATCTGGCCAGCTGACCAACATTGGCACACGGAAACCGCCATCCCACGTCGTCCCTTTTTGACCACGGAAAGAGGCAGAACCAGCATCAGGCCAATGATCTAGGTTTACGCCGTTGTCTGAGGTAAACAAGATTATCGTGTTATCAATTTCACCAAGATCTTCTAACTTATCGAGTAATACACCGATCTGGTCATCAAGTTCGATCAAGCCATCGTAATACGTGTTGGTTTGGCTCGCGCCTCTGTACTCAGGACGTACATGAGTTTTTTGATGCATACGAGTCGGGTTATACCACATGAAGTATGGCTGCTCGTCTTTCTCCGCTTCATGTTTATCAAGCCAATTAGTAGCAAACTCCAAAAATTCGCCATCCACTGTCTGCATGCGCTTGGCACCTAACGGGCCTTTGTCTTCAATCGTTTGTTTTCCAACCACACCAAATCTAGGATCATCGGTCATATCTGCAGTTTCCGTCGCAACGGTATGAATAACATTGCGAGGGCGACCTCTGAAGTCAGGGTCTGTGGGGAATTCCGGCTGTTCAGGCATCTCCATAACGTTGAGGTGGTAAAGGAAACCGAAGAATTCATCAAAGCCGTGCACCGTTGGGAGGTGGCTATTGTTATCGCCTAAGTGACTTTTACCGACATGCACGGTCGCATAGCCTTTGTCTTTCAGCATTTCGGCTAGGGTTGGATCTTCTTTTTGAAGGCCAAGCGAAGAGCCCGGCTGGCCGACAGACGTTAAGCCTGTTCGGAAAGGATATTGACCTGTGATAAAGGCAGAGCGCCCCGCGGTAGAGCTGCCTTGTGCGTAGTAATCACTGACCATCATGCCGCGCTCGGCAATTCGATCAATGTTCGGCGTATCCACCGCGCCTAAACCACGGTGGTAGGCAGACAGATCCGTTGGGCTCACATCATCGAGCATGATAGCAACCACATTGGGTTGGCTCGCTGCATGTACGTTGACGCTCGCCAATACCGAGAGCGCCAGAGCGGATTTAACAAAAGACTTATACATTTATAACCCTCATTCACTATGAGTAAATCGCTAGAACCACACCGACAATGATGTATGTCTCAGCGAACCGTTGTTTAAATAAATGGTATAAGAAAGAGGCCAAAAATGGCTTGATAGCCACTATTACGATTTTTAATAGTGATAGTTAGAAAGGGAAGTTATTTAAAGGGAATAGTAGCGTGATGCTAGGATTGAATAATCGACGCAATTTCTTTTTGAAGCCAATCCGTGAACGGGTTATTGCGGTTTGCTTGATGAGTAAACAGTGCCAACTCTCGACGATAGGTGTCTTTCAACATTTCCGACGGTAAATCGATACAACGATAAGAGTGATCAAGCAAATAGCGGCATTTCGACGATGTAATATAGATAAAGTCACTGTCCTTAACGATCTCCAGCATCAAGTTCATATTGTTGCTTCTGAGCGCGATGTGTTTATCTAAGTCATATTTTTTGATCAACATTTCCGCCTTGGACGGCTGAATGTAACCAGGGATCATATTGATACAGAGTGGGTATTTCAGAATGTCCTCAAGAGAATTGCCTTGAATTGGGTGATCAGCTCTTATCACCAACATGAACTTATCAAAGCCAACCGGGCGCTCGGTCAGGGTTTTATTGACGTCCATAGGAAGATAACTCACTCCCCAACACATGCGGTTGGTCTCTAGGGACTGGACGCCATTATCTAACCAAGGCGAACATTGAAACGTCACTTGCGGCGCTTCTTTGGTCAGCTTTTTGATTAACGGCACACCCACTGGGATCAACAATGGGGAAGGTAACATGACTTGAACCTCCCCTCTTAAATCTTCCAAGTCCCACTCTTCATTGGGGATATAAAGGTTGTCTAGTTGTTCTAATAGCAGAGGCAAGGTTTCGATGAGCTTCAAGCATTTTGGGGTAGGTTCAAGCCTCGCTTTATCTCTAACAAACAATTCATCATCAAATTGTTCTCTGAGCTTACGAAGCATGACACTGATCGTCGGCTGACTTACGTTTAAGGCTTTTGCTGCGCTTACCGTTTGGCGAGTTTCATTGAGCACCAAAATAAGCCGCAGTAAGTTTAGATCTCTGGTCATGCCCGACTCCAAGTTATTTAGAAAAGTGGGAAGTACGCTGGCGAATACCCTTTTTTCATCGCTTCTACCATTGGCAATAATTTGGGTAATGCGTGACGAAAAAACATCTCATACCCTTGGCACAAATGATTCATCGCGCTGCCATCTTCGGTTGTTGCTATTCTATTCTTAGGGCAGCCACCTTGGCAAAGCTCAACAAAGTCACAACCTCGACAAGTGCTGTTCAGTTCATGATATTTATTGGTGCCAAACGCTATTTGTTCTGGTGAGCTCGCCATGGTTGCAAGCTTATCACTATTCACAGTACCCAGTTGATGATCTTGGTACCCATAATGGTCACAACTGTAAACATTGCCGTCATGCTCAACCATTAATTGCTGTCCACAAGTCGCGCTATGATGGCACATTTGACTTTGGTAACCCATCAACACCATTAGACAGTTTTCAAAAAACTGGATATACACTTTACCGACATCATTGGCGACCCACGCATCAAACAAATCACAAAGGAACTGTCCCCATTGCTCACCGGTTAGCGACCAGTCGTGCCCTGTTCGCCTATCCAATTCATGATCGATACAAGGCTGAAATTGCATATAACCGCTGCCATTTTCAACCAAAAATTGATAGATCGTTTTACCGTGTTTGTAGGTTTTATTATTCACGACCGTTAACGTATTAAACTCAACGTTGTGCTTTTTTAGATAAGACATCCCACGCATTGTGCGTTCAAAAGACGACTGACCATTTTTGTCGATCCGGGCGATGTCATTCAGAATGTTGGGGCCATCGATACTGATGCCCATCATGAAATTGTGTTTAGCAAAGAAGCTCGCCCAGCGATCGTTAATCATGGTTCCATTGGTCTGCATGGTATTTACGACACGCTTTTTCGTCGCTTTGCTTGCCTGTGCTTTCATTGCCGTTTCATAGAAATCGAGCCCTCTTAACATGGGCTCGCCACCATGCCAGATAAAGTCCACTTGCTGAACTTTCATTGGCTGCGCGTCGATATGAGCTCCGACAATTTGCTCCATCATGTCCAGAGACATCGAAGACCTTTTGTCGCCATCTTGTCTATTGAGGTAATAGCAGTAGCTACAATCCAGATTGCACTGAGCCCCTTCGGCTTTAATGAATAAGCTAAAAGGATGAGTTGATGTGTTCATATTGATTCCCGTACTTTTTTGTCAACATATCAACCGCAAATCAATCAAACAATAGCGCCTCAGCCGACCTATTAACACACGCTATCCAAGCGCCTTACCACTTAGAAAAAATATCAAATAAAGCAATGAGTTAAATGACAAAAATAGCGTATTAACATCCTTAATATCGGCTATTACACTCCTTAATCTCACTTACTCATATGATAAATGCCTAACTCTGTTCCTACGACCTAAGGTGTTCCATGAGAAAACTACTCTATAAGAAAAGTGTACTAGCCAGTTTAGTGTGTTCTTTATCCAGCATTATGATGGCGATGCCATCCCTTGCCCAACAATCTATTAATCCTGAAGAAGAGCTTGCTTACAACTTAGGTGTTCAAGCGTTTATCTACGGTACGGGTCCATTAACCGTGGCGGCGGTTAGGCAAACGACCACATCGGTTGACGCGCCGATGGACAACGCCATGGCACCATTAAATGAGATGGGTAAGACACGCGTTCTATCTGGGCCTCAGGATAGAATTGTGCCTACTGTCAACAACGATACGCTCTACTCACAAGCTCACTACGATCTCGATTTGTCGGGTCCGATGGTTATAGATATTCCTCGCACCGATAACCGTTACTACATTGTTCAATTATTGGATGCTTACTCAGATTCGATTGAAGATCTGCACGCCAAGAATGTCGGCGACCAAGGTTCCAAAGTGCTGTTGGTCAACAAAGGATGGGCTGGCGAAGTGCCAGAGGGGATTGATCGTGTCGTAGAGTCTCGCACTCCTATGGTTTGGTTGATTCAACGAACGGGCGTGTTTGGCGAGCAAGATCTCGATGACGCACTGGTTGTTCACGATAAATTCCTCAGCTACCCACTCGATCAACTCGTCGCAGAGCATGACATCGTAGAACTCAAAGCTTCAATAAGTCGTATCCCACCCATGGCAAGGCCTGAAGGGTTAGAGTGGTATTCACTAATTGACCGTGAGTTACGTAAAAATCCGATTCCAGAAGATGCTCCCATCGTTGATCAGTTCCAACAAATTGGTATTGGAGGAGCGACTCCCTTTAACCCAGACGCGCTAACTTCAGCACAGAAAAAAGGGCTAATGCGCGCGATTAACTCTTCGCAACAGATCATTCAATACGCAGGTCGAAGCATCGGCGATGTCAATAACGGCTGGTCGATGATGTACGAGGGAGGCCGCTACGGAAATGATTACCTGAGCCGAGCGAGCATCAATATGCGTGCGGCTGGTTTGAATGTGCCAGAGCGAGCTCTTTATCCAAATCGATACACGGACTCGAATGGCGAGCAACTGTCGGGCGACAATCAATATCGAATGACCATGCCAGCCGATGCACCGGCAGAGGCCTTTTGGTCGTTGACCATGTATGACGCTAAAAACCTATTCATGGTTGAAAACTTCATTCAACGCTACTCCATCTCAACCAATCGTAAAGATGAACTGAAATACGCAGAAGACGGCACCTTGCCAATATGTATTCAATACGTAAAACCGTCCGATCCAACGTGTAACTGGCTACCAGCACCTCAAGATGACTTCTATCTTCACATGCGCCTGTATGAGCCAACTCAAGCCGTTCTCGACAATGAATATCCACTGCCACAAGTTGAAAAGCTCTAGCCTCAATTAGGTTAATTACGTCGATTAATCCAACTAAGGTAATGAAGTCGATCAAGTCAATTGCCACTGCGTTCTTAGTGTCCGCTCGTGGCAATGACTTCTCTCTCTAAGAGCATGGCTCGAACTGCTAGAAACATCACCCAAATTACTGGAAACATAACTCATACACTGAAAATGAGGTTTTACTCTTGAAAGCACCTTTCATCACACTGTCTCTGTTAGTGACAGGGATAGTCAGCTCTCTCGCTCACGCGGGAGGGTTAAATCTATCTCAGATTGCAACAACCAAAAGCGTTGGTACGGCCGGCGCAGGAAACGTAACCGCGAACGATGCATCAGCAGTGATCACCAACGCTGCAGGGTTATCGGCCATTGAAGAAAGCGCTTGGATTCTCGGTGTTCAATACCTCGATGTTGAAACCACTTTTGTTCGTGATGACAACTCGGCTTCGACCACGGGAAGCAGCGCGGATGTTCTCCCTCACTTGTCTTACGCATCAAGGCTTAATGACCAGTGGGTCGTTGGCGCAGCATTGCACGCAGCAGGCGGCACTGGCGTTGAATACTCACACGGCGTTGGCGCGCACCCTGCTTTATTGATCAAAGAAAATAGCATTTCCGCACTCAACTTAACGTCTTCATTGTCATATCAAGTTCATGAACAACTGTCTCTTGGTGGTTCTTTGATATTGCAGCACGCAGCGCTCGAAACTCAAGCTTTGAATGGTCGCGAACTCCAAGGGGATAGCCTTGATCTAGGGTTCGGCCTGAGTCTCAATCACCACATCAGTGACAACACACAATTGGGTGTCAGTTATCAGGGCCAATTTGATCACGACCTTTCCCTTGATAACGCCAACGCTTTTGGAATTAGCTCTGAATTGACGTGGGTTCGAAGCTTAAACTTAGGGTTGAAGCATTCATTAAATGGAGATTTAAACCTTCTACTCAGCTCCAACATGGAGACTTGGCAAGATTATGATGACAAATACTCAACCACCTATTCTCTTGGGGTTGGTGTGGAATACGCCTATGAGGATTGGTTGCTGTACAGCGGACTGAGCGGTGACACGAGCCCAGTAAGCAGTCAAAACAGGGATGTGTTACTCCCGCTCGATAAACAGTGGCGTATCGGCTTCGGCGCTGAGAAGAAGATATCCAATGACTTACATCTAGGGTTGAGTTACCAATACCAAGATCTAGGTCATGGTGAAATTAATGCGGATTCAGGACTATTTCAGCCTTCTGGCAGCTATTCGACCAACAGAGTTCACTTCATCACTTTGTCTCTTCGCCATTAAAGCGAACTCTTAAGCGTTCCATTCTAGTTTCTAGCTTCTAGCTTCTAGCTTCTAGCTTCTAGCAGGAAACGGTACAAAAAAGGATTGTCTGTGAGAGCAATCCTTTTAAATTTATGAATATCATTACGCTAACAAGAAAGGCTCTAACACCCTTTACGCCCATAGTAATTGTCGTTATTGTGATTCTCTACGTCATCATCACAAGGACTGTCTGAGAGTTATGAACAGCACGATTGAAACTATTCTGGGGCACCGCTCCATTCGTCAATATACAAATCAACCGATTGAAAAAGCACAACTTGATGTGATTATTCAAGCTGGTCTCGCGGCTTCATCATCGAGCTTACTGCAGGCTGTTTCTATTGTGAGAGTAACCGACAAAGAGAAGCGTAAGCTACTAGCAGAATATGCAGGCAACCAAGCTTACGTTGAGAACGCGGCTGAGTTTTTGGTGTTCTGTATCGACTATCAACGCCACGCTCAGATTAACCCTGAGGTAAAAACCGACTTTACTGAACTGACCCTAATTGGCGCCGTCGATTCTGGCATTATGGCGCAGAACTGCATGCTAGCAGCGGAGTCGTTGGGATTAGGTGGCGTATACATTGGTGGCTTACGCAATAGCGCTCAACAGGTTGATGAGCTATTAGAACTTCCACAGCACACTGCCGTACTATTCGGTATGTGTCTAGGTCACCCTGCGCAGCAACCTGAGATAAAACCCCGCCTTCCAGCTCATGTGGTGATGCACGAAAACCAATACCAACCATTGAGCCTAGATGAAATTGCTCGCTACGATGATTCAATGCAAAGCTACTATGCCAACCGCTCAAGTAACCAGAAGCAAAGCAGTTGGTCACAGCAGATCACACAGAAACTCTCTGGTGAATCTCGCCCACACATTCTGCCGTACTTGAACAGTAAACAACTGACTAAGAGATAGCTCTAAAGATGATGCTCAGATAAACGAGCTGAGTTTTGCCATCACAAACAAAAATGTCAGCGTATTATGCGCTGACATTTTTCTTTTCTAGGATTTTGATTCTCTTATAGATACTTCTCTATCGGGAGAAGCTGTAGGAAGCCTGACTGCATTCGTTCCCACTTACCTGTTTCAGGTTCGCTGTCCCAACTTTGCTCACCTGAATACCAATACACATCGCCGTCTTCAAGTTCCAAGCGCCAGCTGTTGTCTTCACTCATCGCCTGCTCGATAGTTTCAGCTAGCGTTTCAGCAATCGCTTTGTTCTCGATGATTAACACCGATTCCGTGTTTAGGTAGGTCGAACGCAGGTTAAAGTTAAATGAGCCAATACTCGCGATACTGCGGTCAAACACGACAGATTTAGCATGTAAGCCATAAGCAGTCTCAGGTGCGCACTTAGATACGTCTTGGGTAGATACTTCACACAACTTGGAATCTGGTTTTAACTCAAACAAATCGATGCCATGTTCTAACATGTCGTAGCGTCGACCCGCGTAAGCAGAATGATTGGTCACCAAGTCATTCGAGGCCATTGAGTTGGTCAGTGCCTTTATCTCGACGCCTTCGTTATTCAACGTTTGCCACTCTTCCAACTGACCGTCATCGAATACCAAGTAAGCCGATTCCAACAAGATCTCTTGTTTTGATTCGCTTGCTAGTTGCCCTAACAGAACCGCCGTTGCTTTCGGTTCGTCGGTATTGTCTGAATCGATAGGCACAGGGCGATCATAAGCAAAACGAGCATTCACCCAAGTCATCTCATCTAGAGCTTCTTTCAGCAAGCTATCTGCCGCTTTACGATTTAATGGTAACTCTGGGTAGTTTTTGTATTGCGGAACGGTTATATCGTCAATCTTTGAAAGATCCGGTTGTTCCTCGTCACCTAACATATCGACTGGGTAAGACCAACGGCTGTCCCAATACTCAATAAAGCTGGTTTGGATAGTGGTAACGACTGTGCCCATCACCAATACATCACGATCTCGGAAGTTGATTTCATCAGAAAGATCGAAATATTCATCACCAATATTACGTCCACCGACCACAGACAAGGTGCCATCTACAGTGAAGGATTTATTATGCATACGGCGGTTTAAACGTGAGAAATCACCAAGGAAGCTCAACCACTTACTGAAACCACGACGCGTTGGTGTTGGGTTGAAGATACGGATCTCGACATTCGGGTGAGCGTCGAGTGCTGACAATAGCCCTTCACGCTCATTGAGGTTGATGTCATCCAACATCACTCGAACCTTAACACCACGATCAGCGGCTGCTAATAAACGGCTAGCTAGATATCTGCCCGATTCATCGGAGTTCCAGATGTAGTATTGAATATCAATGGTGTGCTCTGCACTTTCAACCAACGCTAGTCGCTGCGCTAAAGCATCCCAACCGGATTCTTGTAAACGAACGGCGGTCGTCGCCTGCGCTGATGCTGGTTGATATTCATCTGCCAAAAGCGACAAAGTGCTTGGTCCATAAGAGGTGTACGGTTCTGCAGAGTGGTCGATGCCTTCTGGTAATGAAGAACAACCGCCCAGAATAGCGGCAAAAATTAAGGTTAAACTGATGCGTTGGAGCACAGGCATGTGTCTGACTTCCTTTTCACGATGACGTCTTTGAGAGTTGTCCCGACAGCTTTCGACTCACAAGCTATTCAGGTCTATCCTTAGATTATTACTGCTAAATCCATAAATTTATAGGTAATTATCCAGTATAAATGAAACATCACTACTCGAACGTGAGCAACACAGCACCAAAGTACCCTCTTCGTCTATCAATCTTTGCTGCAAGATCACAACGATTTCAGCTGCTCGATACCCAAACAATAGAGGCCTAAAGGCTTTCTCACCATCTCAACCGTAATCTCTGTTCTATCCGGGTTACA
The DNA here is from genome assembly GCF_050337435.1 of Vibrio satsumensis. Taxonomy (NCBI): domain Bacteria; kingdom Pseudomonadati; phylum Pseudomonadota; class Gammaproteobacteria; order Vibrionales; family Vibrionaceae; genus Vibrio; species Vibrio satsumensis. Next base: position 88,632 of record NZ_JAKJSX010000008.1, on the reverse strand, counting down.
GTTCAATGCAAGCGCGTAACCGTGTAAATAGTCCACTAGCAAATGAAGAGCGTCTTCGGTTTGCTCTAGTGTGAGATTCAGCGGGTTCACTACCGCTTCAAAGCGCTCACTAAATACCTCAACGGGCCCAAGCGACTTCATCGTTAGCAAGGTTTCAAGTAAGCCACTATAGTCATTTAACACCGACAGGTAACTCACGCTGAGTTGATAAAGATTCTCTTGCCACTCTTGGTTCTGTTCAGGCTGTGCCACCTCTTCCACCAAAGAGACAGTGATCGATTCCAATAGATCATTTTTGTTTTTGAAGTAATGGTATATCGCCATCGCATCTACGCCGAGTTCTGTGGCTAACCCTCTGATACTCGGAACTTTACCGCCTTCACGCATCATGCCCTTTGCCGTATCTAAGATCTTTTCGGCACTCAGTTGGCTTGATCCACTCTTTGGTCGACCTCGTTTTTGATCCTTGACAGTCATATCACCACCTCTTAAACTTAATTTCTACACTGTAGAATATTTTAATTTAATAGAGCGTGAATGCCAAGTTCCAGTTCAATTTCGGAGTTAACAATGTCAAATATTGTCTTTATCGGTGCGAGTCTTGATGGTTACATTGCAGACAAAAAAGGTAGTCTAGATTGGCTACAAGCAATCCCAAACCCAGAGGGTGATGACATGGGGTATAACGCCCATATCGATCGTATTGATGCTTTAGTAATGGGCCGAAATACAATGGATATGGTGTTGAGCTTCGGTATTGATTGGCCTTACACAAAGCCTGTTTATGTATTGAGTAACACGTTGACGGAAGTACCTAAGGAACTCGAAGGTAAAGTGTTCTTGATAAAGGGTGAGCTCACTCAGATCATCGAAGACCTGAACAGCAAAGGCCTTAACAATCTGTATATTGATGGCGGTGTGACCATTCAAAACTTCCTTAAAGAGGACCTGGTTGATGAACTGATTATCTCGACGATCCCTGTCGTTCTTGGTGGTGGCTCCCCGCTATTTGGTGACTTAGTCTCTCCTCTCGACTTTACACTGAAAAGTGTCACCACTTACCTTAATGAGATCGTAACCACTCACTACTTACGTAAGCGCTAAATCTGTTGTTCGCATAAAGGTTATGTACCGATCAACACTGAATGACTGCATACATTAACAAACAACAAAAAGCCCGTTCATAATGTCTGAACGGGCTTTTTAATCAAATCAGAATATTCGCTAAGCTGGAGACTCGCTCAGTGTTGGCTCAGACACTGTTGTTTGTTGTTTCTGCCATTTATCCACGACCAGTGCAGCAATCATGTCACCTTCTACGTTCACCGCGGTACGGAATGTATCTAACGGGCGTTCAATAATGAGCAGAATCGCGATCGCTTCCAGTGGTATACCTGCGGCCAATAACACCAGCTGCATGCCTGACATAGATCCAGATGGCATACCCGGTGCCCCCACAGAAGAGACCATCGCCATAATGAAGATCATCACCAAGCCAGAAGTAGTGAGATCCACACCAAACAACTGAGCCAAGAAGATTGCCGCTACCCCTTCGAAAAGTGCCGTACCATCCATGTTCATCACTGCACCAAGTGGCAACACCATGCTACTCGTACTTTGCGATACACCGAGCTTTTCTTCCGCACTCTTCATCGCAAGTGGCAAGGTAGCAGAGCTTGATGACGTTGCGAACGCCATCGCCATCGGTGCTGAGATACCTTTAAACAAAGTGCTGAGACGAATCCCCGTCATCACCTTCGCAATAGTCGGCAAGACAATCGCTCCGTGGATCAAAGTCAGCACAAACACGAGCAAAGCAAACAGTGCTAATTGCTCAAACAGTGACTCACCACCACGAACTGTAAAATCGAGAACAATGGCGAAAACCGCTAGCGGAGCTAAATGAATGATCCAACCGACAATGGTATTGATGCTCTTGTTCAAACCATTAAGCACCTCAAAAATTGGGTGTTTTTCTGGCAATGAAGAAAGTAGAGCAATACCCAGCATGAATGAGAACACGACAATCGCGAGCAAGTTACCATTGGTTAACGCCGCTACTGGGTTCACGAGTGCCATACTAAAAAGCTTGCTGGCAATCGCAGCGCCACCTGCCGCATCTTCGCTTATAAGCTGAACATCGTCTCCAATCGTAGCAACGCTGGTTAAAGGCTCCCAAGCAGGCAACAGCAGTGAAGCACCCAAGCCCAAAGAGATGGCTATCAACGTCGTGAAGCTATAAAAAAGCACCGTATTGCGGCCAATTTTCTTCAATCGAGTTATCGAGCCAATGCTTGTTATGCCTTGCAATAGCGAGAATAAAACCACTAACCCAACGACCATTTTTAGCAAGCCGATATAGGTAGTTTTGCCAAGCATTAAGAACTGATACCAACCCGACTGGGTTACATCAGATGTTGGAGAAATAAGTTGTGCGAGAAACCAAGCAAGCAATGCAGCTAGCATCAGTTGAAGAGGTAGAGAGTGGCGAAGTTTGGTCAACATAAGGACGATTCCAGTAACCTAATAGAACGATTCTGATACCTTTATTAAAGGGAAAGAGCCTTTAATAAAAATATGCCGTGGTAAAGATATGCCTAAGAAAAAATAAAGTCCGTTAGATTCAATCTAAACGGACTTTATTAAAACCAGATGAGGTTTAAGTTTTGACTCTATTTATCCATGTGTAGAACAGTACGGATAGACTCACCTTTGTGCATTAATTCGAATGCTTCGTTTACGTCATCTAGACCCATTGTGTGAGTGATGAACTCTTGTAGCCCGAACTCACCCGCCATGTAACGGTTTACGATTTCTGGAAGCTCAGAGCGGCCTTTAACACCACCGAAAGCAGAACCACGCCATACACGACCTGTTACTAGTTGGAACGGACGAGTTGAGATCTCTTGGCCTGCACCTGCAACACCAATTACAACTGATTCACCCCAACCTTTGTGACAACACTCAAGAGCTTGACGCATCACGTTTACGTTACCGATACATTCGAATGAGTAATCAACACCACCGTCTGTCATCTCAACGATAACGTCTTGGATTGGCTTGTCGTAGTTCATTGGGTTGATGCAGTCAGTCGCGCCAAGTTGTTTTGCTAGCTCAAATTTGCTCTCGTTGATATCAACACCGATGATTTTGCTTGCACCAGCCATACGAGCACCGATGATTGCTGAAAGACCGATACCGCCTAGACCGAATACAGCAACTGTGTCGCCTTTTTCAACTTTAGCTGTGTTCAGTACCGCACCCATACCAGTGGTTACGCCACAACCTAGAAGACAAACTTCCTCAAGAGGTGCTTCTTTGTTTACTTTCGCTAGTGAGATTTCTGGAAGTACCGTGTACTCAGAGAAAGTAGAACAACCCATGTAGTGGAAGATTGGCTCACCGTTGATAGAGAAACGGCTTGTGCCATCTGGCATTAGGCCTTTACCTTGAGTTTCGCGAACCGCTTGGCAAAGGTTAGTTTTACCCGACTTACAGAATTTACATTCACCACACTCTGCTGTGTAAAGTGGGATAACATGATCGCCAACTTCAACGCTTGTTACGCCTTCGCCGATCATTTCAACGATACCGCCACCTTCGTGACCAAGAATTGAAGGGAAGATACCTTCTGGATCGTCACCTGAAAGAGTGAACGCGTCAGTGTGACAAACACCAGTAGCAACGATACGAACAAGTACTTCGCCAGCCTTTGGCAGTTCAACGTCAACCGTTTCACGCTTTAGTGGCTCACCTGCTTTCCAAGCAACCATAGCTTTAGATTGGATATGAGTTTGACCAGGTTTAATTTCGATAGTCATGTGATATTTCCTATATTAGTCAGTCAACGTTGAGCTTGTTTGTTATCGCTCTCTCGTTTTGTTGGGGCTAGTATAGGTAGGGATGCCAATTTTGATAATCCCCTATTTTTGGAAATGATTATTACGTATTGGTAATAATTCATCGAGAAAGCTAAGTTCATCACCTACACAATAGAAAATGGCTCTAATGTAGATGATGAAAGTATCCAGTAAATTTAGTCGTTATCGATCGATTTCAGCACTTTACATGGATTACCCACGGCAACCACGTTAGCTGGAATGTCTTTAGTCACGACGCTTCCGGCGCCAATCACGCTGTTTTCACCAATGGTGACGCCGGGGCAAATAATCACACCACCACCAAGCCAAACATTATCGCCAATGGTAATTGGTGTACCGAACTCAACGCCGTCTTCAACTCGGCCTTTCACATCTAATGGATGGCCTGCTGTAAGGATTTGTACATTAGGGCCAAGCAACACATTGTCGCCAATGGTGACTTCAGCCACATCCAAAATCACACAGTTAAAGTTAGCGTAGAAGTTCTTGCCCAACTTGATGTTCGAGCCGTAATCACAACGAAATGGTGGCTCCAAATGCGCATTTTCACAGCCAGGAATAAGCTCTTGAGTTGCCGCTTTCCATTCAGACGTATCAGGAATACTGTTGTTGAGTTTTTGAAGTACCTTACGACACTCAATTCGAGCTGAATAAAGCTCTTCATCCCAAGCCTGATATGGTTCACCTGCTAGCATTTTTTGTTTTTCTGTTTTCACGTTACTTACCTATTTTCACACTACTTACCGTTTTCACATAACTTAACTAATAGTGGTCAATTCATCGACCAAAGAACGCAATATCGCATATCTTTAACTCTCATAATAAGCACGGTTTTAAGAGGCTTTCTGAGATGCGCTGCCAGTCACGATTTGTAGTGTTCGGCCCATTAAAATCGATGTCCAACTAAACAAGAAACATAGATATCACCAATAAAAAAGCCTTTGCTATCAAGCAAAGGCCGGTTTAATTCAGTGCGTTGCACGCGGCTTAGATACGCTGGGCTACCGAGTCGCGAATTACCAAGCTACCAGTCGTACTCAATGCTTCTGCTTGCTTTGTCTCACCAACAATTCGAAGTATCGCCTTTTGCGTCATTTGTTCGAGTGGCACACTCACAGAGGTTAAGCTTGGCGTTAGAAATTCGCCCACTTTACTGTTATCAAAGCCAACAATAGAGATGTCTTTAGGTAATGAGTAACCCAGCTCTGTTAACGCTTTAATCGCGCCAATCGCCATGTCATCGTTTTCAGACAAGATCGCAGTGAAGCTTGCTTTGCTTTCCACTAAAGCTTGCGCGGCACGGTAACCACTCTCCATTGTCCAATCGCCCTGAACGACATTAAGTTCATTCACTGCAATACCGTGCTTGGTTAACACATCTTGATAGGCCTGATAACGCTGTTCATCGGTCGACGAACCAGCTTTACCGCGAATCACTGCAATCTCTGTATGACCCTGCTCGATGATGTGTTCAACCATCAAACAAGCACTTTGGTAATGGTCTGTGGTGATAGCATGCTCAGGCTTCGACGGCATTTCACGATTGAGCACCAAAATTGGTGTATCAGTGCTTTCGATGATCTGAGTAATCTCGCTTTCCGTTAAGCACTGCGGATAAATGATGATGCCCGCGCATTTCATGTCGAGTAAGAAATTGATCGCCTTTCTTTCGTCTTCAGCGCTGTGTTTGCCATCGGTGATCACCAGTTGGTGATTCGATTTTTCGCTATAAGATGCTGCGTGATACATCAAGGAAGAGAAGTAAGGGCCATTGAACAGCTCATTAGTGATAACAAAGCCGATGAAGTTGGTCTTCTTGGTCGCCAATTGCTGAGCTAACAGGTTTGGTCGATAACCTGTTTCTTGAATCGCATCAAATACCTTTTTCACCACATCTGGGCGTACGATATTCTTGCCATTTAAGACACGAGAAACCGTCGACTTAGATACCCCTGCGCGGTTCGCGACATCAAGCATTGTCACCATTTGCTTCTTTCCTCATATAAAAAATTAGCCGACATAAGCCGACTAATTTAATGCTAATTCATATTGCGCGTATCTTTATATTACATAGGACGACGCAACAAGAGGCATTCTAAATAGTGGCACCGTTAGATGCAATCACGCCTTTATACCACTCGAACGACTTCTTACGTTTGCGCTCTAAAGAACCAGATTGATCGTTGTGCTTATCTACATAAATGAATCCGTAGCGCTTTTTCATCTCACCGGTGGTGAACGACACTAAATCGATACAGCCCCAAGGGGTGTAGCCCATCAAGTCAACGCCATCAATCGCAACGGCTTTTTTCATCTCTTTGATGTGATCGCCAAGGTAAGCGATGCGGTAGTCATCATTGATGCTGCCATCATCTTCAATCGTATCAACAGCGCCAAAGCCATTCTCAACGATAAATAGCGGCACTCCGTAACGCTCATACAGAGAAGCTAAACAGAAACGCAGACCTGTTGGGTCAATCGGCCAGCCCCAATCACTTGATTGGATGAACGGGTTCTCTACCGAATTTTCATGACCACCGTCCATTGCTTCTTCAGTCGACTGATGCGAAGAAGAATCCAAGGTATTCGACATGTAGTAGCTAAAACCAAGATAGTCCGCTTTGCCTTCTTTTAAGATTTGCTCATCTTCAGGCTGCATTTCGATATTAAAGCCTTTGATAGCCCAATCACGCTTGGCGTAACTTGGGTAGTGACCACGAACCATGACATCAGAGAAGAAGTAACGATCACGCATCGCTTGCTGCGCCACCATGATGTCTTCTGGTTTTGAAGAACGAGGGTAGAAAGGCACCATCGCACACATTGCACCAATCTGAAGATCTGGGTTGATCTCGTGACCTTTCTTAACCACCAAGGCACTCGCAACAAACTGGTGGTGAACCGCTTGGTACATCGCTTCTTGCGGCTTTTCGCACTGTGGGAACTTCACGCCAGAGCATAACCATCCGAAGATGTCCGCTGAGGTGTTCATCTGGTTATTGATCTCGTTAAAGGTCATCCAGTACTTCACTTTGTGTTGGTAACGCTCCATCACTGTGGTCGAGTACTTAACAAAGAAGTCGATCACTTTGCGATTCATCCAGCCACCGTATTCTTTGGCTAGATGGTAAGGCATTTCAAAGTGGCTCAGCGTCACGACTGGCTGAATATCGTATTTCAGAAGTTCATCAAACAGATCATCGTAAAATGCTAAACCCGCTTCACACGGCTCGGCTTCATCGCCATTTGGGAAAATACGCGTCCACGCGATGCTGGTGCGGAAACACTTAAAGCCCATCTCAGCGAATAACTTAATGTCTTCTTTGTAGCGATGGTAGAAATCAACCGCTACTTGGTTAGGGTAGTTTTCACCGTCGATCACACCATCGGTGATTCGACGTTGGACACCATGCGCGCCTGCCGTTAATACATCAACGACACTCACACCTTTACCATTCGCATCCCAGCCGCCTTCTAACTGATGTGCTGCAACCGCACCACCCCATAAAAAATCGTTTGGAAATTCGTTATTCATACCATTACTCACTAAAAGTTATTCGTGAAAAGATCAGGATTAGAGAGCTCATTGCAGCTTCTGAAACCGATTTCAATAAAAGCAAAGATACAGATTGAAACCGGTTTCAGCAAGGAGGTTTTGATCTTTTTTTGATCAGGAAGTGGGATCTAAGGAAAGTTCTCATGGTTGATGGATAACGTTCGAGAACGCCTACACAGAATGCAAAAAAGCCAGTTCAATGAGGATTGAGCTGGCTTTGTGTTGTTAGAGAAAAAGAATAAATCAGACTACGACAATGGCAACTGACGGATCATCTGCTGAACCTCATTGCCATATTTTATTCGTTGTCGTGTCTCTTCGAGTGCGTACATTTGCGTCTTCTTGGCTGCAGGGTTGGCACTTCGACCTTCCGTAACCATAGTATCCGCAGAAGACTTTTCTTCATCTAATCGCCCAGGTATTGTTTTAACCGATGACCAACCTAAACCACCAATCGAGCGCGCCGTCATTATACCTTGATAGATGGTATAGCCTCGGGCGCCCACTTTGACTTGTCCAAGAAGAATCTTGGTAAACCCACCATGAATGGGAGGAGGTGTGTACGTCATCGTCTTACCGCCCTGCGTCATTCTGGTCGCAATCACCTGCCCCTTAGAGCTGCCTATACGCATAGCTGGGTTCGTTTTAGAGGCCCACGCAAGATTGTACTCACCAGAAGGTCTAATCTTGTTCATCAAACGAGAACCAAGACCGGGCTGCGTGACATCTTCCAATGCCCCACCCGCTCTTACCCAACGTAAGTTCTGAACCGACTTGTAGGCTGAATATCCGCCACTCACCACACCAATGATATCGAATGGAATGGTCGCAATATCGAGTTTATGAGAGATATCCCCATCATCGATAACACCCGAGGCAATTTGTAGCGCACCACTAGTCATACCTGCAATACCACCGATAATACCCGCCGCCAATACTAAGCTAGAACCACCGGTTGGTGCCGCCAATGCAATACCCACAATACCCGCGATCACACCAAAAGCACCAAACAAGATCTTACTGATATTCAGATGTCCACTTGGGTCGGTGAAGTTAATCGGATCGTTATGGCAGTACACATAAGCATTGTGAACCCCCTCATTGAAAGGGGCCAAACTGTCCGGTGCATTGAAGCGCATCAACTTCGGCTGGTAAACGCGATAGCCTTGGCCTAGATGGTAGCCTTGCAGTACAGGATCCAACCACTCGCCATTAAAGCCAATCTCCGAATGAGAGATGGTCATCGACTGCGCCATCGCTAAACGAACCGAAGTCGGAAGCAGTGAGATGCCACCAGCCACCGCTGCAGTTTGACCAATTTTAATCAGGAACTCACGTCGATTAAGTGGGGTAATAAATACCGAGTCTTTATTGTTCATTTGCATTCCCCGCTTGATCACGTTGCCCATATGGAGAGTAACGGTACATAGACCCTGTTTTACCCGATGTATTTGACGCGATTACCGAACCATTTTGATCCGTGGCCAATAACGTGGTTTCCGAGTCAATCTCTGACCATTTAGGTACCCCTTCGTGATAGATATAGTTGGTCAATTTTCCATTTTCTTCTATCGAAGCGAGATCGCCCCATAGATAATCAAAGTGACGAGTTTCAGAAGACGATAGCTGTGCAGACAATCGGTCATTGCTGTCATACTGATAAAGCCATTCAGTATTATCAGCTAGCACACGCTGTAATCGATCGAAGTTGTCATACTCGAGCACTCGACCATCCGCATCTTGAACCATGTTGCCATTCAAGTCGTATTTCACTGTTACCTGACCATCGAGTTGTGGGTGGGAATGAGTGATACGAGTCAACTGGCAAGGATCATCCGATTCATAAAAGTAACGAGCGAAATCCTCAGATTCAGTAGTAACTGTGCGTTGCGTCAGCATGTTACCTAGCTCATCGAAGCTCCAATCAATAGACGTCATAGGCTGAGACCAATCGCTCAGTGGGCCCGCACCGAAGAACTCGACTTTCGTCAACTGAGAGAGGTCATCATAGGTATAGATTTCCGTCAGATTACCTAAAGTTGTACACTCCTTATCACGTGAACTAAGCAGCCCTAGCACGTTATATTCTTGTGATTGCTCAAAGATATAATTATCGTTCAATGCAATAACGCGATTCACCTCACGGCTATATTCATCCCATTCGAGTTCAGTGACTTGGGTTTGACTACCCGATATCAATGTTTCTAATATCACTCTATCAAACTCATCATATTCGTAGTAAACCGTTGTTGAATTTGAACTCAACTTCACTAATCGTCCGAGTTCGTCGTAGCCATATTGGCGAGTGTCCGTGTCACTATCAATTGCAGCGATAACCCCACCATCGGAGTAGCTGTAATAACGAGACTGACCATCATTCACCTCGGCTTCAGGCAAACCTTTAGTCGAGTAGATAATGGTACTTTGATTACCTTCACTGTCCTGACTCCCTGTCGGTAAGCCGGATATTGGGTCATGACTGTAACTAGAAGCCTGCCCATCAGACGACTTAGCACTTAGCACACCCAATTGGCTATCGCGAGTAAATATCCTTGTTGGGGCTGCCATGCTGGTTTCAGTTTCTGGAATATTGCTACTATCCGCATAAGTCCACGCCAATGAAGCTTGGGGGCTCGCTCCTCTGCGCAAGGATCGCGGACGTCCCAATCCATCAATATCGCGTTGCCCTAAAGTCACCCCACCAATTTTCAGATCTACAACTTGTGACTGATCGGTATGTTCAGCGTAAGTGATATCTTGATCGACACCGTTCGCTTGAGTCATGCGAACAACACGATCAAAACGGTCGTAGTGGTAATGCTTAGATCGAGCGAGAGGATTCGTTTCTTTAATCAATCTTCCCCATGAGTCGTACTCATAATTCCAACTGTTGATGCCTTGCTCTTTTTTCTCTTCTAACCCCCAGCTATTCAGAGAGCTGACCGTCATGGTCAAGCCTTCAATACCTTGAGTTTTCTTACGTGAGGCGAGGTTATTGAACTCGACACGACGTTTTCCATTCGCTAACAGAGTCGCTTTAACCTGATCCCACTCATCGTATTCATAGCTTTCTGTTAACACCACAGGCGCCGATCTAGAATGGCGATCAGGCAACACATCGTAAGTACTCTTACTTTGGAGTCTGCCCAACGCATCGTACATTTTTGTCCATACGACCGAGCTACCAACTTTAGCCTCTAATTCACGTCCTTGACCGTCCCAGCTTTGTTCACACAAGTTGCCTTTGCAATCGGTTAGCAACAAGGTTTGTCGACTCATACCAGTATCAACAATGTATTGATACGAACGGGCTGCACTTCCTTCAATCCGTTCTTCAGTAGTTCTACGAAGCGAATCATAAGTAAATGCACAGCTAACTCCGTCTGAATCGACATGACGCGCGAGTTCTCCAATATCAAGGTAGTGCCCAACCGCAAGATTGGTTTTCGTATTGTCGTGACAGGTCAGCTCTTCGTGTTCTTCAAGGACATCGCTATCCAACTCATAGCGATAGTGAGAAATAGCAGAATACGTGCCGTTAGGATGAAGAATGTCATTTTGGACTGAAGCCAATCGGCCGAAAGAGTAAGTATCACCAGTATCAGTTTGATAAGCGTAATGACTTCTATAGCGTTGAACGTCTTCTTCCAAACTCAGAACCACATCACGATGGCCATTCAGCCCCTCAAGAGAAGCATATTGATAAGAGATCACTCTCTGTTCTGAACCATTGTTGAGCGTACGAGATTTTACGAAATTCACCATGTCAGTAGGCGATGCAGGACAACCTGCCTCACCATTTTTAGCGTAGTATTCGTAACGTTCTGCGATGTCATTCTCATCAACGAACTTAAGCATGTTGCCATACTCGTCATAGTCCCAAAATCGACTTTGAGCTTGGCTATCCGATCCAGAAAACCAGATTTGTTCCTCTTTACTGATCAAAGAATACTGAGCAGGTTGATCCGAAAACTGTTGGTTATCAATCGCTGGGTATTCCAGCCTTTTCAAATGAACAAGGTTTCCGTTAACCTGTCTAGCTTCTTCAACGAGTAGATGAAATTGATTATATGTTTGCGCTGTTACAACGGTGCCATTTTCAATTTTTTGGACGCGATAAGTATATTCGTAACCACGCTCAAGCAGGTTATCAAGCCCTTCACTTAATTCACCACCACGTACACCATAACCCATGAAATTGCGGCTATCTGTACCAACACTGTCGTAGGTTGTGCTAATAACTGGCGAATTAAGGGTGAGGACATCGTGTGCAGTAACGGCTGGTAAATAAGTCATTGAGTTGACTCGAATACCATCAGCTTTATATCTCAAACGCTCGGTCAAACCACAAGGGTGATTTACTTCATTGATTAGCGTATATGAACCAATGCTTTCATAACCAAAACTATAGCTACCTGCTTGTTCTGGTAAATTGCATGTGACGAGCTTGTTATTGCTAAGAGTAAGACTGAAATAAGCTTCATGGGTGCTGCCAATATTAGTAAAAATATTAACGCGCCCTACCGAAATATACTCGACCCACAACAGTGCGGTCTGTTTGGTTGTTCTATCATCCCAAATTTTATCTAGGCGCTTATTTTGTCCCACGTTGAGCCAAGAAAAGTAGAGAGCATGGCCATTACTTTGAGTGATCTTAATGATGTCGCCATCTTTATCTAAAAGATCAATACGGCCATTTTTATACTTAATTTCATAACCATTCGCGCTAGAAGATACCGAAAAATCGAGCAGTTTCTTGTAGCGAATACTCATTTCGATATTGGCATTTAATTCAGCACGGTAGGACTGTCCATTTGCAAGGTAGAGCTGTTGGTTCTCGATGTCGTATCTTGGGAGATTCAATTTCCAGCCCTTACCGAAACCAAGGTTGTCCGTCGAGTAAGGTGAGAATTGAATGGATATATCGAGGTTTGGTCCCTTAAGCCAGTTACCAATAAGAGAGCCAAGTAAGATTTGATATGAATAGCTTCTGGTTCTTTGGTCTACGCCGCCCGAACAAAAGCTATCAAAGTTAAAAGCGTTTGAAGTCCAATTAGACATAAATTTCCCCTAAAGTGAATGAGTTAGCTCAAAGTGGATGAGCTAACTCTGTTTTATCTGGATGTTATTGGCTAACGAGATTCCAATGGGTGTAATCCCATTTCTGGCCGCCACCAGTAAATTCACTTTGAGGATAAATAAGCTTTAGTGGTCCTTTATTTCCGTATTGGTCAAATACAGTAAATCGGTACTCTTTTTGAGAATCATTGTTCGATGTCCCGCTATTTGAATAAAGCAATTGGCTCAGAGTCACTGATCTTAGTTGCTGGTTAACTCGCCATACCGCCGTGCGACCTTCGCCAGCGGCGCTATTCCAAACATATTCATCAGATACATTACGCTCTGACCCTGGAGCGAACACATAACCTTTCACTGAACGAAAGCCATTAGTGCAATCTGAATAACAACCTAACCACTCATCGTTTAGGAACACCTTATCGCTGTCCGACTCGTCGAAGTTATCCATAGCAACCTCGACCAGTTTCACTGAAGTATCTTTGGGCGTCACATAGAAGTTATACATCTCAGCTTTTTCGAAATAGAACCCATCAGCGTTACTCTCTTCCCATACCTTGTCACCTTCTCCAATCTCTGAAAAGTCGGCGGCACTATAGGACTTAGGCTGTACGCTTTGATAGAAGGCACTTGATTCATTTGGATAAGCGCAGCTGTCGTAGTAGTTATTGTCATATTGGCTACCAGTATTGAATTTAACTTTCATACAAACTTCACGATGCAGAGCTACCTCATTGCTATAAACCCAAGCGGTTAATTTGGTATCAGATGCTGAAACCCGAGACGTTGGTAGCCCCTTAGAGTACCCATAACTGCTCCCCATTTGGTGAGAATAGTCATTTGGGTTCAATGTATACCCCCAACAATCTCTTCCATAGGTACAGTCTTTATCTTTGCCTAACTCTTGTTCGCTATTCTTAAGGTAAAAAGATATCGCTCCCTCTAAGTCACTCTTAGATACGGTCACTGGTCTGCCGTAACTATCTGCGAAGGAAACAGAAACACTGAGTTTTGACTGCATTCTCCCGTTAGCATAAAAAGGCATTGGCACACCGTTGCTTTCGTTGTGATCAGCCGTTAAATCTTCGTCTACCACATGATAGTCGCCGTTAATTGCAGCAACACTTACATTAGAAAAAACACACGCTGACATTGCTATTAACAATGACTTATTCATCGACAACTTCATAGTGTTGACCCTACATATTATTCGTTAAGAAATTAAAGAARAGACAACGTTATCGCTGGATATGACAATTTTTTTATAATTAAACTAGCCATAAGGTCTTTGCCTTATTTTTAAATTTATATCATCAACTATTAAAAGTGTCATTATCTATTCTGATAACCATTGTTTATACGCCATTTAATTGATTAAACAGACAGCGCTAATTTAATTAATCACTTCATCAATGTAAAATTTCGAAACCTTCTTGGCCCGAACCACATCACAAAACTCAATGAAAAACTATACCCATAAAAAACAACAAGTTAACGTGCTTAGCGTGACGTTATTTCAAGTTTATTCATGTAATAACCATGCTCAGAATCGAGAGGGCATTACTTTTTATAAAAATAAGTATGTTTATTTGCTGTGACTCGCATCGTTACACCACCTTACTGTTAATACTATCACTGATTTTACATTGTTTTTATATTAACAAGAACTATTCGAGATAATTACCCTTATTAATAAAAAGGTAATATTCATAATTCAGTTTATTTCCTCAGAATTTACCGAGTTCGTTAATTACGTCAAAATATGAAAATCACCGTAAAATCACTACTGTGTTCATTTATTAAACGAGAAGGTGATAATTTATATGCTTTTATCTAATTCCTATTAATATAAATAATGAAAAGCTAATATATTGAGTGGCAATGGCCAACAGGTTCTGAATTTCTGTTGTTGATATTGGTGGGTGTGATCTCGTCCATCGGCCAATGGTTTGGCGTGACAGCCTACAAATGGGGAGAAGCTAACGTGGTATCTAATGTTGAATATTCGCAGATGATCTACTCAATGATTCTTGGTTACTTGTTATTCGCTGAATTACCAAACACCTTAGCGTTGATTGGCGCAGCGGTGATCGTTTTCAGTGCTGTTATGCCTTTTGTAATCAAGCTTAAGAAAGGCCTGTAATTCACGATTCAATTCGGCCCTACACATTTGATAGGGGCATTTGTTATCTCTAAATTAAAGCTTGTTCTCAATGCTGTTCAAAATACTGATCATGTTGTGATTTGCCAGAATGGTCTTGGCTTCCAGGATAGAACTGTACGAGCGTCTGATCGGCGAGTGTAAGGTGAATCCAGCCTTCTTTGACTCTCAGCCAATTAGTGCCGTTTGTTTCATAGACGCTAGGAAATTTACCCCAACCAGACTTAGTAATCTGTAGTTCTTGGAAGCGGTCAATCGGTGTAAGTTTGTTGCTGTTGAAATCAGCATTGGAGTAAACCAACAGAGGCTCGATAGCATCGCTTGGCTTAAACGTATAACAGCTCACGAAAGCGGATGTGCGATCAAACCATTGGTAGGGCCGTGCTCCTGTGAGATCATAAACCGTGCAGTCATTGAATTTAAGAGCCCACTCTTGATGAGCTTTAAAGCCGAGATACCCTATTGGGTTCAATGATTCAGACTTAGCATCAGTCTCTTTCTTATGTACCAGATCTGAGGTAGCACATCCCATAAGCCCAAGACCAAAAAGAAAAGTCAAAGAGTGCTTCATCATTGTCATACCTCAGTTCCATTCGTAAATGAGTAACTCAATTAAGTCTCTACATTAAACGGTAAGTTCCAATCGATTACCATCAGGATCGAGTACACAGCTCTCATAATAGCCATCTCCAGTTCTTCTTGGGCCATCTAAGCGTTCATAACCATCTTCAATCAAACGTTTAGTGAGTTCATCCACCGCTTGCTCTGATCCTAGAGAAATTGCCATATGGATGAAGCCGGTAAACTGATCATAGAGGTCATCTTTCGATTCAGGAACCGAGTCCATTTCCATGATCTCTAGACGACTTCCTGTGTCGAAAGAGAGGAAGTATGAAGAGAAACCTTTAGTTGGGTTATGGTATTTTGAGTTCGATGTCGCGCCGAAATAGTCTTCATAAAATCGTTTCAACACTTCGAGTTGTTTGGTCCAAATTGCGATGTGTTCAATCTTCATTTTGTTCCCCTAAGTTTGATGTCTAACGCTAGATTACTCACCAAATAGGGAAGGATAAACAGAACAAAAATCATCAAATATGTTCCTGTTTAAGAGCTAGATATTATATCCACAGTTGCACACTGTTAAGATCTAAGTTTGTGTAATACTTAGCTTTGATTCATAGTCGGTGTTTTACATATTCAGAGGTTCATGCTGTGAGCTTTATAAAACTAATTATCCTCGCTGCAATATGGGGTGGTTCATTTCTTTTCATGAGAATCGCAGCTAGCCCTTTGGGCCCAGCAGTCCTAATTGAAGCGCGAGTTCTGTGCGCGGCAGTCACCTTACTCTTGGTTTCTTTTTATCTGAAAAGGAAGCTCTCTTTTAATACTCATTCGAAACACTTTTTCATTCTTGGCTTGTTTAACACCGCGCTTCCTTTTTTGTGTTTCGCTTATGCAGCTCAAACTTTGAATGCTTCAACCCTTGCGATTTTGAACTCTACGGCACCGATATGGGCGGCAATCATTGGTGCGTTCTGGACAAAAACGGCGCTTGAAAAGAAGGTGCTGCTCGGATTAGGTATTGGTGTCACTGGCGTCGGTGTGTTGGTCGGTTGGGATGCGATGAACATCGGCCAAGAAGCGGTTGTTCCTATTTTTGCTGCGGTTTTGGCTGCATTTAGCTACGGTATCGCCTCTAACTACACCAAGACAGCACCAAAGGTTGAAGCGTTCAATAATGCCCACGGCAGCATGTGGGCGGCAGTATTAATCGTATTGCCGTTTGTGTTCTTTATTCCGATGAGAGAAGCACCCGATCTCACGATCACCACATCGGTCATCTTGCTCGGCGCGGTTTGTACTGGTTTAGCCTACCTGCTTTATTTCAACCTCATTAATGAACTTGGTGCGCCTTCAGCACTATCGGTGACCTTCTTGATTCCAGTGTTTGGTATTCTTTGGGGGAACTTATTCTTAGATGAAGCGATTGGCATTAACACTGTGACCGGCTCTATTTTGGTTATCACAGGTACCATGTTAGTGACGGGGTTATCTCCGGCTAAGATGCTCAAAAATGCCCGTCAAAAACGCGCGCAATAAGCAGGTTGAACCCAAAAATCTTAATTAAAATTCTGATGTAACAGAGACAAAAACGGCTTCCAAATGGAGGCCGTTTTTTATTGAATCGTTAACAGCTTTGAGAACTCGTCATGTATTGCTGAATTTTGGTTCTTAACCATTGATGTGCCGGGTTTAAGTCTGTTCGTTTATGCCAAATCATATACTGCTTCATGGGCAAGACCTCAAACGGCTGGTCGAGCACTTGCAATTGGAATCGCTCCGCAAACTGATTAGCAAAATCACGAGACGTGCTACCAACACAGTCAGAGCCAGAGACCAACACACACATCGTCATCAATGAATCACATTCGGAGCTGACTTTTCGCTGTTGTATCGGGCTTTTCGTAAAGTAATCTGCGGTATAAAGGCGAGAACGACGCATTCTGAAGGTGATGTGTTTCTCATGATAATACTGCTCTTCCGTCACCGATCCATCAATCCTTGGGTGCCCTTTCTTTGCGATCAACACGAGCTCATCTTCGATCACTTGCTGGTTCATATAACCATTCACTTGTGGATAGTGAATATCGATCGCTAAGTCGGCTTGTTGCATGCTCAAACTCTGCAGCAGATCTTCTTCATTGCTTGGCACCATATTGAATTCAATTGAGATGTTACCAAGCGTATCGTCCTTTTCCACAAGGGGCTGAAGCTTGGTTAAACCGATCTCGTTGACCAAAATTCGAAACACATGATGCTGCTGATTATCGAACTGCTTTAGCGTGCTGACCGCGCTGGTTATCCCGTCCAATGCGGGTTCTACACGTAACGCCAATTGCATCGCTGCATTGGTCGGCGTTATACCTCTACCTTCTCGAATAAAAAGGTCTGTACCCAATTGTGCTTGCAGCCGTTTCAAAGCGCCACTAACTCCAGGTTGAGTCATACCAAGAGATTCTGATGCTAACGTGATCGACTTTAATCGATACACTTCCAAAAACACGCTCAGTAAATTTAGATCTAACTTTTCAACATCACTCACGGTCACTCTCCATGTTTAGGGCACTCGCATTGGTTATGCGACAAGCTTTGCGCTTCAATCTGCTACTTTTAAGCACACAACACATAACAGTTCGTGATGTGTTAAATAAAGCTTACTTTATTTTTTGCTATATGTCTTATTCCTATAATCGCCTCAACGAAACAAAATTCTGAAATGAAGAGGCTCTTATGACAACTTCTCGCACGTTCAAAAACGCATCACTATTCCTAGCTATCTCACTCGCATTCCCTGCAGTTGCAGCTAACCATGATCACGCACACTTCAGCGAAATTGGTGACCAAGGTGGCAAAAGCGCAACCGAGATGACGACCAAAGCAAACCAAGAGTTCGCAAAAACACTTAACTTTGCCGACACTCGCGCTTTCGACAATAACAACAAGGGACTGATTGCTAGCTTTGATCAAGAGACGGGCGACATCATCCGTAACAGCTTTAACTTCATCGATCCAAGTGTTTCAAATGCAGACAAAGCGCCAGATTCAGTCAACCCATCACTATGGCGACAAGCGGTATTGAACCAAGCCGCAGAAGGTTTATATGAAGTTGTTCCGGGTAAGGTTTATCAGGTTCGCGGCGCCGATTTAGCTTCGATTTCTTTCATCCGTACTGACAATGGCTGGATCGCTTATGACGTTCTACTAACCAAAGAAGCAGCAGAGAAGTCACTAAAGTTCTTCCAAAAGAATGTTCCTAATGGTGGCAACTTACCAATCGTTGCGATGATCTATTCGCACTCACACGCCGATCACTTCGGTGGTGCTCGCGCAATTAAAGACGCGTACCCAGATGTAAAAGTATATGGCTCAAAGAACATCACTAAAGAAATCGTAGATGAAAACGTGCTGGCTGGTAATGCAATGTCTCGCCGTACCGCTTATCAATATGGTGCAACACTGAATCGCCATGAACACGGTATTGTCGATGCTGCGCTGGCAAAAGGCTTATCGACGGGTAGCATTACCTACGTATTGCCAGACTACGAACTGAATCACAACGAAGAAATTGAAACTCTGGTTATCGACGGTTTAGAGTTGCAATTTATGGATGCATCGGGCACTGAAGCGGCCTCTGAGATGGTGACTTATATCCCGAGCATGAAAGCACTATGGACGGGTGAACTGACTTACCAAGGTATGCACAACCTGTATACCCTACGCGGCGCGAAGGTTCGTGATGGTTTGAAGTGGTCTAAGAAAATCAACGAAATGCTAGTGACTTGGGGTGAAGAAACTGAAGTGTTGTTTGCTTCTCACTCATCGCCAATTTGGGGCGAACAAGAAATCTCTGACTACCTAAAGATGCAGCGTGACGCTTACGGTTTCACTCATAACCAAACGCTTCGCTTAGCTAACAACGGTGTGGTTCTGCAAGACATCGGTGATGAGATCTACAAAGTAATGCCAGACAGTATTCAACAGTCTTGGCACACCAATGGTTACCACGGTACTTACTCGCACAATGCCCGCGCTGTGTACAACATGTACCTTGGCTACTTCGACATGAACCCAGCGAATCTGAACCCGCTACAGATTCACCCAGAGTCGGTTAAGTTTGTTGAATACATGGGCGGCAGCGATGCCGTAATTGAAAAAGCGCAGCAAGACTATCAAGAAGGTGAATACCGCTTCGTTGCGACAGCATTGAACAAAGTAATTCAAGCTGAACCAGACAACAAAGTTGCACGTGGCCTATTGGCAGATACTTACGAACAGTTAGGTTACCAATCAGAAGGTGCTGGTTGGAGAAACATCTACCTAACGGGCGCTCAAGAGCTTCGCATTGGCACACAACCGGGCGCACCAAAAACCGCGTCGCCGGACGTACTAGCTAACATGACCATCGAAAACTTGTTGGATTACTTAGCTGTAAAAGTGGATTCGCTAAAAGCGCAAGAAACACCATTTACCATGAATATTCAGCTACCTGACGTAAAAGAGTTCTACTACGTAGAAATGTCGAACGGCAACCTGAACAACATTCAAGTATCAGAGCTGCAAGATGCGGATACGACACTGATCATCAATAAGTCTGACGTGTCTGACATCGTGCTGAAGAAAACAAGCCTAGGGAAACTAATAGAAGATGGCCAAGCAGGTGTGAAAGGTGACAAATCATCTCTCAACAAACTGTTGTCTTCACTGACTGAAGCTGACACCTCGTTTGAGATTGTACCTCGCCCAAGTAAAGGCGAAGAGGTGGATGCCGAGCTATACCAAGATTCAGCGGTACACGCTCATTAAGCAGCTCTAAGGTAGAATAATTACAACGTCAAACTGGCTTAAATAGGCCGAAACAAGGCTAATTACGACCAAGCCTCAACCATTAAATCGGTTGAGGCTTTTTTGATTTTAGCTTTATTCGATATCAAGAAAATTAAATGAGAAACCCCACTCACAGTACTCAATAAGCATTTAGAAAATCTTCTTATCAAGCCCAGAAAAACAGTACTGTATTTGTTAAACCACACCCTTATTTCACGGTTTCTCAATAGCAATACACATCCGTACTTTCTATATCTCAGCATGTGAAGTAGTAGAAACTTTGTGCAATCAAACTTTGTTATAAAAGTTGTCCGGACTCTTTATTCAAGGAAGGAAGATGCGAAAAAAGATCATGATTACAGGTGCGACAGATGGTATCGGTTTAGAGACCGCGAAAATGTTAGCCCAACAAGGGCATCACATCCTTATCCATGGACGTAACCCAACAAAACTCAGCAAAGTAGAAACAGGCCTTTCTCGATTATCCAAGGATGCGGTGATCGAAAGTTATGTTGCCGATCTCTCTTCTCTTTCAGAAGTTGAAGCCCTCGCCAACCAAGTAAAATCGGAGCATGAAAAGCTCGATGTACTCATTAACAACGCTGGCGTATACAAGATTTCAGAAGTCACCACCTCAGACAACCTTGATGTACGCTTTGTTGTGAACACCATTGCACCTTACCTACTGACACAGAAGCTGATCCCTCTTTTTGATGCGACAGGTCGTATCGTCAACCTATCTTCAGCAGCCCAATCAACCGTAAATTTAGAAGCGCTTATCAGTTCGAACGCAGGCAAACTAGATGGCCCAGTTTACGCGCAAAGTAAGCTCGCGCTGACGATGTGGTCTATCGAATTGGCCAACACTCTATTAGATAATGGACCTTCGGTGATCCCGGTGAACCCTGCTTCCTTCCTCGGCAGTAAATTGGTCAAAGAAGCTTATGGCGTGGACGGGAATGATCTGGCGATTGGCGCCGATATCCTTTGTCGCGCTGCACTCAGTGACGAGTTTGCCAACGCTTCTGGTCAATATTTTGATAATGATTCAGGGTTATTCAAAGCCCCTCATGCCGATGCATTGAACCCCGCTAAAAACCGTAAATTAGTGGAAGCGCTTGATCGGTTGCTAGAAGAGAAATTGTGCGTCGCACCCAGTTAATTCTGGTAGACACATAACATCAAGCATACTTGATAAAAGCTTGGCTTAGCTGCTGAAAAAGTGAGTCTAAGTTGGGTAAGGGTGTTACATGCTTAGACAACAAGGTATGAACATGTGCATCCACCACGGTTGGATTGCCGCAAACTTGATTGTAAAAGTTCACGGGGGCAACGATGTGCTCTAAATCAGCGTCTAGCAAGATACAGGCTTGCGAAAGTACGATTTGACCGCCCCCGCGTTTGAGTAAAACACGCTGAGCCGTACCCACTATTTTTTGTTTATTGATGTTGAGATTATAATCGCCATCGCAATAAGAACCGGGGGTTGCATGAACATCCACATCGAGGCCCAACTCTTTAAAAAACATCGTTAATACATTGCATAAATGTCGATACGCTTTTTGAATATTGTAGGCTTCATCACGAGGCCAATGATAAATGTGCGATAGGTTAATGACACCCGGCAGTTGGGGAACGGGAGCGCCACCCGTTTTACGCGAACAGAGTTGCCAGCCTTGGTCGTCGAGCTGTGCTTTAGACTGCACCGTCACTGGCCACTTTTTACCTGCAGGCAAAACCAGTGTTGGCGTTTTCGCTTGCCACAACATTAAGGCTTGTCCAATCTCACCAGCCTGAATTTGCTGCAATAGCTCGTCTTCTTTTTCAAACGCACGATCAACATCAATGTGCGGGTAACGCACGAGTTTATTCGTTAACTTCAATGCACTTTTCCTCTACAACTTGTTGTGTTCGAATTATTCACAGGCCCCAGTGATTAATAATATATCCCCCAAATCCAATACAACATAGCGCCAGAGGCACAATATCTTATTATTCCTATTTATGCGGGATCGACTTAGTTAAAACCCTTCCGTTTGGATAGCTTTAGTCAAGCAAGGTTGTCTGATATGGTGGCGGCAGAACTTCAGCAATTGTTTAGATAGTATTGAATATGAAAACACTCACCATACTTGATGGCGGCATGGGCCGAGAACTCAAAGAAATTGGCGCGCCGTTCTCGCAACCTCTTTGGAGCGCTCAAGCGCTAATTGAAGCCCCTGATTTTGTTAGCCAAGCACACCAAAACTTTGTCGATGCAGGCGCTGAAATCATAATTACCAACAGCTATGCGTGTGTGCCTTTTCACTTGGGTGAAGAACTCTTTACACAACGAGGCTTTGAGCTAGCTGCGCTTTCTGGCGAATTGGCTAAGGCTGTTGCCAATAGTGCTCCTCACTCCGTGAAAGTAGCGGGTGCAATTCCACCGCCATTTGGTAGCTACCGACCAGACTTGTTCAAAGTCGAAGAAGCAGCGCCAATCATCCAAACTCTTTACGATGCCCAAGACCCAAACATCGATCTTTGGATAGCGGAAACTATTTGTAGTCTGCAAGAGTTCGAGTCCATTCATGCGGTGCTCAAGCAATCAACCAAACCGTGTTATTACGCATTCAGCTTGGAAGATACCAAGGGCGATTCCGCTTCTATTCGTTCTGGTGAGAGCGTAACAGACGCCATCAAACTGGCCTGCCAATCAAACGCAAAAGGCATTATGTTTAACTGCTCAGTGCCTGAAGTGATGGATCAAGCCATTATTGATGCTAAGAATGTGATCAATGAGCTAGGTAGCAGCTTAGAGATTGGTGTCTACGCAAACAACTTTGCGCCTATCAGCAGCGAACATGAAGCGAATGACATGCTTCAAGAGATGCGTGAATTGGATGGTCAAGGTTACCTAGCTTACGCTAAACGCTGGCATGCATTGGGCGCGAATATCGTCGGTGGTTGTTGTGGCATCGGGCCCAAACACATTAAAGCCCTAGCCGATTGGAAGCTCTCCATACAGAGCTAAGCCAGAGCTTCAACTAGAATAAAATAAATAGAGAACAGGTTGAGAAATCTGTTCTCTATTTGTATGTGACGTCTCTGAGTACACTGACACAAAACAACGATTTGGAGCAACTGATGAGCAACACGCAACGCAAGATTAAATGGGGCATAGCCGGGCTAGGTAATATCGCCAATAGATTCGCAACCGCAGTCACAGAACACTCTCTGCATGGTGAGTTGTATGCTGTTGCTGCAAGAGATCACTCTCGCGCAGCCACGTTCGCCAACAAGTTTAGTTGCGCTAAGGCTTATGGCTCTTATGAAGCTATGGCTAAGGATCCAGACGTCGAAGCAGTGTACATAGCCACGGTTCATCCATATCACAAGCCTCTAGCCGAACTGTTTCTGAGCCATAAAAAACACGTATTGGTAGAAAAGCCCGCTTTCACCAACCTTGGTGATTGGTTAGAAATAAAAGTCCTTGCGAAACAACATGGTGTGATGTTGCTAGAGGCAATGAAGACTGTCGTATTCCCAGCCTATCGCGAGCTTACATCGTTTTTGATCGACAACCAGATTAAGATTGATTCGATAGAAGCCAGCTTTGGCAATGAGCACGACTATGACCCTGAACTGTTTATCTTCAACCCAGATTTAGCGGGCGGAGCAACGCTTGATGTTGGGGTGTATGGACTATGGTTTTTCTACGATTTGTGCCGCACGCTTGGGGTTGCGCCTTCTATCCCTCAAGTAGAGATGTCGAGCCTCTATGAAGAATCAAATGTTGATACCGATTCATGCTTCCAGTTCTCTGGAGAAATCAGCGCGACCATATCGGCTTCAACGGTGCGCAATCTGCCACGCGCTGCGCGATTAATTGGCCCAGACATCACCATCACAATTCAAGAGAAGTGGTGGAACCCTGCCTACATCGAGATCGAATACCGGAATGAAACCTTCACTATTCAACACCCGATTGAGGGCAATGGGTTCGAATATCAAATCGAGCACTTCTCGCAACTTCTATTAGAAGGCAAACTTGAGTCTGATATCCTAAGCTCAGAGATAACCTCTCGAGTTCTCGACACGATGGAAAACGCACTCATTTATTCTGGCTATCCACATTTAACTCAACCTCGTCGTTAGGAAAAGAAAATTGGGCAACCTTAAGCGCAAGCTTGAACTGTATGAAAAGATATTTCAGGCTTTTGGGCCTGGAGTATCACATTGTCAGGTCAACCAACTGGCCACACTGCTGCACGTGAGTGAACGTCATGTTCAGACCTTACTCAAAGTGATGACAGCGCAAGGTTGGATTGAGTGGCAAGCCAGTTCTGGGCGCAACAAAAAGGCACAGCTCACGTGTCTGGTTGAACCGATGGATATTTGTTACCAATACGCACAAAACCAAGTAGATTCAGGTAACGTCGTTCAGGTATTTAGCACCTTGAGCTTTAACGGACGCAACGCTGGCGCGGAGCTGCAAGCTTTTCTAAGCAGCGCCAATCAATCTGCACAGAGCGTCGCGTACATTCCCTTTCACCGTGAGCTCGAGACTCTTCATCCTCAACGAGTACTTAGGCGCACCGAACGCTTCTTAGTGATGCAGGTGTGCCAACGCCTCACCTCCGTTCAGCACGGTAAGCTCAGCGGCGATTTAGCCTACCATTGGCAACCCAATGAAGATGCAACGATCTGGCATTTCCAAATTCGTAATGGCGTTCAATTCCACAGCGGTCGAACACTGGAAGCTCAAGACATAGCTCGCAACCTTAACTCACTCAGCCAAGACAAAATATGGCGTCGCTGCTATCAGCATATTGATGAGGCCTCTGTCTCGACTGGTAATGTGCTTATCGTGAAATTGAATCAACCTGATTGGCATTTACCGCGCTTGCTTGCCAGAGTTGAAGCCTCCATATTTGACTCATCATCAACTGATCGGCTGATTGGATCTGGTGCGTTCTCGTTAGACATTTTCTCGAGCAAGATGTTGAGATTGAGCCGCAATAGCGCGTATGTACACAGTACGCCCATTCTTAATCGAGTTGAGTTGTGGGTCTATCCAGAATGGGCACAGAGTAAAGCTTGCGCTCAAAATAAGGTGTGTGTGAAGCTGCCCGAAAAGACGATCACCGTGCGTGGCGATGACAATTCTTCCCAACCGGAATTCGGCTCAACCTTCTTTATGATTCAAAGTCCGGTGTTGTCGAAAGCCGTTCGTGAATTCACCGTTGAAGACACATCTGAATGCCAAGCACTATTCAAACAGTTATCGGTTTCTGGTGAGAGTCCGATTGGCGTTGAATATGGACGCTACCGAACCATCAAAGACGTCGCGCTATGCAGCATTATTGATGAGAGCGACACCTTCACTTCGTGGTTAAGCTTTTTCACTCGCTTCCCGTTTGAGGACTTAGCTCTACCCTCTGAGATGCTAAAAACAATAGAACAAGGCTTAGCTTCAATAACAAACCAGCCAAACTTTGAGTTAGCAATGAATGCACTGTTGATGCTTCGGCTTTGGTTGAATGACTCTGGGATTGTGGTTGAGATCAAGCAAGAGGCGTTCAACTTAGAGGTTTCTGAAAAGATACACGGCGCGCAAGTGAATGGTTTCGGTTGGTGCGAACTCGACAAGTTATGGATTAGCCATTTGTAAATCTAACCATGTTCAAAATAAGTCATTAGGCACAGCAACTTATCTTTAACACTCCCCTGCCAATAGCAAGGTAATCGGGTGCTAATGTACTCTGGAAGTAATACTCAACAAAAAATAACACAAGCTAAACAGCCATAATAAGAAGGTAAACCATGACTCGACACTTAAAAGGCTCATTACTGTTTCTTTGCGCATTCTCTTTTAACAGCATGGCGAGCACCCAATGCGACGCACTAACTGGTTGTGAAAAGAAATTCTGTGAGATCGAATATCAAATAAAGAAAGCGGAGCAGTACGATAATCAGTACAAAGTGGAGCGATTAACCACGGCGTTAAAAGCCGCGAAAGAGAACTGCACTAATGAAGGCTTGAAGGATGATCTCCGTGAGAAGATTGAATCCAATGAAGAAGATTTGGCCGAATACAGAGCCGACTTAGAAGAAGCAAAAAGAGACGATAAAGCGGATAAGATTCAAAAATACCAACATAAGATCGAAAAAGAACTGCATAAAATCGATCGCTTAAAGCAAGAGTTAGCAGAGCTCCCTTAAGCAGCACTTGTTTTCAGCTAAGCCCCTTGTTCTAAGCTACTCCCTAGTTTTGATACATCATTTAGCTACCAATGATGTATCAAAACTAGAAACAAAAATGGCCTTACATATTAATAAGGCCATTTAAAGCATGCTGATTTAAACAACATCCACAATTAACAAAGCAAATTCGACAGCTTATCCCACCAACGCCAATTCAGACTCTTTATAGATGCGATTAGCTACCTTATACGCTGCCGGTGACGTCAGCCTCTCCTTGCATCGACTCTTAAACTGCTCGATGTCGATCGCCTGTTCTTCCAATAAGTTCGTCAGCTCACTCAAAGAGTTAGCCTCAAACACAGCTTGGCCAAGTGGAGTGCATGCGTATCTGCTCGACTCTTGATAACCAATCACAGTCAGTACCGATTCAGGCAGATCCCAGAACTTTGCAATCGTGTAAGTCAGGCGAATAGAATAGCTATTAATCAAGCGCTTCAATGCCAACGAGTTAGGCGGAACTGAAGGGTCAACATGCTTGAAAGCTTCCACCATCATTTGGAAAATGATCATCTTGCCTAGGTTACGGATCAACCCTACAAAATATGCGGTAGCTTGGTCTTCTTGAGATGGCGACTCTTTCATTAACTCCTTAGAAAAAGAAGCAGTTTGAACACTGTGATTCCAAATTTTCTCACCGAAATGACGCCAGTAAATATTATTGCCCGGTGTGAAGTTCTTCATGTAAGAATTCACCACCCCCTCAACAAGGCCTTGAGAGCCCATATTTAAGAATGCGGTTTTTAGGTTCGTCACCTGCTTTTCATTACGTTTGTAGAACGCACTGTTAGCCAGTTTAATCACATCGGCCGCCATACTCGGCTCGCGCTCAATCACTCTTAACAGTGCATCGACATCAAATTCGTCGCTCTGTAATTCTGCCATCAATGTAGTCACTGAGGCTGGCATCACTGGCAATTCATTGAGCAAGGCTTTTGGAGAGCGAATCAAACGTTCGATCTGACAAGCGACAAAATCGCTAAATGGGTCTGACTCTGTTCGAAGGCGAGACTCTCCAAACAAGTAATCAAGAAACTCACCATCGTGAAGGCTCATCGCTTTGTCGACGATTAATGATGATGGTTGAGCTGACGAAGGCGGAACAAAGATTGAAGAGCGAACAGAATCAGTAGCAACGATTTGTTGTTGCTCTTTTTGGGCAGGCTCTGCAGAGGGTTTGTTTTTTGAATCAACAAAAGGCGAGAATAGTGCCTGCAATACCCTTTTAAACATCAATACGGCTCCTAGATGAATACAAAACAGAACGGGATATATAACGGCGGCGATTATTACACAGCAGACTCATAAACCATACAATGATAAATAAATCATTAATTTTTCAGCTGTATAGGATCTGTTACTCATCAAGTTGTTAAACCAAACTTACGTATCTCCCAGAAACAAAAAGAGCGAGCTATTAACGCTTGCTCACTCTTCCATCAATCTAAATCGTAAAGCTGACTAAAACTAGCGCTCTGCCACTTCTAGCACAATCTTGGCTACGTGCTTTTCTTCAAGAACTCATCTTGTTCAGTATGGAGTCAGCCAATGGGAAAAACGCTAGCTCAACATCAGACATTGTGCTGTTCACCGCGTAAGCATGTTTTGCTGCTACTTTGGTGTATTCAGCAAAACCGCCATCGCACTCAGAGCTAAAATACCATCGCTGCGGCAAATCTTGCCCATAAACCTCAGTCAAACAAGGCTCAATCAGAACACGTTCGCCAATACTTCGTTGCCAACGGCTACGAATCAAGAAAATGAAAAATTCCGCACCCAATAGAATGCGGAATTTATCGATATCGATCAGAGATTTACCGTTTAAGCTAGAGTCGACTGCGTATCATCACCAACACAGATAACGCGCCACAAAGTACCAGTACCACGCCTAGATCTTGAATCATTCCCGCTAAAGCGAGCCCTGTACCGATCAAGGTGTAGTACATCAAACCAAACAGTGCGCCTGCACTTCCTGCTTGAGATTGGTAACGCACCAACGCACGGCTCAATACATTAGGAATCGCAATGCCAAACGCCATAACCACCAACATCATCGGAAGTAAAAACCATATTGACTGCTGTGAAAAATAGACACCCACCGCACCTAATGTTTGAAGCCCTGCCGCTAAGCTAATCAAAGAGATAGAGGAAACTTGTCGCTTCAATAGCGCCTTGTTAACCAAGCTTCCTAGCAAGGTTCCGAACCCAAGAACGACACCACTATAACCAAACTGCTCGATGCTGAATCCAAGCTGTAAGAAGGTGAATGAACCTAGTTGGTAATACGAAAACAGCGCAATATTGAACGATGCGACAAGCAGTGCTGAAATCCAAATACTGCCGTCTTTGGCCATGCGTATACCGAGCGATTTTAACTGCAACGGCTGCTGAGATTGTTGTGTTTCAGGCAGCGACCATAAGCTATGTGCCAACAACGCTAATACCATAATAAATAAGGCAATAAACACATATTGATGTCCGCCCGCTTGGCTTAGTTGACCACCAAGTAGCAACCCGATGATTGGGCTAATCGACAACCCCATTCCCATGTAACCAAATACTTTAGCCAGTTCAGTACCGCTGAAAGCATCGCGCAGCATGGTTTGAGTGACGACAGAGCCAACAGCAAGTCCGAAAGCGCCCATCGCTCTTGCGACCATCAACCACGCAAAGCTGTGGGTTTGCATGGCTATGAGTGCAGAACAGGCAAATAATCCCATCCCCAATAACATGGTGGGACGACGTCCCCATTTATCCGCTAACACGCCCCATACCACCACACCCAACGCAAATGCAGAGAAGTAGATAGAGAGGGTTTGAGCAGCTTGTGTGTAACTGACATCAAAGGATTTCGCGATTGAATCCAGAGTCGGGCTATAGATGGTTTCTGCGATCTGAGGGAACATCAGCAGCAGCACCATTTGCCATAAAGAAGGTTTTGTTTTCATCATTTTTCCAAGACCAGTGAACTTGACGAGAAGTCTAGGGGAAACTAACCTTGGCTCGTTAACAACATTAAAACCAAAAACAACAAGATTGGGACAAATGGCATTAATCAGCGAAACCATTGAGTTTGATGCAGACAGTTTACCCGCGCCTGTAATTGGCATTGCCGCAAAGCTAGGCAAACATGACTCGGGTATACATCACCACGTTAAGGGGCAACTTCTGTATGCTCCGCAAGGCTGCATCACCTTGACCTTAGAAAACGCCCTTTGCATTTTACCGCCGACCAAGGCCGTGTGGATCCCGCCCTATACCAAGCACCGAGCGCAGATGACCAATGTGGTTGCCTATCGCTCGCTCTATTTCGACAGTGGTATTTACAGATGCCCAGAAAACATAGAAATTGTAGAAGTAAATGAGCTACTAAAGGCTCTGATCAACAAAATGGCTTTTTGGGATTGGGACATTGCGTCCGAGCAAACCACCAATACTGCCAACCTGTTTTGGGAAGAGTTTTACAGCGCCAATCAACACTCGTTTATCTTGCCGCTACCAACAGATCGCCGCTTTAAAAGCTTTTGCAAACGAGTCCGAACCACCTCGTTTCTTGCTCCAGCCCTGTCGACATTAGCGAGCTCGGTTGGTGCAAGCACCAAGACGATTACTCGATTATTCAAAGCCGAAACAGGCATGACCTATCAAGAATGGCGTCAGCAATGGCGCTTGTTTAAAGCGATTGAACTGCTTTCAGAAAACCGACAAGTTGGTGATGTGGCACATCTGCTAGAGTTCTCGTCCAACAGTGCATTTATCGCTTTTTTCAAACAGCAAACCGGACAAACGCCACTGGCGTTTACCAAGTTAGGGACGTGATCGCAGTAATACAAACTCTTAGATTTTACTTAGCTCAGATACAAAAAAACCAGAACATGAGTTCTGGTTTTTAAGAATATTTTAAAGTTAGATGCAATCGTTACTTGGTGTAGAAAGCGCGTTTCAAGGCCATCTCTAAACCACGAACTTCAGCTAAGCCTTTCAACCGACCAATCGCCGAATAACCTGGGTTAGTGGTTTTCTTTAGGTCATCCAGCATTTGATGACCGTGATCCGGACGCATTGGAATTAAGCGGTGATCGCCCACTTCTGCACGACGATTTTCTTCATCCAAAATGGCCATCACAACGTTGTACATATCCACATCACCATCTAGGTGCGCTGCTTCGTGGAATGTCATTGGGTTGCTCTCTTCACGCTTAGTTGAACGCAGGTGCGTAAAATAAATTCGGTCACCGTGCTTTTTGATCATATTAACCAGATCATTGTCGCCACGAACACCGTATGAACCCGTACACATCGTCAAGCCATTCATCTTGCTTGGTACATGCTCGGTCAACCAATCAATGTCTTCGATCGTTGAGACGATGCGAGGCAAGCCTAGAATCGGACGCGGTGGATCGTCTGGGTGAACCGCCATCTTCAAGCCATTCGCATCACAGATAGGCATCAGCTCAGCGAGGAAGTAAGACATGTGCTCACGTAGCTTGTCTTTGTCGA
Organism: Vibrio satsumensis; assembly: GCF_050337435.1. Lineage (NCBI taxonomy): Bacteria > Pseudomonadati > Pseudomonadota > Gammaproteobacteria > Vibrionales > Vibrionaceae > Vibrio > Vibrio satsumensis. The sequence goes on along the minus strand of NZ_JAKJSX010000008.1, from coordinate 57,830 downwards.
TTCCCGCATAGCGATCCAGCTGTGCTTGAAACGCTTCTAGTGTATAGCCTTCTTCAGCGCCCGGCAGGCCAGCGATGATGTTATTGGTCAGCTGTTGGATTTGGTCTGGCGTCATGTTGTTGAAGTAATACAACGCTTGCGCTTGCTCTGATTCTGAATAGTCCGATTCTGCCCCCGGACGCTTCAAGATATGCAGCTCAAATGCCGCAAACGCGATTTGGTCAAAACGCAGTGCGCGAGAGCCATCTGGCATTTCAAATTCTAAATCAGTGCGCGTCCAGTCCAACACTGGCATGAAGTTATAGCAAACTGTGTCAATGCCACACTCAGCAAGGTTAGCCAGAGTTTGCTTATAGTTATCAATCCATTGCTGATAGTTGCCAGTTTGAGTTTTGATCTCTTCATGAACAGGCACACTTTCTACTACCGACCACGTTAAACCTTTCTCTTCGATGATGGCTTTACGCTTCAGGATTTCTTCTTTTGTCCAAACTTCACCATTTGGAATATGGTGCAGTGCATTCACAATACCAGTTGCGCCCGCTTGACGAATATCGTCTAGCGAAACTTGATCATTAGGGCCGTACCAACGCCACGTTTGTTCCATGAGACTTACCTTTCTTTAAGACGCACTTAGCCGGCTCGAATTAATCAAGCTAAATGCAATAACGACTTCTTAATGGCAGCAATGACAATTACTGCCCGAGATAGCACCGGTCTACGCCGGTCTAAAGACGATTACCTATCTACAACCTAGTGAATGAATCAGCTTTCAAGAGGAACCTTGTCGCTAAATTCAACGTTAGCTTTCAGAACTAACTTTCTGTGCTAAGCAGTACCACTGGGTTAGAACTAAATAAGTAGCCATCAAAGTTTGGGTCATCAATGTCTGACAGCGCTAACAAACGCTGTTTAACATTCTCAAGGTGTTGCCACATTGCGTTCTTAGCAGCGACAGGGTCTTTGCGCTGTAAGGCAGCGAGGATACGAGCGTGATCATCTAACCATTCTTCACGGTAATCTTGACCACTGATGTGAGAGTGGAGTTTATTCCACATTGGACTCTTTTCGCGTCGATCCCAGGATTGCTTCAACATGTCTACTAGCACAGAGTTTTGAGTAGCCTCTGCAATACACATGTGAAATTTTTCATCTCCGCTACAATCGGTGGTGCCGCTTGCAAGCTCTTCGCGCTCGAGTTCGAGTGCAGAGCGCATCTTAATGATGTCGCCCGGAGTGACCTGAGTTGCCGCAAACTCCGCAATATTACTTTCCAGCAATTGACGGGCTTGCAGCATCTCGAATGGACCAGCATCATCGCTGACCACATTCTCGCGAGAATGAGTAGGAATGTTCAGGACATAAACACCTGACCCTTTTTTTACCTCAACTAAGTTTTCAAGCTCCAGCATGATGATCGCTTCACGCACCACAGTGCGGCTTACATCTAGACGATCAGCAATATCGCGTTCTGGAGGTAACCTATCTCCGACCTTATACAGGCCTTCAATAAGTTCTTTTCTTAGTACTAACCCTATCTCCTGATAAGGTCTTTTCGGCTCGAAAGGCATCATGATGATATTGTCACTTCTTTCCATTGTATTTCTCTCGCCATCATAATGACCAAATATAATTGGTCAACCTCTATATCCTAAAATGCAGTAACACCTTGTTTTTGTATTACTCTTTTTTCTATATTTGCTCGTTATTCAACAGCCTGAATACGGTCAATCAATGCACTCAATTCTGGGTCCGCTTTATCTAGCGCGTCGTACATAGGTTGAACCGCTAGTGCGAACGCAGCCTTGTCTGGTTCCACAAAAGTAACACCCATTTCCTCGGCTTTAGCACGCTCTTTTGCTTCCGATTCAGCCCACAATTTTTTCATCAATTCAGATGAATCACTTGCCGCTTTCATTAGCGCATCTTGTTGCTCTGTAGTCAGTTTGTCGTATGCTTTGGTTGAGATAACCAACACATCCGGAACCATCGTGTGCTCATCTAAGCTGAAGTATTTAGATACTTCACTGTGACGGCTCAAGCTGAAAGAAGGAATGTTATTTTCAGCCGCATCCACTACACCTTGCTGCAGTGCTGTGTACAACTCACCGTAAGCTAGTGGCGTTGGGTTACCGCCTAACGCTTTCACCATCGCAATTGCTGATGGGCTTGGTTGAACACGAACTTTCAAACCTTTCAGATCTTCTGGTGTGTTAATTGGCTTGTTGGTATAGAAGCTACGCGCACCAGCGTCGTAGTAAGTCACACCAATAAAGCCGCTATCACGAGAAGAGTTAAGAATGTCACGGCCTACTTCACCATCAGTCACACTGTAGTAGTGCGCTTGATCGCGGAATAAGTAAGGCATGTTGAATGATGAATAAGCGGGAGAAAAAGCTTCTAGCTCAGCAGCATTACTTTTCACCATATCTAAAGCGCCGTTCTGCATCAGCTCCATAGATTCACGCTGTGTACCCAATTGAGCATCAGGGTAAATACGAATACGCACCTCACCATCCGTCAATTCACGTACTTCTTTCGCCATAAACGTCATCGCTTCATGTACTGCATGGTCACGAGGGTGGTTATGGCTCAGTTTCAATGTTGTCGCTGCATAAGCAGAAGCTGTTGCTCCAAAAGTGAAAGCAGCACCGACAACCGCACTAATCAAAGTTTTACGCGTCATCATCATTCTTATTCTCCGTGGATTGGTTATCCAAAATGTAGGGTGTTTTTTGTTATGGGCTCATATTGGGGCTCAAGAAAGGAACCGTCAAAGCGAAATTTAAAATTGATTGACCAATATCACAATAAAAACCCACAAATTGGTCAACCAAAATCATTTGTGAAGTTGCTCACGCCAACCAAAAAATGAATAGCTTATGATTCAGCCAGATTTTTGAACATCCCATCCCTACATAGAAACAATTTCTTACATTGGTAAACCAATTGTTATGAGATACGCAATTTTGTTGAAAGGAAATAAACATGAATAAATTGGTCAGTTACATAAATAGAGGGTTGGCCGCCTTTACAGTGTCTCTATCGTCTTTCTTAGTACTGTGTGTGATATGGCAGGTCTTATCCCGCTATGTTATTGGCAAACCAAGTACTGTTACCGACGAGCTCGCGCGTTATCTCTTTATGTGGGTAGCCTTAATTGGTGCTGCTTACACTACGGGTCTGAAACGCCACCTTGCCATCGACCTGCTTACGATGAAGCTGACTGGCAAACGCAAATTAATCAACGAAATCGTTATCCAAATAGCCATCGCTTCTTTCTCTTATATCGTTCTGGTACACGGTGGAAGCCAACTTGCTGCTAAAACGCTTGCGATGGGACAGCTGACTCCCGCTCTAGGTTTAGAAATGGGCTACATCTACTTCTGCTTACCGATTAGTGGCGCTTTGATGATTTTTTACTCCGTCGTATTTACCTACGAACGCGTTAAACAATTAATGTCAGGTGACGATTTGATCACCGACTCACAACTTGATTGATAGAAGGATTTCACAATGGAATGGCAAGTAATACTGACCTTATTCGGTAGTTTCGCTGTACTGCTTACAATCGGTGTACCGGTCTCTTTTGCGATTGGTTTATCGTCACTGGCAACCATCTTGATGAGCTTACCGCTTGAGCCTGCAATCGCTGTAGTTGCTCAACGTATGGCAGCTGGCCTTGATAACTTTGCTCTACTGGCAATCCCGTTCTTCATTTTGGCGGGCAACATCATGAACCAAGGCGGCATCGCGCTGCGTTTGATCAACTTCGCGAAAGTGTTGGGTGGTCGTCTACCGGGTTCATTGGCACACGTAAACGTGATGGCAAACATGATGTTTGGTTCTATCTCTGGCTCAGCGGTAGCATCGGCTGCTGCAGTTGGTGGCACCATGTCTCCTCTACAAAAGAAAGACGGCTATGATGAAAACTTCTCTGCTGCGGTAAACATTACTTCGTGCCCTACTGGTCTATTGATTCCGCCAAGTAACACGCTGATCGTTTTCTCATTGGTTTCTGGTGGTACTTCAATTGCGGCGCTGTTCTTAGCGGGCTACATCCCAGGTATCTTGATGGGATTAAGTATCATGATTGTGGCGGGTATCATTGCGAAACGTCGCGGTTACCCAGTGGCAGCGCGTCCTTCATTATCAATGGTTTGGGATACCTTCCTAAAAGCGGCACCTTCTTTAGCACTGATCGGCATCATCATGGGCGGCATCATTGGCGGTATCTTTACTGCAACTGAGGCTTCCGCAATTGCTGTGGTATACACGTTTGTTTTAGCTGTGCTTGTCTACCGTGAAGTGAAATGGGGTGATATTCCAAAGATTATCCTTGAGTCTGCAGTAACAACATCTATCGTTCTCTTACTTGTTGGCGCATCAATGGGGATGTCTTGGGCAATGGCGAACGCCGATGTGCCTTACATGATTGCTGATGCATTATTGGCGGTTTCTGATAACCCGCTAATGATTCTATTGATCATCAACATCATCCTGCTGATTGTGGGTATCTTCATGGATATGACGCCAGCGGTACTGATCTTCACTCCAATCTTCTTGCCAATCGCATTGGATCTAGGCATCGATCCTGTTCACTTCGGCATCATGATGACATTCAACCTAGCTATCGGTATCTGTACGCCGCCAGTAGGTAGTGCTCTATTCATCGGTTGTTCGGTTGCCAACATCGCTATCGACAAAGTCATCAAGCCGTTACTGCCATTCTATGCAGCACTGATTGCTGCCCTAATGGCCGTTACTTTTATCCCTGAGCTGAGCTTGTTCCTACCTGAATTGGTACTGGGCTACGGTTCGTAATTTGGTCACAGAGATATTCTAAGACTGCTAAACACTCAAACGTATAATCAAATAATAAAATCCCGTTGGCTCGCTGGCGGGAAAAGGAACTGAATAATGAAGACTGTTGCTAACTCTACGCTGCCAAACACTGTATTACGACCTGACTACGACCGTTCAGCACTCCAAAGCCGTATTGTGCACCTAGGTTTTGGTGCATTTCACCGAGCTCACCAAGCGCTATTCACCAATGAAATGCTCAGCAAAACCAACACTGATTGGGGCATTAGTGAGATAAACCTATTCGGCGGCGAAGACCTAATTAAATCACTTCGCGCGCAAGACCACCTTTACACCGTAGCTGAAAAAGGCGCTGAATCCACAGACGTTAAAGTGATCGGCTCAGTGACAGAATCTCTTCACCCAAGCCTAGACGGCATCGAAACCGTATTAAAAAAAATGGCAGAGCCTCAAGTCGCTATCGTGTCTATGACCATCACAGAAAAAGGCTACTGCGCTGACCCAGCGACCGGAAAACTCGACAAAAATAACCCATTAGTCATCGCTGACCTAGCTAACCCAACTCAACCAAAATCTGCGCTTGGCTATATTGTCCAAGCCCTAAAAATTCGCCGCGAACGTGGCTTAACACCATTCACGGTGATGTCTTGCGACAACGTGCAAGAGAACGGTCATGTAGCAAAAGCAGCGATCATTGAGTTTGCTCAACTGCTTGACCCAGAATTACGTGATTGGATTGAAACCAATGTCACCTTCCCATGCACCATGGTTGACCGCATCGTACCTGCAGCAACCGAAGAGACACTAACTGAAATTGCAGAACTGCTTGGTTGTGAAGACCCATGCGGTATCGCCTGTGAACCCTTCCGCCAATGGGTGATTGAAGATAATTTTGTTGCGGGGCGTCCAGACTGGAATGTTGCTGGTGCAGAGTTCGTAGAAGATGTAGTGCCTTACGAAGAGATGAAACTGCGCATGCTCAATGGCAGTCACTCTTTCCTTGCTTACCTTGGATACCTTGGTGGCTACGACCATATTTCCGACACCATGACAGATGCAGGCTACCGAAAAGCCGCTTTTGACATGATGATGAAATCACAAGCGCCGTCGTTAACGATGCCTGAAGGGACTGATTTAGAAGGTTACGCAAGCTTGCTGATCAACCGTTTCACTAACCCAAGCTTGAAGCATAAGACCTGGCAGATTGCGATGGATGGCAGCCAGAAGATCCCTCAACGTATGGGTGGCAGCTTACGATTCCATTTAGAGCAAGGCTCAGATTTCACATGGCTTGCAACCGCTATTGCTGGCTGGATGCGCTATGTATCTGGTGTTGATGAGCAAGGTAAGGAGATTGATGTTCGCGATCCAATGGCGGATACACTACGCCAGATCTGCGACCAGCATGGACTCAATGTTTCTGTGGTTCCGGCATTGCTTGCTGTTGAAGCGATTTTCCCTGCCGAGCTAGGCAAAAACCCGCAAGTCATAGATGCGGTATGTTCAGCGTACCAATCACTAATTGAACACGGTGCCGTTGCGACCGTGGCTGCGTTATAAGGAGTACAAACAATGAAGAATTTCTTATGTGAAGACTTTTTACTGTCTAATGAGACTGCACGCCGTTTGTACCATGAACACGCAAGCCACCAGCCTATTTATGACTATCACTGCCACCTAAACCCGGCAGAAGTGGCTCAAGACCGTCAGTTCGAAAATATGTCTAAGATTTGGCTTGAAGGTGACCACTATAAATGGCGTGGCATGCGTTCAGCAGGAATTGACGAGCGTCTGATCACCGGAGATGCAAGCGATTATGATAAGTTCATGGCATGGGCTAAAACTGTCCCTCAAACCTTAGGTAATCCTCTTTACCACTGGACGCACTTAGAGCTACGCCGCCCATTTGGTATTACTGGCACTCTATTTGGCCCAGAGGCAGCCGACCAAATTTGGCATGAAGGCAACGAGCTATTAGCGACACCGGAATTTAGTGCTCGCGGCATCATGCAACAGATGAACGTTGTGATGGCAGGTACGACAGACGATCCGATTGATTCTCTTGAACACCATAAAGCGATCGCTCAAGACAGTTCATTTGATGTGAAAGTTCTACCGAGTTGGCGCCCAGATAAAGCGTTCAAAATTGAGCTTGATGGCTTTGCTGATTACCTGCAAAAGTTAAGTATGGTTGCTGACATTGAGATCACTCGCTTCCATCATCTACTAAGTGCTTTAGATAGCCGCTTAGCACATTTCAACGCTCATGGTTGCCGTGCAGCAGACCACGGTATTGAAGTGGTTCGCTACGCACCTATTCCATCGGAATCAGATTTAGATTCCCTATTAGCTCGACGCCGCGATGGCGAAACGCTCACAGAACTAGAATGTGCACAGTTTTCAACAGCGGTTCAAGTGTGGTTAGGCAAGCGTTACGCCGCAATGGGTTGGGTAATGCAGCTTCACATTGGTGCTCAGCGCAATAACAACACGCGTATGTTCCAACTGTTAGGCGCAGATGCAGGGTTTGATTCGATTAGCGATAAGACGTTTGCATTCGAATTGGCTCACCTATTAGACGAGATGGATCAAAGCAATGAATTGCCTCGCACCATCCTTTACTGCTTAAACCCTCGCGATAACGAGATGATGGCAACCATAATTGGTAACTTCCAAGGTGGCGGCATCGCGGGCAAAGTCCAGTTCGGTTCTGGTTGGTGGTTCAACGATCAGAAAGACGGCATGCAACGCCAAATGGAGCAGTTATCTCAACTTGGCCTGCTCAGCCAGTTTGTCGGCATGCTGACCGATTCTCGCAGCTTCCTGTCTTACACTCGTCACGAATATTTCCGCCGTATCTTATGTGACATGGTTGGCCGCTGGGCTGAAAATGGTGAAGTACCAAATGATATGTCACTGCTTGGTCCAATGATTGAAGACATCTGCTTTGGTAATGCTAAGCGTTACTTTGAAGAGAGGGCATAACTGATGAAACATATCGCCATTATTGGTGAATGTATGATTGAGCTGAACGGAAAACCATTTGGCTCAATGCATCAAACATTCGGTGGTGACACACTGAATGCCGCGATTTATCTAAGTCGTGGCTGTGAAGCCAATGTAAACCTTGGGGACGTTAAAGTCTCTTATGTCACTGCTCTTGGTACCGACCCCATTAGTAAAGGTATGCTGTCTCGCTGGCAAGATGAGGGCGTTGCGACGGATTTAGTACTCCTTGATGAAACTCGCACACCCGGCTTATACCTAATCCAACTTGATGACCAAGGTGAGCGTACATTCTTATACTGGCGCAACCAATCTGCAGCGCGATACCTGCTTCAACATCCAAGTTTCGCACAGATCAAGCAAGCATTAACTCAAGTAGACGTGGTTTTCTTAAGTGGCATTACCTTAGCTATTTTACCGGAAGAAGATCGTATCTCGTTGCTCAATCTGTTGGTCGAACTCAAAACACAAGGGGTTGAAGTCGCTTTTGATAGTAACTTCCGCCCAGCGCTATGGCCACAAGACGACAATCAGACCGTAAAAAACATTTACCAAGCCATGTATCAACTCACTGATGTTGCACTGGTAACGTTTGATGATGAACAGCTGATTTGGGGTGACAGCTCCCCAGAACAAACGATAAACCGCCTGAAGACATTAGGCGTAAACAAATGCATCATAAAATTAGGCGCTGATGGCTGCCTAGTTCAAGATTCCACGAATCAGGGTTCAGGTACGGTTTTGGCTCCACAACCCGTGCCAACCCAACCTGTCGCACAAGTGGTGGACACCACCTCCGCAGGCGATTCATTTAATGGTGGCTTCTTATCGGCATACCTTGTAGGCGCAGATTTAGCGACCGCATGCCAAAGAGGCAACGCAATGGCTGGCGCGGTGATTCAACATCGCGGCGCTATCATTCCAAAAGCATTCACACAACCGGCGCTTGGCGTCGCTTAAGGACCACACATGTCTAGTATTAAAGAACAACTAAAAGCACTGAAAGTCATTCCTGTTATCGCTATCGACAAGGCAGAAGACATCATCCCTCTAGGTAAAGTTTTAGCCGAAAATGGCCTACCAGCGGCAGAAATCACTTTCCGTTCTGAAGCGGCTGTCGAAGCAATTCGTCTACTTCGTGAATCGCAACCAAACATGTTGATCGGCGCTGGCACTGTGCTCAATCGTGAGCAGGCGATCGCCGCTAAAGAAGCAGGCGCAACGTTTGTAGTCTCTCCTGGCTTTAACCCAAATACGGTAAGAGCCTGCCAAGAGATTGGTATTGATATCATTCCTGGGGTCAACAACCCGAGTACAGTAGAAGCCGCTCTAGAAATGGGCTTAACCACATTGAAGTTCTTCCCAGCTGAAGCATCAGGTGGCATCAACATGGTTAAGTCACTTCTTGCGCCTTACACGGATATTGAGATCATGCCGACAGGTGGCATTAACCCAAACAACATCAAAGACTACCTAGCGATACCTCGAGTGCTCGCATGTGGTGGTACTTGGATGGTGGATAAGAAGCTAATTGAAGAAGGTAATTGGGAACAGCTGGCTCATTTAACTCGTGAAGCCGTTAAGTTAGTCAATTAAACCTAATGCAATAGCACCTTTAGCGTTATATCTAGCCCTCCTTTTGGAGGGTTATTTTATGGTTGAGCATTATTCTCTTAAAGTTAATTATTTAATCGTGCTCGATAGCATCTAAAAATAAAGGCTAAATATGGAAAACTGGATAACACAAGGAGTTGGCGGCCTGGCTTTTTGTATCGGTGTAATGGCCTTTTGGCAAAAAGATGATATGCGTTTTCGCTACCAGATGATGATCTTTTGTTTTGTTATGAGTATCCATTTCATATTAATGGGTGCCATAGTGGCTGCTATAGGCGTAATTATTAATGCTATTCGCAGTTACGTATCGATAAAAACTCAATCGCGCAAAGTGATGTGGTTCTTTATTGGCTTGATGTGGTGCATGACTTTGCCCAACATGAACCATTTCTTTGAGTTTATTACGGTTGTTGGTTCGTCCGTTGCGACATGGGCACTCTTTTCAAGACAAGGCATCGCCTTGAGATCATTAATCTTATTCAATTCCTTCTGTTGGGCTAGCCATAACATTTGGATTGGTTCAATTGGAGGCTCCTTTGTCGAAATCACCTTTATAGTCACCAACATAGTCACTATCTATCGTTTACATCAGCGCAGATTGTTAACTATAAAATAGGCAATAAATTTTTTATTCTAGATTTAAAATATGGAAGTAATACACCACTAATTAAATGGAGAATTAATTGGATATCAAAAAATCAAATCTAATTAAGTTTACGTTATTTAAACGTCGTCAATATATTTCCAGTACTAAATTGAATTAAATCACCAATTAAATTTATATGGTGATCCAAATCTTTAGTTTGCTTTATTTTGGTTAACCAATAATCCGTTAATTATTAAAATTGGTCATGTACTTATTATTATACTAACAATAGGATCGTGACCATGAAGCGTCTTACCCTGACACCTATAGCAATCGCGTTGCTTCTTGCAGGATGCAACTCATCTGATAGCGACAATAACCTCCAGCAACCCCAAGTTCACTCTCGTGTTCATGATGTATTGAACGTTGAGGGTTACCAATTCCGAGATTCTAACGGCAATGGAAAACTGGAACCCTTTGAAGACTGGCGATTATCTCCAGAAGAACGAGCAGCAGACTTGGTTAGCCGAATGACGCTAGATGAGAAAGCCGGCATGATGCTCATTGACACCTTAAACTCAGCCGAGGGTGGACTTGTTAGCAGTGCCGGACAAGACATGATTGCCGATGCCCAAATGACGCGCTTTATCTTCCGTAACAGCGTAGTTGAAACCCCAACTAACACACCTGATTGTGATGCTGGCCGTTCAGGCTGTCAGATAACCCCAACAGAAGCTGCCCAGTTCATGAATAGTGTTCAAGAACTGCGTGAACAGACGCGAATGGGTATCCCCGCTCTATTCAAATCCAATGCTCGTAACCACATAGATCCATCAGCTAAAGCAGGGATCAACGTTTCTTCAGGTGCCTTTTCTGCTTGGCCTAAAGAGGCAGGTTTAGCAGCCACTCGTGACATGGATTTGATCACTGAATTTGCTGGCATCATGAATGACGAATGGTCTTCAATCGGCCTGCGCAGTATGTACGGATACATGATGGATTTGGCGACAGAACCTCGCTGGTATCGAGTGCATGAGACCTTTACCGAAGATGCAGATTTAGCGTCTGACATTATGCGCTCACTGATCAAAGGGTTGCAGGATGGCGGTGAGGTAAACGAAGACAGTATCGCGCTAACCATCAAACACTTCCCTGGCGGCGGTCCACAAGAAAACGGCGGTGACCCACACTATGACTTCGGTAAGAACCAAGTCTATCCAAAGAACAATTTTGATTATCACCTAAAACCGTTTATTGCCGCAATTGAGGCTGGCGCTTCTTCAATCATGCCTTACTACGGCATCCCTGTAGATCAAAAGTGGATGCCAAATGATGTGGGCATGTCCTTTTCAAAAGGCATTGTCACCGATTTGCTCAGAGACGAATTAGGCTACACAGGTAACGTGAACTCAGATACCGGCATTATTGGCGATCGAGCATGGGGTGTGGAACACAAAACGATTGATGAACAGGTTGCAATGGCGGTCGAAGCAGGCGTTGATGTGCTTTCAGGTTTCCATGATAAAGAAGTCATCGTGAAACTGGTCGAAAAGGATCTGCTCACCGAAGAGCGTGTCGACCTATCCGTAACGCGCTTACTTGAAGAACAATTCAAGCTTGGCCTTTTCGAAAACACTTACGTTGATGAGAAAAAAGCCCAAGAGATTTTAGGCAACGAGAAGTACCAAGAACGCGCTGATTACGCACAGAAAAAATCTGTCGTCTTACTTCAAAATACCAATAAGACTTTACCTTTAGCTGAATCAACCGCACAAGCTCCTGTTGCTCTGTATGTCATGGGAATGGACGAAAACATTGCAGGAGACGACAAGTACAACTTTACCGTGACTTCTGGTGATTACGAAACGGGAGAAACACGTCCACCAGTTCCAGCCGATACGGACTATGCGGTTATTCGTGTTCGCGTATCTAACGAAGGTTCAGATCCTGACCTTATCTTTGGTGGTGCAAACCCAGATGAACTCGATATTCTTGCGTTCAGCGAAATGGCTACTGCCGCCTCTTGGCATATCGAACCAAGCCTAAGCGACATTAAAGCCGTCATGAACGAAGTGGGCGCTGACAAAACGGTATTGTCCATCAACTTTAGACAACCCTTCGTGCTAGACGATCAAAGTAACCTTAAGCAAGCCGGCGCCGTGATAGCGACATTTGGTGTCTCGGACAGTAACCTAATGGAAGTGCTTTCAGGCAACTTTGCTCCTCAAGGAAAACTGCCATTTGCTCTAGCGAACAGTGCCCAAGCCATTCAAAACCAAGACTCAGACTACCCTGGGTATGATCAAGCCGACACCCTTTACCCGTTCGGACATGGTTTAAGTTACGAATAATATTTGAGCTAATTCAGGCAGTGTTGAGCACTGCCTTTCCTTCTTAGATACCAAGGACAAAGTCATGGAACATATCTTACAACTGAGTTGGGATGATCACGCTATTCCACATAAGATCTGGATAGAACAATACTACGATGGGTGTCGTATCTGCTTGAAAGTCGTAAAGGACGTTGAGCCAGAAATGCTCTCATTGATTGTTCCAAATATTGATGTGCAAACCACTCATAAAGCGTGGCAAGGTAAAGCGACGAACATTACACCGGCCTATGATGACGGCGTGTTGTTCACTCAAACTCGCTCGCTATTCAATTTACCTCACGGCTGCGTGATCTGGGCGGTAACACATATCCAGATGCAAAACGGCTTAAAGATGTCGGCAGACAAACTGTGCTTCGTACCAAAATACAGCAATCAAGATTCTTGTTTTAAGGTTCCGGCATAACGCGACTAAGCACTCGTTCAAACCACAAAATCGCGACCAACAAAAAGGCCAACGTTCACATGCTGGCCTTTGTTTTATCTGCTATCTGTCAGAATCAGGAGTTAATTAATCAACACCAGCGAATCGAGAATGCCTTTGCCACTGTGGATTCCACCTTCATTTTCACTAGCGGGTTTGCTGCGGATTAAATAGCCCGCGTAGCCGTCTAGCTCTGTTACTGGCTCACCTTTGTAGTAAGCGGTGAACAAACCCACTTCGCTGACTAAGTCTGTCACGAGCGTTTGTTGGGTATCACGCACTGCAATGTTCGGCACGTCTCGCTCATGTGGGTACAAGCGCTGCATCAGAGCCCAAGCGTCGTATTCTTCCGGTTTAAGCTGGTTCAATTGTTCACTGATGTCATCACCAAATACGCAGTGACCGCCGCCCTCACCTTGGTTTTTCAACACCCACTCTTGCTTATTAGCTTGCGTGTTAAACCACTCTATTGATTCACTGGTGATTGGCTTCATATCGGCTAATACACTCTTGGCCAATTCGGCTTCTTCTAACGTTAAACTCCAGCGTGTGTATTCTGTTGCTGGCATCATGGTCAGCAGCATTTGCATGGTTTTACTGGTCGCTAACTGTTGGCTGATGGTCGCGTTCATTGCGACATGGTGTTGTTCCATAAACAAGCGAGTCTGACTTAGTGTGTGGCAACAAATCGATTCGTTGAGTTCTGGAGCCCAGTAATCTGAATACTGATAGCCAGCTCTTAGATAAACCACATCGACCGCACCAACATCTTGCAGCAACAAACGTTGGTTATCTCCTGTTGAAAGCTGACAGCTCAATTGTTCAAAGGTACGACGAACCGTGCGAATGCCCTGTTTTTGCAGCTCAACTTCAAGCAAATGTTGGTCATATACATTGTCTTCGTTCTTCTGAACCACCATCAAGAAAACTGGTTTATCTTGCTCATCGAAATCGGTTTTCACTTGCCTTGCAGCATTAGCGATACCATAAGCCAACTGCGTTAAGCCTTGGTTTTCAGCTGGTGTTGCTGACAATTCTTCCAACCAATGGTTATAAACGTTTGGCCATTGGTTTTGCATGAATGAGTGGAACTCTGTAGCGCGTTGACCAAAAGGCGCCATTCCTGCCGCAATGCCATTAAACTCAATCACTTTTGCACCGTGTTGGCGATCGTCCATAAAATCAGTACGCATCAACAACAAAGGTTGTCGCGCTGGATTCAAGCGCTCATCCGCACTGCCGTGTGCTTGTCGGTGCAACTCCATCAAGCGACCAAAAAACGGGGCGGCTTTCGCCATATCGCTCAATGATGACTGTAAAAAGTCGTGGTCTTCAGAAACATTATTGATGAGCTTGGTGATCAGCGGCGTCACCTTCAACAGGTGTTCAAAAACCTCACGCTCAATACTCATTGGAGCAAGGCTAAAAGGGCAATGTCTCGCGGCATTGTCAGACTGACGAAAAGCGACACCGTGCATAATGGCCCACTCACAAGCCTCTTCAATTACTTGCTGCGGAATCAATGGCATTGAATTCATTTAGATATCTCATTCTTGGCGGGCATTTAGCACCCGTAGTAAGACGATGCTCATTCTAAAAAGACGAAATAAATTTCAAAAAGTTATTTCGCCGCTTTGATCATCGTAGCTTGAAGTTTACAGCTGAGGTTCTTGAGTCTTATTAACAATGAGGTCGCGAAGCCATTTGTGGCTTGGTTCAGAGTCAAAGTAACGATGCCAAAGCAAAAACAAACCACCGGGAACCAACTCAATGGGAATCGGCTTCATCACCAGCTCGCCACTCTCAATATAGTCACGAACCGAGTTGTACGGATAACACATCAGCAAATCGCTTTGCTTACAAAGCTTTACTGCACTGGTGATGTCCGACACGTTGGCGGCTTTGTTAATTTGAAGCTGTTTGGCTTGTAAGATTTCCAGTAGCAACCAGTCGCCAACGCCACCGGTCACTAACTGAATATGACGGTATTTAAGGAAGGCTTGCAGATTCCACTCTTCTTGAAGCACTGGGTGATCATTGCGCATCAAACACACAGAGTAATCTTGCAGCAATTCGACATGGTTCAGCTCGGCAGGAATGTTTTGAATGTGGGTACTCGCCCTTTCATCGAGCTCAAAAATTCCAATCCCAAAATCGACCTCACGCTTTAGTAAGCGCTTAAAAGTTTCGCTGCTCCAAGTAGTGCTGTTTACCGTAATGTTCGGCGCATCTGCCAGCGCGTTAGGCATAAATTTAGGGTAAATCGCGGTATAAGCGGTTTCAACAAGATCGATATTAAAAGTGCGTTCGCTATCTTTCGGTTCAAAGATGTCCGGCACGGTTAGCTGTTCAACTTGCAGAAGGATCTGATGAATCTTAGGCGCTAAAGAGGTGGCTTTCGGGGTTGGAAACAGACCTTTTGACTCGCGTTCAAACAAAGGGTCATCAAACAAAGAGCGTAGCTTGGTGAGTTGCTTACTCACCGCAGACTGACTAAGGAACAATCGCTCTGCCGTTTTGCTCACACTGCGCTCTTCAAGCAACACGTGTAAACACAGCAGTAAATTCATATCACATTTGAGTAAGCTCTTAACATCTACCATGATATTCCTTAGATTCAGATTAATGATGACTTTATGTCACTTTAAATCATATCACAAACTTGTTAATTTAAGCCCATGTAACCTATGAGTTAATAACTCAAAAAATAATAGACCTAAGGAATACTCATGAATTTTCTAGCACTCCCTAAGATTGATTTGCACTGCCACCTAGACGGAAGTGTTCGTCCAGACACCATTATTGATCTGGCGAAACAGTACGGAATCGAACTGCCTGAAGATCGCGATGCGGTTGTTCAATCTCTAACGGTGCCAGAAGATTGCAAAAACTTAGATGAGTACCTAGCTTGTTTCAGCTTGCCACTGCAAGTGATGCAGACTGAAGAAGCGATTGAACGTATCTCTTTCGAGCTTTACGAAGACGCTGCACTAGAAAACGTTAAGTACCTAGAAGTTCGCTTTGCACCAATCCTGCACGTAAATAAAGGTCTGTCTCTTGATACGATCATTGCAAGCGCAGTTAAAGGCATGAAGCGTGCTGAAGAGAAATACGACATCAAGGGCAACTACATCATGTCTGTACTGCGTATGTTCCCTAAAGATTCTATCAAAAACGTAATCGACGCAGGCCAACCTTACCTAGGTAAAGGCGTGGTTGCATTTGATATCGCTGGCGGCGAAAAGCCTGGTTTCTGTGCTGAGTTCCCGGAGTACACGCAATACGCTCTTGAAAAAGGCTACCGCATTACCGTGCACGCTGGTGAGCAATGGCATGGTCAAAACGTTTACGATGCCGTAACACTGCTTGACGCTGAACGTATCGGCCACGGCGTTCACATCCAAGGAAACGAAGACGCATACAACATCGTTAAAGAGAAGCAAGTTGCACTTGAAACTTGCCCAACAAGTAACGTGCAAACTAAGTGTATTCACAAATTCAGCGACCACCCAATTGCTGAGTTCAAGAAAGACGGCATCGTTGTAACGATCAACACAGATAACCGTACTGTGTCGAACACAACCATGACTAACGAAGTGAAACGTGTGTGTGAAACATTCGGTCTAACAAAAGAAGATTACGCAGAAATCTACAAGTACTCTGTAGAAAGCGCTTTTGCTTCAGACGAAGTGAAACAGCACCTAATGGGTTTCGTTGAGCAAATCTAATTTAAGCAATCTTGATTGCTAAGTAGAAAAACAGGAAGAGAAAGGCTGAGGCTTTTCTCTTTTTTTATGCCCGAAAATCGCTAATCTTGCAGTATTCGTCATTTAGACCGAGACTCTCGGAAAGTGGGCAAGCATGAGTAATACAAACGTTAAAACTGAACTAGAAAAGATGCTATCTGGGCAAGTATATGATGGTGCAGACCAAGAAATTGAAACCGTGCGTTCCAATGCCAGAAAGTCGCTAATGGCTTTCAACAGCCACCAAGACCCAGACCAGCAACACACATTGCAAGAGCAGCTATTTGGTAAGGTTGGTAGCAGCAGCTTAATCCAGCCCCCTTTTCATTGTGAGTTTGGCAAAACCATCGAGATTGGTGACGACACCTTCATCAACATGAATGTGGTGATGCTTGACGGCTCCAACATCAAAATTGGCAACAATGTATTGGTGGGACCAAGTGTCCAGTTTTACACTGCCTCTCACTCACTGAACCACCTCAGTCGTCGCAAGTGGGAAACTTTCTGTCTACCTATCGCAATCGAAGATGATGTCTGGATTGGTGGAAACTCGGTGATTAACCAAGGCGTGACCATTGGTGCTCGCTCTGTGATCGCAGCCAACTCTGTGGTCAACAGTGATGTACCACCAGACTGCTTGTACGGCGGCACACCAGCAAAGCTGATTCGACACTTGAATGCCGAACAAGCCCACGACTAAACAAGCAAGTTGCGTATCCAAATCTAAAAACAAAAAGAGCCATGTTTCAATAACATGGCTCTTAATCTAATAAACAGCGTTGTTCTATCGTACGATTAACTTTCTACACAGTTCATCTCATTCACTGCTCTGAGGCCTGTAATGGGCTCCGATCTAAAGCCTTCTCATACTCGCTTTGTGGTGAACTAAGATAGGTATTTTTCACAAAACCCTTCCACCCTGAAAATAGCGACTCTATCGGCTCATTCGTTATTCCAGATACATCACCGTTACTCTTTATGAGCTTGATAAAAGCCTCCTCCCCCCAAGAACGCTCGATAAACTCACCGATGGTATAACCGACTTCATAGATTGTTGAACCACCATTAGGGTTGATATATAACTCTTGAACAAGCCCATCAAAACGGGCTTTGATGGCATTCCTGTTATTCATGTGGAACCAATAATCTTCAGATTTATAGATAGCCACCGCTTCCCACAACCAACGAGGGTTATTCGCAAAATTGGGGTTGATTTGAAGTGTCAGTAAGTGCACAAATTCATGCAATGCTGTTCGTTGAATTTCACCACCAAAATAAAGCAGCCTGATTTCATTACTTTTAGGCTCGATGTAGCCTGTAGAAAACGCATATCGCTGTCCAATGCTACGCTCTTGCTCATCTAAGTAGGCCTTTTGGCTTTGCCATACTCTCACTGTTATGACCGGTATTGAGTCCAGGCCGAAGCTCTTCATCAAAGGAGCCTGCTTGAGTAATAGCTCGTTGTGAATACTTGGAATTATCGCAGGTGAAGTTCCATCGTAAAGGACAAACTTGAACTGTCCTTTATCTGATTCATAGCAACCATCACATGCTTGCTCACCGCGAATTTGAAGTACGGCAGCAACCACTAAAACCAGCACCGACAATGTTAAAAACAAAAATGTAACGATGGATTTAGATGGGTATCTTTTCATTTTCTACATCCTCAAATTTAACTCATTTGCCAAGGTGTCAATCTATTAAATTAACGCCAAGCGCCTGCAAGCTGTTTTCACACTGAACGGCATCAGTAAACTGGATAGCAGCCATACCCACAGATCTCGCACCTTCAACGTTATAAGGCATATCATCGAGGAAGACGGTTTCTGAAGCTTTAAGCCCATAATTAGATAAAAGCGCTTGGTAGATTTCGGGTTG
The DNA here is from genome assembly GCF_050337435.1 of Vibrio satsumensis. Taxonomy (NCBI): domain Bacteria; kingdom Pseudomonadati; phylum Pseudomonadota; class Gammaproteobacteria; order Vibrionales; family Vibrionaceae; genus Vibrio; species Vibrio satsumensis. The sequence goes on along the minus strand of NZ_JAKJSX010000008.1, from coordinate 39,362 downwards.
TGGCTTGAGCATGCCAAGTTCAGCAGAAACCGCCGCACCATCAAATAGCGGCCAAAATTCGTAGGTATTTTTTAGGAACTCAACAATCTCGACCACATTGTCGGTCAGAGCGTAAACACCGTAACCTGCAGACTTTACTCGCTTGATGAGATCGACAGAGCCATGCAGTAAGATCTGCGTTTTCTTAACGTAATAAAACAAGCGGTCACACTCTAATGAAGATAAGTCGAGTTCTTGTTGATAACGAAGCTTAGCCTCATTTTCGGTCAAAAATCCTTTATTCAAATCCAACCAAATAGCACTTTGAAAGATTGAACGCGCGCGAGTTTCCAGGTCGGCGATGCTTCCAAACGTAAGGTGAGTAATTTCTAAAGGTGACCAACGCACAATGACATTACCCACATCAAACACGACATTTTTGATTTGATTCGAACTCATACCTTACTCCTGAAATAGCCACACAAAATAGCAACAACACAAACATTAAGTGCCGCACGTTAAAGTTCATAATATTGATTTACAAAATGAGGAGTGAAATCACAATATGTCACCGAGTAAGCACAAAAAAGGCCATCATAAAGATGGCCTTTCTCAGTATTTTGTAAGCTTAAGTCATTAACACAAGTCAGCTTCAGACGACAAAATGGTGGGTGCGCCCGCAGAAGCATTCGAACGATAGATCACAACGCAAGTTTCGTTTTCTTGTGCATTTTCAAACGAATAGACAATGACTTCATTTGGAACAGCCTCAGTATGAGCACCTAGCTGCTTCCAATCGTTATTATCACCACTAAGCCCTTGAACCGCAGTTCCAATACCGCTTTCTGAAGCAGTTGGATAACCAAAATCGATTTCAACGCCATCCACTGTTGTGACTTGTCCACTTGAAACTGGTAAATTTTCAACACCGGCTACGGCAGCTTTACCGTAGACAATTGCCGCAGCGCCTTCCATCGAACCTCTAAGTCCTTTTAACGCTGCCGCTCTGGCATCGGATTGAAGCCCTAAAAATTTTGGTGCTGCTACCACAGATAAAATACCAAGGATCACAATAGCTACGACTAGCTCAATCAGAGTAAATCCACTTATTCTTTTCATAGTCAACATCTGAAGTTATAGAATGAGAGACAGTATATATTGGAAGGTTATGAATTTATACCATCAACCATACCTTTATTACTCTTTCTCCACTGATGCGGTGTTATTCCGTTCGCTCGCTTAAACGCTCTTATAAATTGTGAGGCATCTGCGTATCCCAAGTGAAGCGCAATATCTGAGACCGAATAATCTTGCTCAGCCATAACGCGCTTGGCGAATTCAAAAGACAAAGCCTCTTTGATGGTTCGGAAGGTCGTCCCCTCTTCACTAAGCGCCCTTTGGATTGTGCGCTTACCAATTCGGTTTATCTGACCAAACATCACCAAATCTACATCTACTCGGCCGATATAAGGAAGTAATGCTTGTGTCACCTTGAAGGCAGAAGTCGTAGCCGCTGACAGCGCTTTGATAGAACAATCTAGATCAATGGGGTTATATGAAATGCACGTCTCAGTTTGACCTAAGTACTGTGGCGTTTCCGTTTGTATTCTCAACTCGCTTAACGCGCTAGCCGACACTGAAACTAAGTCGTAACGAATCGGCTTATCAATATCCGTCTGCTGAGCTTTAAAATAAGCGTGGCTATAAACGATCAAAAACAGTTCGGCTTCAATACAATTAAGCGAGCTATTAGCTACTAGAAATGAAAGCTTTAATGACTGTGAAGACGACTCGACTGACCATTGTTCAAACGGAAAAAGGGAGAGAAAACCTTGACCTGATAAGTTGGAAAAATCGAGTTCAAGAGCAGCTCGTTGAGCACTGTCCAATAACGAAGAAACAAATACATCAGATGGTAATACCTTCCTCAAACCCTCTAAGAACTGAGTAAACACATTGAACGAGACATATTGAGCAGGTGAGGTATCCATTGAGAATGGCATGCTCACTTGAACAGCGAGTGCTTCTATTCCGGCATGATCGAGCTCTAATGCCTTACGTTCTCGCACGCACTGCAGAAAATGACTCACTACACTCTTCGCAATCAACGGTAACTCAAGCATCACTTCAAAATTCCTTTGTCTTGTTCAAACAGGTTAAATCCACAACTCAACCCCATATCGACACAATTTCTTCACCAATACTAGCTCTAAGCTCTGTGGCACAAAATGCACATTTTACTTTTCTAGCTTAGCTACTATTACCTCAAGTTAACAAGAGGCGCTTTAAGTTTTTGGCATTAAGGCGAAATCACAATTCAGGACGTAACGCTTTGATTACAAAGTATGACAGGGTTATCAATTTTAAATAACTCGACGATACCGTCAGGGTCTACTATTAAATCTAGGCATAAATATAAATGGACTTAAGCCCGTAATTGAGAGGTTTTCATGTTTAAAAAGATAACGTTAGTAGCAGCAAGCATTGCAATGAGTGTTGGTGGTACACAGGCAAGTGTTGAGAGTAAGACCTGGCCTGCATCAGACAAGGCTAAAACATTTGTTCAAGACACCATTGTCATTGGTATGCTCGCGAGCCCTTATGGTGCAGGCTGGCAAGATGAGCAACAACTATTGGATTACTTCCAAGATGCTCGTGATGCAGGTATTACAGGGCATGAATACACTATTACCGCTGCTGACCACAACTTTGATGACTTCTTGTTTCACCATCATAAACACCGCTCTGCGATGGCAAAACAACCTGACAATTTCATCATCGCGCATTCTAATAATGACATTGAAAAAGCGCACACTGAAGGCAAAACCGCCGTGCTTTGGAACAGCCAAACTGCAACGATTTTGGAAGAAGATGTCACTAAGATGGCGATTCTCAAAGACATGGGCTTAAAAAGCATGATCTTGGCGTATAACGACATTTTCAGAACAGGTTCAGGACAGTTAGCAGCATTTAACGGTAGAGATATTGGCCTAACACCTTGGGGAGAGTCTGTTATTGATTCGATGGTCGAGTATCAGGTCATTCTCGATCTCAGCCACACAGGCTCAAAGACAGCAAATGACGCAATGGATTACATGGAAGAGAAGTATCCTGGGACCCCATTTGTTTACACGCACTCAGTGCCTGCTGGGCTTTATAAGAGTGAGCCCGATGCAACGCCACAAGGTTGCTATCGTGCTATTCCCGATGATGAAGCGATACGCGCGGCTAAATCTGGTGGTTACGTTGCTCCAACCTTCACTGAATGGATGATGGATGGCGTGTGGCCTGAAGATATATCTCCTGTTCAAGCTGCGGATATGATCGATTACTACGTGAAATTGGTAGGCGTTGACCACGTAGGTATCGCCACTGATGATATGTTCTCTACAGCAATGGTTGTGGATTTCGCAACCAAGAACGCGAAAATGTACGACGATGGCGGCTACATGATTGAAGCGTTCAACAAAGGTGCTACCGGTAATGGTGAGCTGTCGAAAATCCTAGCGGCGATTACTGATGAACTGTGGAAACGTGGTTACAGCAACGATGATCTTGCTAAGATCTACGGCGGCAACAAGATGCGAGTTTATGCTCAGGTATCTGAAGGCGCAGACCCTGACGAATTCCAAAAAGAGTATGCAAAACGCCTTAAAGAACTCACCAAGTTAAGAAATGAAAACTTAGCCATGTAGCTCGCGACTAAGAAAGCTCAAACACTCAAAGCACGTCCTATTGGATGTGCTTTTTTCTTATCTGCTTGCAGACAATTTCGCCCTTCCGCCTATCAAGCAAAGAGAGAAAGGTGAGATACCAAATAATTTTAAGATCGAGTAATAAATAGGATAAATATATAGGAAGTTTGGGGAATAACTATATAATATGATTACGCTTCAATAATTACACTCTCCATTTAACTAACCTCCTTACTCCTTATAACAATATTTTTACTGGTCACCTCCTCAATAAAATACCAGTTAATCAAGAATACTTTGTGATATCAATCTAGACTAAATTCCCAAGTACAACTTATTGATACTTCCCACCCAACAAATTAATCTCTCGTAAGAAAATTTTTACTAAAAACCGATATGAACTTAATTTTACGCATCAAAACAATTATACTCACCCCCATACTGATAATGAGTTAAACGTTAGTAACATTGAGTAAAACTTGTTCAATAAACAACAAGTAAAATTCTCAAATTTGCAAAACTCAACTCATAGTTAATATTGAAAATATTTGGAACCAAAATCACAAGGGTAGGATTCTCTTGAATTTATTATCAGGGATGCTGACAAAAATAGAACAGGCATTGTTAGATGAATAATTCTGCAACGTATTTACTTGCTGCTTTACGAGAAAAAATCAAAGAGAAGGGGATTTGTTATTCCGATCTCTCTGCTGGGATGGGAATTCCTCTCTCAACCATTAAAAGACAACTGCACAACACGTCTTTAGGGCTGGATAAAATACTCTCGTACGCGACTCATTTAGATACTGACTTAGTAGAATTATCTATGCGAGGCAAACAGTTACAGCAAGAGAACGAACAGTTTATTACTGATATAAATAGTGAAATATTCCATCAATATCCGTACTTGTTTGATTTTTTGTATCTATTGCGACGAAAAAAATGGTCACCACAAGATATTGCCAATAAATATCAACTGAGTCATACGTCAGTAGCCATATATTTTCGAGCATTAGAAATGATGGACTACGTAGAATTAAAAGGCGAAGATCAATACCGCTTCAAAGATCAAGGCCGTTTTATTTTTGAAGAAGGTTCTAAGCTTGATACGTTGTTTGCTAAGCGCTTTAGAGATGAAGTATTCAGCCATGACGTGCGCCCTCCGATCTGTATAGGACGCATTGCTATTACTGAAGAACAAGAAGAGAAGCTGGCGAACGAGGTGTACAACAAACTGATTGAGTTTGATGTACAAAACAAGAATGGAGAAGGCAGTGAACGGCTCAGAAATGTGTTAATGACCTACACACCAGGCAATCAGATATTTCTTTCTGATACGATTCCAAATATTGACGGTGAATTATTAAAAGCCATATCGATGGCAAACGAATAATGATTAACACGCACTAATAACAAATTATATTTGATTGAGAAAGAATCTAGTCGTAATCCATCAAGGCTACAATATTATTCAATAATTAATAACTTGTTATTTAAACAAGTTGAATAAAGAAAGAATAGACGCAAATAGCGCTCTTTTCTCATACCAATAAGTGAAATAAATAAGGCTGAATCTTCTTCACGAAACTCGGCAGGGCATGTCTCGACCTTTTTTCGCCTGATCAGATTCAAAAACCAATAAATAAAGGATATAACATGCAGTTTAAAACGTCTTTATGTGCGATTGCTGTCGGGGTTGCTCTAACACTAAGCGGATGCAACAGTAGTGATAATAGCTCGAATGTGGATGCTCCACTTAAAGCAACCGAATTCCACAACACCATCGATCGTGCAGGTGTACCAGTGGCGTTACGTGATTTGCACGGCGGCCACCTGCGCTACATTCCAATGTTCGATAACGGCTCATGGCATGGCCACACGTTAGACACCAAAGGTGGTGAAATCACGCTAGGTGGTACAGCGCTATTGACCGAAGAATACGTATCATTCATGGCTGCACGTTTTGACCGTTTGGCTCTGACTGTCGACGGCCAGCCAATGCCGCTAGAACTGACAAACGCATACTCACAACCAGGTGCGTTGATTCAAACGTATACAGGCGATAACGGTATCGAAGCCGAGCTAGAAATGCGTTTTGTGACTAATCGTACTTCTCTTGTAAAAACCACCATCAAAAACCCAAATAAGCTAGATATTCAAGGTGAATGGGATGGTGAGTTGATGCAAAACTATCGTGCGGATGATGGCACGGCATACAAGAATGAAGACAGCACAGTCCGTAGTGTTGAAGAAGCTTACCCAACTTACTCCCGTGAAATTGCAGCGACAGACAGTGGTGTAGAAGTCTCTTTTGGCGCAGTTCGTGATTCATGGTCATTGTTGACATCTGGCGATTCAAAGTTCGAAGTAACGCGTTCTATCAAACCAGAAACTTCTACCATCAATGACGACAAGAAAGGTTTCGTGCAAACGGCCTCTCTAGGTGATGGCGAAGAGATCACGTTATACACGGCTTACACTCACGTTCAAAACACCAAAGAACAAGCGTCTGAGTTTGCAAAACTGGATAAAGTGATGGCCGATCCAAAAGGTTACATGCACGATTCAGCAATGCGCTGGGAAGAATACCTAGAAAACGGTCTCACCAACGATGCGGCTTCAAAAGAGCATGAGTTTGTTGCAGTAAAAGCAATGGAAACATTGAACGCGAACTGGCGTGGTGCTGCGGGTGCGATTGACCACGACACAGTTACGCCTTCCGTTACGGCCCCTTACTTCTCAGGCAACATGACATGGCCATGGGATACGTGGAAACAAGCTTACGCAATGTCACACTTCAACCCAGATGTAGCGATGGAAAACATTCGCACTGTATTCCAATACCAAGTGCAGTCTGATGACCCAGTCCGTCCTTGGGATGAGGGCTACCTACTTGATGTCGTGACTTACAACCTACCAGCTGAACGCTGGGAAGGCATGTCTGCAGAATACAAAAAAGTGTTCCCTCAAGCGACCGATGGCCTGAACTGGAACGAGCGTAATACTAAGCCATCACTGGCTGCATGGGCTGTTTGGGAAGTGTATACGGCACTGAAAGACGAACATAACCGTCCCGAAGAAGCACAAAAGTGGCTAGAAGAAATGTATCCGAAGCTAGTGGCATTCCACGATTGGTGGTTACGCGCTCGTGATACCAACAAGAACGGAATACCGGAATATGGCGCAGCGAAAGATCCAATTCATACCGTTTTCGAAGATGATGTGAATGACGGTTCTTGGGGACCAGATGCGTCTGTGGACGACATGAAGTTCCAATATAAAGACGAAGCGAATGGCGATACGTGGATCAAAGAAACGAGTATCGAGAAGTACAATGAATTACTGACTTCTGGTGATTACACAGCAATGAGCATACCTGCGAAAGTTGCAGCGGGTTGGGAATCAGGGCGTGATAACGCAGGCGTATTCGGCTTTATCGACACTATCGATAACCTACAAGGATTATCTGAACAACCGACACAAGAAAAAGCGGAAGAGATAGACCAAATGGGTCGTTACGCTCATGACACTAATGGTTTCGACAATACGTATGACATCACTATGGGCACAGACGGTTCAGTGGTGACTTACCTCGATGATTCAGTTGAGAATATGAACAAGCTGGCTCAGGCGAAGAAAGACTGGGAGGTGAAGTTCAACGAAAACACGGATGATTCAAACAGCTTATCTGGTTACTCATTGATGCAAGAGTCGGTAGACCAAGCGTCTTACTGGTACTCAGACAACCTATACCTATCGCAAATCGCCGACGTACTGGGTAAAGCAGACAAAGCCGCTGGGTTTGCAGAAAAAGCTGCTGACACCAAAGAGTACATCAACCGTTGTATGTACGATGAGTCAACGGGCTTCTACTACGATATCGAAGTAATACCAAATGGACTCCCTAATCAATGTGCAGGTCCGGTGTTGGTGAAACGCGGTATGGGCCCTGAAGGTTGGTCACCGCTATTCAACAACGCAGCGACGCAAGAACACGCGGACAAAGTCGTGGAAAACATGCTAAATACTAGCAAGTTTAACTCACCTAAGATTCCGCTAGGTACGGCATCAATGGACAACCCGGCTTACGGCCCAGATATTTACTGGCGTGGTCGCGTGTGGCTAGATCAGTTCTACTTTGGTGTGCGCGGTATGGACAACTATGGGTACGGTGTAGAAGCGCGTCAAATGGTCGACAAGCTATTCCAAAATGCGCAAGGCCTAACAGAGGCTACCCCGATTCAGGAAAACTACAACCCAGAAACGGGTGAGGTTCAGGGCGCGAATAACTTCTCTTGGAGTGCAGCGCACCTTTACATGTTGTACAACGGTTTCGTGGGCAAATAGCAGCCACACTCATTAGATATTAGGCGTTGCAGATGATCCCCCTAGCATCTGCAACCGCTTAAGCCTCTTCAAGTCAGGTTTAAAAGTCACAGTAAATGCTGTGGCTTTTTATTATCTGCTTGCCTAATACCTCTATCTCCCCCTTATCTAATCGAGAAAGAGAATGAAGTCACACCCCTAGATATAACCCTCGAATTCACCCTCCAAAACACCCTATTTCTCATCATCTAATCAGCCTTCTATGTTAGAATTATCGGCTAGTTCGGAATGCGCTGAGTCTCTGATTTAGTTAACTATAATTTAATCACCATGAGTGCTTTTTTAAGTTTTTAGAATGAAAAAATATGAATTAGTTGTTCAAGATATTGTGAGCAAAATTTGTCAAAACAGTATCAGCCATAAGCTTCCTGCAGAAAGAGAACTGTCTGAAATATATGGATTATCTCGTTTCACGATTCGTAAAGCACTAGCCAAGCTAGAAGCTATTGGCATGGTGAAATCTAAAGTGGGTTCTGGTTACTTCGTCAACACTTCTCTCATTGGCACACCACTGGTGTACAACTCCATTACTGAAAACAGTTTTGAAGAGATCTCTTATAAAAAGCTCCAGCTAAATAAAGCGCTACCCGATAACCACGAACAGCAGATTTTCTCTTTAGACGACAATGACTACATTTGGAAAATTAGACGGCTTCGATTGATTAACAACAAAGTAGTTCAGATAGAAGAAGCCAAGATCCCTGTTAGCGTCTTTCCAGAAATGAATGCCGAGATCATTGAAAGTTCAATCCAGAAACATGCATTGGCGAAAGGCCTTCAGATCGATAGCTACTTAACAACGTATCAAGCGATCAACGTTTCTAAAGAAGATGCAGAGTTGCTCGGCTGCAAAAAAAATGCGGCAGCGATGAATATCACCAACCGAGGTTTCTTAGCATCGGGTGAGCTGTTCATCGTCAGCGATATCATTGACATCAACTACCAATGCACCTACCACACGCCTTTTAACAATGAGAGCATGAGCTTCCGAGACAAAAAGTAACAGTTTGATTTGTATTCAGCTACTTTGTCTTCCCACGTTTAATTTCTCTAGTTTCCGTATCTCCCTAAAAACAACAACCCGCACAGTGGCGGGTTGTCAGGAGAATTGAATCAACTGTTATTAGAATTCGTAGTACAAACGTACGCGAGCACCAAAATCATCGTCTTCAGAGAACGCAGATGTATTGGTCGTTTTGTTGTCGACCGTCGTGTAGTAAGTACCAAGAAGAACAGAGAAGTCTTGTACTTCGAGCACATTCTGGAACTCATAAGATGCGTAACCCGTGTTAACCGTCACATCACCTTTCGCCCATGTGGAATCATATTCGTTCGCACCATAGATGTAACCGATACCGAAGTTGTTATAAAGCGCGTTCAAACCCGCAGTTGCATTGGTTTCATCGACAGCATCTAAGTAAGCAAAGTTAGCGTTAACGCTCCAAGAATCATTAGACCAATTACCTGTTAGACCGTAGCCAGTTCGGTCAGAGATATCTTTACCCGAGGTGTCGACAACTGCATCGCTAACTAAGTTAGTTTCCATTGAGGCTGCAACAGTAAAATCACCCATTTTATATGACACAACCGGGCGAACAAGGAAGGCATCTTTGGCGTTGTCGTGGTCTACGTCCACACCATGGTAACTATCAGAGAACAAGTCAGAGCGATCGCCGATCATCGTTCCTACTTCGACATACAGATCCCCAAAACTTTGGCTATACATCAACTGACCATCAGAACCACGACCGCGAGCTTCTTTCACCTGGTACACATAAGCGCTGCCACCCGTATAAAGCTCATTTGAGGTATCACCTGAATACTCTAGGAAAACATCGAGGCCTACAGGGAACATATCGTAGGCTTCAAAACGACCCGCTTTGATCGCCCACCCGTCTTTTTTGCCGAACTCAAAGTAGGCATCATCGAGTGCGACATTGCCTGTGCTTTCAAATAGAGGCTGCGCTTTAACCCCAACATAGTGACCATTACTGGTGTACTTTTCGCCAGCGAACTCAATCAGAACTCGACCATCTTGGTTGAACTCTGCGTTACCATTATCATTCGACTCTCTATCTTGGTAGTTGAAGTTCAGCTCAACGTTACCACCAACAGAGAAGTTACCTTCTTCTGTATCAACAATGGCAATGCCTGCATGAGCCCCCATTGCAGAAGAAACTAAAACAGCAGCTAAAGACAGTTTGAATGTGCTTTTCATATAAACCCTAATATTATTTTATTGTTATTAGTTGCATAGCAACTTTTTGAATTTCAAGTTGAAATATATGGACAGTATTCGACTCGATTTCTAGGGCATATATTGACTAATTAACTCCTCACTCACAATATTATCCATCTGGAATTGCAGACCTAAATCACTGTTTTATATTTATTAAAATAACCTTTAAATTCAACACTTTAAATGTAAAACGCAAAGTTAAAAGCTAAAATAACCTCTATTGCACAACACAGGTTAAATAACAGTCAAACTTGGATGAATTTATAGCAATACGCTCAACTACTTAATTTAAAATCATATTAAACCGTTTTAATAACTATCAGGCTATTTATYTAAATTAATTAAAGGTTAACGAAGCCATATTATAAATATTAACAGTGATAATTAATGTACATCATTACTTTTCCATGAACCGATCAAATAAAACTTAAACTTAAACTTAAACTTTTATCGAAAAGAAAACCCTAGTAAGTGGGTAAATTAATGTGCACTTATAATGAAGTATTTTCATGATAGTCAGCTTATTATTACTGAACTATTTAAAGTCAGTTAATTGAAGGCATGTGAGAGGTAATACTAATAGTTTGGATATGAAAATTCTGATTACTTGCTGATTGATTAGCTAGGCCAGAAACAGCAACACATCGGGAACGAAGACTGACAAAGAAGCTAAAACTAACGATAAGTTTCAGACAAAAAAAATGGCCGCTATCTGCGGCCATTTTGGTTAACTCAATGAGTTATGGAGTGTGAATCGCGCCATCAGGAAGGCGACTTTGAGTCCACTCGTGGGGGCGATACATAACAGGGAACTCGGCAGCAACCTCTCGGTCGATTTCAACACCAATACCTGCGATTTCCGACGCGTATAAGTAGCCATTAATTGGCTCTGCAGCGTTCGGGAATACCTTGTGCGTATTCTCGTTGTACTCGACATGTTCTTGAATGGCGGCATTGTGTAAATGCACATTCAAATGCGTGTTTACCGCTGCACCAATTGGCGTCATATCTGGTGGGCAATGCCATGCAATACGAACACCAAAGTTCTGACATAGATGGCCAAGTTTCAGAGCTGGCGTAATACCACCGATTTGTGAAACATGGCAGCGGATAAAGTCGATACGACGATTCGCGATCAGAGATTTCCACTCTTCAGGGTTATTAAATAACTCACCTAAACCTAATGATACCGAGCTTTGGCTACGAATGTTATCCAACCATTCCGTTTGATTTGGCGGCAGAATATCTTCAATGAAGTACGGCTTATATTGCTCGACTTCCTTCGCAAATTGTATTGCCTGATTTGGGAAAAGGCGCTCATGCACATCGTGAAGAATATGGAATTGATTACCATATTTCTCTCTCAGCGACTTAAACATCGTTAGAGTATTGTCCATGTACTGATCTTGATCGTAGTACGAACCTTCAGTCGGATTTTCAGTGGTATGCAAATCGGTTGGAACACCGCCATAGAAACCAAGCTGACAACGAATGTGCTTGTAGCCTTTGTCTAGGAAAGATTCCACCAGCTCATAAATGCCTTCCATCGTGTCGCTAGTCGCGTGTGTGTATACAGGAATAGCATCACGAGACTTACCACCAAATAATTGATGTAACGGCATACCCGCCAATTTGGCTTTAATATCCCACAGTGCCATATCAACACCGGAAATTGCATTATTGATAACAGGGCCATTTCGCCAATAAGCGTTGACCATCATCATTTGCCATAAGTCTTCAATATTATTGGCGTTTTTACCAATAAGAATAGGTTTTAAATATTCATCGACCATTGTTTTTACAGCAAGCGGTCTTTGTTGGAATGTCGCACAACCAAACCCAGTCACGCCTTCATTCGTTTCAACTACCACGGTAATGAGATTGTGCCTGTCTGGTTTAGTAATAATACAGTGGATATCAGATATAATAGTTTCTTTCACAATTAAATAACCTAAACTTAAGTCAACTCCTATTATCTAACCGCTTTAAAAACCACATTTCAAGCGCTAATTTTGCGTAAAAATAATTGGTACGTTAAGTGATTTTTTTTGATAAACAAAACATACCAATTGGCCAAAAACGGTGAAAAAATAATTTTTCGGATTTTAAGTGTGATTGAGATCTCTTTTTACTCCGTTGGATTTAAATTGGTTGTCGTTATGATTGCTCGAGTTAAATATATTCCAATAACAGGTGTAGTATGCAAATGGTAGAAAAGAATGATGCCGTTATTAATAACTCGAAGTCATCATCGAAGAAGAAAAATTTCAAAGAAAATATACAGTTATTAATCACTGCACTTGGTGGTGAAGACAATATCGTGAGTATCACGCACTGTATGACAAGGCTGAGATTCAAATTAGCCGACGAGTCTCTGGTAGACGAAGAGGCTATCAAGCAGATCGCTGGTGTGAAAGGTGTGGTACTTCAACAAGGCCAAACCCAAGTCATCATCGGTGTTGAGGTCGAGAAGTGGTTCAACGCGCTATCAAACACTCAACAAGCTGACGCTAATCCGGCTGATGAGCTAGAGAAAGGCAAGCTGTTCCAGGGCGTAATGCGCATTGTCGCAGGCATCTTTGGCCCTGTCGTGCCTGCAATTGCTGGCGCTGGTATGTTGATGGGTCTGTTGTCTGGTCTTATTGCGACCAATGTTATCTCTGAAACCTCAGACACAGTTTATTTCTTCCGCTCAATCTCTGTTGCTGTGTTCTTCTTCTTACCTATGCTGGTTTCTTTCTCTGCAGCTAAAGTATTCAAAGTAAACGAATACATTGCGCTTGCTGTTTCCTCCGCAATGTTAGCACCCAAACTAGTAGATAAAGCGGCGATGCTAAAAGATGCTGGCGCTGCTCCTGAGCTGACGGTTCTTGGCGTAGTTCCGATTGAACTGCTCAACTACGGCGGCGCAATTGTTCCTGCGATTCTAGCAATCTGGTTATTGTCCAAAGTGACTCCGTTAGTTGACCGTCTAGTTCCTTCTTCTGCGAAGCCTGTATTTACACCACTGCTTGCTTTTACGGTAACTTCGACCATCACGCTATCATTTGTTGGCCCTGCTGGTATCTGGCTAAGTAACGGCGCGGGTTGGGTAATGAGTTCACTACTGGAAATCTCTCCGACGTTAACGGGCTTTGTGTTTGGTCTAACTCGCCCGATTACGATTGTGTTTGGTATTCACCACAGCATGACACCAATCAGCCTGAACAACTTTGCACTGTATGGTAAGGATTTACTTATGCCGATCATGTGCTTGGGTAACATGGCAATTGCAGGCGCGACAATGGCTATCTGGCATAAGCAACGTAAGACAGTTTCTAAAGAGCAATCTTCAATTACGATGGGCTCAAGTGTTACCGCTATCTTAGGCATCACGGAGCCAGCTCTATTTGGTGTACTAACGAAGTACACCAAAGCGATGATGACCGCGAGTTTGGCTGCTGGTGTATTCGGTGCAATCTCGGTAACAATCGATACGCACCTAACAAGCTACATTCTTTCTTCTGTCTTCAGCTTGCCGGCTTATCTTGCAGGCGGTACACAAAACTTTATCCAAGCGATTATGGGTGTGGTTGGTGTGTTTGTACTGTCTTACGTATTAACACTGTTATTCGTAAAGCTAGACAACAAGTAACACTTCCTCCCAAGCTAATGGGAAAAGAAGCAACGTGGCTACCTTCCTTGTAGCCACGTTCCATCATTTATACCTAGCAATACCAAACTTTCTGTAAGGGCACATTATGAGCCACATTGCGATTATCGGCGAGTGCATGATTGAACTGAACGGCGCTCCATTTGGCACCATGCAGCAAAGCTATGGCGGAGACACGCTCAACGCCGCTGTTTACTTGAACCGAAGTGCCACCAGCTATGCTAACCAAACAGGCACTTCTGCGGTACGCACCAGTTACGTCTCAGCTCTAGGCTCAGACGCTATCAGTCAGCAGATGCTTAACCGATGGCAAGATGAAGGACTATCAACCGATTTCGTGCTGATTGACGAGCAGCGTTCACCCGGACTCTATCTCATTCAACTCGACGATGTTGGTGAGCGCACCTTCCTGTACTGGCGCAACGATTCAGCGGCTCGCTACATGGTACAGCACCCCGATTTCGATAAGATAGCCAACCAACTTCGTGATGTTGATATGGTGTTTCTGAGTGGCATTTCCCTCGCGATACTGCCACACAGCGATCAGCTAAAGTTGCTCACTATCATCGAAGGCCTACGTGAACGTGGCGTTACTATCGCCTTTGATAGTAACTATCGACCAAAGTTGTGGAGCTCAGAGGCCGCAACTAAAGAATGCTATCTATTGGGCTATAAAACGACCGATATAGCCCTAGTCACGTTCGATGATGAACAACTGTTGTGGAGCGATCAAACGCCACAAGACACTATAAGAAGGCTGCATGCACTCGGTGTCAAAACCGTTGTTGTCAAGCTGGGTGCTGAAGGCTGCTTGATCAGCGAAAAACCCGAAAATGATCCCGTAATAATCACAACGACACCTGTCGAGACTGTGGTTGATAGCACCTCTGCTGGCGACTCTTTTAACGGCGGTTTCTTATCTTGCTATCTCGCTGGAGGTTCTATTGAAGAAGCTTGCCACCAAGGTAATGCATTAGCCAGATTGGTGATTCAACATCATGGCGCAATCATCCCAAAATACATCACCGACACTCTTTCAAACTGATATTAAGAAGCACACATGTCTACAATTAACGAACAGCTAAAAGCACTTAAAGTTATCCCTGTTATCGCCATTGATAACGCAGAGGATATTATCCCTCTAGGCAAAGTATTGGCTGAGAATGGGCTTCCAGCGGCTGAAATTACGTTCCGTTCAGACGCCGCTGTTGAAGCTATCCGACTTCTACGAGAAGCTCAGCCTAACATGCTGATTGGTGCCGGAACGATTTTGAACCGTGAGCAAGCACTCGCAGCAAAAGAAGCGGGCGCAACGTTTGTGGTATCACCAGGATTCAATCCAAACACAGTTAAAGCATGCCAGGAAATCGGCATCGATATCATTCCAGGTGTGAACAATCCAAGCACCGTTGAAGCGGCATTAGAAATGGGATTAACGACTCTCAAGTTCTTCCCAGCAGAAGCATCGGGCGGCATCAGTATGGTTAAGTCGTTAGTTGGCCCATACGGCGATATTCGGCTAATGCCTACAGGCGGCATTACGTCATCAAACATCGATAATTACTTGGCTGTACCTCAGGTATTAGCCTGCGGTGGCACATGGATGGTCGACAAGAAACTCGTTGCAAATGGAGAGTGGGACGAAATTGCCCGCCTAACACGCGAGATTGTTGAGCAAGTGAATCGCTAGTCGATAACGATCTAGAGAGCACAAATTCTCTTGATTCCATAGCAACAAAGCCACAGCAGAAGCTGTGGCTTTTCTTTATCGGGTTGTATCAATATCGCTAACTGTCCGTCGTCGTTAATGGCCTTTTACCGTCACACGCCCCTTTCTCAAGGTCGTATAACGGGCTGGCTCCGTGGCTGCTCCATCGGTGATCTTCTCTAGCTAATTTTCTATATTGAGTCGGCGTGACACCAATGTACGTTTGGAAGGTTTCATAGAATCGGCTGCTCGAATTAAAGCCCACCGTGAGTGATATATCGAGAATGGTTCTATCCGTATCACTCAGCAAAGCACGAGCGTGGTTGATACGCATCGCAGTAATGTACTGCTTAATGGTCATCTGCATCGTGCGCTGAAATACGTTCATCGCGTAGTTGCTGTGTAACCCGATATGTTCAGCGATATCTTTAACGGTCAATGGCTGATTATGGTGAGTCGCAATATATTCCAACATCTGGCTGACATAGAATTGGGAGTGTTTCGATACCCCTTTCTTAGTCGACTTATCTTGTCGATTTACCAACAGTTGTTGCCAGCCATCAAGGCAGATTCGTTTAAGCATCAAGCCAATTTCATCCATAGCCAACTGTTGACGACTTTCGGACGAATGCTTTATCTCTTGTGCCCAACGGGAGATTTCAAACTCACTGATCAGCGAACAAGAATTCGATTGCAACACACTGCCGTGAGTGATCTGGTTAACTAAATCCCGACTGAGAGCCCACGACATAAAATGGTGAATCGGTATGTTAATGATCCCCATATTATGGCATTGGCCTGGATTCGTAAGTCGATGCGGTACCGATGCCCAAAACAAGCCAATCGATCCGCTTTTAACCACAACCGGACTGCCGTTAATAATGTACTCCACATCATCCCCAAAGGGTATATTCACCTCAATTTGACCATGCCAATGATAGCCAGGCATGGAGTGAGGGGCTCTGAGTTCGATATCGATTTTCTCATAGGAAGAATATAGAGACAGCGGGCTTACCGACACGGTCTCGGACGAGTACTTGTCTAAAGTGATAATTCTCACCGTATCTGGGGCTGATTGCGGCATGTCTCGCTCCTTAGGAAATCGTATACCAGACTTTTATCAGCTCCTCGATAATAAAACTCAGAAGGCGATCATAGAGCCGTAATAGCCCATTTCATAAGATCAGAACTCTGTGATTAGAGTTCAAACCTTAAGTGTAAAACTGCCTTCATTGCACGACACCTCTCCTTAAAACCCAAGAAATTATCCCATTTCCTAAGATTTCCATTCACTAATTTAAAAATATTAGAAAACAGGAGAGCTATTAAGTTATCTGAGACGAATCGACATGGGTTCTAGGTGTAATTTATCTGCATCAACAAAGAACTCAGAGAGATAAAGGATTCCACTATGCAAAGCCCTAAAATCACATTCATTGGTGCAGGCTCCACCATTTTTGTAAAAAACATTCTTGGTGATGTTTTCCACCGTCCAGCTTTAAAAAACGCTCATGTCGCGTTAATGGACATTGATGAGGTTCGACTGGAAGAGTCTCACCTTGTCGTCAGTAAATTGATGGAATCATCCGGTGCGACTGGCTCGATTTCATGCCATTTAAATCAAAAAGAGGCACTGCAAGGCGCAGATTTTGTTGTCATTGCCTTTCAAATCGGTGGCTACGAGCCATGCACTGTCACAGATTTTGAAGTGTGTAAGCGCCACGGTCTGGAACAAACCATCGCAGACACACTCGGCCCGGGCGGCATTATGCGTTCACTACGCACGGTACCGCACCTTTGGAGTGTCTGTGAAGACATGACCGAAGTTTGCCCGAATGCCACCATGCTCAACTATGTTAACCCAATGGCAATGAACACATGGGCAATGTACGAGAAGTATCCGCACATTAAACAAGTCGGTTTGTGTCACTCAGTACAAGGCACAGCTGAAGAGCTCGCACGCGACCTAGACTTAGATTACGCAGATCTTCGCTATACCTGCGCAGGCATCAACCACATGGCTTATTACCTAACCCTCGAGAAGAAGACAGAAAGCGGTGAGTACGTCGACATTTATCCAGACCTACTTGAAGCTTTTGAGAGTGGCAAAGCGCCTAAACCAGGCATCTATCACAATGGTCGCTGCACTAACTTAGTTCGCTATGAAATGTTTAAGAAGCTTGGTTACTTCGTGACAGAGTCTTCTGAACATTTTTCTGAATACACCCCCTATTTTATCAAGCCAAATCGTCCAGATTTAATCGAACGTTATAAAGTGCCACTTGATGAATACCCTAAACGTTGTGTCGAACAAATTGCAGATTGGAAGCGCGACCTTCAAGAGTTTAAAACAGCGGACAAGATCACTGTTGAGGAGTCTCATGAATACGCTAGTACCATCATGAACTCTATCTGGACAGGTATACCGAGCGTCATTTATGGAAACGTTAAAAACGAAGCCTTAATCGACAATTTACCTCAAGGTTGCTGTGTTGAAGTCGCCTGTTTAGTGGATGCTAATGGTGTTCAACCAATCAAAGCAGGGCGTCTACCAAACCACTTAGCTGCATTGATGCAAACCAACATTAATGTTCAGACTCTACTCACAGAAGCGATTCTCACCGAAAACCGTGACCGTATCTATCATGCTGCGATGCTTGACCCTCATACTGCAGCTGTACTTGGAATAGAAGAGATATACGCGCTGGTTGATGACTTGATTGAAGCCCATCAGGGTTGGTTACCAGAGTGGGTTAACAAGTAATTTCATACTAATAAAAACATACAATAACGTGAATATTAACGCCTTCTCAGTGAGGAGGCGTAAGGAGTGATAATGAGTATCTCAATGAATACCAAGCTAAGTTATGGCTTTGGCGCATTTGGTAAGGACTTCGCAATCACCATCGTCTATATGTACCTAATGTTTTACTACACGGATGTAGTCGGTATTTCTGCTGCTACAGTCGGAACTATTTTCCTCGTCGCACGCATCTGGGATGCCGTCAATGACCCTATTATGGGGTGGTTGGTCAACAATACACGTACTCGATGGGGCAAGTTCAAACCTTGGATTTTAATTGGCACACTCGCTAACTCCGTGGTTCTTCTGATGGTGTTTAGTGCGCATTACATCGAAGGTCCTTGGTTAATCGCATACGCCGCTGTCACCTATATCTTGTGGGGCATGACTTACACACTAATGGATATCCCTTTTTGGTCACTGGTCCCAACACTGACTTTGGACAAGCGTGAACGTGAAGAGCTTGTGCCATACCCTCGATTTTTCGCGAGCCTTGCATGGATAGTAACCGCAGCTATCGCTATGCCTTTCGTGAACTACGTAGGTGGGGACGATAAAGGGTTCGGCTTCCAGATTTTCACCCTCTTGTTGATCGCTTGTTTCTTAGTCTCTACTTTCATTACTTTACGCAATGTGAAAGAGCGCTATTCAACGGCTAACCTCGACACAACACAACCGGAAGAAAAGGTTTCACTGAAAAAGCTTCTCGCGCTTATCTACAAAAACGACCAATTGACTAGCGTTCTGTGCATGGCGTTGTCTTATAACCTCGCGACCAACATTATTACCGCCTTTGCTGTTTACTACTTCACTTATGTTGTTGGTAATGAAGAACTATTCCCTTACTACATGGCTTATGCGGGTATTGCTAACCTAATCACGCTAGTGTTGTTCCCTAAACTTGCTCAGATGTTTTCACGCCGAGTTCTGTGGGCATGTGCATCCACTTTCCCTATCTTAGGTAGTGCGGTACTCATCTACGTTGGCATGTATGACACACAAAGCATTCTCCTGATATCAACGGCAGGCGTCTTCCTACAAATTGGTACAGCTCTATTCTGGGTGCTTAACGTCATCATGGTCGCTGACACGGTCGATTACGGTGAGTTCAAACTGGGGGCTCGCTGTGAAAGTATCGCCTACTCCGTGCAAACACTGGTTGTGAAAGCAGGTTCTGCATTTGCCGCTTTCTTTATCGGTATCGCACTCACCGCTGTTGACTATGTGCCCAACGTAACGCAAAGCCCTGAAACCGTATTCGGCATGCAATGCATCATGGTCGGCCTACCTGCTTTCTTCTTTGCCATCGCGTTAATCATCTACTTCCGCTTCTACAAGTTGAACGGTGCTTACCATCAAAAAATTCAAGATCACTTAACCGAGAAATACGACCACGTTACAAATGGTGGCTCAAGCACTGGAGAAACTTCGGAGCCAACAAAACCAGTGCAAGTCGTGTAGCATAAAGCCACATCGAACCTTTCACCTACACCATTAAAGGCAAATATTAGAACAACAAAGCCACAGCAATTGCTGTGGCTTTTGTTTTTGCTATGAACTGACGAATCAATTAGTTGAGCATCCAATAGCTCACGGGGTTATCAGGGCACTGATAAGGCCCACACTCAACAAAGGTAGCGATAGCATTGAGTGCAACCACAACGATGGCTAATAAGCACGCCACACGCCCCAAGTTACTCATCTTATAAGCTTCTTGCGACTGCTCTTTGTTGGTCAATATTAAAATGACGGCAACCGCTAATATGGTCGCGGCAAATAATACGAAAGCCCACGTGTAGTAGTGCATGCCAAAGATAGGACTACCATAGCCGGGCGTGCCTGGAATCACATGTAATGAGACCTGTCTTAGCGAGGTAGCGACACCGTATAAGGCGCCAATCAAAACAATGCCATAGTGCCGAGATTGAGGTCCATAAACCACATTCAACATAAAACCAAATGCAACCATTACAAA
This sequence comes from Vibrio satsumensis, assembly GCF_050337435.1. Lineage (NCBI taxonomy): Bacteria > Pseudomonadati > Pseudomonadota > Gammaproteobacteria > Vibrionales > Vibrionaceae > Vibrio > Vibrio satsumensis. The sequence continues at coordinate 18,925 of NZ_JAKJSX010000008.1, read as the reverse complement.
ACCGATACGTTGCAATAAACACAGTGGGCAAGGCAACTCATGAAGAACAAACTGAAGGATAAAGCCTATCAACAGAACGGCTGTCATGCCGAGTAGGCCAAGCGTATTTAGGAGCGTTAACTGATTTCGATTCATGTTAGCTCCTTACAATAAGATAGGTAGTGAATCAGTCGCATGGTGATTAAACCAATACAACCCAAGGATCACGGAGCCCGCAAAAAAGCCATAAGCCGCGGTCTTCTTTTCGAAAAAAGCGCATAACATCGCCACGAGTAATAGTAGAAACAGTAAAGACATCATAAGAGGTATTCCCTCGCTATTTATCAAGTTCAGTCATATTGAACGTCAGAATGAATATCCACACCTACGCCCTAAAGCATTCAACATCAGCAAATCTATGGATTACGGATTTAAAATCATCAACTTAATACTTGTTAGTAAGCTCCAAACTGTCAAGTTCTCGTAACTAACAGATCGCTGTCCCTACTCAATGAAGCAAATAACACGCCGTTTTACGTAGAGTGAACACCGCTCAACATCAGGAATAACCGCAAACAGAAGGTAGATATTACTATTGACTACACTTAGAACATTGGCTGACGCTCAAATAGTAAATGGCCGCACCATAAAACAAAAAACCTAGCGAATAGTCGCTAGGTTTCAATAATAAAAACGAGATATTGTCAGCTTACTTCAGAGGGTCGTTATCGGGTAATGCATTGTGTAGCCATAACGCTAGTCGCTTCTTAATATTGGCCCCATCAAGCTTGCTCTCCGGGAGAGGAGTGATCTGATTAACCTCAACAAGGAACAAGTACACCGCTTTAACCTTTATCGGTTGAGATGAATTCGGCAAATCAAAACCTTGTAGTTTTGCCATCTTAAAACCGACTTCAACTGCTTTTTTTACCAGCTTATCTTCATTAATGATTTTTGCGGTTTTCGACATGTCATCTCCATCATCTTTATCGAGTGAATATTGAGTATATCAAACAGAATCTTACACAAGATTACCGCGATCTCAATTCGAAAACTCTATTTGGATAAATACAATAAAACGAATCACCTATCTAAAGCCAATTCCAATCTAATTAATATTTTCTAAATGAATAGCAATAAGCAAACGATTTCTTAATAGAATACTCAATAAATGAGATCCTCAGTCAAGAAACTAAAAACCGAACAATTTTTGACTTATCATTCCAAAGGATACGGAATACTATGATTACCATTAAAATGATACACATTCTATAAAAGAGCAATAAGCTTCTGTTATTTAATCAGTTTTATACTAAAACGACTCAGATCATATTTACAGAAACCTGTAACAAAACATTATTTACAAAACACTCACTAAGAAAATAGAATAAACCCACTAATATTATACTGGTGTTAAAAATGCGTTATCTATGGGCTTCATTCTGTCATAAAAACCCAATTCCCGGACGAATCGTTCATATCTTTGTTATGTTGGTAGCGTTAGCTTCTATCGTTGTTCCATTGATTTCAAAAGACGCGACTACGATCTTAGTTTCACTATGTATCGCTTTAGTCTGTTTCGTGCTGTTTGTCTTCTTTGCTCTTGCCGACAAAATGCGTTCAGGTATGCATTAATTTCAGATACTGGTTACTTTTAAGCCTTTAGAGAATTTAAAGAAAAACGCCCAGCGTTATTCACTTTGGGCGTTTTTGCTTTAGCGACACATGACATCAGAAATAGTACTCAATAGAAATCTCTAAACTCTTCAATTCGATTCTTTCCTCTCAACAACAGAAAGTTAAGAAATCGCGATGTAGATGTCGTTATCACTTTATCTTCAGCAACTCCGTGCTTTTCAAGTAGTGCAATGGCGAGCTCTAAGCGCGCGATCTCCTCACAGAAGTGAGCATCAGATCCTGTCGAGAAGTAAACGCCTACTTCTTTACCGATTTCCACAATGTTACTGCAGCGAACATCACTGCCTTTACGGCTTTTTCCCGTCAAAGAGGTATTGTTCACTTCTATTGCCACATTGTGTTCTTTGGCACACTCAAGCACGGCACGAATATCAAATGGGTAATTCGGGTTGCCAAGGTGTCCAAGCACATCGACTTTCCCTCTTTTAATCACATTGATTAGCGCTTGAGTATGTACCTCTTCAGTTGAGGGTGGAAACACAGGTTCATGGAAGCTAGTAATGGTCCAATCAAGGTGCTGATAGGTTGAAGGGGCTAGATCTAAGTCACCTTCAATATTCAGGGTGTTAGCTTCCACTCCACGCAGGATTCCAACACAGTGAAGGAAACGGGGCAAAATTCTTTGGTTATTGAAAAACCAGTAGTGGGGGGCTCCCGGCATTTCTGGAGCATGATCCGTTGTGCAAAGAAGTTTTAGCCCCTTCTCCTGAGCTGCTTTCGCATTCTCTATAATAGTGCTGTAAGCATGGCCGCTAGCAAGAGTATGAGTATGGCTGTCGACGACGATCTTCATAGCGACCTCCTAAAATCAATTAATGTCAAAAGAACCATCTTGGTTCATGTACAGTGTCAGATCTGCTTTTACGGAGTGATTCAAAACCATGTCTACATTCTTAGAATCGGAGCTTTGATAAAACGCGAGTGCCTCTTCTGGTGTTGAACCACCGCGGATCTTTCGGTTCACCAAACGCTCTTCTAAAAATTTAGGATCGGTATCGATGAAGATGGTGAAATCAGCAAGTTCATTAAGCCCATTCCATACAGGCTCATTGAGCAGTAACCAGTTACCTTCAATCACGACAATTTCTTTCTCTACCGTAATAGCATCATCAACCGGATCATGTAGGTTACGGTCGTAGTATGGCCATTTCGGATCTTGGACTTTGAGCTTTTTTAGCTTGTCTATCAGAGATGTGAGATTAAAAGTCTCGTGGGCACCTTTAATACTACGCAGCTTTATCTTCTCGTCGCCGCGTATCGTGTAATTCGAATCAAGAATCTCATTTGGGTAGTGGAAACCATCAAAAGGTAAAACCTGTAATGGCACGGCATTAGGAATGGTTTGGGATAGATGCTCCCAAAATGCCGCTAAGGTCGATTTCCCGCTGCCGGGAGGCGCAGCCAAGAATATCACCGTTCGTTCGTTTTTTTCTTGGTAAAGGCGAGAAAATTTTTCAACCAATGGCTTATGAATTTGTTCGATGTTGTTATCTGGGAATACAGCTTCAGTCTCAAAGCCACTGACATTTAGGGAAACTTTCATGTGAAAAGCCTTAATTTAAAATTTCGTTCTCCACGGTTTCTAGCAAACCCTCACAAGCAAGTTTCAACACGGTTTTGACCAGTGACTCGTAGCGAGCTTGAGAAAAGGAGTCGAATGATGAAAATTTTAATTGGTTAATCGAATCAAGATAGATGCTGCCATCTGACTTTGAGAGCGTTGATTGGTTGTTGATAAAGTCATAAATGACATCATCACTAAACGAAATCGGCTGTTGTTGCTGAGCCACGAAACCGTACATTTGGTCAAACAAGTTAATATCAGCGTAACTCTCTAGTGAGATCTTACCCATCGCAAACATCAGCTTTGAGACCACATCTATCTCGACCAAAGGACCATCTTCTTTGAGTAGAGGAGTCACGGCATACTCAATCACCAAAGGATCTTGAACAAATACCCTTGGTAACAAATGCTTTAATCTAACGCTAATCAGCTTATGAGACGCTTGGATAAAACAAGTGGCAGTTTCGCACTCTTCTAAGGCATCTAATAATTCGTCTTGCACCGTAATAACATGTTCCTTATTTGTCGTGGCAGCAGTCACGCTGCCACGAAATCATCGATTAAGCCGTTAGGCTAACGCCGTAGAACTCAAGCAGCGCTTTCTCTGCCAATTCATTCCAAACGTAGTTGTTGTCTTTCAAAATTCGATCTAGTTCACCGAAGAACGGGTCTTGGTCTGCTAGCTTGTGGAATTCATCAATTGCCGTCAGTGGCAGGTCAATGTGCGGGTAGATTAACTTTTTACCACCAGGGATATCCAATTGATTTAGGATAGTGTGAGGTGCCGCTTCTAGACCACCAACATGAGTTAACATAAATGATGGGTTGATCTTACCCGCTTCAGAAAGTTCAATGGATTCAACCATATCCCCCGTTGAACCGCCAGATGTTCCGACAATATGAGTTGATTCATAGTGAACGTTGTAGAAATTAAACGGTACTTTGAATTGTTTATCCGTAGGACCAGCAAAGAAGTTTAAACAGCCATCATTACCGAGTAGCTCATCGGCTTGCTCTAGCACCTGTGCAACTGCAGCGTATACCATGACATCGTCATAGCCTTTATCTTTATTCAAACTTTTTAGGTAGGTAACCGGGTCATCAACTTTAGCAGTATTCACATAATGTAATTCAATACCGTTTTCCGCAGCTTTTGATACTGGAATAAGGCTTTCAGCGCGCGCTAGACGTGCTTCATCAATGTCAGTCACTACAATCAAGCTTGGTTTCACAGGTCCATTAATCGCGTAATCAATCGCGCCAATACCCATAGGGCCAGCACACGCTAGAAGAGCGAGAGCGCCGCCTTCTTTAATACCCATTTGGTGCTCGTACACGTAAGGCGTGGTGTGGTAGCTCGCATGGAAGGCACCGATGATGCAAGACATTGGCTCAGCAAGTGATGCATTTGCGTAGTAAGAACTCTTATATGGCAGCACACAGTCTAAATCAATCGCAACTTTAGGGATGATTGAGTAGGTCGCGTTACCACCAAATGTTTCGTAGCTGTAGCCTGCTGAATAGCCTGTAGGTAGGCCCATTGCTGGCTGCAGTACGAATGGTTCACCTGGTTTAAAACGGTCTTGTAAGTTAGCGCCCACTTCTACAATCACGCCTGCATATTCATGCCCCGTCATCACAGGAACTTCTGCAATGTTCTCTGGTACACGCTTGTGGTTGCTACCAAGTAACGCCGCTTTGTAAGTAGATAGACAGATGCTGTTTGAAACGTTTTTAACCAGCAGTTCATCATCTGAAATCTTTGGTAGATCGAAGGTTCTCAGTTGAACGTCTTTCTCACCACAAATTACTGCTGCAGTTGTTTGAACCATGATTTTTTCTCCGAAAAGTGGGGCCAGTATCTGACCCCTGAATATTGATTAAGCTTGCTGACCGATGGTGTCCATTAGGTTGTCTAATGCAGGGTCATGTAGGAAGTTCTTGATAGTCACCACAGGAAGGCCTGTTGCTTTGATTGCTCGACTTTCTAGGCTTTCGTGGGTCACAACCACATCTGCGTTACTTGGAACTTTCTCGATTGCGAAGTTCTTTACTTCAACATTAAAGCCGGCTTTTTCGAGTTTACGCTTGAAGGTTGATGCCCCCATCGCGCTTGACCCCATGCCTGCATCACATGCAAAGGCTACAAATTTGATGTCTTTTGCTTCTGCTTTTACCGCTGCTGTTGGAGCTTTAGCCACTACGCCTTCTGCTTTCATGTCCTTCATGTCAGTCACGGATTGCTCAAACTCATCTTCAGATTCTGTCTTCTTGCTCACTTTCAGGATTGCACTTGCCACTAGGAAAGACACAATCGTTGCTGTTGCTACACCTGCGATGGTTGCGAAGAAGCTGCCTTTTGGTGTTAATGCTAGGTAAGAGAAGATTGAGCCCGGGCTTGGACCCGCAACCAGACCACCGTCAAGCAGGTTGAACGTTGCAATACCTGTCGCTGCACCTGCAATCATCGCTAGAATCATGATTGGCTTCATTAGCACGTATGGGAAGTACAGCTCATGAATACCACCGAAGAAGTGGATGATGATTGCACTTGGTGCTGATTTCTTACTTAGACCTTGACCAAACTTAGCGTAAGCCAAAAGCATACCTAGACCAGGACCAGGGTTAGACGCCACCATAAAGAAGATAGATTTGCCCGTTTCAGCTGCTGCTTGCAGGCCTAGTGGGTAATAAATACCTTGGTCGATTGCGTTATTCAGGAAGAGAACTTTTGCTGGCTCGTTAATAATCGCAAGCAAAGGGAGGAAACCAGTCGCTACAAGCGCTTCGATGCCCGATTTTACGAATAGGTTTGCTGCAGTAACCGCAGGGCCAACAATCGCGTAAGCAAACAGACACATCAACATGCCGAAGATACCTAGCGAGAAGTTGTTTACCACCATCTCAAAGCCAGAAGGGATCTTGTCTTGCAGGCGTTTATCGATTTGTACAATCACCCAGCCACTCAATGGACCCATGATCATTGCACCAACAAACATTGGTATTTCCGCACCAGCGATAACACCCATAGTACCGATGGCACCAGCTACGGCGCCACGCTTGTCACCGACAATCTGACCACCAGTGTAACCAATCAATAATGGCAACAAATAAGTGATCATTGGCCCAACAAGCTCACCGAAATATTCATTCGGCATCCAACCTGTTGGGATAAATAATGCGGTAATAAAGCCCCAAGCAATGAAGGCTCCGATATTTGGCAATACCATGGCAGTCAAGTGACCACCAAAAGCTTGCACTTTGGCTCTTATATTTGTAGACACGTTATATTCCTTATTTTCAAAGGTTATTATTAGTAACTTTTAATAATTTCAAGCACTTCAGCTTTTGAAGAAGAGGCTGCCAGTTTGGCAATATTTTCTTCATCGACCAGCATTTCGCTCAGCGCTTGAATAACCTCAATGTGTGTATCTGAATCCTTTGCAGCTAATGTTAATAGAACATTGGCCGGTCCCATATCAGAGCCGAAATCCACAGGGTTAGAAAAGACATGAATACCAAGACCTGTCTTTAATACTCCGGCTTCCGGGCGGGCATGAGGCATAGCAATACCTGGACAAAGAACGTAATAAGGTCCATTATCATGCGTTGACTGAATGATCGCGTCTGCATACTTATCGGTTACATAACCTTTATCCTGCAAATAACGTGTCGTTTCTTTAACTGCATCTTCCCACTGATATTCTGAGTGGTTAATGACGTCAATTAAGTCATGGTCAATAAGGTCATAAAGCATAATAAATCCCAGTTATTCATCTTCGTTGTTGTTGGGTTTATTATCAATGGAAGTATAGAATTAGAGAAATGACCAATAATGTAGACAGGGGTCACTAAAAATATCGAGTCAATCACCAATTAACGCTGAACATCACGGTAATCACATGTTATTTAATTACAAATTTAACATTAACAACAAGTCAATAATCTTAATTAGATATAGCCCTCAAATTTGATATTATTTAAAAATCCATAAAACGTGACAAAACTCAAATTAACCCTGTTGACCATAAATTAAACGTGATGATGATTAGGTTTATATCTAATGATAATTAAATGTAGCACGTCAAAATGAGTGACCTAGATCGCGTGTGAAATCCAAACACCACTCAACTGAAAGTTTACGACATAACAAACTGCTAACTCACTCATCCAGCCTCACAACATGCAAACGACCTGCATAAAAAAGTCAGACGAAACTCCAAATACGGAAAAGCCCAAAGTTATTAGCTTTGGGCTTTTCTTCTAGCGACTGTGTTTGATTCCAACCGAATGATAAGAATCAATCAGGCATTACAACAATACCCATACTTTCAAGCAGTTGCTCTTGCTGCCACGCGACGATTTTAATCCCCGATGTATCTACCTTGCGAGGATCTAACCCTTCTAATTCAGCATGGCATAAATTAGCACCTTGCATACTGAATTGCCCCCATACATCTTCCGAGAACACGCCTCGGCTGAGATCAGACTCTTTCAGTGACGCGCCGCCAAGGTAAGTCCCTATCCAACGGTTCTCAAACAGCTCGCACTTCTCTAAACAAGCTTGTTCAAAATTGGCGTATGACAGGTTGCAGCCCGTGATATACGCAGAGCAAAAATACATTCTATTGCTTACCTGATTGGCAAAGTTAGCACGAGTGAAGTTCGCCCCTTTTAAGTCGCAATCACGTAACTCAATACCGTAACAATTCGCGTTGCTAAAATTCGCCATCGCCAACTGGCAATTCTGGAAGCTTGCATCTCGTAAGTCGGCAATATCAAAGTGGCATCCCTCAAGATCGCCTTGCTCAATAAACTTACAGTTAATGAACGTTGCATCACGTAAGTTCGAACGTCTGAAATCACAACGGATAAACGTGCAGGCTGTAAATGTAAACTCTGATAAGTCTTGCTGAGCAAAACTGTGGTGATGATAAGTGCTGTTATTGGTGTCCATTTAGCCCCCTAAAGAAATCAAGCTAAGACTACCATTGCGATCTTAAGAAAACACCAAATTAAAAACCAACAAAAACAGCAACTTAAAACACCCTATTTTGGCCAATTTAAGGCATCAAACAAGCTCTTTAAGGGTGTTATTTTCATTTTATAGCATGCGCTTATCTTGAAAAAAGTTTTGTCGCTTAGAAGGAGTATATAATATGAGACACAACGAGAAGATAATCATCATATGTCAGCATAAACTTGATGCAATACCCTATACAGATACTCTCGCTGATAATCGGTCTTTCTCAGTCCCAATTTTTATCGACAGGCCACAACTAAAAGGTGATTTGTACCAGTAAAATCTGAGCAGTAGGGAGGCCAAGATCAAAAATGGCCGCTTAATGCGACCATTTAATAATTATTTAAGTTGTTGTTATAAGTAAACAATTTAAAAATAACGTTAGCTCTTGGCTACGTTTGCAATGCCTTCAAGCTGAAGTACTGGGGCTGCGTCGATGTCTTCTGCATTCATCATTGACGACACGCGTTGCATCGAAGAAAGCAGTAGGCTTTGTTCCCACGGCTCTAGGTTTTGGAATTTTTTAACGAAGTTATCTTGCAGCGGCGGTGGCGCATTGTTTAGCAGCTCTTGGCCTTTTTCAGTCAGATTTGCGTGTACTTTGCGGCGATCTGACGAGCTGCGAACACGTTGTACATAGCCGTTCAGTTCCAAGCGATCGATGATCGTGGTTGTGGTGGCTTGGCTTACATTGGTGTGATTAGACAATTCTTTGATCGTCACATTACCCATTTCTTGGATTGCTCTCATTAAGATTAATTGAGGGCCAGTCAAACCATACTCTTTACTCAGCTTTTTCGAGTGTAAATCGATAGCGCGAATAATTTGGCGAATAGCGACCAGGATTTCGTCATGTTTGTCCAAGATGCAGACCTTTGTACTAATATACTGTGAATGGTTTTACAGCGTCGAAGCGATGAAATATCCTGATTATTTACGTCAGGTGAGCTCGGATTACACTGTAAATTGATAAATTACTTCATTGATTTTTCCGCATTGTACTGATGTTCATACTATTCTCAATCTTTTATATGCCTCTGAATTTGCGCATGGCAACACTTTTGTACAATGAGTAGCGATCTTCAGTCTTAAAGTGGCAAACAAGGCAAGAAAAAGCGAGATATTGTCGGTAAATAAAAAGCCGCATACTCAAAATAATTGGATTTGCTGCTAGGCAACAAGTAAGTTCATCCTTATGAGCATAGAAGTTCTATGTGATTAGGGTGCACTTAAGCAGTTACAACGCTGTAGCTTCAAGTATGAAGAGTATAGATTCATCTAGGTAGCGAGATTTGAACACCTCACTACCTATTTTATTCGTTAGAGAACGAATTATTTCAGTTCAAACCACTAAGCGGCATTATTGAGTTGAAAATTACCCGTTAGCGCGTTGTAAAACTCGCTGTTATCCAGAATGCCCACCAATTGGTTGTCTTCAACGAGAAGAATTGGGTGGTTACTGATCTGCTTGAGCTTAATCGCATCACGCATGCCAATTTCCGGGCTTGCCACGACCACACTCGACGCGCTGATCGCAGCTAAGCCATCTGACTCGCTCCACTCGACAAGCGCCAAAGTAGATTCACCTTTTACTGATAAAGCACCTTCACTCTGTTCAATCCAGAGGTCTTTAGAATCGCAGATCTTCCAGCTTTCATTCTCTTGTGTCAGTGAATCAAGAGGCTGCATTAAAGAACGACCTTTAAGCACATTCAATGGATTGGTGTGAGCAACGAAGTCTTTTACGTATTCGGTTTTTGGCGTCAGTACGATCTCTTCAGGCTTACCGTGTTGAATCAGTTTGCCTGACTCCATGATCGCAATGTTATTGCCAATCTTCAGAGCTTCATCTAGGTCGTGACTCACGAACAGAATCGTCTTGTTGAGTTTGTTTTGCAGCGTGATCAGTTCATCTTGCAGTTGAGCTCGAATCAATGGGTCAAGCGCCGAAAATGGTTCATCCATCAACAGGATATCGGTGTCCATTGCAAACGCACGCGCCAAACCAACACGTTGCTGCATACCGCCAGAAAGCTCATGTGGAAATTTGGTTTCCCACTCTGCTAGGCCGACCATTTCTAATTGTTCACGCGCTTTGGCACGACGAATATCTTTCGCCACGCCCTGCATTTCAAGACCAAATGCCACGTTGTCTAATACGTTAAGCCATGGCATCAAAGCAAACTTTTGGAACACCATAGATACGCGGTGAGTACGAAGGTGACGCAGAGTCGCTTCATCACATTGCGCTAAATCGACTTGCTGGTCACCGTCTTTGATTGTTAGTGAACCACGGCTGATCTCATTCAAACCGTTAACTGCGCGAAGCAAAGATGATTTACCAGAACCAGACAAACCCATCAATACACAGATCTCGCCTTCTTCCACCGTCAGCGACACATTATCCACACCAACAACTTGCCCAGTTTCATCGATGATCTCTTGGCGAGTTTTACCTTGGTCGAGTAGATCAAGCGCTTGATTGGCTTTGTTACCGAACACAACATCAAGGTTTTTAATGGTAATCGCGTCCATTGGCTTTTGTTCTTGAGAGGTAGACATGATTAAGCTTCCTTCTGGTTTGGTGTTTTGCACAAGCGGTCAAGGATGATTGCGACTAAAACAATCGCTAATCCGGCTTCAAAACCTTGTGAGATATTCACTGTATTCAATGCACGAACAACAGGTTTACCAAGTCCGTCAGCACCGACAAGAGCGGCGATAACCACCATCGAAAGCGACAACATAATACATTGGGTTACACCCGCCATGATGCTTGGCAGAGCGGCAGGTAATTCAACTTTGAGCAGTAACTTCATGCGACTTGCACCAAAGGCTTTACCCGCTTCAATCAACTCTTCAGGGACTTTCGTTACCCCTAAGTAGGTCAAACGAATCGGAGCAGCTATCGCGAAAATAATGGTCGAGATTAAGCCAGGAACGATGCCCAAGCCAAATAGAACCAGAGTTGGAATCAGATAAACGAAAGTTGGGACTGTCTGCATCAAATCAAGGATTGGACGCAAAACTGTATAGAGCCAAGGACGGTGAGCAGCCATGATGCCAACCGGTACGCCAATTAATACGGAAATCGTTGTCGCCGCAAAGACGAGAACAAAGGTTTCCAGCATTTCTTGCCAATAGCCAAGGTTAAGAATAGTCAGCAGTGCTGCAACCACAAAGATCACTAGCGAAGGTTTACGGTGTAAGTACCATGCAATCGCAGCAGTCATCACGATTGGCAGTGCAGGCGGCATCCACTTAAATACATCGACTAAAAACATAATGACGGTTTCTAAAAAGATAGAAATAGCATCAAAAAAGCCTGCTGCATTGATTGTTAGCCAATCAACACCCGCTTCCATCCATTGTCCGACAGGGATTTTGTTTTCCGTAATAAAATTCACAATATTGCCTTTTATTATGGGTGGGCTACTTCAAACCAATCGATAAGTTGGCAAGCCCACCTTTATTATTTATGTAGCTGTTGAGATAGGTAGAACTAAGCTTTTACTTGCTTTAGGTATTCAGTAACGGCTTGAGTTGCTGATTCACCTTTATGTGTTTTTACATTGTCTAACCAAGCTTCAACTTGTTGAGGGTTATTGTTCAACCATTGTTGAGCCGCTTTTTCTGGCTTCACTTTTTGGTTAAGAATCTCTTCCATCAACTGGTTTTCCATCTCTAGAGTGAATTCTAAGTTTTGTAGAAGTTGACCGACGTTTGCACACTCAGACAGGTAGTTTGAACGAACGTTAGTGTAAACATTCGCGCCACCGTAGTTAGGGCCAAAGAAATCGTCACCACCTGATAGGTATTCCATCTCAACATTGCTGTTCATTGGGTGCGGTGCCCAACCAAGGTAAACAATCCACTGGCTACGACGAGCAGCGCGAGATACTTGCGATACCATGCCCGCTTCACTTGATTCCACTAGGCTGAAATCTTTCAAGCCAAACGCGTCAGAATCAATCATTGATTGGATTAAGCGGTTACCGTCGTTACCCGGTTCGATGCCGTAGATGCGGTCTTTAAATTTGTCGGCATGTTTTGCTAGGTCTGCGAAGCTTTTCACGCCAGAGTCGTACACGTATTTTGGTACGGCTAGTGTGTATTTTGCCCCTTCAAGGTTGGCACGCACTGTCTCAACCGTTCCCGCTTCGCGGTACTTAGCGATGTCGCCTTCCATAGTTGGCATCCAGTTACCTAGGAATACGTCAATATCGCCGTTCGCCATTGAAGAGTAAGTCACCGGTACTGAAAGTAGGTCGGTTTTGGTTTGGTAACCAAGGCCTTTTAATAGTTCTGAAGTAACGGCGGTTGTTGCGGTAATGTCAGTCCAGCCTACATCAGCGAAGCGAACGTTTTCACATTGCTGTGGTTCTACTGAAGCGTTGGCGTAAGCACTGAACGCGAATGAACTGATTGCTAGCGTTGCGAGCGCCTTTTTTGTAGCGGTTTGTTTATGTTGAGTCGTCATAATGATTCCTTTTTATCTTTCCTTTTTCTGCCCTAACTCATACTCATCGGGGCTGTTTTGCTGACTTTTGACTAATTTTGCTATTTTTATCTCAATAACAGAGGCTTACGCATCTCTTGCTGGTTTATTTATTCTTTGCTTCTCTTCCCACTCAGGTGCAATCCACACTGGAACGTCTTGCGCTTTGAGCATTGGTTTACCCAAAATCAAATCGGATGCGCGCTCGGCAACCATGATGGTCGGTGCGTTAAGGTTGCCGTTTGGAATAACAGGGAAAACAGACGAGTCGACAACACGCAGGCTATCAATGCCGCGAACACGACACTCTTCATCAAGTACAGCCATAGGGTCATCATCAGCGCCCATTTTGCAGCCACAAGAAGGGTGATAAGCACTTTCAACATTTTGCTTAACCCATTCGTCGATCGCCTCATCAGAAGTTACACTCAGACCCGGCTGAATCTCTTCGCCACGGTAAACATCCATCGCAGGTTGCGACAAAATCTCACGCGTAAGACGAATACAATCGCGCCAATCTTGGCGGTCTTGCTCAGTCGAGATGTAGTTGAAAATGATCTCTGGCTTGGCATGCGGATCAGCCGAAGTGATCGCCACCGTACCGCGACTCTCTGGCTTGTTAGGTCCAACGTGTACTTGGAAGCCATGGCCATCAAAGGCTGCTTGTCCGTCGTAACGCATCGCTGCTGGCAGGAAGTGATATTGAATGTTTGGCCACTTCAATCCTTTGCGAGAACGAATGAACGCGCACGATTCAAAGTGGTTAGTGGCACCCAAACCTTTGCGAGTCAGAATCCACTCTGCGCCAATCATGCCCTTGCTGACTAAGCCCAGCTTGCTGTTGAGCGTGATGGGTTCGTTACAGTGATATTGGAAGTACACTTCTAAGTGATCTTGTAGGTTTTCACCGACGCCGCTCAGTTCGTGTTTCAGCTCAACACCCGCCTTTTCAAGCACCGCTTTCGGGCCGATACCAGATAATTGAAGCAGTTGAACAGAACCGATAGAGCCCGCAGAAGAGATCACTTCTTTGTTCGCTACCGCCACTTGGGTATTGCCTGACTTTTCAAACTCGACACCAACGGCTTTCAAGCCTGATTGGCCTGTTGAGTTTTGTGCTTCAAGTAAGAAACGACGCGCCACGATGCCTTTCTTCAATGTTAGGTTTGAACGCTTCAATGCACGGCGTAGGTAAGCGTTAGAGGTTGAGGCTCTAACACCCTTGTCTACCGTCATATGCATGGTGCCGAAGCCTTCTTGCTGGTAGCCGTTATAGTCTTGTGTTTCTGGGTAACCGGCATCTTTACCTGCATCTATGAATGCTTGGTAAAGCGGGTTAAGCTCCATATCGTTACCATTACAAGTACCTACAGGGCCATTGTCACCACGATATTCGTCACCACCTTTATTCCATGATTCAGCGCGGCGGAAGTAAGGCAAGCAAGCTTGGTAATTCCAACCAGCAGCGCCCTCTTCTTCCCATTGGTCGAAGTCACAAGCGTGGCCTCGCACATAAACCATGCCATTGATTGATGAACTACCACCTAATACCTTGCCACGTGGGCAATGCAGTTCACGTCCATCAAGGCCCGGTTCTTGCTCTGTTTCAAATTGCCAAGCGTACTTTTCAGTATTCATTGGGTAAGAAAGTGCGGTTGGCATCTGGATAAAAATGCTCTTATCCGTGCCACCAGCTTCCAGTAATAAAACGCTATGTTCACCGCTTTCCGTTAGCCTATCCGCTAACACACAGCCGGCCGAACCCGCGCCGACGATAATATAATCGTAGCGTTGTTCCATGTTTTGATTTCCCTGAGATGAGTCAGTAGGGCTAGCTCTGTTAAGCTAACCCATAAAATTGAGTGTTACGCGTTAGGCATAAGGGCTGGCGTAGTCGCCAAGTTCAATAAGAATGCTCTTAGTCTGCGTATAGTGGAGTAGAGTCTCTGGCCCGTTTTCACGGCCAACCCCTGAAAGTTTGTAGCCACCAACAGGCATTTCTGCAGGTGAGTCACCCCATGTATTAACCCAACAAATACCCGCCTGCATTTGATGAATAACACGGTGAGCGCGAGAAAGGTTTTGCGTGAACACACCAGCAGCGAGGCCGTACTTAGTATCGTTAGCACGACGAATCACATCGTCTTCGTCCGTAAACTTCAACACTGACATGACAGGGCCAAAGATCTCTTGTTGAACGTGAGGCATGTCGTCATGGCAATCTGTGAATACCGTAGGAATAACAAAGTTGCCGTTTGCTAAGCCGTTGTCCGCCACTTGATA
Organism: Vibrio satsumensis; assembly: GCF_050337435.1. NCBI lineage: Bacteria > Pseudomonadati > Pseudomonadota > Gammaproteobacteria > Vibrionales > Vibrionaceae > Vibrio > Vibrio satsumensis. The sequence goes on along the minus strand of NZ_JAKJSX010000008.1, from coordinate 3,880 downwards.
ACCGCCAGTCAGCAATGTAGCGCCAGACTGTTTAGCCAGCTCAATTGCTTCAAGAACTTTTGAAAGGTGTTCTTTAGAAATCAACGCGCCGATCTGAGTCTCCATATCCATCGGGTCACCAATGATCAGCTTCTCAGTGCGTGTTTTGAGTTGGTCGATAAATGCGTCGTAGATGTTTTCGTGTACATAGACACGAGTACCGTTAGTACACACTTCGCCTTGGGTGTAGAAGTTAGCAACCATCGAAGCGGAAACCGCATCGTCCAATTTCGCATCATCAAACACGATCATTGGTGACTTGCCGCCAAGTTCCATTGTGACTGATTTCAGCGTCTCAGCGCTGTCTGCCATTACCGCTTTACCGGTACCGGTTTCGCCCGTGAACGACACTTTCGCGATGTCTGGGTGAGCCGTTAGCATCTGACCAACACGGTAATCGCCCTGAACCACGTTAAACACGCCATCAGGAAGACCAGCTTCAGTAAAGATTTCTGCAAGCTTGAGCGCCGTTAGCGGCGTTTCTTCTGAAGGTTTGAAAATCATCGCGTTACCCGCGGCCAATGCCGGAGCCGATTTCCACATCGCGATTTGAATGGGGTAGTTCCACGCGCCAATGCCCGCACAAATGCCTAGCGGCTCGCGGCGAGTGTAGAAAAATTGAGATTCGCTCAGCGGCTGTTGGTCGCCTTGTAGCGTTGGAGCCAAACCAGCAAAGTATTCAATAACATCAGCGCCAGACGCCACATCCACTTCAATCGCTTCTTGCAGCGGCTTGCCCGTATCAACAACCTCAAGATTTGCAAGGTCATTATTTCGAGCTCTAAGTATTTCCACTGCCTTCAAAAGAATGCGGCTGCGTTCCACAGCGGTCATTGCTGACCATACCGCAAATCCGCGCTTCGCAGATTCAATAGCACTGTCGACATCCGCTGAAGATGCTTGGCCTAACGTCGCGATAGGTTCGCCGTTTGCAGGGTTAATGCTATCAAAGGTTTCACCAGAGGTTGCTTTAACCGCTGCGCCATCGATGTATAACGAGTTCATTTCCATTTGAGATTCTGACTTAATTATTGTTATTAGACTCTACTGGTCTATATGTGAGTATTAGGTGCGAATAGTGGTCGTTCTAGTTCTTTATCTTGATCTAGGTCTAACGCTACCACTGCGATCTATTTGCTGTGACACGAGTAGAACGTAAGTTGTTTATCTAGATAATCATTGATGATGGCACGCGCCTTTTGAGCATCGATACCATCTGGGTTTAGTGTGCCTCTCAGCCACAAACCATCAATCAGAGACGCAATCCCGTGAGCAACGAGATCCGCTTGTTCATAATTCAAAATACCTTTCAACTCAAGACGTAAGTGTGAAATCAAACGTTTTTCATTCACACGCTGCAGTCTTTTCAGTTGCTCGTCATGCATTGAATATGACCAAAATGCCAACCACGCCTTCGCGACCTTATTTTCTGCTTGGTAACCTTCGAAGTTACCATCGATGATCGCGTTAATTCTCTGTTGGTGAGCATCAACAGGAAGTGCTTTTAGTGAAGTGGTGATGGTATTGGAAAGTTGGCGAAGGATTTCACGCATGGTCTCTTCGAGCAGCCCATGCTTTCCACCAAAATAGTGATTAATAATGCCAGTGGAGACTCCCGCTTCTTTGCTGATCAACGCAATACTCGCGGCATGCAAACCCACTCGATCAATCACCGTCATGGTGGCTTGAACAAGCTGTGGTTTACGTATATCAGGCATCCCAACCTTCGGCATTTCTTAGTCCTTTTATTTTATATTGAACGTTCAGTTAAATATAAAATGACAGAAATTTAGTTAGGGTTCAAATGATTATTTAAAACAAACTCGTAACAACACAGCATTCAAAACAACAAAAATCATTATAAAACAATAAATTAAATATCATTTAGAGCACTAACGAAAACAATTAAAGATTTGAGGTGTGATAGTTATTGGTCAAATGTTTTTACTCAATAAGCACAAAATTCAACCACACCTACTCCCGAAAAACTTGGGGTGAGTGATGTACAACTGGCTTTTAGGGTAGGAATTGAAGACCAAACAACAAGAATGAGAACAGATAGGAGAAGTAGAATAAAAAGAACTAGAGCACCCTCACTTATTCGGATGCAATAGCTCTAAGTGCGCCATCAATAGGCAATGATTGACTGACTCAAAACATCTAAAACGCTAGGTGGTAACTGTTGCTCGCTTGGTCCAGTTTAATTACCCAACTCTGCTCTTGTACTTTGCTGCTCATCGGTACCCAACGGGCATAGATTTGCTCCCAATTACCATTGACCTCCAACTCCACGACATCAGTATGAGTTGGGTAAACCGTGGTAATTCTGGAAGTGGGTTCTGCCACCACATCGCCATTACTCATGACGAATGCTGATTCAGAGTACAAGTGCAAGGCACCGAGCGTCACACCGGTGTAATCTATCGACAAACTGATTTTCTCACCGATATCAAACGAGAAGCCGACAGGGGCTACAATATCCGAGGTGTTGATTGCCGCAGCCGCAACAGGTTGAGAGGGCGTTGCGGGTGATTGAACCGGCGTTGGGGTAACAGCTGGAGTCTGCGCAGGTGATGCACTGGTGTTACCACCGCCACCTCCTCCTCCACCGCCACAAGCACCAAGTATGAGTGAGAAGGATGTCATGGTGATTAATTTACTTATCTTATTCATGGTACTCTCCTACTCATCCGTCGCTGATATAACTTTGTTGGTGGTTGATGCTTTGTACCATTCACCCTCAGTCTCACCGCTGCTGGTTACCCATGTAGGGAATGATGTATACGCATCACTGATATCAACCAGTTCTACAGGGTGATCCCATTCGTCACGAATATTAATAACCCATGGCATGTTGTTGCTGGTTTTGAAGGACTCAGAACCTGAAGAGCTATCATCATGGCTGTTGAATAAGGTGTTATTCATGTCACTGGTACCAGAAAATGTTTTGAGGTGAGTTTGCCAAGTCATGCCCGGTGGCGTTCCAACAAAGTCACCGTGATAAATTCCGTCAGCGGCAAAAATGAATGAATCATAAGGCGGATAACCGATGTCATCACGAGACACAGGAGTCGTAAACTCCACATACAACTGATAGTTGAGAACATCAGCATTTTGCTGATCAGAACACGCACTTTGGGTTCGGTAGAAAACGCAACTTTCTGAAAGTTCTCCTAGGTTATCGAGGTCCGCCCTTAGATCCTCAGATACCATCAGAATCGTCTCACTGTCCCCTTCCTTGAGAATAGTATGAGCAACCGCCACACCATTTCGAGTCAAGGTTATAGATGCCACATTGGCAGGCAGAACGTTCGGTAGCTTAACGGCATAGCCATTAGAGTAGCCTGCTCCCATGGCTTGGAGTGTGTAGTCTACGGTCAAATTTTTAAGTGCTCGCTGTCCATTGAGCTGCTCCGTGACTTGATAACGCCAAACCACATCATTGAAGTCGTAGTCACCTTTTAGTGGCCAGTTATCCTCAAAAGCAATCGTTGCGTAGCTATTGGAACTTGGGTAGACAGTTGTCACTGTCACATCTTCATTGTTCTCTTGAACAAGCACCTCATATTTTGAGTCTGTTGTGCCATCTTCATTGACCCCATCAACAGCAGAAAACGGGGTAACATCAACCGTGAAGATCAAATCATTGAAATCATTGTCTCCGCTCGGTCGATAGATATCCTCAAAACCAAGCACTAGAAACTCATTCTCTGTATCAAGAAAAGCGACATTGTGTCTTCTATTTTCAATGGTCGCTTCTGGGTTGATCGCAGGATAGCTGTAAAAAGGCGTTCCCCAACCTCCAAGCCACGAAATGTTGTTATAAGACCCCTCCCAACCC